>JBGSKQ010000127.1:0-32182 GCA_041741095.1 Saprospiraceae bacterium
GAAGTTCCCCATCATAGCACTCGCAGACGTAGTAGTACAGGGCGATTAGTTCTATTGCTTTCACAACACAAACCTAATCCGCTTTGGACATCGCTACGTCTGTTCTATTTCAATCTATTGTCAACCCCTAATTCGCATTAAATACACTTTAATTTATAGTTTTCTGACATCTCCGCCCCTCCTCGCCGCCTTTCCCGATAGCTATCGGGAGCTCGTCGGGGGAGAGAGATTTTGGGGCGTTCCGCCCCCAAGCCCCCTGTTAATAAACTTAAATTACAAGGTATATAACATAGGGAAAAATCATAAACCCCTTTCGACACAACGTCATCGTCCTGTATAGCTATCGGAATAAACCTCGGCGATGTATTACCCCGCCCTCTTTCTTTGGGAAGTGTGCAGTATCCATGAAACAATGAATCAATGAAACAATGAATCACCCCCCACCCTTTCACCGCCACAATAAATATTGAATTGCCCATCCCGCAGGAAGCCGATCAGCGTCATGCCCGCTTCTTCGGCCAACTGTACGGCCAGACTGGATGGCGCCCCTACTGCCGCCAAGGATGGAATGCCCGCCACCACCGATTTTTGTACCAATTCAAAACCCGCCCGGCCACTCACCAGGATCAAGTAATCCGACAAAGGCAACATGCCCTGCCGAAAGGCAGCGCCGATGAGCTTGTCCAGCGCATTGTGCCGGCCAATGTCTTCCCTGGACATCACCAGTTTGCCACGGGCATTGAACAAAGCTGCCCCGTGCAGACCGCCTGTGCAATCGAAAACCGACTGCTCTTTCAACAGTTTTTGCGGCAGCCCGTGCAGTATGGATTGCTGGAAAATTGGCTTGTTTTCATGCAGGTCGAAGCGGCCCTGAACCTCAACGGCTTCAATGGAGGCTTTGCCGCACACACCGCAGGAAGAGCTGGTGTAGAAATGCCGCTCCAGTCTTTTAAGATCCAATTCCAAGCCTTTGGCCAGTTCGACTACTACTACGTTTTCCCTGGCGTCCTTCCAGCGCACCGCGGCTTTGGAGATGTTTTTCACCTGCGAAAAATGCTGTAAAATGCCCTCGGTAAACAGGAAGCCCAAGGCCAGTTCCTCGTCGTGGCCGGGGGTGCGCATGGTCACGGAGATGCTTTTCTGGTGCCTGATGCCGTCTTTTTCAAAAGCCAGCCTGATTTCGAGCGGTTCCTCCACCACGACAAAATCGTCCAGACTGCTCTTTTCTTCCCCCCTTATTTTGATGATGCGCCTTTCGGCAATGCCCTTCATGTTTTTTTGTTAAAAAATGTTATCAGTTGTGCAACCTACTCATTTTCTTGCTCTTGTACGAAACAATCAGCAAGAATCATTAGTTAGATTCATATCGTTTATTTTCATGAGATTATAATTTGTTATTCGGTCGCATCTACCCTGATGCGACTTTTTTTTGCCCAAAACCCTGGTCGGCAAGATTTTACTCTTATGTTTCGTTTGTTTGCCAATGACTAAATTTGCAGCCGTTTTCCAAATCAATAATTTACAATGACAAAACTATTCCTGCTGGCCTCCCTTGTTTCCAGTTTTTCCATCCTTCCTTTTGGATACAAAAATCTGCATCCTTCATTTCCTTATAGCAAAGACGAACCCAATGTCACATTTGAACTTTCGGAAGGACTGAAGGAAATCTCTGGCCTCAGCATGACCGCCGACGGCCAGCATATTGCCGCCGTGAACGATGAAGAGGGTAAAATTTTTATCCTGGATAAAATGACCGGGGAAGTTTTGAACGAATATAATTTTTGGGACGATGGCGACTACGAGGGCATCGAATTGGTAGGCAACGACTGCTGGATCGTGAAAAGCAGCGGCACTTTGTACCAAGTGAAAAATTACGCTTCCAAAGACTTTCAAGTCAACAAATTCAAGTCTTTTCTCAACAAAGAAAACGACATAGAAGGCCTGGCTTATGACCCCACGACCCACTCCTTGCTTATCGGCTGCAAAGGCAAAGCTTACGAGGCCGAAGACAAGCCAAACGAAAAGGCCATTTATTCCTTCAGCCTCGACGATCTGATGATGGCCAACAAACCCAGCTTTTTGCTCACCTTGCCCGACATCCGCCTTTACCTCGAACACGTCACCGGGGAGGAACACCTGGAAACCCTGCAAGAAATTTTCTCCGAAGAAGACAGCGAAATGAAGTTCAGCCCCTCGGCCATTGCCGTCCACCCGCTGACGGGTGAAATTTACGTCACCTCTTCCAAGGGCAAACTGCTGCTCGTACTCGACCGCCAGGGCCAAATCGTCCATTTGGAAAAACTTAATAAAAGCCTGCACACGCAGCCAGAAGGCATCTGTTTCGATATAGATGGAACTATGTTCATCGCCAACGAAGGCAAAGAAGGCAAGGCCAAAATTTACAAGTTCCGTTATCGGCAATAAGCTTATATGAATGATGAACTATAAATGATGAATGATGAACTTGCAATACATTCATTAACAGGTTTTTGTAAATCGTTGTGGCCAATATTATTTTTCCAATTTCACTAAAGCATTTTATTTGGTTAAATAACATCCAGGTATCCTTCCCCTTTTCCGTCCTTTCGGATCGCTTTTTCATCGAAAAAAATTCCTCCAACTGTCACCCCGGTTGCTATTTGCTGTCTTTTCGCAAAAATCACCTTTCACAAAAATTCAGTATGAAATCATTGTACACCCTGCTGTTATTGTTCCCTTCTATTTTTTTACAAAGCCAAAATGCCAGCATCAAAGGCGAACTCCAGGACGCCGAAGGCACTGCTGTCATTTTTGCCAACCTGGCACTTTATAATTCCGCTGATAGCCTGCTGAAAAAAGTAGAGACCAGCGATGAAAACGGCCGCTTCCAGATGCAAGGGCTGAGCGCTGGAAATTTTTATTTGGTAGCCACCTATGTCGGCATGGCCGATCTGAAAAAAGAAGGTATCACCTTGGAAAAAGGCCAACAACTCGATTTGGGCAAATTGTCCTTCTCGCCCGCTGCCGTTGAATTGGTGCAGGCTACCGTCACCGCCGACCGGGCTATGGTAGAAGTAAAACCCGACCGCACCGTTTTCAACGTACAAGGCACCATCAATTCCACCGGCTCAGATGCCATCGAGCTTTTACGCAAGGCACCCGGCGTGACCGTTGACAACAACGACAACGTGAATGTGCTCGGCAGGGCCGGCGTGATGGTGTATGTGGACGGCAAGCGCCTCCCACTGGGCGGCCAGGATCTCGCCAACTACCTCAAAAGCCTTACCGCCGACCAGATTGACCGCATTGACATCATCACCAATCCCGGCGCAAAATATGAGGCCGAGGGCAATGCTGGCATCATTGACATCCACCTGAAAAAGGACGAAAACCTGGGCGCCAACGGCTCCGTCAACCTGACGGGAAGCAAGGGCCGTTATGAGCAACTTTTTGGCTCCGCCACGGGCAATTACCGAAATAAATTCATGAACGTATTCGCTACCTTGGGCGGTGCAGATGGCAAGGGATACAACGATATGTATTTCACCAGTGAGCAAAACGGGCTGTTTTTGGACGAATCGAACAAAAACATCAATGAATGGAAGAACGTGAATTTCCGTATTGGCACCGATTTTTTTCTGGGCAAAAAACACGTCATCGGCTTCCTGGTGAGCGGCATGGAAAACGTTGTGGATCGGCAAAACACCAATCGCATCGCCCTGTCGCAACTCTCTGCACCTGAAGCCATTGACAGCGTGTTGATAGCTGAAAATACCGCCAAAGACGACCGAAGCAATTATTCCTACAACCTCAACTACCGCTTCGACAATGCCAAAGGGCGCACGCTCAATATTGACCTCGACTATGGAAGTTATGAAACTATCGGCGACCGCTACCAGCCTAACCGCTACTACGATGCCGCCGAACAAAACCTATTATCTGAAAATATTGACCTCTTCAATACTTCCACGGGCATTGATATTTACACATTTAAACTGGATTTTGAAGAAAAACTGCTCGGCGGCGTGTTCGGCATCGGTACCAAGCTGAGCCGGGTGGATTCTGACAACCTCTTTATTTTTTCGGATGAAATCAACGGGGTGCCGGTGCAAAACGACGAATTTTCCAACCGATTTGACTACACCGAAAACGTGTATGCCGGCTACCTGAGCTATGTGCGGCCCATCAACCAGAAATGGAATTTCTCCGCCGGGCTGCGGGCAGAACAGACAGATGCTACGGGCGATTTGCAGGCTTTTTTGCCGGAATTAGAGGAAGAACCAGTGGATTTGAACTACCTGAGCTGGTTCCCCAATGTCGGATTGACCTACCAGGCCGCCCCCATGCACAGCATCAACCTGAACTATGGCCGCCGCATCAACCGCCCGGACTACAATGTGCTGAACCCCTTCAACAACCGCCTCAGCGAGTTGAGCTATGAAAAAGGCAATCCCCGCCTCAACCCCGAAATCGTGAACAACCTGGAATTAGGCTGGACCTACGCCTACCGCTTCAATTTCAAACTGGGCTACAGCCGCACCACCGACCAAATCACCCGCCTCATCGCACCCGACACGGCTGATATCAGATCCAGTTATATCACTTGGGAGAACCTCGCCAGCCAGACCATCTGGAGCTTCAATGCCAGCCTGCCATTTGAGGTGCGCAAAGGCTGGAATGCCTATTTCAACTTCAGCGCTTCGCACATTGACAACCAGGCCACCTACCCCGACGGCGGCGTGGTGGACGTGCAGGCTTACACCTACAACATTTACACCCAACAGACCTTCGATCTGCCCTGGAAGCTCAAAGGCGAAATTTCTGGCTGGTTTTCTGGCCCTGGCGTATGGGGCGGCGTGTTTTTGTATGAAAACAGTTGGAGCCTGAACCTTGGCCTGCAGCGCAAGTTCCTCAACGACCAACTTAGCGTGCGCCTGAGCGCCAACGACCTATTCTACGAATCAGGCTGGGAAGGCTATTCCGACTACAACGGCCTCTATTCCGAAGGCCGTGGCAACTGGGACAGCCGCCGGGTCAGCATGAGCCTGAACTACAATTTTGGCAACCAAAAAGTGAAATCGAGGAAGCGGGAGACGGGTTTGGAGCAGGAGGCGGGAAGGGTTGGGAGTGGGCAGTAAAAAAGCCCCGCCCGACAAGTCCAGGCAAGGCCAACAATTCCAATAAAGTTTCTTTCCATATAACATCGGGGAGGCATTGAGCTTCCCCGATGTTTTTTATTTAGGGTCAAATCACAGCGCCTTCAAAAACGCCAACATCGCTTCCCGCTCCTCCTTGCTCGCATTTTTATAAAAATCACTGGACGCCTCGGCCTCGCCGCCGTGCCAGAGGATGGCCTCTTCCAGCGTCCTCGCCCGGCCATCGTGCAGGAAAGTGGCCTTCGGGTTTACCACTTGAGCCAGGCCAATGCCCCACAGCGGCGGGGTGCGCCATTCTTGTCCATCAGCCTGGAAATCGGGGCGCTGATCGGCCAAAGCTTCGCCCATGTCGTGCAGCAGCAGATCGGTGTAGGGATAAATGGTTTGATAAGATAGTGCAGCAATAGCGTGGTTGCCCGTTTGGAATTTCGGCGTGTGGCAACTGCTGCACTTGGCTTCGTCGAACAACTGCCTGCCAAGTTTCACCGCAGGATCGGATAGGTTGCGGGGGGCAGGCACCGCTAAAGTTTGAAAATAAAAAGCGGTGGTTTCCACAAAATCATCGTCAATGTCCAGCCCATCAGATAGTCCGTTTTGGCAGTTGGCCTGCCCGTCACATTGTTCAATGGGAAAATAGCTGCTCGTGATTCCCATGTCGTGGTTAAAGGCATCGGCGGTCTGCTGGGCTGCCGAGGGGTTGCCTGCCTTCCAGCCAAAGCGGCCCAGCGCTGTTTGTTGCGCCTTCACGTCCCACACCCAATTGGGCTTGCCGCTGATGCCGTCGCCGTTGCTATCGTTTTCATCGGCCAGCGCCAGGATGTCCGCTTCGTCAATGGCCTCCAACAGGCCGAGGCCAAAAACGGGAGGGGCATTTCTGGGCGAAGTCAAAACCCCGGCAGGCAAGGCTTGATAGGTATTGTTGATGGTAAAAATGGGCCGTTGCAAAATGGCCGATTCGCCGTTTAAAAACGCCACCATTTCTGTCAAATATTCGATGCCAATGTTGCCCTCCGGCATTTCACCAAAAATAGCCTTGGTCTGCAATTGCCCGCCAAACCCTGGCACTGGCAACGCTCCGCCATGTTCACCCTCGCCGGTCATGCTCAGGCGAAGCAGCAGCCCGGAACCGGGGTCGCCGGAAAAAGCAGGCACAGCAGAACGCCCATTGCGCAAGTGGCAGGCCACGCAGGAATTTTGGTTGAAAACGGGGCCAATTCCGCCAAACTGTATCGCCGGCGAGGTGACAAAAGCCTGCTCAAACGCAGCATCCGCCTCAGTGTGGCGGCTCAATTCCACGCCATATATATTCGCCAGTGGGAAGGTATAGGCATCGGGGCCAGTGCTGAAGATGGTGGTCTCGCCGCCAGCTTTCAAGCCCTCCGCTTCTTGCGTGGGCATTTCGTCTTTTTTACAAGAAAAAAGCAACAGGATGGAGGGAAGGAGGAGGATTGCTTTATTGGACATGGCAGATTTTTTTTGGTGGATGAAAGCTTGAACTCCGTTAAAGAGCCTTCATGGCAGCCTTATAGCGTTGCAGTTTGCCGCAGGCAATGACAAGGGGCCGGAGAATGTTGTCAAAAAACTTATCACCCCTTCGTCACAAATTGCTGATCAGCGGCAACAGCTCACTTTCCAGGGTATTTTGCAAAGCCCGTACTTTGGTTTGGGCGTTTTCAACGGCGGGTTTTGCATTAAAAACCGCATCGCTAAAAGTGCCGGGAATGGCCTCAATGGCTTCGATGGCCGCCGTTATATCGGCTTGGATTGCTGCGTCGAGCGTAGCATCTTTTTCATTGACGATGCCACCAATGCCGCTGCCCGTTCCATTGCTGCCATATTTGCCCAAATATATATTTAGGATGCTGCGGATATTATCGGCAAAATCGGCCTTAGAATTGGCGCTAAAACGTGATTCCTCCAACGTGAGGTCTTCCTGAGAAAATGGGTCGTTGATTTTTCCATTGCCCACCTCGTCGGCGATGACGATGAGGCCGTTGGCCATTTCTTCGAGGGCTGCTTTTTGGCTGATGTAGATGTCGCTTCCGATGCCCGCTTTCACCACTTTTTCAACATAATTCCCGTCAGCGGGTGCCCAGAGATTGTAGAGTTCAGCCGCATCGGCAGCCAACGCCCCGGCAGCAGCGGCCAGGTATTCGTATTCACGGGCCGTGAAGGCGTCGGACTGCTTGTTGCCATCGGTGCCCCAAAGCAGGTATTCTATGGTATGGAAGCCTTTCAGTGTACCCTCCTGCGCCTTCAAAAATTCAACGGTCAGGTTGTTGCTGCTGGCCAGTACATTGTTCAGGTCGGTCACGTTCACGGGCCAGGAATCGAGCGAAGGATCCAGACCTTCTTGGTCCACGGGGCCAAAAAGAAAACCTTCCGACTGCTCCCAGGGCGAACGGGCAGACACCCAAGCAGCACGTGCGGCATCCAAATTTGCTGGCGTGGGATCGGCTTCGAGGACAGTGGTCGCAGCTTGCAAATCAGCCGCCTCATCTTTTAAATCTTCGTAGGTTTTTAATATGATATTGCTGCCAATATTGGTCAAAACGTTGCCATGATCTTGCGTTTCGATGCCAGTATCATCGTCGCCGCAGGCGGCAAAAAGCAGTGAAATAGCAAGGAATGGGAATAAGTGGTTGAATTTCATTTTTATAGATAATGGTTTGTAATTCAGGCACATATAGCATTGATTTTTGGCTCAAAAAATTCTCGGTATTGGTAGAAATTAACTGAAGGGAGGACTAAGGCGACACCTCAAAAGGGCCGCATGTGCAAGGGGTTTTAACCTCAGATTTTGCTGGCCCTTTTGAGGCGTCACCTTAGCCTGTGCCAAAACCTGCGTCAGTTAAAATATTTCACTACCGTTTTTTTCATTTTGTAACGCTTGCTCATTTTCAAAAATCAAATCCGAAGCCCAGGGCAAAGGTGTTTTCCATTTCGCCAGAACCCAGTTTCCGCCAGGCATAATGCGATTTGAACACGATTTGCGGGTGCGGAAAATAATTCACCCCAAGGGTCAGCACCTGCCGCTCGTAGCGGGGGTTGTCGGACACATTGCCCTCGGTGCGGTACATGGAATCGTACCACTCCGCCCTGCCGAAGAGGTAGAACTGGTGCGAGGAAGTTTTTTTGAAAAATGGCAGTATGTCGTAGGCCAATTCTGCGTAGGCACCTGCGGCCGCCTCGGCCACGGGGGTCCGCTTCACGTTGAGGTTGTTGGACAAGTTGCGGTTGGCGGCGCTCAGTGCCTCGCTGTTCTGTAGGTTGCCATACATGCCGTAGGCCCTCGCCCGCCAGGGATGTTTGTCTATGGTAAAATGGACGTCGCCGTAGGCCACCCATGAGTTTTTGGTAAAATCGTCTTTCGGCCGGTTGCCGCTGGCGTTGCCTGCATAGAGGTTGAAGCCGATTTCGCTTTCGTCGGCAAAGATGAAATCCAGGCGAAGTGCCCCGGCCAGGTTGTCGGCATTGATGGTCTCGAAGCGGGTCTGGTAGCCACGGCGAATCCAATTGGCCGAACTAAAACCTGTATTGTCGAGGCCGCTCACGAGGTAGGCTTTGTAGGATAAAATGGGGAATTGCTTGCTTTCATTGAGTTGAAAATCACCGGACAATTCCAGCCCCGTTTCGTACCAACCAAGGGGCAGGATGGTATTTTCCAGTTCGGAGCGGTAAGCAGTGAAATATTCCTTTGGCTCGTCCTGCTTGGAGGCATTGCCCATGTAAAAGCGCATTTTCCCCACCCGCAGTTTTGCCCAGGGCCGCCATTTGAACTGCAAATTGAGCTGTTCCACCACCACTTCGCCACCTTTTTCCACCTCTTGCTCAAACTCGCCAAACTCCTCCAGCGGGTCGAAACTCATGGTCGCCCCGGTGCCGCCGTGTTCGAATTCTATTTCCGATTTGAACTCGATTTTAGGCGTGAAATCATAGTACAGGTACAGGTTGAGCCGCTCCGGGTCAATGGCGTTGCGCTTGTCGGGCAGGGTTTCCCAATCAAAAGCGTAATAGTTGATAGCGCCGTAGCCCTTTAGGCGAAACTTGCCAAATGCTTCGAGGAGTTTTGGTGGCAGTACAGCATTTTCCGTCACTTGCGAATGGCCCATTTCAGCAAGGCAAAACAGGAAAAGCGAACAGGTAATATAGTTCAACATGTAGGGTGATGCAGTATTTTTCAGCCAGTAGCCAATGGCAAAATGCCAAGCGCCAACAGCTAATTTTTATTTAGACAAAATCCAGGCGCAAAGGTGGGAAGCGCCGGATAAGCTGCCAATACTGACTTTGTTGGAGTGAAGTACCTAATTTTAGGGAGATGATTAAAGGCGTTGGGTAGCAAAAGGTGAGGATTTAATGTAGCCTTAAAAGAAGGGAAATGTTGGGGAAATTTTTCAAAAATGGTCGTGACTTTCTTCGCCCCCCAAAGTCATAAAGTCCTTTTTCGCAAAAAAAGCATCAAGGGGCTTTGAAAATTTTCCCCTCCACTTTGAAAAACTATGCGAAGGCGTCCGGTATCTTACAATTTACCGGACGCCTTTTTTTATTGTATACTTCGCACCAATAGGATTTGAGCAAATGACAAAATTATAGCGCATTGCCCCTCCTCGCCGCCTTTCCCGATAGCTATCGGGAGCTCGTCGGGGGAGGTTCCGATAGCTATCGGAATTGGGGCGTTCCGCCCCAAACCCCTATTTGCACAGAACCAGTTTGCGCTTAGTATAAAGGCGTGAAGAGTGAAAAGTGAGAGATGAGGCAATTAGACGTTGAAACTTAGCACATTAAGTGCAACCCCTTCCAAGCTTCTCCTTTACTCAGGCATGTTTTTTCTCCTGCTGCGCATCCAAAATCCTGACGACAATATAAGAGCCGACCAAGCTGACCACAGTACCTTCTGAGAAAATGGCCAGTGCCGCCGTGACCGGTGTGAAATATTCGGGCATCGGCATGGACATTTTTAGGTCATAGAAAAATGCCTGGCTATACGTAAGGAATAAACCCATTGCCAGACAAAACAGGGTCACGCCCACAAATGAGGTGTACATGCCCATCGCCACGCCAGGAATGTAATGTTCCAAGCCTTCCGGGTGCAGGTGCTGGTATTGGCGCACAGCCAGGTAAATGAAAGACAGATGGATGATGCCGTTCAATATCCGAAGGTGGTAGTGTTCGCTAAACCCAAGCAGGTGAGCCAATAAAAAAAGGATAGAAAACCCAGCGAACATCTGGACTCCGTATCGAAATGCGATTCTTCTCATGGCCTATTATTTTTAATTGTTATAAAAATTTTGTTATAAAATAATAAACCCGCACTTGCGAGATAGTTCAAGACATTATTTGGCATATTGGAAAATAGCAGAAATAAAAAGGCGAGAATGGTCTCCGGGAATTAGGGATGGTCGCATTTAAAACTTATATACTTCAAGTTGGGCGGCGACTGGCAGTGGACTGAAGACTGAATCAAAGGCAATACGCCAAAAAATATTCTCCCCTCTGTTCAAACCACACCTTGTATTCCTGGCAAAAATCATCCTTGCAGACTATCCCTCTCGTCGTTCCTTTTTCCTGATAATCAAAAGGTTGCACTAAAATAGATTGGCGGAAATCCAGCGCTTTTCTGCCGTAGGCCTTGAACAATGCTTCTTTGATGCACCAATAAAAATGGGCATGTTCCAAATAGCTGGCGACTTGCAGGCTGGCCAGTTCATTTTCGTTTAAAAAACGGGGCGCCAGGGTGTTGATTTTTTTTACAAAAAACTGAATATCAACGCCTGTGGGCGAATGGGCGAGGATGGCCGCCACGAACTCGTGCGAGTGGCTGTAGGAAAGGTGGAAATGCGAATCTGGCGTGTGCGGCTTGCCGAATTCGTCCTTGACCACTGGCAGCCGGAGGCCTGGATGGTGCCGCTCCAGCATCAGGTGTACCAGCAGGCGGCTGGCCAGCCATTCCAACCGGCGGCGGCCTTTTATGCGGGAAAGTTCCTCCTGTTCAACTGCTTCCAAATCAAGCTGTTGCAGGAAAAATGCTTCCTCCTCCTCGATTTTCCAGATACCGAGGTGCGCATCGTGCTCAATATTTTTTTCTAAATGAAAGGCCAAGCTGAAGATATTTGCGGCGCAAATGTAACTATGCCATTCATGCAAATCCGCAAACTCGCACAATTGACCGGCCACAATGCCTCCATTTTCACCCTCGCCGCTGGGCGGGACGAGCAGCATTTCCTCTCTGGGGCTGGCGACGGCTGGGTGGCGGAGTGGGATTTTGAAAACCCAGAAACGGGCCGCTTGATAGCCAAAGTGGACACCCAGATTTTTTCCTTGCTGTTTTTAAAAAAGCAAAATAAGCTCGTGGTGGGCAACATGAACGGCGGCTTGCACTGGGTGGACTTGTTGGACGCTAATTTGACCAAAAACATCGCCCACCACCAGAAGGGCGTTTTTGACATTCGGGAAATAAATGGACAGGTTTTCACCCTGGGCGGCGAGGGAAAAATCTCCCGCTGGCAGCCCGAAGAATGCCGATCCATGGAGAGCCTGCACCTGAGCCACCAGGCCCTGCGCTGCATGGATATTTGTGAAAAACGCAACGAAATCGCCATCGGCAGCAGCGACAACAACATCTACTTTTTGGATGCCCATACGCTGGAATTGAAACAGACCATTGAAGCTGCCCACGCCAATTCCGTCTTTTCCCTGCGCTACAGTCCCGATGTCCGCTACCTCCTCAGCGGTGGCCGGGATGCCCATTTAAACGTTTGGGATTTGGAAAAAAATAACGAAAAAATACGGTCAGAGCCTGCCCATTGGTACACCATCAACGACATCGTTTTTCATCCCGAAGGAAAATACTTCGCCACCGCCAGCCGTGATAAAACCCTGAAAATCTGGGACTTGGAAAATTTTCAACTATTGAAAGTGCTGGAAGCTGCCCGAGACGGCGGCCATAAGAATTCTGTCAATAAACTGCTGTGGGCTAATCACGGGAACACCCTCCTCTCTTGCGGCGACGATAGGACGATTATTCTTTGGGGTGTTTAGTCTTCAGTCCACAGTCCACTCCCGATAACTCGTATGTTGAGGCCCCAAACGAAAGCAGTCCCGTATAGCTATTGGGAGGCGAATCTGTGCCGACTTGGCGCTCGTGCTCATTCAGTAGGCACGCCACATCTACAGGGACAAGCACGATACGGGCATTGAACCGGAGAACGTCGTGTACGCACTTGATTCCACCACCATCGTCCCGATGAATAAATCCATGTTCGAGAAATCCCCCCTTCAATTCCCCCCAAATATCTTATCCAACGCTTCCTTCACTTTCTTCTTTCGCTCCCTTCGCCGTTCCAGGCGTTCGTTTTTCTTTTCGATGCGTTCGGATTCCTTGATTTGTTCTTCGCTCAGGCGGCCACCTTGTCGGCTGGGCAGTTCTTCGCCTTCAGTGCCAGGGGGCAATTCGTCGCCATCGGCGGGTTCTTCCTCTTCCCATTGGTAGCCGTTGGCTTCCAGTAGCTGGCGGAATTTGATGACCTTTTCGGTGCGCAGGGAGTCGGCGATGGAGTCGGCAGGTATTTCGAGGTAGTAGGCCAGCGAATCGAGCAGGGCGTCGGTATTGGGTACATAGTCGGGGCAACCGAAGTTGACGCCGCTGAGGCTGTCGAGGGCGGTAAAGCGGCCTTTTTTGAAGGCGGCGAAGGCGGGGTCGTCATAGACCTTTTTCCAAAACTTGCCCACGATGGGCAGTGCCGATGCACCGCCCTGCCCCAGGCGGGTGGCCTGGAAATGGATGACGGGCTGCTCGGCCCCTATCCAGGCCCCGGATACGATGTGGGGCGTGAAGCCGACGAACCAGCCGTCCACGTTGTCGTTGGAGGTGCCGGTCTTGCCGGCGGCGGGGTAGATGAAATTGCTGATGTAGCGCAATCGGCCGCCCGTGCCGCCGTCCACCACGCTGGTCATGAGGCGCACCATCATGTCGGCGTGTTTTTCCTGCAAAATGCGGGGGAAGCTTTTCGGGTTGGGCGGGGCGAATTCCACCAGCTTTTGTCCGTCGGCCGTTTCGATGCGGGTGAGGTAATAGAGTTCTGGCCGGATGCCCCGGTTGGCGAAGGTGGCGAAGACCCGCACCATTTCCCACACGGAGGCGTCCACGCTGCCTAGGGCGATGCCGGGTTCATAGGGTATCTTGGAGGAGATACCGAGTTTTTTGGCCAGGGCTATCACGGAGTCAATCGTCACCCGGTTGATGAGGTCAATGGCCACCATATTGATGGAAAGGCGCAGGCCGCCCTGCATGGAGTAACTGCCGCCGTAGCGCCCGTCAGAGTTGCGGGGCGTATAGCCGTTGTCGTAGGTGATCTGTTGGTTTTGAAAACGCTCGCAAGGTTCTATGCCCTGCCGGATGGCCTCGGCATATACAATGGGCTTGAAGGTGGAACCTACCTGCCGGATGGACCGGACGTGGTCGTATTTGAAATGCTTGAAGTTGTTGCCGCCCACCCAGGCCAGCACCTTGCCCGAGCGTGGCTCGGCAGCCAGAAAGCCCGTGCTGAGCAGGGTGAGGTAGTATTTGAGGGAGTCAATGGGCGACATCAGGGTGTCCTTTTCGTAGGAAATGGTGTCCCAGGAGAAAATGAGCATGTTGATTGGCGTGGCAAAGTTGGAGTCAATCTCTGCTTCGGAGAGGCCGCTTTCTTTCAGGAGTTTGTAGCGTTCGGAGGCTCTTTTGGTTTCTTGCAATAGTTCGTCGCTGCCCCAAGGCAACACATTGGGGTAGCCCTTGAAGTGCCGGATAAAGGTTTTTTGCAGGTCTTTCATGTGCTCCGTCACGGCCTCTTCGGCGTATTCCTGCATCTTGGCGTTGATGGTCGTATAGATTTTCAGGCCATCGGTATAGACATTGTAGGGGCGGCCATCGGGCTTGCTGTGTTTTTTCAACACTTCCTCCAGTTCCAGTCGCAGGTGTTCACGGAAGTAGGTGGCGATGCCTTCGTTGTGGCTCTCAGTGTTGTATTTGAGCTTGATGGGCAGTTGTTTCAGCGAGTCAAAAACCAGCGAATCGAGGTAGTTGTATTTCACCATCTGGCTCATCACCACGTTGCGGCGCTCCTGCGAGCGCTTTGGGTTGCGGGCGGGGTTGTAGGCGGTGGTGGCCTTCAACATGCCAATCAACACTGCCGCTTCTTCCACTTTAAGGTCGGCGGGCGTGGAGTCAAAATAGCGCTGCGACGCCACCTTTATGCCGAACACATTTTCGCTGAAAGGCACGGTATTGAGGTACAAGGCCAGGATTTCATCTTTGGTGTAAACGCTTTCCAGGCGGCGGGCGATAAACATTTCCTTGATCTTGGCCACTGGCACGGTGAGCTTGCCAAAGTTCCTGCGGGGATAGAGGTTCTTGGCCAATTGCTGGCTAATGGTGCTGCCGCCGCCAGCAGATTCGTCGCCCATGAGGATGGTGCGGTAGAGTACCCGGAAGGAGGCCCGGAGATCCACCCCGCCGTGTTCATAGAAACGGGCGTCCTCAGTAGCCACGAGTGCATTGACGATATTGGAGGAAATATTTTCGAGGTCGGCGGGCAGGCGGTTTTCGATGAAATATTTGCCCAGCAGTACACTGTCGGCAGAATAGACCTCGGAAGCCACGTTTTGGTTGATGTCACGCAGGTTGGCCCTGGAAGGCACCCGCCCAAAAACGCCAATGAGTATGAGAAACAGGAAAAAGAAGATGGCAAATAAACCCGTCGCTGACAGCAGGCCACTGAAAAGCAGGGTTTTGGCCAAGACCGGACGCCGGGCGGCCAATGATTTGTAGCGCTGCACTGCTGGGCGCAGGTAGGGGTACAAAAAGTTTTTCAATGCCTGCCGGCGTTGCTTCCAAAATGATTTCGTGATGATTTTTTTATAGTCAAACATCAAAGATCGAAGGGGAATTTACGAATTGTGATTTTGAATTTACGATTGCGGGGCGTTGATCATGCCTGCTGTCCTGACAATCATCAACCCTATGCGGCACAATGAAAGCCATTGACTTTAACACGGAAGCACTTTAACACAGTTTCTTAGGCCAATCAGGGACACGGAGTTTTAAACTTTTAGCGCTGTGTCCCTTGTGGACGCTGTGTCTCCGGGTTAAAATGTGGGATCATCATGTGGTCAAAAGCAACCCCAATTTCAAAGTTTTACTTGCTTGTGGTAGTTTTTCTTAGCATGTCGAAGGGCTTGGAGCCCCTGGTGTTTTGAAGGCAAAAAGCTATTAGGGCTTTTTTGGAAAAATTCTGGGTAAAGGTATGCAAACGCTTCGCTGCCCCGTGCTGGTATTTTGATTTAGAACAGAAAAAACTTTAGCCAGCCAAATAAAGGCTATGAAGGAGGGAAATGTTCAGTCGCTTGGCATGGTAGCACAGCCGATAGCTATCGGCTGTGCTACTGTGCCAACTACTCAATCCAATAAATTTATCAGTGTCCTGTAGTCGTCATATTTGGCATCATCGCCCTTCATTTCCAGTATTTGCAGCATGAGTTCGCCCTGGCCGTCGGCACCATATTTTTCTTCGATTTCGTTCAGGGTCTGCCGACAGCGGATTTCGATTTCCCCTTTTGCCAACTGGCTGTTGCGCCAGTGCCAGGTTGCTTCCATCCGCTGAAGTATCCGCTCGTTCACCTCCCGGTAATCTTCACCGGGGGCAATGGGCGTGATGCCCCGGAAGGCCTGGTTGTTGCGGGCGATGAGTTTCCCTTTTTCAATGATAAAATAGGCCGAGTGCGCCCATTCGCCCTCCGCTGAGAGCAAGCGGGAGTACAACACCAATTGCAGGTCTTCCTCGTTGCGGATGGTGCCCTCCCGGAAGGTGCCGCCCCGCCATTTCAAGTCGAGCACGGCCAGTTCGTTGCCCCGCTCCAGCACCAGGTCGGCGATGCCCCGTACGGGTACGGGTCTCTCGTGGCCCGCCGGAAAGATGCCTTCCAGATCCATCTCCGTGTGCCGCACCTTCCAGCCGTTGTCACGGATGAGCGACAGCAGGCTCCAGGCGGCGTATTTCAGTTTGTTGATAAAAGCAATCCGCTCCGGCTCACGGCCGTACATGAGCAGCACGGCACCTTCCCTTTGCAGCAGACGGCGGCATTCGGCTTCTATCCAATTGTCGAGATGGTTTTTGTCAAATTGGTTAAAGCCCTCCTCTTTCAACAGCCGCTCAAACAACCGGTGGGCCAGGTTGCCCATCAAGGTATTATCGCCCACCACGCTGAGGATGGAGGACTTGTTCAACTTGATTTTATACTTGAAAAACCACTGGTAAGGGTAATAGAACAGCGTTTCCAAACTCGTCAGGGTTTCGTATTCCCGCCCCATTTGCGCCAGGCTTTGCAATTGCAGGAAAGGCTTTGGCCGGCCCAGGTGCCGGGGCTTTACCGCTATTTTTTCTGGCAGGGTAAAAAAGCGGCCAAAGTTCGCCTTGCCCGCCTCCGAATCTATGTCGTAGGTGATTTCGCCCAAGTTGGAGAAAGTGGCCTCCAGGTCGCCGAGCAGTGGGTGGGCCTGGGCATCCTGGCCATTGATGCTTTGGGGCAGCACCAGCAGCAGCCTTTTTTTGGCACAATGCACCGGGCGTGTGCGCTGCCAGATGGTGCGTGCATTTTCCTGTTCGGGCGTATCGGGGCGTACGTCCAATTGTTCCAAATAGGCCCGCTCAAGCTTGTACCAGCGGGAGAAAAAATGGGGCGCTTCGTTTTGGGTAAAATTCCACCACAGCAGTTCGGCCACTGGCCCGATGAAGGCACCGGGGTGGGTGACGTAGGGCATACGCCCCGCCTCTTCCGGCTGAAAAACCACCGGGGCAGGCACATAGACCGTGCGCACGATGCGCTCCAGTTCCAAGTGGGTGAGCGCTGTCTCCGGCAAGGCCCGCAGCAGTTCGGTGATGCGCTTGGCCTGCTCGCTGAGCACGATGAGCGAGTTGTTTTTGCTGCCGCTATCTTCAAATGCTTTCAGCGACCACTCCCGCAGGTAGGAGAAGATGTCCACCACGTCCTGCTTCGGCACCGTCTTTCCCATGTCGTAGCGCTGCCGCTCGAACCAAAAATTGTACTGCCGCCGCTGTTCGTTGGCCACCTTTGGCGGTTCTTTTTCGGCTATTTCATCAAAATAGCGGTTGATCATGGCGTACCAGCCTTCGCCTTGCAGGCCGGGCGATTTAGCAATCTGGTTGGCAATGAGCGTGGCCAGTTCGTCGGCCAGGGGCTTCACGGCCAGGGACACGAATTCGAGTATTTTGAAGGGGTTCACCGGCTCCCACAAAAAGGTCGGCACCAGTTTCAAAATCTGCAAAGTGGGCCGAGCCAGCGAGGCCGATTCTATGCCCAGGCTCGGCAAGCCCTCCTGGATGAGCGCCGTGTCGAGCAGACGGTTTTTTTCGGGGATGAGGGCGGTAATTGGTGACTGGTGACTGGTGACTGGTGACTGCGGACTGCGGACTGTGGACTGATTCACCCGCAGCAATTGGGCGATAAAAACGGCGGCGTCGCTGGCACGTTTGGCTTTTAGGAGGAACAGGGAGCCGTCGGCTTTGACGGGGTGTTTCCCTTTGCTACCCGTTGTTTGTGCCAATCTTTTTTGGAAAATAGCCAAATCGCTGCCCGTCCCGCCGGGCGCATCAAGCGGGAGTTGCCGAATTGCTGGCTCCTCCGATGTTTCCGACAATTTTTTAAACAGCCTTTGAAAATGGCAGGGCAGCAGTTCCAGGGGTTCGTTGAGCCAGATTTCTGTAAAGGGGTGCTGCCGGGCGTCCAATTTTTCCAGCACTTCGCAGAAGCGGTCGGCATAGCCGGGAGGGAGTTGGAGGTCGTCTAGTTCTTTATTTTCTTTAGTAAAAATAGCCTCGATATGGGCCAGCACGGCCAGGCGTTCCGGTGTGTTGTCTTTTTTTTGAAAATCCCATCCTGCCAGTTTGAGTTCGTCCCGCCTTGCCAGCAGCTCCGTGGCAGTGGCGAACTGGTCGGCCTCGAAGGAGCGCTGGTAGAAGAAGGATTGGGGATTTACGATTTGCGATTTACGATTTACGATTGGAGGCTGGGGGGCATCGGTTAATACTTGATTTTCGCTTTGCTCGAAACTGAGGACTGAAGACTGAAGACTGATCAGCGCCTGCCGGTATTGTTCTATCCGCAAATACTCAATATCGTCGGGATGGCCACTGAGACCGATGAAGGCTTCGAGGCTGGCGAGCAGGCCGTTTTTGCCGCAATAGAACACGCCGCCTTCGTCGGTGGCGGTTCGGGGTTCGCAGCGGTCGTCGAGGTCGAGGCCGAAGATGAGTTTCATGCGATAGTTTTGGGCAAAATTAGATATTCGTAAAACAAAAAGGCCAGCGTTGGACTCACGAACGCTGGCCTTCTGTTTTTATATTTTTCTTGCACAACCTATTTCCAAAACCGCCTACTGAAGACTGTTGACTGATCCCGATAGCTATCGGGAGTGGACTGACGACTCAAGTTACTGCCCGCTGCCCGTTTCCTTTTTCAACAATTTAATCTGAGTGTTCCAAAGGTCTTTCTGCTCCTGTACCTCGTTGGCATCGCAGAAGTCGGTGATTTCGAGGATGGTCTCGGCGGTGACGGGGGAGGTGGAGATTTTGAACTGGAGGTACTCGCCTTCCCGGTCTTCGTCGAGCCAGACGAATTTCACGAGTTCCTCCTCGATGTCGTCCACGAGGTGTGCCACTTCGTCGTTGCCACTCCAGGCAAAGGTGTAGATGTCGCCCTGGATGTCCACTTCGTCGCAAAACCAGCGGACGAGGTTGGAAGGGGTGGTGAAAAACTGGTACAGGATAGTCGGGGAAGTCCTGAGCAGGTATTCAATGGTAATCGCAGTTCGTTCCATGGTTAGGATTTAGGAAGGTTTGGGTTTTGTGGATCAATGGCCAGCAGGCAGAAAAGCTTTGTTTTAATAAACTGCTCGACAGCCAGCCAGCTACTTTTTGAAATTTTGAAAAAGGACAAGGGCTGGTTTGCTGTTTTAAGGTCCTTTTCATAACCGCCGCAATAAAAAATAAAAATGGCATTTTTCAAAAGAAACGGATCATTTTCATCTGGGCGGCCTTTTTCTCTGCCCTAAAAAATTTTTCGGGGCGAAAATGCACAAAAAACTGGAATAGGCTTTTAGCTATCAAGCTGTTTTGAATGATAAGAAGCGCTATATAAAGAAAAGCCTATGTTTAAAAGTTGATTCCCAGCTCCAATCATCCTATTTTTGCACATCTTTTCCCAAAGGTACCCCAAAAGCACTCCTCTAAGCAAAACTTTCTGGATTTCAGTCCGTTCAACATGCCCAACTGCACATATATTAGGATTAGCGACACTAAACAAACGGAACTGCCTTCACATGGCCAGCCGGGCCAAGGGTTTTTGCACAAAAACTAAACTTTAACGAAATAAAACTGAAGCGGCTCAATGAGACAGTTAAAAATTACAAAATCCATCACCAATAGGGAGAGCCAGTCCCTCGAAAAGTATTTGCAGGAAATTGGCAAAGTGGACTTGCTCACCCCGGAAGAGGAAGTGGATTTGGCCAAACGCATCAAGCAAGGCGACCAGACAGCCCTCGAAAAACTGACCAAAGCCAACCTCCGCTTCGTGGTTTCCGTAGCAAAGCAGTACCAAAATCAGGGCCTTTCGCTCAGCGACCTCATCAACGAGGGCAACCTCGGCCTCATCAAAGCCGCCCAGCGTTTTGACGAAACCAGGGGCTTCAAGTTTATTTCTTACGCCGTTTGGTGGATCCGCCAATCTATCCTTCAGGCTTTGGCCGAGCAGAGCCGTATCGTGCGCCTGCCGCTGAACAAGGTGGGTTCTTTGAACAAAATAAATAAGGCATTTTCTGAACTGGAACAAAACTTCGAGCGGGAGCCTTCCGCCGAAGAACTGGCCAACCTGCTGGAAATACCGACCGAAGAAGTGGAAACGACCCTCGGCGTGGCCGCCCGCCACGTCTCGATGGACGCACCTTTCGTGGACGGCGAGGACAACTCCCTGCTGGATGTGCTGGAAAACCCACACTCAGCCAAAACGGACCAGGGCCTGGAATATACCGAATCGCTGCGCCTAGAAATCGAACGTTCGCTCAGCACCCTCACCGACCGCCAATGCGACGTGATTAAATTGTATTTCGGAATCGGCGTGGAGCACCCCATGTCTTTGGAGGACATCGGCGACAAGTTTGGCCTGACCCGTGAACGGGTTCGCCAGATCAAGGACAAGGCTATCAACAAATTGCGCTCGGCGAGCCGTAGCAAGTTGTTGAAGCATTATTTGGGGGCCTGATGGGGTGACAGCTACAAGGAATAAAAAAAGGGCTGCCGATCTTTCGGCAGCCCTTTTTTTATTCCTTGTAGGCTAAAATAATCAATCCAGCACCACCGCCCCCGTATTGTTCGTCTTGTCGCACTCGTCGGCAAACTGGTAGGATTCCAAAGAGAGGATGAGGCTTTTGAGGTAACGGGTCTTTTTGCGCACGTCCAGTTTTAGTTTGCCAGTGTAGCTGTCGCCGGGCAGCAAATCGCCCGTCCTGTTGTCTTCCTGGATGATCTGCCCGCCTACTGGCAATGCCCCCCTTGACAGCACAGGCACGCCTGAAATGTAGGCCCGCACGGCGAGGTTGTCGTCGTCGCCCGTTTTTTCTCCATAAACACGAAAGACGCCCTTGCCCTGGTTGGTGATGGTATATTCCAGCGTGGCCCATTTGTCGTCCTGCTCCAGGATGTGCAAATCGGAAAAGAAAATGTCGGGGCAGGCTTCTTTTTTTCTCAGGGCCAGATCTTCCTCTACAGGCTCATCGTCGCCGCCTTTGGAAGCAATAGAATCGGAGGGTTTTGACAATTCAGTGCTTTCGGCAAAACTGATTTGCGGTTCTTTGCGTGGCTTGAAGGGCGGGGTGGTGGAAAATTTTATTTCGTAGGCCCGCAGTATTTTCCCGGCTTCCAATTTGAAATTTTCCCCAGCAAGTGCATGGCGGATGTTTTCCCGAAAGCCACCCAGCTTTTGATCAAAAAGGGATTGGTCGAAGTTCATCTGCACCCAATGCTCGGTGCCCTCTTTGCCCATGTTGACATCCTGCCTGCCGGAATTGACGATGGAGCAACTTACCTTGATCCAGTCGTCCGTTTTTTTCACCACCTGAAAGTCGTAGAGGTCGAGGCGGTAACCCCGGTATTTGATGGTGTCTTCCACGGGAAAAACCGCCGAGGAGGCATTGCACAGAGCCAGCGGGCCGCCAATGGTAGCCAGTAGGACAATTAGTAATCCAAGCCTTAACCTCATCATTTTTACCACGCTATGCAATGAAAGTTTAACAATACAAGTTAGGGAAAACCCTTTTTGGTTGATAAAAGGTTGATATGGGTTTATTAGGTTTATAGCTTTAGGATCAACCTCATCAACGCTATCAACGCTTATCAACCCGCCTTAAAAGAGGGGTAGGGGGCGGATTTTTCACAGATGGCGGCACGAATGGCCACTGTCAAACATCTTCGCCCATCAAAATATCCACTGGGCGCTCGATGCTTTCCTGGAGGGAAATGAAAGTCTCCGTGCGCTGGATGCCGGCGATGTTCTGGATTTTGTCGTGCAACACATCCCGCAGGTGCTTGGTGTCACGGCAATAAATCTTGGCGAAAATGTTGTAAAGGCCCGTTGTATAAAAGGCTTCCACCACTTCAGGGATGTTTTTCAACTGCTCCGCCACATCGTCGTACAAAGAACTCTTGTCGAGATAAATGCCGAGGAAGGCGCAAATATCATACCCCAATTTGGCGTGGTCCACCACCAGGTTGGCGCCCTGTACGATGCCCATTTCACGCATTTTTTTCATGCGCACATGTACCGTGCCGCCCGACACGTAGCCGATTTTTTTGGCGATTTCCGTGTATGGCACCTCGGCGTTGTTCATCAGGATGGAAAGGATTTGCCGATCGAGTTTGTCTATACCGCTCATATCAATAGAGAATGGGAAAATGAGAGTAGGAGAGAATGGCAGTGCGGTAGCCCGCCTTCCATTTGCAATCCTTCAATCAATTGCACCAAAGTTGGACAAAATTTCAATCCTGTTCAAAACAATGGAGTTTTTTTAGCTGATTTTTAAAAATACATGGGATGGGGCAGGGCTTTCCAGGCAGGTTTTTGCAAAAAGTTTGCAACGCTGCCAAAGTTAGCTTGTATTTAAATCAACCATTTATGCCGGGTAGGCATTTAGGTAATTGTCTAAATTTGCAATCGCCTAACAAAATCGGGCTAATGCCAACCAGTTATGTGAACGGCTATTTTTACCAATATTACAATTCTATTTCCCCCAATTAATTTTTTGACGTTTAAAAAGCTTTATTTACCAATAATTTTAAAACGATTGATGGGCGGCCCAGTGGCACAGGAAGCTGTTTTTGGAGTAAAAATTGAACTATTTCATGCCTGACTTCCCCTTGCTCCCAATCCTACTTTGGATACAGTAAAATTAAGTATCCGCAAACTCACCCGACATGAACAACGATATGAATCCGGTGCCAAAGAAACTCAATATATGGTTGCCACTGCTGTTTTCAATGGTGCTGGTAGGCGGTATGCTGCTGGGTACCCGTATGCAGAACAACCCGCCAACAGTGGCCGCCATCGAGGTGCCGAAAAAGGAAGAACTGCCGCCCAGCGCCCTCGGCCAGGGCAAGTTGGAGGAATTGATCCGATACATCGAATCCCGCTACGTGGACGACGTGAACAAGGACGAAATGGTGAAAGAGGCCATTGACAACATCCTTTTCCAACTCGACCCCCATTCCAGCTACATTTCTGCAGAACAACTCAAAGAAGTGAACGATCAGCTCGAAGGAAGCTTCGACGGAATTGGCATTGAGTTTATCGTGGTGGACGATACGGTGATGGTGGTGAATGCCATACCTGGCGGCCCGGCGGAGAAAGCCGGTATTTTGCCCGGCGATAAAATCGTGACCATAGAAGACTCGCTCTGCATTGGCGACAATATTGACCAGGAGGGCATCCTCTCCCGCCTGAAGGGAGAAAAAGGATCGAAAATACACATCGGCATCCGCCGGGGCGATGAAAAAGCTATTCAAAACTTTACTTTGATCAGGGATAAAATACCCGTTCAAAGCATTGAAGTGGCCTATATGCTGGACGAGAAAACTGGTTTTATCAAAATACTCCGCTTCAGCGCCAACACCTACGAAGAATTTATGATGGCCCTGGAAGACCTGGTGGACAAGCACAGCATGAAAGACCTCATCATTGACCTACGGAGCAACCCCGGCGGCTACCTCCAGGAAGCGACGAACATACTAAGCCAGTTGTTCAGTGAAAAAGATAAACTGCTGGTCTATACCGAGGGCAACAATGTGCCACGAACGGAATACAAAACCACAGGCCGCAATTTTTACGACATCGAAAACATCGGCATCCTAGTGGACGAAAACTCTGCCTCGGCCAGCGAAATTGTGGCGGGCGCCGTTCAGGACTGGGACCGTGGCATCATTGTGGGCAGGCGTACCTTCGGGAAAGGGCTGGTGCAGGAGCAGTACAAACTGCGGGACGGATCGGCCATCCGGCTCACGGTGGCCCGCTATTATACGCCGTCCAACCGCTGCATCCAGAAAGACTATGAAAGCCGGGACGAGTACGAGCAAGACCTGGCCGAACGCTTTGAAAATGGGGAATATTACGACGAAAACAACATCCATTTTGACGATACCACCAAGTATTTTACCAAGGGCGGCAGGGTAGTCTATGGCGGTGGCGGCATCCAGCCGGATGTTTTTGTGCCGCTCGACTCTGTGCAGGTGAGCAGCGGCTACCTAAAATACCACCAATATGTTTCGACCTTCACCTTCCGCTACCTGGAAAGCCACCGGGAAGATTTTAAGGAAATGGAAGTAGCCGAATATGTGGACAATTTCAAGGTGGACGATGAAATGATGAACGACTTTCTCCGTTTTGCCACTGAACGGGGCGCCAAGAAAAATGACCGCCAGTGGCGGCAGGCAAAAAACGAGATCAGGATGAACCTGAAAGCCAGCCTTGCCCGGCAACTTTGGTCGGAAAAGGGCTTCTTTTCCGTGATGAACAAGGAAGACCACGCAGTGCTAAAGGCGTTGAATTATTTGAAAAAGGATACGCCGCTGACTTTGAAATAGGGGATTATATGGTTGAATGGCTGGATGGTTGGATGGCTGACAGGTTTTTTGGGTAAATACTCACACCGCAATATTGAGAGGGCGGGTTATTAAACCCGCTGGGATTCGAGTTTTGATTTTTGTTCCGTACAAGCGGGGTGGAGCAGCCATCAAACAATGAAGCAATGAAACAACGCCCCCAGCACTAAACCACAAACCTGCTCTCCCCAATAGCCATTTCTTTTCCGTCCTCTTTCCTTACCAGTCGGTGCAGAAAATTTTGGCCGTCCAATTGCTGCACTTCTGAGATGAGTTCTTCCTTCCAATGTGCTTCTTGTTTATAAAAAATGTCAAATTCTTTTAAAGTACTGCTTAGAAGCACCTCGTCGGGCAGGGCTTCCATCATCCATTGGATGTAAAAAACGTTGTTCAGGTGGCCGTTGAAGTCGAGGTCGTGCCAGTTGACTCTAAAGGGCAGTACCCTGTCGGGTTTTTCAAGCGTCGGCATTTTTTTGGCGGGGCGGGGCAGGCAGAGTGAGGGCGATGGCATATCTTTTTCAAACTCCAAAATAAAGTCTGGGATGCGGGCCATGCGGCGGGTCAGGGTATCCATGAGCAGCCAGGAGGAAGAGGAATAGGCGATCGTCCTGCCGTCTTCGTCCAGCACTTTATAGTCACGATAGGTGAAAAATTTTTCAAAGCCCGCCGGGTAGGTGACCACTTTCACCCGTTCCCCGATCAAGGGCAGGCGTTCAATTTTCATGCTTTTGCGCAGCAAAACCCAAGAAATGTGCTGGGGCTCCAGATCCCAGGCGGAGAGTTTCATCTCGATGACGTTTTGCATGGCAGCCTCCTGCATCAGTTTCACCAAGGCGGCCACGGTCATGCGGCGGCGGTTTTCGATATCATAGGTTTGTACGGTATATTCGCAAGAGTAAGCCAGAGGTGTAGATGCTTGCATGTCGAATTTTTATTGCTACGGATGTGTTGCCAAAAGCATTCAAGCTTGCTTTTTAGCAGTGAAAATTTGCAAACAGAATAATTTTGCGTGTGACCGATTTGCAATATTAAGTCTAATCTCGGCACTCTTGCCCGTTCACTCACTGTTTGATATTGATGGAAAAAATAAATACACCACCCCCTCATGGACGCACTTCGGATTTTATTGGTTGAAGACGACCGCTCCGCCGCCCTGGATGTTGAGATGCTTCTTGTCGAAATGGGCTACCAACTCATGGCCACCATCCACGAGGGCGAAGCAGCTTTGGCCCGCATTCACGAAAGTCAGCCCGACCTTGTCATCATGGACATCGAACTGGAGGGAAAATTGAGCGGTATGGATATCGCCAAGGAAATAAAACACCTGGAAATCCCGGTCATTTTTACAACTTCCCATACTGATAGGCAAATGTTCGATGAATCGAAGGAAACCTTTTCCTTTGGTTATATTGTAAAACCTTTCGATAAGCTGACGCTTCAAAGTGCCATTGAGTTAGCAGTAAAGGCCCTGTACAGCGGCGAAACGCTTGACCATGAAAGCCGCAGCCTTTGGAAAATTGGCAATTCAAGCAGTGACAGCTTTATGGTTAAGCATAACAACATTTTCTATAAAGTCAGGTTTGAGGAGATTTTATTCATACAGGGCGAAGGCAACTACTGCACCTTGAACACGCCCAACAAAAAGTACGTAATTAAAACGTCGCTGAAAAGAATGCTGGAGGAACTGCCCGGCGAGTTATTTCTGCCTATCCACAAAAATTATATTGCCAATCTATCCGCCATCGAATCTATAGAACCCAGTACCAAAACAGTGGTGATCAACAAACAAGCTCTGCCGCTCGGAAGGAGTTTCAGGAGCAAATTGGTGCTGCGTTTTAAAATGTTGAAGTGAGCGCCCCTGCTCAACTGGCAGAAGGCAAAAAGACCGAAAACGTGGCCCCCAGGCCTGTTTGGCTTGACACTTTAATATTCCCGCCGTTCATTTCCACCAATTCCTTACAGAGGGTCAGGCCCAGGCCCGTCCCTTTCTCGCCCAGGGTGCCCTGTGTGCCTTTTTTCCCACTGAATGAAAACAAGCTGCGCTTGGTGGCCTCGTCAATGCCTGCGCCAGAATCCCTAACCTGAATAAGGGCAAAATCATTTTCCAGGTTGGCTTCTACGGCCACTTGCCCGTTGGGCGGGGTGAATTTGATGGCATTGTCCAGCAAGTTGCGCACAATGGTGGCGAAAGCATTCTTGTCGCAGCGGATTTGGCTTTCGGGTGGGGCGTGGAACAGGAGGGTAATATTTTTTGCCTCGGCGCTATGGCGGTAAAGTTCCACTGTTTCACGCAGGGCATCCGCCAACAGGATGGTTTCCGGTTCGTGCGGGAAGCGCCCACCTTGCACCATGGCCCAGGAAAGCAGGTTGTCGAGCAATTTATGCACATGGGCCACAGCCTGCTCTACCGAGTCGCCCAACAACTGCACCTCTTCCACCCGGTTGCGCTGTATGAGGAAATTTACTTTTTTGGCAATGCCGCCGAGCGAAACCAGTGGTGAGCGCAGGTCGTGCGCCACGATGGAAAACAGCTTGTTCTTTAGCCTTGCGTTGTCTTCCAGTTCGTTTTTCTGAAGCTCTATTTGGCGCTTTTGCTTGCGGTTTTTGACAAAAAAATAAAACAGGGTGAAGAGCATGGCCCCCAACAGCGAAGCGAGCGTCAGGTAAATATTGCGGCTCTTCGACAGCACGGCGTTTTGGGCGGTGAGCATCTGGTTTTGCTGTTCTTTTTTTTCCGTTTCGTATTGGGTTTTTATCTCCTCCAGTCTGCCATCTGCCTCTACCTTTAGTGCGGAATCCCTTAGCACGGCGTATTGTTTAAAATGAGAAAAAGCGAGGCTTGGCTCCCCCAATTTTTCATAACATTCGGATAATTTTTCATGCGCATAGGCAACATTTTCAATTTCGGGCGTATCCCCAAACACTTCAACAGCTTTTATAAAGTACTCAATTGCACTGGATAGCTTTCCCATTTTGAGCGAAATGTCGCCCAGGATTTGGTAATTGTTGGCCAGGTTGTGATTGGCTCCCAATTCTACTAATAATTTTTCAGCGTCCAGGGCCGTACTTTCCGACAATTCCACCCTGTCAATTAACAGGTAGGATTTTGCCAGGTTGCTGGTCGCCAAGGCCAATATCCGCTTGTCGCCCGTTTGTTTAGCTAGGCTTATTTGCAATTCCCTCGTTTGGATGGACTTTTCGTGGTCGCCTATCAAGTCGTAATTGTTGGCCAAGCCATTGAGGCAATTCATCTTTAAACCGGGATCGTCCACCCCCTCCCCGATTTCAATTGCTTGCAGGTACAAACTGATAGCCATTTTATAGTTGCCCCGCCTGTTTTCAATCATCGCAATGTTGCTGGTAACAGCCCAGGCCGTGCGGGCATCATGTATTTGTTCAGCCAGTTTTTTTGTATGGTAAAATTGCTCGGTGGCCTTCGGCAAATCGTTCATCTGCGAGTAGGCTCCGCCAATGGCGTTGGATGCTTTGAGCATTTTCAATGTATCGCCGAGCGCCAGAAAACCAGCTTCGGCAAGCTTGGCAAACGGCAGGGCTTCCTGGGGCTTGCGCTGCCGGATGAAAACTTCCGCCATTTTGTATTGCGAGCTGGGCAGATAAGGTCCGCTGCCCAGCTTGGGGGCCAGTTCTATGGCTTTCTGGGCATAAACAAGGGCACTATCCATGTTGATTTTCAGGTATTCATCTATCAAATCCACATAGAGGCGGTGGGTGGCTGTATCGCTCGTAGCGCCTTTTGTATCCAACAGGGCCATCAGGCTATCAACAGCCTGGCTTTGTCCGAAATTAAGATTAGGGAACCAAAGGCAAAGAAGCAGTGGAAAGAAGCATCGAAGCATGGACATGAGGGGATGTGCGCTTAGGGCTACTTCAGTGCTTTGCTGCCAAGACCCTGGTTGGGAGAAGGGGAAAGGGGTTCGGCGGCTGGCTTTTTTTCTTCAGGCAGAAAATGGCAGAGGCCCAAACAAGCTCTAAAGCAGGGCGAAGTTAACACAAGTCTTCGTAAAAAAAGAAAGGTGCACCTCTCATGTTATGATGCACCTTTTTAAATATAAATAACGTGCTTAAAATCTAAGAATCTGTTTGAATTTGCCTGATGGAGAAAAAAAGAGTGGTTTTTTCGTTCTGCGGCAAGGAAATTTTGAGGGAATAGCATCGCTATTGCCGAAAAATTTGCTTGTCGCAGGGCGGAAAAGACACCTTTTTAGCCCATTGAGGTAATTTCAAACAGATTCTAAGTGATGTTTTTCATTCGCTTATCGGCCCTGCCCAATTTTTAGGCATGAACCAACAACAAATTCGAAATCTTGTTTTAAAAACCCCTTGCAATTCATGACTCAAGCGACCTCATGCAATTTTGACTTTTGGCATGGCCAACAAAAAAAAGATGCGCCGAACACAGCCCGGCACACCGATTTTTATTGTAAAAAGGTTATCTCCGTGTGGTGAGTTGCAAAAAAAAAGTGCGCCAGCCTTTACCAGCGCCCTAATCCAATCGAATTGTTCTAAAATCTTTTAGTTTTTAACCTTTCAGCTAAAAACTTTCTCTAATTAGTGATTCAAAGTATTTTTTGTGTTTAGTCAGGCCGAGACCCTACAAATAATCCATCTTCTGGCACGGGATGGTAAAGGCGAAAAAACTGATCTACCATCTGCCAAAAGCTTGCAACGAATTAATCAAATTCCCCTTGTGCAGGGGCATAGGCATGTAAACAGGGAATAAACGTGAAGTGATTTTTGTTGTGGGGCAAAGATGGGCAAGCTGTAAATACAAAGTTTGAAAAAGGTGACGAACGGCAAAAAGAAGGTGATGAAATGGTGCTGCGGAAGAAGGGTTTTCCTTTTCGCAGCGGAAATCCGGAAAAAAGTAAGCCGGACACATTTGCAGGTGCCCGGCTACCCCATTTTTTCTCAGAAAATATTTTAACGTGAGTTTGGAGATTTTCAAGCCGCAGAGCGGCGATAATGTTTGTAGAATGCAACAAAACAATACATTTCAGCCCTCCACCGCCGCCCCATTCTCCGCCAGTTGCAGGCTCTGAAGGGCATTTTGCAACTGCTCCACCACCGGGGCCAATTCCCTGGCTTCGATAGCGCCCGTCGCTGCTTCCTCCTCGCCGCTGCTGCGCCCGCCCGCCTTCGGTAGCACCTTCGCATCATGGTATGCCTTGACAAAATCTGGAAAATCCTTGGCACGGGTGTTCACGGCCTTGTCCAGGCGGTTTTTCAGGAAGCGGTCCATGTCCTTGAAGCACTGGTCAAAACCCTTGTTCAGCCCCACACGGTCTTCGATGGCAGTTCGGGTAGCGCTGAGCGCCGTGCGCAGTTCCACCAGTTTCGAGCCCATCTCCTCCATCAAACTGCTGCTGCAGCCATAAGGCAGCAACAAATCGCCCAAGGCACTTGCCTCGCCGTGGATGGACTGGCAGAGGCGCAGGCGTTCCTCGGCGGTACCCTTTGCCAAATCGGAATCCCTCAGGGGCATTTTGCCTTTCAGCACTGGCAGGTTGTGGTCGTCGGCATACAGGATGATGGCGTTGCTCTCCACCGAAGCGTTCAGCGTCACCAGTTCCAGCAAATCCGCCTTGTATTCGGTAATGCTCACCGTCTCGGAGGCTTTGGGCACCCCGTAGTCGTGGATAGCCTTCAGTTTGGTGCGGAAAACCGACACGCTGCCGCTCAGGATGGGCGTACTGTTCACCGCCTCCTCGTTCTTTTTAAAAACATTGTCAATCGAAGCATACGATTTCGTCTTGAGGTTGAACTTGTTATTCATGAGGGGTAAAATTTTGTGTTAATAAATAATTGTTATAATATATTTATAAATATCAACATCAATGCCAGAAAACATAAGTCATGCGACCCGACAACAAAATATTTAAATTGATTTGGTTGCCCCCCAAACCTTGAAAGCATCTTGTGAAAACAAAAACTTACCTAAAAACCCATTGCCTGCCTTCCCTCCATCGGGGGTGCAGTAGCATATATGAAACACAGTCAGCCCTGCCGCTCCGCCGTGAATTTCCCGCCAAGTCCGCCAAGGTCACGCAAAGGGCCGCTTGGCGATACTTTGCGCATCCTTTGCAGACTTTGCGGGAAATAAGCTGCGTACATTTTGCCATACAACCCCAAAGCCTGCACCAAGTCTTAAAACGCTAAGAACAGGCCTTAAAACACCCGCACTTGCAACCCCAAGGTTGATTCATGCAACAATACGTTTCGTTCAATGCCCTATAAGGCCAGAACTTGACCAAGAACATTGAAACATGCAATGCCGACGTTGAAACATGCAATGCCAACGTTTATCCAAGGCTCTAAAACAGGAGAACATGGCTCTAAAACGTGCGAACGTGGCCCTACAAGGTACGGAAGGGGGTCTATAAAGGTAGGACGAGGGATATTTGACGGGAAGAAGCTTGCAAAAAATGGTACAAGGCAAACGGCAGCAGCAACAAAGGAGGTCAGAAGATGGTGTCATCTTCATCCTTCCATCGCTTATAATAACTTCACTATCCCACAATGTTATTCGATACCGTTGACAAAATTCAGCAGCGTTTCTTTGAAATATAAAAATTATTCCCCCTATCTTGTCCCGGCGAAAACGTAAACGATTAACCCTTATGAGACTGGCTGATTTCCATTCAAATAAAAACGCAGGCGCTGTTCAATCATTTACGGCGGATTGCTTTGGGCCGAATCCCACTTTCGATTCTTCCTTTTTAACAAGTTTGGAGGTAAAAAACGTGCTGCCATTGACCTGCCAGGCATTGGGCTACAAATTTTGCTATTGGCCAAGGATAGCCATCACCCACATGCAAGGAAGCCAATGTAGAAAAATTGGTAGCAGAACACTGGCAGGCCGCCGACCAACTCTGGCCAAATAGCAAACTGACTTCTTGGGAATACTCTATGCCTTTGCTGGACATAGAGGGGAATATCCAAGAGGACAAGTACGACCTCGGAGGTAAGGCTGATTTCGTGGAGGCCAACACGACCTTCAATGACACCTATTGGAGCGGCGAACTGTTGCTGTCCGATAGCCGGTGGCAATACGGCACAACAGGATTTCAAAAAATCAATACCAACACCCAACAAATCCAAACGCTGGCGGGGGTACGTGATACGCTGCTGCTGGAGGTGATGAGAGGGGAGGTGCGGGCAGGGGATTGAAGATTAATTTCATTAAACAATAGCGATAAGGTCGAAAAATCATTAACAATGAAATCAGAAGAAGAAATTAGAAAGGACGTTGTCAAGAAGCTGAAAAGTTTGGGATATCAGGATGCAGATATTCGATTGGATTTTAGACTCTCCAGTTCAAGGGGTGGTTCACTTGATATTCTTATTGAACAAGAAGGAGACCCTTATTTAGTAGTAGAAATAAAAAACTCTTCTTATAAACTGCCAGTGAATTCTCCAGAAGAATTGATGTTTAATCCATCTATTAGACAAGCTCAATTCTTTACACAACAATTGAAAGCGCCATATTTCTTAGTAACAAATGGTGACGATTATTTGTGGTTTGAGGTTACAAATGAGATTGGGCGCCCTGGATTGCTGAATGATGCTGTTTTTCCTAAAACAATTGAAACCTCAAAAATTAGCGACCAGCAACTTGTTTCGGTATTCCGATATTTGATGAATTATCTAAAGAGTGAACTTCCTTATAGCTCTGGTAATGTATCTCTCATTGATCTGGCCCCCTAAATAACCAGACAAGATTACCGATCAAAAATCTGTAATTTTAGTCATGGAAAAAAGGAAATGGAGCAAGGAAGAGAAACTTGCCATACTCAAAGAAGCGGAAGAAAAGGGGGTAGAGCTTACCAT
>JBGSKQ010000128.1:0-19453 GCA_041741095.1 Saprospiraceae bacterium
ATGGTAAGCTCTACCCCCTTTTCTTCCGCTTCTTTGAGTATGGCAAGTTTCTCTTCCTTGCTCCATTTCCTTTTTTCCATGACTAAAATTACAGATTTTTGATCGGTAATCTTGTCTGGTTATTTAGGGGGCCAGATCAATAGTCTTTGTCTGTTCTGCCCAAAATCAAGTCGGCAAATTAATTTTGACGCCAACGTTCTCGTGGGTATTTCCTTCGTGGAAAGCATGTCAGTACAGACCTTACCAGCAATGTCAGTTGTGTTGAAAGTATATGAATGGCCAATAATCTTTTGAGCTGTCCAATAACCCCAGATATTAGTACGAAATCCAAGGCGTTTATATTGGCATTTTGAAAAGATATCTCAAAGCTGTATTGAAAATGTCAAAGTTTGTGCCAAATGGCACGTCATCTTGCCTGGCTTTAACTTTCCAAGTCACAATATTGTCATCATAATATCTTTTTGCCATAAGCTTTTGGATGCGTCCCGAAGTTTTGCCCCAAAAGCTTTTCCAAAAGAGGCAAGCGCAAAAATCTTTTTACTTTATCCATGTTTTCCTGCAAGAAAACATGGATAAAGTAAAAATATTGAAAAAGAGAGCCGGGCAAGTCCTTTCGCCCGGCTCTCTTTAAAAAGCCCTTTCAGTTATTGGGGGCCCCGGCATTTACCCATGATTCGATCTTATTTATTTCACAATCCTTTAGCATGGTCGCATCGGCTGAGCCATCGTCCTTCCTGGGCATGGGCAAGAAGCCTTGAAGATGCTTGATGGAGCCAACCAACCTTTGTGCATCTACCTGCGCCTTGACCCCCGCATAGTCATTGAATGGCTTACCACTCAAAGGGCTGCTTCCGGTATGGCAGTCAGTTCCTGCACAATTGCTGGAAATAATGGGTGCAATGTCGTTGGCATAACTGACATCAGTGGTGTCACAAGTCGTTGTCGTTGGTTCATCATCGTCGCCACATGAAGGGAGCATGACAAATACCGAGAACAGAAGGAGCGCCGACGCAGCGGCAAAGAGATGTTTTTTCATTTCAGTGATGAATTAGGTTATAAAAGGTTTGAAAACTTGATTACAACGAAAAGTCGTGGTAAAATGTGGCGAAAGATAAAGGGCTTTTCGGGCATTGGCCTTTATTGGGCGCTTATTGTTTTTGAGAAAACACCCATTTATTTTACCAGCGCAAAATCCAGGCGCAGGCTTGCCCCTATGTTATTGAGTTTTACTTTCCCTTGCCCTACGCCCCTAAGCGGGAACTGCATGTAAGGCATCAAACGCATGGTCATCCGCTCCGAAACCCAATGGTGATACCCCAGCGACACAGTGCCTAAACCGAACCAATAGCTGCCATTTTTATCGGTGGACCAACTGTGGATGTGGTTTGGGTTGTAATACGTGTAGTCGTAATAGTATTCCTCGTTGAAAATTAGGTAAGAGGAAATACCCACAGCGGCGATTAAGCCCGACTTTTTGCCTGTGTAATAGCTCAGGTCAATTGGCAGTTCCAGCATGTCGCAGGTGCCACGGGTGGCCACCAATTTATCCAAAAACGGAAAAGTGGAAGGCAATTTAAACTCGCCCTGGCCTGCTACGTACCGCATGTGAATGTAATTGGCCCCAATGCCGAGGCCCAACTTACCTTGATAACGGTATTCCATGCTAAGGCCAAATTTCCAGTTGAGGCGTGAAAAATCGCCAAACCCGACCGAGTTTAATTCCGGGCCGAGGCCGATTCCCACCAATACCATATTTCCAGGCGACGCTTTCTCGTTTTCTTTATGGTCGTCGCCTGCAAGTCTCAACGTGGGAAGGTCAGGCATTTTGGAATTAAATTCGATTCCGGGATTTGGCATCGGCAAATAAGATAAACCGGGCAGGAGCGCCGCCTTTTCATTTAGCCTGGACGTTTCGCTATTTTCCGCAAGTGTACCCGAAGTGGGTGCGCCCTCCACGACAATTGTTTCTTCGAGCTGTCCCGCACCTTCCTGTCCGTTGCCACTTTTGGCATTGGCTGGAGGTGATGTCGGCCCGTCTCCATTTGCCGCAGCCCTGGAATTCCCTTGAGAAGCTTTCCGTTGGGCAGTGGGCGTTTTGCGGTTCGTAGCGTCCCGCTCTTCCCCAAGGCTATTTGTGTGGGGCGGCGTTGACTCCTGCTTTCCGGTTTCGCCTAAACCTATCTTTTGATTCTTGTTGTCCGCTGCCATTTCGTTTGGCAGTTCATCGGTTGTTTTTTTATTTGCTTGAATATCAAGGGTTTTTGAAGGGTCAATGGATAAGTTTTCATTTGATTGGATTGGATTTTCTTGTTTCTCTTCGGCCTGTTTGACATTGTTTTCGTGCGGCCAATTTGCCCACAGCAGGAACACGCTTAAAGATAGCAAGCCCGCTCCAAATATCCCGACTGCCCGCCAAATGAACACCCGGCGGCGTTTTTCACGGTCGAGCAGTTTGCCCATCTGCTCCCATGCAGCGGAGTTGTACTCGAAGTCGTATTGCTCCGAGCCTTGCTGGAATAACTTGTCCGTGTCTTTATCAGTCCAGTTTGGCATTTACATTTTGTGGTTTAGGACTTCGATTAAAATCCCCCAATCCTATATCCTTACATCAAATAGTTACATTGAGCTTCTTCATCACCATTTCCTGTAGCCTGGCCCTGGCCCTGGTGAGGTTCGACTTAGACGTACTCACCGTGATGCCCAGATGTTGAGCAATTTCCTCATGTTTAAAACCGTCTATTACGTACATGTTAAAAACAGTACGGTAGGCATGTGAGAGCGACTGGACGATGGCCATCAATTCTCTGTAGCTGATGCGGCTCAGGATGTCTTCACGGTCGGGGATCTGCCTTGCTTCTTCCATATTCACTTCCATTTTGAATTTACGGTACTTTTTAATGTGGTTGATGGCCGTGTTGACGAGTATCGTCCGGAACCAGGGCTTGAAAGGCAAATTCCTATCGAATTTTTTGATATTTTGAAAAACCTTTAGGAAACCCTCGTTCAAAATCGAAACAGCCTCTTGCTCGCTGTCCGCATAGCGGATGCACACGCTCATGCCATAAGCATAGTACATTCTGTACAGGGCATGTTGGCTGCTGCGGTCCTGCTTGCAGCATCCGGTGAGGATCTGTTCAATGTCGGCTTCGGCGAATCGTTGCATCCGGTTGGTTACGGTTTTTCATCTGTACAAATGTAGGGCGGGAATGGCTGCGAAAGGCGGGGTAAAATTTTCACTCTTTAAAATCATATTTAGGAAGGCCAGTTTTGTATTTAACGAAATAACGAAATCGTCATTCCAACAACTCCGCCAGCCCCTCCCTCGTACACGCCACCTTCTCCGGCGAGGCCAAAAAATCACCTGCCAGCGCCGATTTCCGCTCCTGCATTTTCAATATTTTCTCCTCGATAGTATCTTTTGAAATAAATTTCACGGCCACCACTTTCTCCGTCTGCCCGATGCGGTGCGCACGGGCGATGGCCTGGTTCTCTACGAATGGATTCCACCAAGGGTCTAATACGAAGACGTAATCGGCAGCCGTCAAATTTAGGCCGACGCCGCCAGCTTTGGTGGTCATGAAAAACGCCTGTATCTTGGGATTGGAGGCGAAATCATCCACCGCCTTTTTCCGCTGCGCCTGCGAAATGTCGCCAGTCAGCCAAGCAAAGGGGTGGCCTTCCCCCTCAAAATGCGCCCTGAACAATTGAAGGTATTTTTCAAAAGAACTGAAAATCAACACTTTATGGCCGGATCGGCGGATGGCCTCCCAGTATTCGAGCACATCGTTGAATTTGCCGGAGGAATGGAAATTGGAAATGGAAGATTTTTCAATTTCCACCAAAGCCGGATGGTTGGCAATTTGCCGCAAGCGGGTCAATGCTGCCAGTATGGCGACCCGGTTTTGCGGCAGCGAAGGGTCGCCGAGCTTGAGCAACTTATTGCGTACCGCAGATTTTTCCTTTTCATAGAGCTTGGCTTGCTCCTCCGTCATTTCGGCATAAAATATCTTCTCTGTCAAAGGCGGCAATTCTGGGGCAACCTCTTCTTTTGTACGGCGCAAAAGGTAAGGCTCTACCAAGCGGCGCAGTTCGGCCTTTTTTATTGTGTCTTCCTGTTTTTCAATGGGTTTGATAAAATGTTTTTTAAAATAAGTAAAACTGCCCAACATGCCTGGGTTGAGGAACTGCATTTGTGCCCAGAGGTCGCTCAACGAGTTTTCTATAGGTGTTCCGCTGAGGCTGATTTTGTGCTTTGCGGGCAGTTCACCGACTGCTTTGAAAATGCCGCTCTGTGGGTTTTTTATGTATTGGCTCTCGTCCAGCACGATGTATTCCCACTCGTTTTTTTTCAACAAATCCAAGTCCCGCTGGGCGGTTTGATAGGTGGTCAGCACCATGTCGTAGCGGCCCAGGATGCGCCCGTCCTTCGTGCGCCCAGGCCCCACATGGCGGCAAATACTGATGCCGGGGGCAAATTTTTTGATTTCCCGCTCCCAGTTGAATACGAGGGAGGCAGGGAGCAGGATGAGCGCTTGGAGCGGGGCGAGATTTGAGGCTGCATCTTGCGCCTGGCTATCAAAAAGACTGGACTGGAGGGCGGACTGGATCGGTTTTTCGGAAAGTTTTTCCTTGGCAAATAACAGGATGGCCAGTGTCTGCACAGTTTTTCCCAAACCCATGTCGTCGGCCAGGCAGGCGCCCAAGCCCTCGTGGTAGTGCTGTGCCAGCCATTGCGCACCTGCCGCCTGATATGGGCGGAGGTCAGCTTTTAATAGCTTGGAGATTTTAAACGCAAAATCCTCATTTTCAATAGGTTCTGCCATTTCACCCAATCCAAGGGACTCCAAGAGCGGGCGCTGGCTTTTGGACAATTTTAACTGGTCGCCGTCCATTTTGCCCAAATGCGCCAGGCCATGAAACCGGGCCATCCATTCCTCCGGGAGGAGGAAAAAGGTGCCGTCGGGCAAAGGGTAAAAGCGCTCGCCGTCCCGGATATGGCTGATCAGTTTTGAAAAAGGAAACTCAAATTGCCCCACTTTGATGATGATCCTCAAATCGAACCAATCGTTGACCTGCCGCACCTCCTGTGTCCACGATGGGGGCAGCAGGCTGATTTTTTTATCGTCAAAAACAGGCGCATCAAGTGTAAAACCTGCTTCCTCCAAGACCGGGCGCAGCGCCGACAACCTTTCAATAGCGGCGAAGAAGGGGTCTTCTCCCCTACCCTTCGTGCCCTCCATCGTCAACCGTAAATCCCCGCCTGCCGGATGGGCAGGGTCATTCGTAAACCCGCCAGGTATCTCCCACAAGCTGCCCTCTTTCTGTTCAAAACCCATTTCCGTCAATTTGCCCAGGTATTCCCCTTCGCCCGCCGGGTTGCGCTTTACTTGCATGATGCGGATGTCCGATTCGTTTTCAAAATGCAGGGCCGTGCGCATTTCTTTTGGGTCGTTTTGCTGAAAAGTAGCCCCCAGGTAGTGGAATTTCACGGTGACAAACCAGGCGTTTTTAAAAAGGTGCTTTGCCAAAGACAGTTCGCAGCCTTCCAGTTTGCGGGTGCTCGTCAGGTCAAAACCTTCGGCTTCTATCTCCGTGCGCTCCACGGTTTTCATGATGAACTTTTGGAAATAGGTGCGCAAAACCCTATTCGGCACAGGCTGTTCGTCCTTGGTCATGAAGGGTTTCACCATGTAGCCGTTCAGGTCGGGCAATGAATAAAGCGTCCGATCCACCAGCAGCCAACCGGGCTGGTTGGTGAGCGGGATGGGCTGCTTCCAGCGCACGAGCCAGCGCTCTTCGCCAGTGGTGAAATTGAGGCGGTACAGCACCCCATCCTTTGTGCGGCGGAAAATGAGATGGGGCGTGATTTCGTGGTCGGGATAGCTCACCAAAAGCGTTTGCATCAAGGCTTTTTTCTCGCCCATGAAGCTGAGCGGGTAGCGGCTTTCGGTCATTTTTTTTAAAAAAACATCCATCTGCCGGTGGACGTACTGCTCGATGTGCCGCTTCAGCGTTTCGTCCTGCAACAAAATTTCAAGCGCTTTGGGCTTCCCTTTCGGCGGGTTGAATTTTTCCTCCAGGGCCTTTTCCGACAAATTTTCGATGATGCCAAAAAGCTGAGACAGAGCGGGGGTCAGTTCGTGCCCATAGCTGCCGATGGTCTCCAGCATGGCGTTTTGGACGATGTAGGCCAGTTGGCCGTCTTTGTCTTTTTTTACGATAAAAGCGCCCGGCAGGTACCAGCCTCCGGTCAGGTAGCGGCGGATGTCGAAGACGATGGCGGTGTGTTCAGGAAGGGAGTTGCTCATAGGTGTTGCGGCGTTTTTTGCACAAACTTCCATAAAAATCCAGGATTCAACCAAGGCGGGAGGAAACAAAAAGAGGATTTTTAAAAAAAAGCCTCCAGGCAAATGATACCTGGAGGCTTCTGTCCAATGATTGATTTCGATGGATGGAAACGTCGGGTTTTCACCCTATCAGTTCACCACCAATCTTTTCACGGCGTGGCGTTCACCATCGGTGAAGTGGACGAAATAAACGCCTTTGGAGAAATGGGCCACATCCATGGCCATGCTGTTGTTATTGCTTTGGGCAATTTTCAAATTATTGACGGTCATGCCCATCGTATTGGTCACTGTAATTTTTAAATCCACATTTTTTTCAAAATGATAGCTGATTTGTACCGTCGAGGAAGCAGGATTTGGCTGAATGGCGATTGCTTGCTGGAAGATCGGGTCAATGGTGCTATTGGGCAGTTCTTCCACCACAACAGTTTCAACTACTTCTTCCGCACAGGTAGAAATGTCGGAAACCGTCACGGTGTAAGTCCCTGCGTTCAAGCCGGTAATTGTGGAAGTGGTGCCGCCATTGCTCCAGGCATAAGTGTAATCGCCAGTACCGCCTGTGACCGTTGCTGTTGCTTCGCCATTATTGGTGCCTGCTATCTCACCCACAGATGAAGTGGAGACAGAAAGTGCATCAACTTGATCCCAAAGATTTACCTCCACGGAACTGCCTGTCAATACGCAGCCGTTTGAAAAGTCCAGGTTAGGCCAGGTTCCATCTACATCCACAGCCCCACCAAATACAATGGGTGTGAAATAATAAGTGCCAAACGGAACCTGTGTCCCGTCGTTGACCAATTGAGGCGTATAGATGTTTGCGGGATCGGAAACTGCCCCAAAATTGCCCAACCAGGATGCCTCATTAAAAGGATCGGACGAGCCGGATACGTCTTCTGTATGTATCGCCCAAAGCATTCCGAAAAATGGGTTTATCTGTGGGATGACAGTACCAGCGCCCAAGGTAAAACTGGTCGTTTCACCTAAACATACATCGTGATCCCCATCCGTAGCGCCTGCGGCTATGTCGGCACAAGTCACCAGGTTTACTTCGTTAAATTCAATACAGAATTCACCAACCGTGCCGTCCCAGCCATCTATCATCATAAAATAGGTCACGCCCACCTCGGTTTGGAGGGTCACTTTTGCTTCGTAGATGCTATTTGGAAAATCAGTGTCCTCGTTGCAGGCCACTGGGGTCAGCGCACCACAGTCGGTGCCTTCATACACGGCAATTTGCGTATCGTTGTTGTAGGTAGCTGACAAGTTGCAGTTCAATGTCCTGATTTCGTAGGCACCTCCATCGCCCACAAATGTGTACCAAACGGTGTTTTCCAAAGATCCTTCGTCAAAACATTCATAGCCGACTGTAGGCTCACCTCCAGCAGTTGCGTCCGTATTATCAAATACAGTAGAGACCTGTGGATTATTTGTACCGCCGCCTTGGAGGTCAGTCAGGTCAAAAGCATCGGCGCAATCATCGGGGGTGTCAAATTGCGTCGTGACGATTCGGAAATGGTAGTCATCGTTGGCATTGGCCGCCCAGGTTGTGCCATTGGAAACATAACTGCGGCCGCCTGTTGCCGGAGTTGTTTGCACGACCCAAGTCTCACCAGCTGGCACGGTAAAGCCTACGAAAACATCACCGGATAGATCCGACAATTGGGCACTGTATGCCGAAAGATCAACACGGGTCATTGGGCTGTTGTCAATCAAAGTAGCCTCAGGTGTTACCATAAAAGGCGTTATCAAATCTGCGCCGGGCAGACCGTTGTTATTTGCCCAAATATGGAAGAGGAAGTCGGAATTGGGGCGGTTGACATCAGTATAATTCCTGATCAGGGCGTATTTAATATCAGTGGTGCCGCCCAGCGTAAACCTTACGGCTGCACCTTGCAGGGCACTGGCTGCTACTGGTCCAAATGAATTGACAAAGTCAACCTCTTCATCGTCGTAGAGAATATGGTTGCCAGCGATGTAGCTGTAGGTTGGTGTTGAGCCGACATTTAAATTGGCAGAGCCATCGGTGGCAGTTAAGTAATAGTCAACCTGCGAACCAGCCGCTTGATCTGGGATGATAAAAAAGTAAAAGTCATCAATCAACAAGGTGCCGGCCGTATTCATGGTAGAACCGCCGTTGACCGAATAGGTCAGCGTGGCATCACCGATGCCCGACACATCCACCAAATTGGCAAAAACGACTTGATCGCCCAATACACTATGGTAAAACTGGGGCGGTTCATGCAGGATAAGCGGAGCAGAGTTGTCTTCATTTGAACTGGTAATTTCCACATCGTCAATGAAAATGCCGTCCACTTCATAACCGCCGTCGGAAAAGAAGCGAAAACGCACTTTTACATCGTCGCTGCCAACCATGCCACCCAGGGAATAGCTGTACTGCGTCCAGGGGGTTAGTTGATCTTCCCCCAAAAATGTAGCGATGTTGATAAAAGTAGCGCCTCCGTCGTTACTGGCCTCCACGTAGCAGTAGTCGAAGTTTCCACCTTCGATATCGTAGATCGCCCAAAAAGTCAAAGTAGCGTCCAAAGCGGAGGAAAGGTCAATGCCATTGGCCATTGTCGCCGTGATGTTTTGGTTGGCAGCATAGTTGCCCGCCGGGCTGTCGGCCAATGAATTGGAGGGAGAATGGGACTGTGAAGTCGCAAGGCCCCAAGCCCCCGTCAGCACCCAGTTGCCGGTGCCGGATTCAAAATCATCTGAAAATTCAACTGTTTGCGCATTGGCTGCCCAAAAACAGCCCAAAAGCAGTAAAGTGAGGAGTAAAGTTTTTTTCATTTTTTAGTTTTTAAAATGTTGACAAAAAGATTCATCGTATAAACCGGGTGAGCCGCCGGATGTTTATACCCTAATTTTGACAAAAAGAATCTCCATGCAAGAGTACGATATGGCAGCCTAAATCTTTTCTCCAACAAAAAATTCTGACTATGGGCGACAAATTGGGAAGAGTACATTAATGTTAACTCCTACCCCTTCCCCACTACCAATCTCAACCCCCTCGCCTTTCTCCCCTGCGCCTGTACCCATACCACGTACCAGCCTTCCGGCACGTTTGACAAATCCAGGCGGTAGGGTTCCAGCGGGGCGGATTCGATTTCCAGTTCTTTGGCCAGGCGGCCCATCCGGTCCACCAGCAACAGGCGCACAATGCGGCCTTCGACGCTGCGGAGGTTGATGTCCACGAAATCGCCTGCGGGGTTCGGGAAGAGCTTGAATTCGTCCAAATCTTCCCAGAATTCCAGCATTTGCACATTGGAGAAGGCATAGCCGCCGTCGTCCCGCAACTGCCGGATGCGGTAAAAATTCCAGCCGGGCAGGGGGTGGAAATCCTTCTCCCGGTAGCTGGCGAAATTGTCGGAATACTCTTCATTTTCCCTGACCAATAATTGCTCCCACTGCCAGCCGTCTGCCGAGCGCTCCACGATAAAGCGAAGGCAGTGCTCACCGCTGTTGGTCACCCAAAAGAGCTTGGCAGTGGCCCCGTCCTGATCCACGTTGAGTTTGAAGGCCTCGCCGGGGGCACCGATCAGCGGATTGCCCGGCGGCATAAGCGTCACCACTGCCTCGTCGTCCTCGGCGGGGGTGCTGGTCGTGTTGTTGTTTGGGGTACTGTCCACGTCGGAAGGGCTGACGTTTTTCACCTGTACGAAATAGGGCAAGGGCGTTGAGTTTTGCAAAACAAACAGCACCATGTTGAGGGTCTTGCTCTGACCCGCCGGGAGGCTTCCCACCACCCATTCTTGGTTGAAAATATCGTAGCTCGTGCCGCTGGGGACTGTGTTGGCGGTAAAGGCCATGCCTTGTGGAATCGGCACGGCCAGCCTGACTCCGCTGGCCGCTTGGCCGCCTGCGTTCGTCACTGTTATGATAAAAGTCACGTCGTGCCAAATCGAAAGCGTCGAGTTGTTCGCTGTCAGGCTGACTTCCAAATCTGGCCCACCGCCACCGCCTGGCTGCGTGACGCCGAAGCTGCGCAACACATCCGCTGCTGGGTTGTACTGCACATTGCCGGCTTGGCTGGCCCGGATGGTCACGGTACCAGTCGCCCCGGTCAGTGTGACTTGGCTGCCATTTAAAGTGGCGGGGCCGCTGACGAGTTGGAAACTCACGGGCAGACCGCTCGTGGCCGTGGCGCTGATGCTGAAAGGCACATCGTCCGTTTCTTTATTGGAAATGGAAGGGAAATTAATCGTTTGGTCGAGCAGTCCAGGCGTATTGACCGTAAAAGTCCTTTCCACAGGGGTAGCGGCATTCCAGTTGGCATTGCCAGCCTGTAAAGCCCTCACGGTCACGCTGCCTGTTGTCCCGTTTAAAGAAATGGTATTTCCTGAAATGGTCGCCGGGCCGCTGACGATGCTGAAACTGACGGGCAACCCGCTCGTAGCAGTGGCACTGATGCTGAATGGTGCATCGTCCGTTTCTTTATTGGAAATAGCGGGAAAAGTGATGGTCTGATCTTGTGGCCCAGCGCCCGGTGCGGTGGCGGTGAAAGCGGCCTCGTCATCTTCGTTCGGCGTGGGCGAGGTGCCGTTGTCAGGGGTACTGTCGTTGTCCGCAGGGGTGGCGGCGTTCACTTGGGCATAGCCCGTGATAGGTGCATTTTGTAAAATAAACCAATTGACTGTAAGGGTCTCAGTTGAGCCGGGCGCCATGTTGCCAACGTTCCAAATTTGATCGGTAAAAAGGCCATAGCTGCCTTTTGAGGCGGTAAATTCATTGCCCCCCACAAAAACAACACTGGCTGGTTTTGGAAAATGCACTTTCACGCCATTGGCCGTCACCGTGCCCATGTTTTTGAGGGTGGCGGTAAAACCGATGTTGCCCCAGGGCGTGATGGTCGTCGGGCTGGCGCTCATGGTCAGTTCAAGGTCAACACCACCCCCGCCTCCGGGCGTAGTCACCTGAAAGGTTCGATCCACATTGGCCGCAGGATTGTAAGTGGCATTGCCGCCCTGCGATGCCCGGATCGTCACGCTGCCGGGTTGCCCAGTGAGTGTGATCGTGCTACCCGAAATGGTGGCTGGCCCAGACTGCACCGAAAAAGCAACGGGTAGGCCACTGGATGCCGTCGCATTGATAGTAAATGGGGCGTCGGTCGTCAACTTATTCGGCAAGGTGCCAAAAGCAATCGTTTGATCTTGCAAGCCCGGCGCATTGACCAAAAAAGTACGGTCAACGGGCAGGGCAGCGTTCCAAAGTGCATTGCCCTGCTGGCTGGCCCGCACGGTAACAGTGCCAGTTGACCCAATCAGCGTGATGGTATTTCCCGAAACAGTGGCCGGGCCGCTCATGATTTGAAAACTCACCGGCAAGCCGCTCGTGGCCGTGGCGCTGATGCTGAAAGGCGCATCGTCCGTTTCTTTATTGGAAATGGCGGGAAAAGTAATCGTTTGATTCTGAGGACCTTGACCTGGCACAGTGACGGTTTTGGCCGCCTCATCGTCCTCATTGGAAGCGCCGGGTGTACCATTGCCGGGCGTACTATCGGGGTCGGTCTGGTCGGCTGCTTCTACTTCGGCCCAGCCAATCAGCGGGTCGGAGGACAGCACGAACCAGTTGACTGCAATGGTCGCATTGCCACCTGCTGGCACGGTTCCTACGTTCCATATTTTGTTGCCCTGAAAGTTATAACTGCCTTGCGAAGCGGTGAATTCATTGCCGCCAACCCACACAGCGGTAGCTGGAATGGGCAAATATACCTGCACGTTCGAGGCTGCCACAGCGCCCGAATTGCTCAGGGTGAAAGTGAAAGACATGTTGTTGTAAACCGCCAAATTGGCGGGCGAATTGGCCACACTGAGCGACAGGTCAATGTTGCCACCTCCCCCACCCTGCGTCACGGCAAAGCTGCGATCAACGGGCGTTGCTGCGGCCCACCCCCCTTGCCCCCCTGAAGGGGGGATGCCAGCCTGAGTTGCCCGCACGGTCACGGTACCAGTTTGCCCTGTCAGCGTGATGGTATTGCCGGAAATACTGGCCGGGCCGCTCAGGATTTGAAAGCTAACGGGCAGCCCGCTGGAAGCCGTAGCTGAAATGGTAAAAGCAGGAGAAGTTGTTGTTTTATCTGCAATTGCTGGAAAGGTAATCGTTTGACTTTGAGGTGGTTGCGCAGAATAGGGCAATAATCTCATGCCAGGAATGGGCCGCTCCAATGTACCTCCCGGCAACTGCCAACCTACTGCCAGGTTGTCGCCGCCTGTGCCTTCTTTTTGCAAGGCTTCGATGTAATACTGCTGTCCGGCGGTGAGCGTAATCAGCGCCGATTGTTGCGAAGCAAATTTCGTCCATTCCTGCGAATTGGTCCAGCTTGTCACATTGGCGATGAGCTGCTTGTTGGCGGAATTGGAACTGGTGGAAAGCCACAATTCACCGTTGTCGTCGCTGGCTATCCAAAAACGATACTGCCCCGTGACGGGCGGGCAAATGTAGCCCCGCACCCTCGTGCCATAGTTATCGGCGTTGTTGACGGGCATTTCAAAACTGGTCAAAGTGCCGCTTTGGTTGGGTGTGTTGCCCAGTGGAATTTGTGCAATGCCATTGCCGCTGATGCCCGTCCATTTTTCAAAAGAAATGGTGCCTGTGCCGCTGCATGTGCTGGGCGGTGCGACATTGACCCAAAAACTCCGCTCAACATTGGCGGCGGGAGCATACCCCCCTCCTCCAGGGGGGAGACCAGGCTGCGTGGCGGCAATAGTCACTTTGCCCGGTACTCCCGTCAGCGTGACAGTGTTGCCCAAAACAGTGGCCGGGCCTTCCGTCACGTAAAAAATAACGGGAAGCCCGCTGCTGGCAGTGGCCGTAAGGCTAAATGGCGCATTGCCCACGAGTTTATCGGAAATGCTTGAAAATGAGATACTTTGACTATTGCCGGAGCAGGCAGGAAAGATGTCTTTTTGATAAAAATCGCTGGCCCCGGTCGGGTCGCTCACCTTCAGTTTTATTCTGTACCAATAGCTGGCATTGTAGCACTCCACGGGCGTGATGTTCACATTGGCAGAGGCCGAGGTGAAACTTTGCACGGGGTGGTTGTGCTCGTTGTGGTAGAGCAATATTTCCCACAAATAGCTCAATTGCCCCGCCGAATGGTTGGGGTCGCTGACAGATGCATTGAGCGGCAGGTTGGTAGTAATGCCAGGATTGAAGGTGCTGATGCCGTCCACGCTGGTTGATACGATATCAGGCGGTGAATTATTGGTTGAAATATTCAAAGTAGCCACGCCTGTCAGGTTGGTATTATCGGTGACGGTAAGGGTGACAGTGTACCCAGTGGGGGAAGCGCCGGAGGTGAAAGTCTTCGTCGGATTGAGCTGTGTGCTGGTCGTGCCGTCGCCAAAATTCCAGAGGTAGGTGAGGTTCCCACCATCTTGATCATAAGTATTGAATGAGGAAAAATTGACCGTCAGCGGCGAGTTTCCCGAGGTCGCATTTGCGGAAGCAAAAACAACCGGGGCATGGGTAGTCGTGCCTGTAAAGTCCACCCGGCGTATCTGATCCGGCCAGCGCACGTACCAGAGGCCGCCCTGTGTAGGATGGGTATTTAAAAAAACACAAGCGCCCGCTACGTCAATGAAATTGCGCACTTCCAGGGGATTGTAGTTGGCATCGAGGCGAATATTTTTTATCCAACCCGCCCCATAGTCGGCGTGGAAATAGGTGTCGTGCCAAGTATTGGGAAAGTCGTGGCCGTGGTACCAGATGCCGCCCGTGCTGGCGTTGCCCGTGAAAGAGTTGCCCGGCAAAGTAGAAGAACCGACGTTCACGATATTGCCATTCACCAAGCCCCTGGCCGTGCCGGTGCGCCAGTCCATCCTTGGCTGATGGTGTACCTGCGGAGTGTATGTGCTGTTGTTGTAGCCCGGCTGAAAGGTCATCCCCTCGTATTTGGGCCAACCAAAGTTCATCTCCGGCCCCAGCACCACGTCCATTTCCTCACGGGTGCCCCAGCCCACGTCCCCCAGCATGAACACGCCAGGATTGCCATCGGCGGGGATGTGGCTGCCCGTCTCCGGCACATGGCAGAAACGGTATGGGTTGCGAAGCCCTCTGGCCCAGGTTCGGCTGGCCACGGATTTCGGCTGCGCCGCATTGTAATAAGGATTGGAAGGCAGGCCGTTGCCCGTCTGCGGGTCAAGGCGCAGGATTTTGCCAGAATAAGAAGTCAGCATTTGGCAACGGTAGGCCCCCACGTTTTGGGCGGAAGTGATAATGCCGTCATTGATAGCTTGTTGCCAATAAGTTTCAGGGTCGCTGCCTTGGTCCACGGCGTTGTAGCTGGCCCCGTCGCCCATCGTGGCGAGCAGGGTGCCATCTTGCCCGAAGGCGAGCGAACCCGTGCCGTGCGACTCGTGGAGGATGGGCGGCCCGTCGTTTACGGCATTGCCCAGCAGGATAAAACGGCTGTTGGGCACGATGCTGTTGTAGCCATTGGCCACGTCCACCTGATAGCGGGTAATGCGGCCAATGGTGGCGGCAAAATATTCGTTGGTATTGGCGTTGTATTGCGAGGTTCCAAACTTCAACAAATGGTGGCGATCCACCACATAGAGCAGGTAGATATAGCCATTGGTCACAAAATTGGGGTCGAGTGCGAAGCCGAGCAGGCCGAAGTCCCGCCAGCCGCCGACCTCCTGGCTGATGTCCAGCAGCGGGGTGCTTTGTTTGACACCGTTGACAACGACCCAAACTTTGCCTTTTCGTTCCCAGACGTACATGCGGCCGTTGTTGTCCCAGGTAAACCCGGCCGCTTCGTCCCAACCTCCGAGGTAGAGGTTGTCGGAAAAACCCGTGGGCTGCGAGCGCAGGCCTTCTTTGGTGAAAAAAAGGAGGATAGCAATGAATAACAGGATGAGCGGCCACCGATAGGCGCTGAATGATTGTGGGTTCATGATGTTTTTTGTTTTAAATGGCAACCTGGAAAGCAGGTGCTTCCAGGGGCAATTTCCCAAGAAAATTTACAGTGTTTATCAGCTGTTTGGTGGTGAGACTCGAATGGGAGGGAATTTTTGAAAGGAAGAAAGAGAGGCGAATGTAGGGAAAATTTGGAAAAGCAAATGCCTTTTCAAAACCATTTAATACCCTTTCTGTTCGGTGGGCAATTCAACAATTACCCAACATGGATGCCAGCCCATTTTCCAAATCAACTTCTAACGTATCATATGCCATCAGTACCCATGCTACTGATCCGAACCGCAAAACGCTGGTAAATTATTATGAAAACACAGGACTCGACTATGGTGCCTGGAGCAAGGAATACAATATGCACTTCGGCTATTGGCGGCCTGGGATGAACCCTTTCCGCCGGGAGCCTATGCTACAGGAAATGAACCGCATTGTTTTCGAGAAATTGCAATTGGAGGATGACGACGATTCTATTTATGACCTCGGCTGTGGTCTCGGCGCTACGATGCGCAGTTTCGTACGGCAGTTTCCACAAAAGAAAATCACTGGGATCACGCTCGTACAACGGCAAATTGAAATGGCCCAGCAAATCAATGCTGCTGCCGGTTTGGACGATCAAATTGCGCTTATGCAAGCCGATTACCTCGATACCCTCTTGCCATCGGGCAGTGCAGATGCTGCCTATGCCCTCGAAAGCTGTTGCCACTCGCCGGGAGAAGACAAGGGGCTTTTCCTGGAAGAACTGTACCGCATATTGAAACCGGGCGGGCGATTTGTCATCGTGGACGGGTTTACCAAAATCCTCCGGCCATCGTTCAGCCGCCTTTTCCGCAGCTGCCTTGACAGTATCTGTGAAGGATGGGCAGTGCCCTGTTTCCCTTCGTTGCAACCTTTTTTATCCAAGCTGGAAAGCCTCGGTTTTTTAGACATCAAAGCGGAAGAAATTTCCTGGAAGATAGCACCCACTGCCTTGCACTCCCCTTTTTGCGTCGCCTGGTTTATTTTGAAAAAAAGAATAGCAGGCGAACGGCTGAATAAAGTACGGCTCCGGCACTTAAAAGCCTGCCTTTTGGCACTGTTGGTAGGGATGCACAGGGGGGCGTATGGGTATTTTGTGGTGTCGGGGAGGCGGTGAGAATAATTTAAGTGCGTAACAAATTTATGGGGTAAAGTACCGCCGAATTCATTCGGCGTTCCCCAAAAATACTGAATATTCAAATAATTTCAACCCAATACGCCAAACTCTCGCACCCACCGTTCAAAGAGCGGCACACGCAGCCGCCACGCCCCCTTTTCCTCCACTACGAAACCGTGGATTTTCATCACTTTCACCAACCGTTCATCAGAAGGCGGCTTGCTTTCGAGGATTTCCCACACGATCGGCTTCATACCCCGCAGGGTACAGAACTGGCCCCAGAACACGTCCACCACGCCGTTATGCGGCTGCATAATGACCCGCTCAAAGGCCGCATCGTAGTCTGCTTCCGCCATTTCCTTTTTCCCCGAAGCGTTGGCGACGTTCACCATTTCCTGGCAGATTTTCTGGAGCAGGCAAGGATGGCCCTGCGTTTCGTGGTACATCCGTTCCAGCAGTGCCGATGGGTATTGCAATGGCACGACCTGGATGAGGCGGAAGGTGTCTTCCCGTGACAGATAGCCGACAGTAAGCGGCACGGCCTGCACGAAGTATTCGTTCCAGTTTGGGTTTTTCAGTTCAGTGAAAAAATCGGCACCGGCAAAAAGGAACACTACCCGGTGTTGACTTTGTGAAAAGCTGCGCATAGCGCCTAAAAGTTGCCCGCCCTGCTCCGGGTCGAATTGGAGGCAGCGGTGCAGTTCCTCGTACTCATCGAGCGCCAGGATGATGCGCCTACCATCTTCCCCGGCGATGGTTTGCAGTTCTTGCTGGAAGAGCCGCCAACAGGACAACCAGTTGCCCTTGTCCCATTGTGCGCCATCTGGCAGTTGTGGTGGGTCTTCCTTTTTGCGGACGGTTTTCCAAATGGCACGGCGCATAAGTTCCAGCCATTCTGTAACTGAGTTGATGCCCGTTTGCAGGTCGAGATAGACTAATACGAAACCGCTGTCGAGGTACTCCGGCAGGAAGCGGATGAGCGAACTTTTGCCCACCCGACGTTGGCCTTGTATGAAAAACAGCGGCATGGAAGCGGCCGTCACCACTTTGCTTTCGAAGGTATTGCGAAGGTCTTCCCTGCCGAAAAACAGTGCTTTGTCGAAGCGGGGATCGAGCTGCTCGCCACCCCGGTAGAGGTTGGGGCAGACGGGTTCCTGGTTTTGCGATTCCAGTTGCAGCCGCTCGTGTTCGGCATCGGCGGACCTTACCCACAGGTCGAGGGTGTCAAAGTAATAATGATTCCACAGCGGGCTTTCCAACAGGTTTTGCTGGCGGAACTCGGCCAGTTTTTGGCGGAAAATGTCAAAGTATTGAAGGCGGGTGTGGATGTTGTTTTCCCTTGCGCTGTCCATGCGGACTTGACGCATGGCGTGGAGTTTTTCGTACCAGGCTGCGGAGGGACGGAATTTCTTGTCCTTGTCGTCGGGCACTTCCACGAACACCTTCAGGATGTCAGGCTGGAGGCGGTGGATGCGCCAATAACCGGAGGCTTGGGCATGGAGCAGGTGGTGGGCGAGGGGGCGTTGATATTCCCGCCTTTTGAAGAGGAATTCAATAAAATGGGTTGAATCATCAGGTTTTTTAATTATATCTTCGGTTAAATTTTGAGTTAAATTTATGATAGGGAATGGTATGACACCATCCCAATAATGAGGATTGTAGCTGAGGTTATATTTGTCCAAATTATTTTTTACCGAATAGTACAGAAAAAAGGGAACTCGGTAATAGACAATCAGGATGAGTAGAATAACCAGAACGCCCCCGCTAATGCTATCTTCTGAAAAATATGCAATTGCTGTTATTACACCCATTGAAAGTCCGCCCCTCAACCCATAAAAAAATTTATCATTGAGCCAGTTATTAGGTAAACGAATAAACCCAGTACCATTTATTGCAAAACCTAGAGACAACGCCGAAAGGTAACTTGTCATAAAAGTAATTGCAAAAATTCCACTTATCCATACCAAACTCCATGAGAAACAAAAAGACAATCCAATAGGAGATGATTCAAATAACAGTATAATGGAAAATATCAGAACTAACCCCACCATTGGAAGGGTAGCTTCCATTATCAACTGGCAATTATCCAAAGTGTTTGCTCCCCATTCTTTTGAAATATCTACGCAAAATATTTTTGGAAAATATGCCGGTAAATCAAAGATGAGAAGGACTAAAACAGTAAAGATCAGTAGAAAAAATTGGAAAGCGTATAATCCAAAAAATGGTTTCCAGGCATTGCGAACATGATTTTTTAAGGGACTGGTCTTAGAATATTTCATAACCAACTCTGGTTCAAAAATCAACCACCAAAGCATCTCCCAAGTATTCTTCGGTGCTCTAACCACTTTTCCCTCCTCCATATCACTTCAATTTTCTGTTGAGTTCCTTCACAATCAACTTCAGCGCTTCCCTGTTCACTTGCATCCCCCGCAAGCGATAAATAGCCCTTTCGAGCAGGTGGTAGGCCAGCGGTTCGGTTTCTATTTGCTCCACGAGGTAGGCTTTCAGGTTTTCGTCCAGGTGCAAGTCAGGGTAGCGGGCAAGTTCCGCCGCTATCTGTCGGTCGGTCAGGTCGGGCAGGTGCATCAGTTCCAGGTTGAGCCAGGAGCTATGGCCTTTGAACACCGACTGGTTGTGCGGCTGACGGGTCACGCAGAGCAGGCGGGCACAGGATGTGTTGCGCAGGGCATTCAGTTGGTTGAGGAAGGTGGCATCGTAGCGGTCGTGCAGGCCTGCCGGGTCGTCGAGCAGGGCGTCGAAGTTGTAGAGCATCACGAGGACGTGCCGCTGCTGCGACTGCGCCGCCCCCTGCACGAGGTCGTTTAGGCGTTGGGGGACAAATTCGGGGCAAAGCTGGCCCACTAGGTCTTCAAAAAAGCCGTCGTAAGAGACCACGTAGTTCTTCATGTCCACTTCCACCATGCACACGTCAGATTGTGAAAAAAGCCCCCTCCCCCCTATAAAAACAGGCGGAGAATGCTTACCTTTCGCGTAATAAACCAATCGAAAGTCATGTCCCACCACAAAACAGGGATTTCCCGGCACCAAATCAGCTTCGGCA
>JBGSKQ010000129.1:0-103492 GCA_041741095.1 Saprospiraceae bacterium
AAACCTATGGGCCCCACTTTTGCACTCGTGCTTTTTATAAAAATTACTGCTTGGAAACAAGCTTGCCGACTTGGCCTTCGCTGGTTGTCAATTTTAACAAATAAGTACCCGCAGCTAAATTGGAAAAACCATCCATTGAAACAAGTTGTTTCCCCATATCCATTTCCCCAATTTGTTCACGGTACACTACCCTACCGGTCATATCTATCAATTCCAGCCGGATATCCGTTGCCTTTGCCAAAACAATGTCCACTGCCAAATGGTCATCAAAGGGATTTGGGTAAATATTCCATTCAAAAAGCCCCGCTGTCGCTTCTTCAGTTCCGGTCAAACAAGCAGTTTTAACAGTGTATTCAACATAACTTCCTACGGCAAAGTCGCAGATTGTCCTTACCCGAATATCGTACTCCGTGCAGATATCCAATCCATAAATAGTATAAGTAGGATCGGTCAATGAAATGGTATTCCAGTCCTCTCCACTATTCGATTTCCTGGAACCAAATTCGTAACTGATGGCGTTTAAGGGCGCTTCCCAGTCCACATTTATGGATGACAAGGTCGAATCAAAAACAAATTGACTGGCGTTTGCACAAGGTATAGCCAACCTGAACACGGCTGTTACCATGTCGCCTACCGTGTCCGTCAAACTAAGTTGGATGGTTTCTGCCGATGGCCCCGGAGTGAATGGGTTGGTCATTACTTCCCAATGGTCGAACGCCCAATCTTGGATGGGCAAAGCTTGAAAGTTGAGCGTAGTCCCGACAAAATAGTCTCCGGTGTATGGAAAACTGATTGGGACAAATGTGTTTACCTTGACCTGATTGGCAATATCGGGCGGTTCGACTTTTACCGTTACAGAGTAAGGCCCAACCACATCATAGCAATCTTCGATTCCGTCGTCAATGACTGTACACCTGGAATTGATGAAGTCCTTAAGCTGCTGGATATTCCCCTGCCATTCCGCCATTGTGCCTCCCCATTTTTGTATTTGGCCGGGCATTTCTGGTTCAATTCTCCCAATTAGCGAATCCAGAAGTGAATTCATATAATCACAGGTAAAAAAGCTGTTGTTCATATCGGCGTACCTGTTCACATAAAGCGAATGAAATTCTTCGTTGGCCATTAAAGATTGGATCAACTGGCCATGCCCCTCAAAATCATCTGGCAAATTTTCTGCAAAGCAAGGGTCAGCATTGGGGGTCGTATTGGGGATATTGGTGTAATTAATATAATGCCCGAAAGTGGCATCCATGTCCCACAATGCATACCTCCACTTTTTGGCTTCGCCATCTGGTTTGCGGCCACGCCACCAGGAGGTGTTCCAATTCAGCCAGTCCATGCAAACTACGTGGGTATTTAATATCATATAATCAATCAAACTCAACACGTTCAATTGGTCTTTTACCACATTGTAATTGGCGGGAATGGACATATCGTTTGTGGTAATGAAATTGTGCAGGTTGTCCCAATCGGCACGGCTGCCATATTCCTCCCAAGTGCCTCCCCAGGTTTTGATGAAATCCAACCATTTTTCACCCTGATCATAATAATGACGTGTAAAATCAGAGTCGTCCACTTTTTCCCTGATTTCATAAACGCCCCAATATTGGCCGTTCAAATAAAGGACACATGGTTCATAAGTCCTTTCGTCCAATTCCATACTTGCCCGCTGGGAAAGGGTATGGACGTATGCATCCCGAATATGAGCGCCTCCAATGGCCGGGTAATTGTCATTGGCCGCAGGTTTTAATATCAAGCGCTGAAAATTGTCCCTGTCCTTTGTAGGAAAAATCTGGTGAGAAATGGAACTGGTATAGCCCATCTGGTCACGGGTGATATAGTCAACTCCACGCTGATTGTAAGCCCAGGAATCGTTACCATGTTTGTTGAATTCGCCATAAGCTTCATCTATCAGTTCGCCATTGTCAAAATATTCAAAACTGCCCCGTGGCTCGAATTGGTTTCCGTTGAAAAGATCGGCAAGGTCGGTTCCGGCTACTGAAAGCACTGGCACGGTATGGTTCACATTGATAAAATAAGTATTGGCCTCGGTAAAACTTGGCAACAAATCAGGGTCGCTGCTAAATACCCTGGCTTTTACAACGGTGGTTTGGCCTATATTAATGGGTGCGGAATAAAGGGTTGAGCTTGTAGTCGGCTCTGCCCCATTTAGCGTGTAGCGGATGGTCGAACCGGCCGGGCCTCCTATGCTAAGTGAAATACTGCCTGTATAAAAACCTGCCGACAGGTTAAAAGTAGGTTTGGGCGCATAACCTGTGCGGGCATTGCCGTTTGGGGCGCCAGGGCTTGGATTTTGAAAAATTCCCCAAGCGATGTCTCCATCCTCTACCCTACCCGTCGAATGGTTCACTTGGTTGGGGACGGTAATTTGCACCACATCAAGGAGGTTTTGTTGAGGATCGGCCAGCACGATGTATTCCTGCTGAGTTTGGGTTATTTTGTAACCAGCATGAAGAATGCCGCCACTGAATTCATCCCTATCCGAAGCAAAAATCAAAAGATGTTCGCCTGGCTCAATCGTGACGCCTGCGGGAATGGCCCATTTGTCTGGGTTGTCCGGGTTGTCGCTCAACCAGTAGCCGGCTAAATTGACGGTCTGGTTGCCTGCATTGTACAGTTCAATCCAATCTTCCCTTTCGCCATAGTTGTCAGTGATGCCGTCCATATTGGCGGCAGAAAATTCATTGATAATTACTTGGGAATGAAGGATTTGACCAAAGAAAAACAAAAGAAAAAGTGAGTAAAATTTAAAACGCATGGATAGTTATTTTTGAAGGTGCAGCTTGATGCTCCAAAGTTATCTAAGAATTAAAATTAACAACAGGAAGTGTAAAGAAAGGATTGGGTGTGGCTGCAAATTGACAAATAGAGGAGTGGGTTATTGCCTGTTTTTCCAAACTACCTCCCCTACCCCAAGGTCTTGCCCGATTTTTCTGGCCAATACAAAAAGGTAATCGGACAGCCGGTTGAGATATTTGATGACAAGCGGTTCAACTGGTTCCTCCAAATTCAGGGCAACAACTAAGCGCTCAGCCCGGCGGCACACACAGCGGGCAATGTGACAAAACGAGACAGATGTATGCCCACCTGGAAGGATGAAATTTTTTAGAACAGGCAGGGATTCATCCATCCTATCCATTTCATTTTCAAGGACTTGGATATCTGCATCCAAAATATCGGGCGGGGAAATGTTTTTGGAAGGATCGGTGGCGAGATTGGCACCGATGGTAAAAAGGCGGTCTTGTATTTCCTTTAAAATTTGTTGGGTGGCTTGGTCTTGCACCACATCTTTTACCAAGCCAATGAAGGAATTCAGTTCATCCACCGTGCCATAGGCTTCGATGCGCAAATGGCTTTTGGGCAAACGTTTGCCACCAAAAAGGGCCGTTTCGCCCAGATCCCCAGTTTTAGTATAAATCTTAAACGCCATGCTTTTCAAACTTATCGGTTAATTCCTTTGCTTTTCTGCAAGGGGTTGATAAAGTTTATGGGGTTGATGATAGTTGATATCTACCTCATCAACCATCATAACAATTTTGGTTCTGGCCTTACCAGCTTAGGCATTTTCCAAAATCCTAACGGGATTGGGATTGATGACGTCAGATTCGATAAGCCCGTCCTTCATCCGCACGATTCGGTGGGCAAATTCGGCAATATCGGGTTCGTGGGTCACCAGTACAATGGTATTGCCCCTGGAATGAATTTCTTCAAAAAGGCCAATGATTTCGTAGGAAGTTTTGCTGTCCAGGTTTCCCGTCGGTTCGTCGGCGAGAATGATACTTGGATTGTTGACCAAAGCCCTGGCTATTGCCACCCGTTGCCGTTGTCCGCCGGACAATTCGTTGGGTTTGTGATCCATCCGATCGCCCAAACCCACCGATTCCAAAGTTTGCTTTGCCCTTTCCGTGCGGTCGGCCTTGTTCATCCCGGAATATACGAGTGGCAGGGCCACGTTTTCCAAAGCGGACAGCCTCGGCAACAGGTTGAAGGTTTGAAAAACAAAGCCAATTTCCTTGTTCCTCACCTCGGCCAGCTCACTGTCGTCCATAGTGCTAACGTTGGTTCCATTGAGGATGTACTCGCCAGTTGTGGGTGTATCAAGGCAGCCGATCAGGTTCATCAAAGTGGACTTGCCAGAACCCGAAGGCCCCATCAGCGCTACGTATTCATTTTTATGGATGTCGAGGTTGATGCCTTGCAGGGCATTGACCACGTTGGCTCCCATGTAATATATTTTCTGGAGGTTCCGAACCGAAATGATAGTTTGCATACTTAAGATAAATGTGTGAATGTGGTTATAAAAAACCATTCAGAAAGTCTATGGCATTTTATAAAACCTTGGGCACCTTGAAATGCTGCCCGTCCGAGTTAGGTGCATTTTGCAGTGCCTGCTCAAGGCTTACCTGGTGCCTGATTTCATCCTCCCTCAGTTGGTTGGTTTCATCCGAAATATACACCAAAGGTTCGACGCCCTTGGTGTCCAGTTCGTGCAACTTCTCGACCATGTTCAGGATTTTGTTCAAATCAAGCATCAAAGCCGAACGCTCCTCATCTGAAAGTTCCAGCTTTGCGAGGTCTTCAAGTTTTAAAATTAGGTTGCGGTCTATCTGCATAATGACTTTTTAGATGATTGGCCACCTTTTATAGAGGGAAAGCTTATTTTGATTTCAAGTTCGGTTCAACGGCTTGTGGAAAACATTCTTAGCGGCGTACCTTTCCAGCAATACCCTTTTTTCTATTTTCGTGCTTGCATCCAGACAAACATACAAACAAACCTTGATTTTATGCAGGTCAAACATGTAGCCATCGCTGGAAATATCGGTGCGGGCAAAACTACGCTTTGCGAGAAACTCGCCAAACATTTTGGCTGGTTGACCCATTTTGAAAGCACCGACGACAACCCCTACCTGGCCGATTTTTACCACGATATGCAGCGTTGGTCCTTCAATCTCCAGATTTATTTTTTGAACAATCGCTACCAGCAGGTGCTAAAGATCCTGCAAGGCGAACGCACCGTTATCCAAGACCGGACGATTTACGAGGATGCCTACATTTTTGCTCCCAACCTGCACGATATGGGCCTGATGACTTCCCGTGATTTTGAAAATTATTTTAGCCTTTTCAAAACCATGTCCTCGCAAATACAAGCGCCTGACCTGCTCATCTACCTGCGGGCGAGCATACCTACTTTGGTTGCCCACATCCAATCACGTGGACGTGACTACGAAGGCAGCATGAGCCTGGATTATTTAAAAAGGCTGAACGAAAGATATGAAAAATGGATAAGTGGCTACAACGAAGGTAAGTTGTTGATTATCAACTCCGATGATGTTGACTTCCAAAGCAATGCCGAGGACTTGGGAAAAGTGGTAAACCTGGTACAGGCCGAATTGCACGGCCTGTTTTGACGGGGCTATGGAATGGCGGCAGTAGGTGCATTTTCGACAGGTTTGGAAAAAAGTTCCTTTACAAAATCAGGCAAAAGTCCTTTTACTTCCGATTGAAAGGCTATGGCGGCAAAAACTGCCACGTGCAAAACAATGGCCACGCAAATTGCAAACTGGCTGCGGCTGCGGGCGGCTTTCTCGAATTTTCTGTTCTGGTTCATGACATTAAAGTTTTTGGACTTCCTAAAAACGAACACCAAAACTGCTTATTTTGACGGCAGAACCATTAACGAAATTTTTAATGCGCCAAGGCCGTTTCTTACAAGATTTTTAACCTCTTCGTACCCTTTGCCGCCAATTGCCCTTTCCATGCGCCAACTTCTTTTTACCCATTTACTCTTCGTTTTTACTTGCCCAAACTACGGTCAGGATAGTTTACAATTACGCCAGCAAATAGACAAACTCGTCCGATTCGAGGCCGAGATTGATGTTGAAAAAACACCTGGTTTTATTATCGGAATTATAGATGGCGACTACACTTTTATATTGCCGTATGGCACATTATTAAAAGACAGCCTGCTGCCTCCGGACGAACATACATTTTTTGAAATTGGCGATTTGACCCAGGTTTTTACAGCCTCTATTTTGTGCCAATTGGCCAATGAAGGAAAACTGGATTTCAACAAAAGCGTAAATACCTACCTGCCTGACAGCTTAAAAAATCAATCGGCTGAAAATGTGACTGTGATGGATTTTTTGACGCACCGTACAGGCCTGCCCCGCCTTCCATTTGGCATTGGACAACACGCAAGGGATGACGGCCAGTTGTTTTCAAACTACCCCCTACCCTACCTTTCCGATTACTTCCTTGATTTCGATTTCAGTTCCAAAAAAGACAGGAAATACAGCTATTCGCCCACCGCTTATGCGATGTTGGATTTTATTTTTTATCAAATTTTATCACGTGGGAAAATGCTGGATGAGTACATAAAATTGAAGATATTTGAACCAAACGATATGCCCGAAAGCTATTGGGGCGTTGGGCCGGCGCCTACTGTCGGCTACGACAAGGCAGGCCATCCTGCCGAACCGAGGGTTTTCAAATCCTTCCTCCCGGCCTTGGGCATGAAATCTACCCTGCACGACCTGTTAAATTTTTTAAAGGCTAACCTCAATGACAACATTTTTACTCAAGCACATCAGCCACAGATTCCGACAGGCATTCATAAGAACACATGGGCTGCGATGGGCTGGCACGTCATATGTCACCGAAAAAGGCCCAATATCATCACCCATACCGGCACCAGTGCTGGCCATCGCTCTGCCATCGCTTTTGTGAAAGAAACCAAGACAGGAGTTGTCATTTTGTCCAATTCGCCCTTTGGGCTGAACGGACTGGAATTCAGCATTTTAAGAATGCTCAACGACGATTGGAAACGGGAAAAACGAAGGGACTAAGCTTTTTTTATTGCGCTTATTTTTTCAAACAGCCACTTGAATTTGAAGAAATCGGCAATCTGTTGGAGATTGGCATCCCGCATGGCCCAATAGGTGAGTGCAAGGCCCATCGGGAAGATCACCAGGCAATTCATCCAAGAGGCTAAAACTGCATTGATGACGCCCCTTTCCGCAATGTTTTTGCTAAAAATACTGATGACGATAAAAAGCATAAAAAACACGATGGAAATCAGCAAAGGCCATCCAAATCCGCCCTTGCGGACAATAGCCCCCATCGGTGCGCCAAAAAACAAAAATATCAGGCAAGCCACGGCCATGCTGTATTTGGTATTGAATTCAAAAACGTGCTTGACTTTCGATTCCTTCGTCTTAGCCAACGAACTAAGGGTGCTGGCCGATCTTTCCTTCAAAGTTTGGGCAGCTTTCCGGGCCTCCAGGAGATATTCGCCCCTCTTTTCCTTTGGAAAAATGTAAATAAAATTGCTCAAAGTGTCGAGGCGGTATGGTTCCAATTGAAAGGTAGCAGCGTTCGGGGCAGGTCTGTTGATGGCTGAGTTTTCCTGTTGCGGGCTTGGCTGTCTAAGGGTTTCAGGTTTAATGGGTTGGATGGGCTTTTGGGGAGTTGGCATTGGAGCCATTTTTTTGCTGGTATCTATTGGCTGGCCTGTGGGATTTTGACCCTCATACACCGGAGGTATATTTAGTTTTTCCAAAGAATCCCTTTCTTGTTTCCTCCGCTCATTTTCCTGTTTACGTTCTTCTTTTTTTTGCTCCTCGTAAGCTTTTTGCATAAAATAAAAGCTTTTGTAACTCTGTTCGTTGTTCCGTTCAATACGTTGGGCTATTTCTATGTCAATTGAGTCAATGGCCACCAGCAACTGCCTGTTACTCAACATAGTATGGTGCGATTTGAACAGGTTTTCATCTGTGCGGTCCAGTTCAAATTCGTCCAAATCGAAGACCTTGGTCCATTCTTTAAAAGTGGCCCTCATCATCGGGAAATTTTTCCGCCCATCTTTGATGGTAGGTTTAGGTTCCACCACCTGGCTTCCTTTGTACAGGTGCATTACGAAAAATTTGCCATCGGTAGAGCCGTACATATCTCCACTGTCGGCGGCCACCACTGTCAAGCGGCCGTTGCTGGCCTCGGCATCGTCGTACATGATGACGTCCTGGATTGTTTTGTTGTCTGGTAGTTTGTTGCCAATGCGGATGGAAAAACCCTGAAAGTCGTCGTTGAAAATGCTTTCTTCCAGGCTTAAGGTCGGCTTTTGCTTGCGGATGTCGTGCAGGCGGGATTTGAACTTTAGATTGGAAATCGGAATAAGGTTATTGGAACAAAAATAGGAACCAACCCCAATTCCACTCGTCAGAATCATCAATGGCATCATGACCCTCCATAGCGAAACACCCGCCGATTTGATGCTCGACAGTTCATACCGTTCGGCCAGGTTGCCCAACACCATCACGGCGGAAATCAAAACCGCCACCGGCAAGGCCATCGGGATCATGGAAACAGACATGTAGCTCACCAATTCAACCAATAGGAAAAAACCGATACCCTTGCCAGCAATGTCGTCAATGTAGAGCCAAAGCGTCTGCATAACCAACACAAAAAGGGCAATAAAAAAAGTAGCTATGAAAGGAGGAATGAACGACTGCATGAGCATCCCGTCCAATTTTTTGAGCTGCATGTCAATAGCATTTCAGTATAAAACCCCAAAAGTAGAGCTTTGGGGTCGTTGTTTGCTTTTTTTTAAAATTCCTTGTAACATCTTCAACGGTGCTTTCGTCGCTATTTTTGAAATGACTACCCGACAGTTTAAATCTGACATACTTCCAATTAAAAACAAACTGTATCGCTTTGCGTTGCGGATACTCAACCATGCGGCAGAAGCGGAAGACGTGGTGCAGGAAGTGTTCATCAAACTGTGGAACAACGGGGAACAGACAGAGGCCATTACAAATGTGGAGGCCTGGTGCATCACAGCGACAAAAAACCTGTCCATTGACAAACTGCGCTCGAAACACCGTAGGTTGCAGCCCATGAAAACGGGTTTCGACCTGCATGATCAGGCCGAGTCGTCTTATCAAGCCACTGTCGGCCACGATGTTTTTGATACGGTAAAACGGCTGATGGACTCACTGCCCGAAAAACAAAGGGACATCATGCACTTGCGGGACATTGAGGGCTTGCAGTACCAGGAAATCGCCGAAGCATTGGACATCCCTTTGGATCAAGTGAAAGTCTATTTGTTCCGGGCCAGAAAAACCGTACGGGAAGGATTGACCAAACTGCAAATGACTCCACGCACTTTATAAAACCCAAACTACTTAAACTGAAGAAAATGAAAGATTTGATCGAAAAATACTTCGCTGGCGAAACTTCCCTGGAGGAAGAACAGCAATTGGTGGATTATTTCAATTCCGGCAAAGTGGCCTATGAATTCAAGCAGTACACCCCGCTTTTTTATTTTATAAAAAGGGAAAAACAGGTTTCGCTTTCGGAAGATTTTGATGAAAAACTCCTGCAAAATCTGGCGGAAAAACCTGGTGCCAAAGTGGTGAACTTTCGCTCGTGGATTGCCCCGGCGCTCAAAATTGCAGCTATAGGAATTATGTTGATGGGCGCTTACCTGTTTTTCAAACCCACCACTGCCCCGGTCGGCCAACACGCCATCAATTGGGAAAAATACGAAATCAAGGACGAGCAACTGGCCTACGATGAAACGGTCAAAGCGCTCCGTTTGGTTACTTCCAAATTGAACAAAGGATCGCAAAAAGCCATCAAAGAAGTCTCGAAAACCGAAGCATTGGCTAAATACCTGAATTAAAATAAGGCAAGGCTCAATGGCTGTCTGCAGGCTGTCAAAGGGAATTGCCAATGAAATTCACCCGATTTTTTTCATTAAAAACTCTTTTAAACATGAAATACCTAACATTTTTTTTCGCCATGTTCCTGGCTGCCAGTTTGACGGCACAAGAGGACGCCATTTCAAAATATTTCTCCAAATACGTTGACGATGAACGTTTTACAGTGGTTTATGTCAGTGGTAAAATGTTCGAGATGATCAACAAAATGGAACTCGACCTTGACGATGAGGAAGCCGAAGCCATCCTCTCCGTTTGCAAAGACCTGAAGGGACTTCGCATCCTTACTTCCGAAGAAAACGGCGCAGCTTTTTATAAGGAAGCCCTTAGCATCATCAACAAAAACGAGTACGAAACGCTGATGACCGTGCGGGAAGGCAAAGAAGAAAATGTGCAGATACTCGCCAAAACGGGCCAAGGCGGCAATAGCCTCGACGAACTCCTGCTGCTGGTGGGCGGTGAAAAGGAAGACTTTGTGCTGCTCAGTTTTATCGGCAAAATAGACCTGAACGAGGTGGGCAAGTTGTCCAAAGCTTTCGACGACAAAAAAAACAACCAAAGCGGCGATTCCAAGGCAAAAAAAAACTGAACAGAGCTTAATGAGGACAAAAGTTTGAAGCATGAGGTGTTTTTTTGCAAATACCCCATGCTTCTTCAACAATTGACCAATAAATAAACCTGCACCAATGAAAAACATTCTGCTTGCCATCTTCTTGCTTGCTTTGCCTTTTGCGGCATTTTCCCAAAATAGGGCACTCAACAAATTTTACCGCCAAAACAAAAAGGGCGCTGATGTTCAAAATATCAAGTTGCCCGGTTGGCTGCTGCGTTTTGGGGGCAAAATAGCCAAAGGCGCTGCCGACGACCCAGAGGAAAAAATGGCCTATGATCTGCTCAAAAAATTTGGCACCACCCGCTTCATGTACGCCGAAGACGGTGCTAAAATCCCTCAAAAAGCAGTGGAAAAACTGCGCAAAGACTTGAGGGAAGACAGTTTTGACGATTTGATCATGATCCGCAGCGGCGAGATGAATTTCGACATGATGATCCGTGAAAAAGACGGTACGATCAGCGAAATCGTGATGTTCTACAATGATAGGGAAGAAGGCGAAATGGCCTTCATTTCTGCCAAAACCAAACTGAAACTGGACGACATCAAAGACATCGTAAAGGCGGAAATGAAAAAAGAACTGCAGCCGATTTTGGAAGAACCACAGGATGAACCTGTTGAAACAGTAGAGCCGGTTTTGTAAGAACAACAATTTCAAAGTCCATCAATAAAGCAGCGCAGGTAGGTTCCTGCGCTGCTTTTCTCATTTGCAATCCTGGCATTTTCTCAAAACTTCCTAATTTCGCCACTCACCAAATCGAAAAAAAAGATTATGAATATTCTTACATCCACACGTTTCCGTCCTGGCGTACTGCACGGCGACGAAGTGACCGAATTACTCAACTTTGCCAATGACAATGACTTCGCACTGCCGGCGGTCAACGTCATTGGTACAGACTCCGTCAACGCCGTTTTGGAAACTGCCAAGGCTGTCAACTCGCCTGTCATGATCCAGTTTTCCAATGGCGGAGCACATTTTTTCGCAGGCAAAAGCCTTTCCAATGAAGGTCAGAAAGCGGCCATTTTGGGCGGCATTTCGGGAGCCATGCACATCCACACTTTGGCAAAAGCCTACGGCGTGACCGTGGTGCTGCACACCGACCACTGTGCAAAAAATTTATTGGCTTGGGTGGACGGCCTTTTGGATGCCGGCGAAAAATTCTATGAAACAAGGGGTTATCCACTTTATAGCTCCCACATGCTCGACCTGTCGGAAGAGCCTATCAACGAAAACATCGAAACCTGCGTGGAATACATGAAACGTATGGACGCCATCGGCATGACCCTGGAAATAGAACTTGGCGTGACGGGAGGCGAGGAAGATGGCGTGGACAACACGGACGTGGATAGCTCCCGCTTATATACCCAACCTGCCGAAGTTGGCTATGCTTATGAGGAGCTGAGCAAAGTGAGCAACAAATTCACCATTGCCGCTGCTTTTGGAAACGTTCACGGTGTTTACAAACCAGGAAACGTAAAGCTCCAGCCCATCATTTTGAAAAACTCGCAGGATTACGTGCGGGAGAAATTCGGTACCGAAAGGACCAACCCAGTGAACTTCGTCTTCCACGGCGGCAGCGGTTCCAGCCGGGAGGAAATCCGTGAGGCCATCGCCTATGGTGCGGTCAAAATGAACATTGACACAGACATGCAATGGGCGTTCTGGGACGGCATACGTGGCTATTACGAAAGCAAAAAGGACTACTTGCAAGGCCAAATAGGCAACCCGGAAGGCGAAGACAAGCCTAATAAAAAATACTACGACCCACGGGTTTGGCTGCGCAAAGGAGAAGATACTTTTGTGAAGCGTTTGAAAGAAGCGTTTGAGGATTTGAATTGTATTAATAGGAATGCGTAAAGCGTTATAACGGGTGTTTGTGTTTTTATGTGTTTACGTGTTTTTAACCAAGATTTTCAACGGGTTCTGTAGCGTTTACACAAAATCATCAAATGACTCAATATAACTTATTCCAAAGGCCCAATCGGCGAATCGCCGATTGGGCCTTTTTTATTATATTTTTTGAAACTCCGCCCAAGCAGCCCCCGCCAGTTTCCTCGTCAAATCCTCCACATAATAGCTGCCGGCCACAGGGTCGGCCACCCAATCCAAATGGCTTTCCATGTTCAAAATATGCTGTACGTTGCGGGCAATGCGCTGTGAGAAATCAGTGGCTTCTCCTTCAAAATAGTTGGATGGCAAGACAGTCAGACGGTCAGCCCCGCCGATGATGGCCGACAATGCCTGTGTAGTGGCCCTTATCATATTTTGGTGGGCGTCCTCCGTTTGTTCCAAAGCTGCAAAATGGGTATCAATGTACGGCATTTGCCACTCCCCTACCCCCCAGGCTTTCATGACATTGGCCCAAAGCAGCCGCAAAGCCCTCAACTTGGCTATTTCCACAAAATAATTAACGCCAATGGACAGCGAAAAAAAGATGTAACGGTTCGTAATCACCGGCTCAAAATGTTTTTCTGCCAGGGTTGAAAGCCACATTTCTCCTTTGAAAATGGTATTGGCCAGTTCGTGAACAATGCCTTCTACCCCATCAAAATAGTCGTGGGCATTCACGGGCAACACCTTGAATTTAGGTAGCTTGTTTTCAGCCAATTCGACCAGTTCCAAAGCATCTTCCAATACAACGGCATCTTCGTTCCACCAATTGACCGAACCCTTTAATTGCCTGGTGTCCAAGCCTTTCTTTTTGGCAATATGGATAAAATGATCCAAAATATGTTTGGGCTGTGCGTTTTTGTTTTTTTCATAAAAATGCGTGGAAACAATGCCAAGGTCAATGCCTTCCAGCAGCGTTTCCATGCGGTGGTCGCCGAGATTTTCATCCAGCACAAAACGGGGCGATTCCAGTCCAAAAGCCAGGGAATGCAAGGCTTGACGGTTTGCTTTTACCAAGTCATGCGATTCGATGTCTTCCCCGATTTCCCATCCACTTTTTTGGGGAAAAGCCACCACTTGCCCACCTTTCAAGTCATCCAAATGTGGAAAAGGATCGGTTGTGACGCCGTCCAAAGTCCTGTGCAGTTCTTCCACGGCTTTACCTTTTAAGTCCTGTTTGATTTTGTCCAACCATTCCTCTTTTGAGACGGACGGAAATTCTTTGAACAAGGTGCTGCTGTGATCCATAATGATTGGTATTTCCCGTAAATTTAAAACATGTGGCCCAAACTTCCATTTTGAAGGAAACCCCATATCTGCTTTCTGAAAATTTTTTGGCAGCAGCCAACCAAAAAACATTTGCCCGACACTTTACCCTATCTCGCCTGTTTCTTTTGCCAAAAAAAAATTCCGGAAAAAATCTCTTTCGCTAGGTTATAGCAGAACATTCGGCAATTCCATTTTTCACCAAACTCGAATGTATATGCAAACTAATCTCTATGGGCTGTGGGCTTTGATGCCCGCCCCAACCGCTCTGCCCTTGGATGACCCTTTTCATCCATTTACCCTGGAAATTTTTGGCTTGACCGTCATGGAGCGAACGCTCCGGGCGCTGGAAAAGGCTGGCGTTCAGCACATTATCTTTTTTGGAGAAGAGGAAAACGGTTTTTTGGAAAAACTCACCCAACAATCAGGTTCGTGGAAAACAACATTTTCTTTTTTGAAAAGAGAATCTTGGTTTGATGCTTTTCAAGCCGTTCCAAACGATTTTGAAGGAAAGGTGATCTTCTTATCAGAACCTTTGGTTTTTGACTTTCAGCTTGTCCAAAAACTCAGCAAAAAATATGAAAAAAGCCCCGGCGGCTTGGTCACTGCCTGCAAGGGACGAATTGCCTTGGCAGACCCGGCTGCTTTGCATGGATTGAAAAATGCGGTGGTCAATATACCAAACCAAATCAATCAACACCATCTCAGATTGGCCCTTTTGGAGCGCTTTGCGCCCGGCGAACCTTGCCGGATCAGTGGCTGCAAAAAAATGTTTTGCATCAGCCCTACTAATGAAAAAGAATTGGAAAAAACTAAAAAAAGGCTCCTCCAAAGCCTTGTGAAACCCAATGACGGCTGGGTTTCCCGCCACTTGAACAGGCCGCTGTCAACACTGGTGAGCCGTGCCTTGGTGAAAACCTCCATCACGCCCAACCAGATAACTTTATTCATGCTGATCCCTGCTTTGCTCACGGGATTTGTCTTTGCGCAGGGCGGGCATCAAAACTTTCTAATAGGCGCAATCCTATTCCACCTCACTTCCGTACTCGATGGCGTGGATGGTGAAATTGCCCGGCTCAAATTCAAGTCTTCGCCATTTGGCCAATAGCTGGACTTCATGTGCGACAATGTGGCCTACATCGCCGCCTTGGTCGGTTATTTGGTCGGATTGATTCGGGATGGTTTTTCTCCTTTTGAAAAATCGGCCAGCATTTTGGCGCTTTCGCTGTCCATTTTGATGATACTGAGTGTGGCCATTTATTACCGCCGATTCAATCGTGACGGGAAAATGATCACCATCAAATATGGCTTCAGGGAAGGCGATTCGTGGCTTGATAAGACCATGCAGGCGTTAGAGGTTTTTGGTAAAAGGGATTTGTTTGCCCTGATTTTTTTAATACTTGCCATGTTGGGTGTATTGCATTTGGCGCTTGTCTATATATGCTTGGTGGCTGCGGGAGTACTGCTATTTTCCATCCATGCCCACAAATTGGCTGCAAGGGAATTTGCCAGATAATGGAATTTAACAAAAAAGCCCCTGCACAAGTGCAAGGGCTTTCTTCATTTTATTGAAAGGGAAAATTTCCCATTAATAGCGGTAGTATTCAGGCTTATAAGGCCCTTCTTTTGTCACGCCAATGTACTTGGCTTGCTTGTCGTTCAGCTCTTCCAGTACCACGCCGATTTTGGCGAGGTGGAGGCGGGCAACTTGCTCGTCCAGGTGCTTAGGCAAGGTATAGACCCTGTTTTCGTAGCGCTCACCGTGCGACCAAAGCTCCAATTGTGCCAGCACTTGGTTGGTAAATGAGTTGGACATCACAAACGATGGGTGGCCAGTGGCACAGCCCAGGTTTACGAGACGCCCTTCGGCCAGCAACAGGATGTCATTGCCGTCAACGGTGTATTTGTCCACCTGGGGTTTGATGTTGACGTGGGAAGAACCATGGTTTTTCTTCAACCAGGCTACGTCAATTTCATTGTCAAAGTGGCCGATGTTGCAAACGATGGTTTTGTCCTTCATCATTTTGAAATGCTCGCCCCTAATAATATCGCAGTTACCAGTAGCGGTGACAACTATGTTAGCACGAGGGATGGCATTTTCCATTTTCACCACTTCAAAGCCGTCCATTGCAGCTTGCAGTGCGCAGATGGGGTCAATTTCAGTGACAATCACCCGGCAGCCTGCACCACGCAAGGAAGCGGCAGAGCCTTTTCCAACGTCGCCATAACCAGCCACGACTGCTACTTTGCCAGCCATCATAATATCGGTGGCACGGCGGATAGCATCCACGAGGCTTTCTTTGCAGCCGTATTTGTTGTCAAATTTTGACTTGGTCACGCTGTCGTTTACATTGATGGCGGGCATTGGCAAGGTGCCTTCCTTCATGCGGTCGTACAGGCGGTGTACGCCAGTGGTCGTTTCTTCGCTGATGCCTTTTACGTTGGGCACCAATTCAGGATAGCGATCCAGCACCATGTTCGTGAGGTCGCCGCCGTCGTCGAGGATCATGTTCAATGGCTGGCCGCCACCGAAAGCGAACAGCGTTTGTTCAATGCACCAGTCAAATTCTTCTTCGTTTTGGCCTTTCCAGGCAAAAACCGGGATGCCGGCAGCAGCAATAGCGGCAGCGGCGTGATCTTGTGTAGAAAAGATGTTGCAGGAAGACCAGGTCACCTCGGCGCCCAGTTCTACCAGCGTTTCAATCAATACAGCAGTTTGGATGGTCATGTGGAGGCAGCCAGCGATGCGGGCGCCCTTCAACGGTTTCAACTTGCCGTATTCTTCACGGAGCGACATCAAACCCGGCATTTCTGCTTCGGCGAGTTCGATTTCTTTGCGGCCCCATTCAGCAAGGGAGATGTCTTTCACTTTGTACTTGAGGGTTGTCTCAGTTGCTTGCATTATTAAAGCGGGATTTTATGAATGAAAAAATAAGGATGACAATTAAAGGGATTGCCCGTAAAAGGGATGTCAAGTGCAGTTTTTATTTTGCGGGGCAAAGATACTTTTTTCCAAAACAAAGCGCCCATAAAAAGCTGCCTTTAGAAATCCAGCGGCTACAACCATTTTTCCTCTGCAATGTTGACGGGCATGGCCATTTTTTCCAACAATTCTTCCAGGCTTTCGGAAACTGTGACCAAATCCAGGTTGGCTTCCCGGAGGTAACCTTCCTTCCACATGTTCTTTATATGTGCCAATAAGTGGTCGTAGTAGCCTTCCACGTTCAGCAGGCCAATGGGTTTATTGTGAAGGTGCAATTGCCGCCAGGTGAGTATTTCAAAAAATTCGTCCAGGGTTCCGTAGCCACCCGGCAGGATGATAAAGCCGTCCGAATTTTCCTCCATCACTTGTTTGCGCTGGTGCATGGTCTGCGTCACCACCAGTTCAGTCAAGCCAATATGGCACACTTCCTTTGCCTTCAGAAAATCCGGGATGACGCCCAAAACCTTGCCGCCAGCCTCCAGCGCCGCATCTGCCATGATGCCCATCAAGCCTACATTCCCAGCACCATACACCAAGCGGATGCCCCTTTCGGCCAGGCTATTGCCCACCATCCAAGCTATTTCGGCGTAGGTAGGGTGAATGCCAACATTGGAGCCGCAGAAGACACAGATTGATTTCATATTCTCCATATTTTGCGGCGAAGGTAAGCAGCTTTCTATTTTTCCTAAATTTGCCCCACCCCATTCTTTTACTCTCATTTTCTCATTCTCTTTTTTCTATGAAACTCAACCTTGACATCGCTATCCCTTCCAAGCCAGAATGGGTGGAAGCCGTGATGGCCGATTTTCCGAGTTTTTTGCGTGACCATGCCGACTGCGAAAGAAAGGCCAGCGCAATGGCCTTGAGCCTCGTGGCCAAATACCCCGACCGTACTGAAATCATTCCCGAACTCATCGCCATCGGCATCGAAGAGTTGGAGCATTTCCAGCAAGTTTATCAACTGATGGAAAACCGGGGCATCCAGCTTTCACACCAAATCAAGGAAGACCCTTATGTGGCGGCGCTGTTGAAACGTTGCCACAGCGACGTGAAACGGCGTTTCCTCGACCGCCTGCTCATCGGCTCCGTGGTAGAAACAAGAGGTGCCGAGCGCTTCAAATTGGTGAGCGAAGCGCAGACCGACCCTGAAATGCAGCGTTTTTACAAAATACTCTGGGCCTCCGAAGCCAAGCACGGGCATGTTTTTGTAAAATTCGCCTTGCATTATTTTGATGAAAAAACGGTGTACGACCGACTGGCGTATTGGGTGGAACAGGAAGGGGAAGTGATTGATAGCCTCGAGATTAGATCTGCTTTACATTGATTATTTATGACCAAACAAGAAAAAATAGCCAACTTCGACCCCTCCGGCCCTGGCCTGAAAAACGGCCATTTCATTGGACTCCCTTTTGATGAAGAAGATGCCTCCATTGTACTGGTGTCCGTGCCTTGGGATGTCACGGTTTCGTACTCCGACGGCACTTCTACAGGCCCGCAAAATATCCTCGAAGCCTCCTCGCAACTCGACCTCTACGACAGCGACGTGCCGGACGCCTGGAAAATGGGCATCTATATGCGCCACCTCGATCTGGTTTGGCTCAACCGCAACCAGGAACTGCGCCCTGTGGCCGACAGCATCATCGAGTTTTTGGAAAATGGCGGCAACCCAAAATACGACATACAAGCCGCAGCCACCATTGCCGAAATCAACAACGCTTGCCTGATGCTAAAAACCTGGATCTATGCAGAGACCAAACAGTTGCTGGTAAATGGGAAATTGGTAGGCGTCGTAGGCGGCGAACACAGCGTACCGCTGGGTTTTTTGGAGGCACTGGCCAGGCGGCACGGTAGTTTTGGCATTTTGCAAATAGACGCCCACCAGGACTTGCGCAAAGCCTATGAAGGCTTCACATATTCCCATGCTTCTATTTTTTACAATGCCCTGCAAATCAAGGAAGTATCCAAATTGGTACAAGTAGGCATCCGGGATTTTTGCGAGGAAGAAAGCCAATTGGTCGCTGCCTCGGAAGACAGGGTAAAGGTTTGGTACGACCAGCAAATACGGGAAGAAATTTTTGAAGGCTCCTCCTTTAAAAACCTCTGCCAGCGCATCGTCGCCGATCTGCCCGACAAAGTCTATATCAGTTTTGACATTGACGGCCTAAAACCTAACCTTTGCCCAAATACCGGAACGCCCGTGCCCGGCGGCCTGGAATACAACGAAGCCATTTTTTTAATAAAAACAGTGGTGGAAAGTGGCCGTGAAATCATCGGTTTTGACCTCTGTGAGGTGGCCGGTGTGGAACACGAATGGGACGGCAACGTTGGCGCCAGGGTGCTATACAAACTTTGCAACCTCATGGGGAAATCCAATGGATTATAGCGTTTAGAGAAGGGATGCCGTTTTTCCCAGGGCATTTTATTCTCTCATTGTCTCATCTACTCATCTTCTCATTGACTTGACAGAGCTGCTTCAATTCGACTACCAACTTTTTCACCTCATCAACTCCGGTTGCCAAAACCCATTTTTTGATTTCCTCCTGCCCATCCTGAGAAATAAATTCACCTGGATACCCTTCTATCTGTTCCTGTTGGTTTTTTTGACTTTGAATTTTAAAAAGAAAGGCTTTGTCCTTTTCCTGGCAATGATTGTTTGTGTCGCCTTGACCGATAGCATCAGCAGCCAACTGATCAAAAAAAACGTAATGCGGCTTCGCCCATGCAAGGTATTGGAACAGGCCAAGGACATGCACTTGCTCGTCCCCTGCGGTAGCGGCTACAGTTTCCCTTCCACCCATGCAACGAACCATTTTGGCATGGCTGTTTTCTTGAGTTTAAGCCTGGGAAAAGTATTCAGGCGAGTGAAATGGCCGTTGTTTCTCTGGGCGGCATCCATAGCTTTTGCGCAAGTATATGTAGGGGTACATTTCCCATTGGATGTTATTGCCGGCGGGGTGCTCGGTGCCTTGATAGCCAAAGCTGTATTTGGAATTTATAAAAACCTTTCCCGATTATTTGATCTCACATTATAGGCCAGCTTGCCATTTCCAAAAAAAAAGAGGGGTGTTTCATAAAAATTGCATTGCAATTTCACAAAACACCCCTCACGATAATGTTCATTTAGAGGCAGAAATAGCCTCAAAGATTCTTATCAATTTCTATCCAAAACGATCTTCTTTGTAACAGGCCGCCTATCCTTGGTGTACATCCAAAGCATGTATTGGCCGCTGTTGTGTGTATTTAGTTTCAGCTCAATCGGGTCGTCGGTGGCAGTGGTTTCCCATTCTTGCACCGTTACGCCTTTGCTGTCAAATAAGCGGATAAGCACTTCTTTTCCGCTCAGGCTGCTGAGGTCAAAGTACAGCCTATCCTTGGCAGGATTCGGGAATACGCTGTAGGTTTCTGTTTTCACAAACAGCACATCCTGCATGTCAGAATAACGAAGCGAGGCATCATTTTTCACCACGATGAGGCGGTAGAAATTATGGCCGTCCAAAGGCTCGAAATCTGTCGCATTGTAGCGTTCAAAGCCCTTATCGCCGACCTTCGCTTCCACTGTCAACAATTCGGACCATTCAATGCCATCGGCAGAGCGCTCGATGATGTAGGCTTCGTCCTTTCCACCTTCACTGCTCAACCATTGAAGTTCGGTATCGAAGCCGTCTTTCCAGGCATCCAATATCAGCAGTTCGCTGCGTTCGCCAACGCCATTGCAACGGGCTGCCCAATTGATGGCCGCATCAAAAAGTTTAACCCCGGTACTGTTCAGGTAAACCGCTGAATTGTCGTCAATGAAGAAGGAAACCCTGCGTTCCGGTGCTTTGAATCCATCTATCATGTTGCTGTTTTTATCAAAGGCCAAAATGCCGTATTTGCTTGATTCGCCATACAGCCTGACTACTTCGGCAGCATCGTTTCCAGTACTGGAAATCCAACCCCAATTCATGTTTCCGTAATAATTGTAAACGTTAACATTTCCGCTCAAACCAGCCGCTACCGGGTGGCTCGCATCATTGATGGTTACTCTGTACTGGGAGCTGGAGCTTCCAATTGAACTTGCCATTTTCAGGTCACCATACAAGTAAGGCTCCCAGGTAATCACTGGTACGCTTACATTGGTAAACATCGAACCGATATTTGCTGAGTTGGAAGTGGAACTGATGACAATCAAACCCTTTCCCGTGGCATTGTCAGCCCGAACGTAGTTGTCACTTTTTACTTCAACCGAATAACCCAGTTGCTCTAAACGGCTCTTCACCCAAGCATCTCCATTGTTCAGGCTGGTGCTGCCGACTACAAAAAGTACATCCGGATTGCATGCGTCGTTGCAGTTCATGGCTGGTGTCAATTGTGCTGTAGGAATGGCTGTGGGGCTGCTGGTCCCTGGCTTTATCCAGTAAATTCCCCAGCCGTCTCCTCCTCCGCCTTCTTTGTGCAACATTTCCACATAATAGCTTTGACCTGCGGTCAAACTGATGGAAGCGGAAGTTTGCGAAGCATACTTGTTGTACTCCGTGGCATTGGTCCATCCATCAATGTATGCGATTTTCACCTTGCTGGCAGGGCTGCCTGTGGTGCTTAGGTACAGTTCAGTTTGATCGTCACCCGTCACCACAAATTTATAGTTACCAGATTGAGTGGGTTTGATAAAACCACGTACCCTTGTGCCATAGTTGTCGCCCACGCCCCAAGGCCCAACCGAACTCGCATAGACGTTGGAAGTAGTTGGGTTATCTGGATAATTCGCATTGGTGGTCAAATTGGAAATTAGCGTTCCAGCAATGCCCGACCATACTTGCCGCATCAAACCGGTACCTGCCGTACCGGGGCAAACATTGTCGGAAGTAGAAGGGCAAGGCACCTCTACCAACTGCCAACGCTGATTGTCGCCAGTGTGTTGATCCCAAAGGAGGACAGCAGCATCTTCGCTAAGTGAAGCGCCCGATATGTCAAGCACTTTGCCCAGGTTATTTTTGAGTTTAAACCTGTAGCTGCCGCTGCCGTCGCTTTCTATTTTCCAATAAAAATCATCAATGTCCACAAAAGACCATTGCTCGCCAGTAGCCCCATTGGCATGGGTTGGGTCACCTTTCAGGTTGAAATACTTGTTGCTGTGCTGCACTTTCAATCTGTAGAAGCCGTTTCCAGCATCTTCAAATTTCCAGATTTGATAGGCAGCGCCGGTGTAAGTATTTTGCACAATAGCCGCTCCGTTTGAAGTAGCACCAGCCTGTATTGTCATGGCTTTGCCACTGTGTTTTGCAATGATCTTATAACACTTGGTGGGGTCAATGGCCGTTGCAGGCGCATTGACCGTAACGGTTGAAGTACAGGAGGCCGATTGGCCCAAAGAATTGGTCACTGTCAAAGTGGCCGTATAAGTGCCGGGCTGGCTAAAGCTAGTCGGCGAGGCGTTGAAGGTCAAAATTGTTCCGCAGCCTGGCGTTGAGCCATTGTCCAGTTGTTGACCGTTGATTTGTACGGATTGGCCAATAGTTACCAATTGCAAAGTGATGTTTTTGCAAACAGCCACTGGTGCCACATTGGTATTTTGTACGGTGACTGAACCCAATGATTTAGGACAAGAATCGTCTCCCCAGCGCACCCAGGTTTGATAGGTACCGGGGGCCAGATTGCTCACCGTCGTCGAACCAGCATTATCCAGCACATTGTAAGGATAGGTGCTGCCATTATTGATGCTGAATTCAATGTTCGTCTTGCTTGGGTTGTTCGGAAAGGTAAATGTGATGGAACCATTGCTTTGATTGCAGCTTGCACTGGAAGTTGTCACCGTCGCCACGGGCGGATTGGCCGCACATGGATCATTGGGCAAAATGGTAAAGCTGATGCTTTGTTGGTTGCAAACAGCCCCAACGCCCCCATCCTGGCTGTAAAAAGTGCTGGACAACGTGTAATTGCCAGGCACCAAAGCCAAAGGCACATCGTCACCCGGAAAGCGATATGGAGTGAGGTTTTCAATGTGCGACAAACTGGATGCACCGCTCAATTGATAGCTGATGCTTTCAAAAGTTCCCGTTGCAAAAGTCTCGATGTTAAAAGAAGCAGGCAAGCTGTTCAAGGCATAGCTGCCACCATTTATCAAGGTCACACTGCTTCCACCGCTCAAGGTATTGAAGGCGTATCCAGTAATGTTGCCATCGCAAATAGGCGTTCCTGCACAGGTGCAGCCATCGGATTGGATGACGTCGTTTGTAGTGTTTGCGTTGCCGTCGTTGCAGGCCGAACCTGGCAGTTGGATGCCAGTTGCCCATGAAACTGCACCATAACAGAGTTGTAAACCCTCATTGGTCAAATTGTCGGCATTGTCGTCATACAAGAACAAGCCGATGCGTTTGGCAGGTGCGGTCAAGCCTTCCATGCTGGCACCTGAGTCGTAGGCAAACAGTAAGGAGCGAACAGAGCTTCCATATTCTCTGCCTATGATAGTCGCCCCTGCGGATGGCCTTCCCCAAGTGACGGTTTGGTAGGAATTGAAAATGTTCTGATTGCCCGATAAACCCATCGCTATTGGGTGGGAGGAATTGACAATCGTGATTTTGTATTCGTTGGTTGAATTCCCATAGTAGCTTGTTGAAGCCTTGGTCATTTTCATGTCGTCGTACAACTGGCTTTCATAACAAATAACCGGTACAGTGACATTCCTAAATTTAATATTGACATCGGTAGAATTGCAAGTAGAGCTGATGAGTACCAAGGCTTTATTGGTAGCGTCGCTGGTTTTGGAAGCGGCATCGTCCACCACGGTCACGTTCAAGCCCATGCTTTGCAGGCCATTTTTGATGGTGGCATCCGAGGCGTTCAAGGCAGTGCTTCCTACCACAAACAACACATCTTTATTGCAACCGCCCGTACCACCTCCCGGCGAGCCGGATGTTGTGAAATTGGTGGTGCTCGATGTACAGCCCGTTGGGCTGCCGGCGCTGTTTTTTGGCAAAACATACCAATAGTAAACCGTTCCGTTGGCCAAACCAGTTACAGTTGCAGATGTACCTGTTACATTGGCCACTTTGACCGTGGTCGGCGGATTGGTAGTGCCTAAGTAAACATCGTAGCTGGATGCATTTAAAACCGCATTCCAACTGAGTGCCACAGAGGCAGGATTCACATTCGTGGAGCCATTGATAGGAGACGCATTGGTAGTACAGCCTGGAGCGTTTACCACGTTCACATTGAACTGACAGGAAGCAGTGTTCCCTTTCAGGTCAATGGCGGAATAAACGACGGTCGTTGTACCAATAGGGAAACTTGCACCCGGTAAAAACGAAGCACTGAATACTGCCAAGCCGCAGTTATCCGAAGCCGTTGGTGCTGTCCAGTTGGCAACTGCCGAACCGTTTACAGCAGGCACGGTAATATTGGCCGGACAACCCGTAATAACGGGGGCGACATTGTCAACGGAGCAAGCATTGTTTACTGTTACTGTAAAGGAACATGTGCTCTTATTGCCTTTTCCATCTGAAAATTGGTAAGTAACCGTGGTGTTGCCCAAGGGAAATGTGGAACCAGGTGTGTAGTTTTTGTTCACAGTTATGGGCGAACATGGGTCGCTGGCTGTCGGTGCAGTCCAGTTGGCAACTGCCGAGTTGCCATTTGTCAATAAGGTAATGTTCGCAGGACAACCAGAAACGACTGGCGGCGTGGTGTCATCGGGGCAAGGGTCAGTGCCAACTGTTATGACAAAATTGCAAGTGCCACTGTTACCAGAATTGTCAACGGCCGTGTAAGTAACATTGGTTGTTCCTGTTGGAAAAACAGAGCCAGGCTGGTGAGTGGAAGTCACGCTGGCCACACCGCAAAGGTCAAATGCACTGGGTGCGTTCCAAATCGCCACTGCCCCGTTGATGGCAGCATTAGTTGGAGCGTAAATATTCGCAGGACAATTGACAAATGAAGGAGCTTGGTTATCCGTCAAGCAAGGATCATTTGCAGTTACAGTCACTGTGAAAGAACAAGTTCCTGTATTGTTGTTGCCATCTTTGGCAGTATAAGTGACAGTAGTAACGCCAATGCCAAAAGACTGGCCCGGCACATGCGAGCTAGTCAAGAACAAAGGCTTGCAATTATCGGAAGGTGTTGGTGGTGTCCACGACGCAATCGCACCATTGCCATTGGTTGTCAGGCTGATATTGGAAGGGCAATTGGCGAAAGTAGGTGCTGTATTGTCGCCAGTACAGTTGCTGCCGGGAGGCGTTTGGCGCACATCCACCCTGAATTGGCAATTATTTTCGTTGTTGTAAGTGTCCTTCGCTGTGTAGGTAACACCAGTGATGCCCACTGGAAAACTACTGCCCGGTGTGTGCGAAGCCGTCAAGTTTACGGTGGTACAATTATCGGTAGCGATAGGTGCGGTCCAGCTCACATTAACGGCGGCATTGGGCGTAAACACCACGATGTCTTTTGGACAATCGTCAAATTGTGGTTCCAAAATATCCACTGGTGTCACGGGGGCTGTGCAAGTCAGCGAATCGCCGAGGCGGGTACGCACTACCAGGTTTACAGTAATGACAGAACCAATGTCGCTGCAATGGAACACTGGCCTGCCGATGCCATTGGCCAAATAGATGATATTGGCACAACTGTCGAAATTGGCATACGATACGAGTTCGCTGGCATACACCTTTATTTCACCATGAATATCTGCACCAAAAGTGCCGCCATGACAAACAGTTGGCGCATTGCTGGTTGCAGATGTATGCACATACCCTCCCTGGTTGTTCACGGCAGTTCCCGTCAGCGTACCTGTTTGGAACAAAATACCATGCAGTTCAAAATTTCCTGTGTTGTTGATGCTGCCTTTGTTGTTGATGGAAGAACATTCATCATTGAGCAAATGATCCGTATTTGCAATAGTGCCCTGGTTCAAAATATTCCCACTGCTTTGCAGCAACAATTCATTGTTTGTCAAAGTAGCACCAGTTGTATTGGTGAAATCGCCGATATTTTCCAAAAAGGCATTATTGGTAAAATTGCCCTCGTTGCGGGTACGGACACGGTTGGAAAAACGGCCATTGTTGGTCAAGGTAGCCGAAGCTTTGTTGACAAAATCCTGAATGACGTTTATCGTGCCGCCCACGGCATTGTTAAGGGTTGAATTATTCGTCCAAACCGAGCCGGCATTGGCGTTTACCACGCCGTTGTTGGTAAAATTGCCATTGTTGTTCACCTGGTCATTGGTGCTCATTTCACCGCTGTTGGTAAAAGTGGCACCATTCGTAATGACCGCACCGGAAAAGGAAACAATCGTTCCGGAATTGCTATAAGTCCCTGTGTTGTTGATGGCCCCAAAACTGTTGAAAGCCGCTTGGTTGTTGAATGTTCCAGCGTTCAACAACTGCGAGCCGAAGCCCATGCCGAAGGTTCCGCCGGGCCTGTTGTTGAAGGTCGCCCCGGCCTTGTTGTCCAGCACGTTGTTGTTGTTAAATTGGCCAAAGTTGTTGGCGGAACCGTTGTTTACGAATTGAAAACCGTTGATGAAAGTCCCAAAAACCTGGACGCCACCGCCGTTGTTCACAGTCCCGTTGGCATTGTTAAAAGTAGCCCCGGCGTTTACCGTCAAAATACCGGTAATGTTGACGGCGCTGTTGTTGTTAAGGGTGCCATTCACCGTAAAAGCACCTGCTGCGTTGATGGTACCGAAATTGTCGAAATTTCCGTTCACTGTAAGCTCCGCACTTGCGCCTGTGATGTTCAGGTTGGATCCGAAATTGTTGGTGAAGGTGCTGCCATTGGTCACCGTCAGAGACTTGGTGGTCAGGGTTTGGCTGTTGTTGAAAGTACCTTCGGTTTGGAGTGTTCCGTTGGCGGCGTCAATCGTTCCATTGTTGGTGATTGCGCCCCGGTTGACCAGTGTCGTTTGGAGGGTAAAGCTGCCGCTATTGGTAAAAGTGGCCCCGGTTTCATTGATAAAATTGGCGGGCCCGGTCAAAGTAGCTGTTCCAAAATTTTGAAAAGTGCCGTTGTTGGTAACAGCAGTGCCGCTGAGGGTTCCTGAATTTTCAAAAGAGCCGCCACTTTGGATGGTGATGGCAGCGGTGGCCACAATTCCGCCAAAGTTCGTGATGGCAAAATCAACCGTCAATGGGCTGCCGACCACGACGGTAACGCCGCCACTTATCTGTGCGTTATTGCCAGCGGCGGGTAGGCCAAGAGTCCAGTAGGAATCAGTGAACCAACTCCCATTGTTTGGCCCGATGTACACGGTTTGTGCCTGGAGCGAAGCCATTCCCAAAAGGGTAAAGCAAAGCAGTGTCAGGTAATGCTGAATGCGCATAGTGGTTGTTTTTTGATGAAAAAAAATGAATCTGGGTTTCGGTTAAACCATTGAAAACCAATAGCCTATACTTTCCCAACTTCATTGGTTACAGAATATCAAACACACCGAAAGGCCAGGCTGAACCGAATAGCATGGTCATTTTTCAGTGCTTTTTGCCAAAAAAATTGTGTGGCTTTGTGATGTGAGACAGGTATTGAATTGCACCAAAGGGCATAGCCGCTTTGTGCTGTTCAATTTAAATATGCGAGACCAGGAAAATGTGACCGGGAAAATGTGGAAGGAGGGTATGTGTTCAAAACGCCCGGTGTCCAGTGAGTGGGGCAAAAGTAAGCTTAGATTTTTGCTGTGCAAAAATTTTTTTCAAAAATGCAAAATTTGCAATTCGCCTACAAGTGAAAATAGTGTATTTCTATGCAAGACGATGGCCTCCGAGGGAAGGGAAATTTTTGTCCCGCTCGGCGATAATGGCATTTTGCAAATCCAACTGCCAGTCAATATTGAGAATGGGACAATCTGGCCTTATGCCACCTTCGTGCGCCTTTGAATAAAAATTATCGCATTTGTAAAAGAAAACAGCCGTTTTGCTCAATACAACATATCCGTGCGCAAAACCACGGGGAATGTAAAGCTGTGTTTTGTTTTTATCGCTCAAAATACAGCCGTACCATTGGCCATAAGTGGCAGAGCCTTCCCGTATGTCAACGACGACATCCAGCACTTCTCCTTCCAAAACCCTGACGAGCTTGGCCTGGGAAAATGGCGGCACCTGGAAGTGAAGACCACGCAATACCCCATAGCTGGAATATGCCTGATTGTCTTGCACAAAATTGGCTTCGATACCTGCTTCCTTAAAAATAGTGGCGTTGTAGCTCTCGAAAAAGTAACCCCGGTCGTCCTCGAAAACCCTGGGTTGGAATAAGAGCAGTCCTTCTATCGGAGTGTTTAGAAATGGCATTATAATTTGAAACGCTTTATTTTTCCCTGAAAAATATGGTGATGGGCACCCCGGTAAACTGAAAATGCTTTCGCAACTTATTTTCCAGAAAATTTTTATAACTATCTATTACGTGTTTTGGGTGGTTGGTATAAAAAACAAACGCTGGATAAGGCGTGGGCAACTGGTTCATAAATTTGATACTGACGAACCTGTTGCGGTGCGAAGGAGGCGGGTAGTGCTCAATTTCCGGTTGCATCACCTCGTTGAGTTTGGACGTTTTTATTTTCCTTGTCCTGTTTTCAAAAACTTCCAACGCTGCATCCACTGCCTTGAAAATCCGCTGTTTGTCGTGGACGGAAATGAACACAATAGGTACATCGTCGAAGGGGGCAATCTTTTTTTTGATTTCGGCTTCGACATCCCTGGCCGTGTTGGTTTCTTTTTCCATCAAGTCCCACTTGTTGACCAAAATCACGACCCCTTTGTGCCGTTTTTGGGCCAACCTGAAAATAGCCATATCCTGCTGGCCAATATTTTGCTGAGCATCTATCATCAGCAGGCAGACATCCGATTCTTCTATGGCCTGGATGGCCCGCATCACAGAATAGAACTCCAGGTTTTCATGCACCTTGGCCTTTTTCCGAATTCCAGCGGTATCTATCAACAAAAATTCCTTGCCAAATTTTGAATACTTGGTGTGTATGGTGTCCCTGGTGGTGCCGGCTATCTCCGTGACGATGTTCCGCTCCTCGCCCAAAAGTGCATTTAGCAAAGAAGACTTGCCCACATTGGGCTGCCCGACGATGGCAAATTTTGGAAGGTCTGTCTCAATGGGTTGTTCTTCGGTGAGGTATTCCGTCACGGCATCCAGCATATCACCCGTACCGCTGCCTGAAAGGGAGGAAACGAAAAAAGTTTCATCAAAACCAAGGCTGTAAAACTCGTTGGCATCGAGCGAACGCTCGTAATTGTCCACTTTGTTGACTACCAAAATGCAGGGCTTGTCGGAGCGGCGCAGCATGTTTGCCATGTCTTCGTCCAAATCGGTAATGCCCGTGGTCACATCCACCAAAAAAATGATGACTGCTGCTTCTTCCATGGCAATCTGCACTTGCGAGCGGATGGCTTTTTCAAAAATATCATCGCTGCTGGGCACAAAGCCACCCGTATCCACCACGGTAAAAATTTTGCCGTTCCACTCACAAGGGCCATACTGCCGGTCCCTGGTCACCCCGCTGATATTGTCCACAATGGCCTGCCGCCCGCCTATCAAGCGGTTGAAAAGTGTTGATTTGCCAACGTTTGGCCTGCCTGCAATTGCTACTATGTTGCTCATTCTGTTGTGTTTGTGTATTTGTGTATTTATGTGCTTTAAAGATGTCCTAAAATCCAAAACACCCAAACACAAAAACACAGAAACACACCGTTGTTATTCTCCGTACCCAAAGTGCTTCAGCATCCGCTCGTCGTCCCGCCAGTCTTTGCGGATTTTGACGTGTAGTTCGAGGAAGACTTTGCTTTCCAGCCATTGTTCCAATGACTTGCGTGACTCGGTGCCGAGCTTTTTCATGGCTAAGCCGTTTCTCCCCAACAAGATGGCCTTTTGAGATTCACGGGCCGCAAAGATAATGGCATAGATGCGGATCAGTGGTTTCCCTTCATTGGTTTGTGTTTCTTTGAAGGACTCTACGATAACCTCAGTTGAATACGGGATTTCCTGATGATAAAGTTCCAATATTTTTTCCCGGATAATTTCGCTTACGAAAAAGCGCTCCGGGCGGTCGGTAAGCTGATCTTTTGGATAGTATTCTGGGCCTTCGGGCAGGTATTTCCGGATGCCCTCCAGCAGTTTTTCCGTATTGTTTTTGTGCAAGGCCGATACCGGATACGTCTCGGTAAAAGGGATGCGGTCGTTCCACCATTTTATCAATTTGATGATGCGCTCTGGCTCCGCTAAATCTGTTTTGTTTAAAATATAAAACTTGGGGCCTTCAAATGATTTAATTTGTTGGAAAACTGGATCGTCTTCTTTGTAATCTTCAAAAATATCGTTGACAAAGAGCAGCAAATCTGCATCATCGAAGGCAGAAAAGGCAAAGCGGTTCATGGCCTCCTGCATTTTGTAGGAAGGCTTGCCGATGATGCCGGGCGTGTCCGAAAACACCATCTGAAAGTCTTCGCCGCTGAGGATGCCGACGATCCGGTGGCGGGTGGTCTGCGGCTTGGAAGTGATGATGGACATTTTTTCGCCCACCAAAGCATTCATCAAAGTGCTTTTGCCGACGTTCGGGCGGCCTATGATGTTGACAAAACCTGAGTGATGTTGAGTATTTTCCAAAATGAAATTTTCTTCTGTTTAAAACCTGAGACTGTCCCCCAAGTTCTCTTTAGCTTTTATGCTTTTTTGAAACTGCCTTTTTCGTTTCGGCCAAGGGTTCATCGTTTGGCTCAAAAATAACCGACGCCAAGCCCGGCAAAGTAACTTCTATCGAATAAGCTTTCCCGTGGCTCTCCTTCTTTTGTGCTTTGATGGCCTTGAGATTCCCTACTCCATTGCCGCCATATTTTGCATCATCGCTGTTCAACGCCTGCTTCCAGTTGCCTTTAAAAGGCACGCCGAAGCGATAGTTTTCCCTAACCACCGGCGTGAAATTGCAAACCACAATCACCACGTCTTTTTCGTTTTTCCCTTTGCGCAGGAAAGTAAGGACGCTGTTTTGCCAATCTGCATGTTCAATCCATTCAAAGCCATCGTGGTCAAATTGCTTCTCGTACAGAGCCTTTGCGTTTCTATAAAAATGGTTCAAATCCTTGATCCACGTCTGTACGCCCTTGTGGGTGTCATATTTCGTAAGCCACCATTCGAGGCCCCGCTCAATGTTCCACTCGGTCGTTTGCCCAAATTCGCCGCCCATGAACAGCAACTGCGAACCTGGGTGCATCCACATATAGCCAAACAAAAGGCGCAATCCTGAAAAACGCTGTTGCTCCTTGCCCGGCATCCGGTCTATCAGCGGCCCTTTGCCGTGTACCACTTCATCGTGCGAAAGTGGCAACATAAATTTTTCAGAAAAAGCATATACCATGCTGAAGGTCAGCTCGTGGTGATGGTTTTTCCTGAAAATAGGGTCGTACATCATGTATTTCAATGTATCGTGCATCCAGCCCATCATCCACTTTTGGTCGAAGCCCAGGCCGCCTTCGGCAACGGGTTTTGAAACACCCGGCCATGCAGTGGATTCCTCCGCCACGGTGATGACATCGGGATGGTCACGGTGGGCCATGTTGTTGAATTCTTTTAAAAACTCAATGGCCTCCAGATTTTCCTTGCCGCCGTATTGGTTGGGTATCCATTGCCCTTCTTCCCTCGAATAGTCGAGATAGAGGATGGAAGCCACAGCATCCACCCGCAAGCCGTCAATGTGATATTCCTCCAGCCAATACATGGCATTGGAAATCAGGAAACTGCGCACCTCCCACCTGCCGAGGTTGAAAACAGCGCTTTTCCAGTCGGGGTGAAAACCTTTGCGGGGGTCGGCATGGTCGAACAAATGCGTACCATCAAAATCCGCCAAACCGTGGGCATCATAAGGGAAATGGGAAGGCACCCAATCTAAAATGACCCCGATGCCTGCCTGGTGGAATGCATCCACCAAAAACATGAAATCCTCCGGGAATCCAAAGCGGCTGGTCGGTGCAAAATAACCCGTTATCTGATAGCCCCAAGAGGGGAAATACGGGTGCTCCATCACAGGCAGCAACTCCACGTGCGTGAAGCCCATTTCCTTGACATAAGGCACCATTTCGTCAGCCAATTCTTTGTAACTGAACGAATGGATACCATCGGCCTTTTTCTTCCAGGAACCGATATGAACCTCGTAAACTGAATAAGGCTGCGGCTGGCCAGCCTTGTCCATGCGCTGTTTCAACCAAGCCTCATCCTTCCATTCATAAAATGGATCCCACACGATGGAGGCCGTATTGGGCGGCACTTCCCAGTACCGGGCGTAAGGGTCGCCTTTGGCCAGCCGCCGCTTATCGTGGGCCAATATGCTGTATTTATACAGTGTACCTTTTCCAATGCCGGGTATCCAGCCCTCCCAAATACCTGAACCGTCAGTTCGTGGGAAGAGTTTATGTGTTTTTTCGTTCCAAAAATTAAAGTTGCCCACCACGGAAACCTCCCTGGCGCTGGGCGCCCAAACAGAAAAAAGCGTTCCCCATTCGCCATCCAATTGGAGCGGGTGGCTTCCCATTTTTTTATACAAACGGTAGTGTTTTCCCAAACGCAAGAGGTCAATGTCGTAGTCGGTGAGCAAGGAGTGAGGCCGGACGTTATCCATGTGCTGTGAGTTGGTTGTACGTTCCAAAGTATGATTTTGGGCAAAGGTAGGAATATAAAGGGTTTTGTGGTTTTTGGGCTGCCCTGTTTTGGGGCTTTGGGCAAAAATGGCCTTCGGTGAGGCTGGTCACATTGATGGTTAATCTTTTTGAAAGCTCGTTGTGTTAACCATTGCGTTCTTTAATTTTGCGCCCCTTTTCAACCAAACAGTTAAAGCTTGTTTCAAGCATCGAACATCCAACCTGCCTGAAGGCAGGCATCCATCATCAAATACCCAATTTTATGTCCAACAAAATCCATAAATGCATCATTATCGGTTCAGGCCCGGCGGGCTATACAGCAGCCATTTATGCTGCCAGGGCCAACATGTCCCCCATCGTATTTACCGGCCCTGAGCCTGGCGGCCAGTTGATCACCACCACCGACGTTGAAAATTATCCAGGTTACCCAAAAGGGATTGGCGGACCTGAAATGATGGAGGAATTCCGCCAGCAGGCCGAACGATTTGGCACAGAGGTAAAATATGAATTGATTGCTAAAGTTGATTTCAAAACAGGCCAAAACTACCATAGCATTTGGACGGATAGCGGCGAAGAGTACCATGCCCATACCGTTATTATTTCTACAGGTGCCACTGCCAAATACCTCGGCCTTGAATCGGAAAAAAGGCTGCTCAACAATGGCGTGAGCGCCTGCGCCGTGTGCGACGGTTTTTTCTTTCGAGGAAAGGAAGTAGCAGTCGTCGGCGGCGGCGATACTGCGGCTGAGGAGGCTACTTACCTGGCCAAACTTTGTCCCAAAGTCCACTTGCTCGTTCGTCGTGACGAGCTGCGGGCCTCCAAAATCATGCAGGAACGGGTGTATAAAATGGAGAACATCGAAGTGCATTGGAACACTGAAACCGAGGAAGTGCTGGGCGATACCAAAGTGGAAGGCATCAGGATAAAAAATAAGGTAACGGGCGTTTCGAGTGAAATCCCGGTAAAAGGTTTTTTCGTCGCCATTGGCCATAAACCCAACACGGAAATTTTCAAGGATTTCCTTGAAATGGACCCCACTGGCTATTTGCTCACCAAACCCGGTACCACTTATACCAACATCCCCGGTGTATTTGCCAGCGGCGACGCCCAGGACAATGTTTACCGCCAAGCCGTCACCGCAGCCGGCACTGGCTGCATGGCCGCTCTGGATGCTGAGCGTTGGCTGGTGGAACAGGGAATTGAATAAATAAGTGAATGTTGAACGATTAACAATGAACGAAGAACTTGTTGAGCATTGGTTAACAGGTTTTTCTAAACCAATGTAGCCTAAATTATTTTTTCAATTTCACTAATTAAATCAAAAAAGGCCGGATGGGAAAATCCCATTCGGCCTTTTTCATTTACCCACGCTCCACCATCCCGATAGATTTTGTCAAAATATCTGTTGCCCTCTTGATTTCATCTTCATTTAAGCCTGCAAAACCAAGTCGGGTTGCATTCAGTTTACTATTGCTGGCCTTATCATAAATGAGGCCATCGGAGATTTCCAAACCATTTTTACGGGCCACTTCCTTCACCATCGGCAAGGGTATATTTTTATCAAATTGAGACCAAACGGTCATGCCTCCTTCGGGTATTTTAAACTGTATCCTTCCTTCTGTTTTTAACTGCAACATCTCACAAAATAAATCCCTTCGCTCTTTGTAAATCTTCAGGGCCTTTTTCATGTGCCTTTTTATTTCCCCCAACTTGAACATTTCAGCCAAGGTTTGCTCCATGATATAATCGCCTTGCACATCAATTAATTGGCGCATTTTGAGCATTTCGTGCAATAGGTTTTTCGGGGCGACGATAAATCCAACCCTCAAAAAGGGAGCAAATGTTTTGCTCATTGAGCCAATATAAATAACATTTCCCTGTTCGTCGGCACTCGCCAAAGGCAACAGTGGGCTACTTTGATAGTGAAAATCATAATCGTAGTCGTCTTCCAAAATAGCAAAACGATATTGGCAAGCCAGTGTCAACAATTCCATGCGGCGGCTGGCGCAGAGCGTCACCGTGGTTGGAAAATGATGGTGCGGGGTAATATACAGCAGGCGGACTTTGTTTTTTTTGCACAAATCTTCCACCATATCAGTCATCATGCCATGCTCGTCCACGGGGATTCGGACGATTTTAGCCCCAAAATGGGCAAATTTCTTTTCACCATAAAAATAGCCAGGATCGCCTGTCACTACTATATCTCCCTTTGAAATCAGCGCCATACCTGAAAGGAATATACCCATAGTGCTGCCCCTGGTTATGAAAATATTGTCAATCGTCGTTTTCAAACCACGGGACTCATTCAGGTAGTTGGACAGTTCCTGACGGAGGTTGGGGTTGCCATCCACTTCATAATAACGCAGGTGGTTCACGATGGCCGGCCTCGACATCACCCCTTTGAAGGTTCGGGCAATCAACTCCCTGGGCACCAGTCGCAAATCCGGCCCATCGTGCAAGCCCAGCAGGCGCTGCGGCGCATAAACTGGTGAATGTATATTGGTGTAGGATTGGACATCATAGCCAGTTTTTTCAGTCATTTTACCCGTAGCAAGCGGAAATTCCCGTAGGATTTTCGGGCGTTGTTCCGGCAAGGATGACAATACGTATGCACCTTTTGAAGGGTGAATGTCAATCCATCCCTGGGCCTCCATTTCCTCATAAGCGGCCACGATGGTTTTTCGGTGTACCTCCAGAATTTCGGACATAGTGCGGGTACCGGGCAGTTTGGAGCCTGGCGCTACCCTACCCTTTTTTATTTCTCCAATAACGCCATTGGCGATTTGCAAATAAACAGGGTTAGAACAGGTAGGCTTTATACAGAGGACTGACTTCCAGGGAAACATAGACTGAGAAGTTTTACTATCCACTCATGGTTTTGTTAAACTCCATTTGGCGTTTTGCCAAAAGCAAATTCAATAAAACAATTTTCAAACCGGACTACCCGGTATCTTAAAAGTGGATGCCAAAGATAGTCCATCTGGGGCTTATATTTGGGATGTAATTTCAAATAATTTTTACTTTTTCATCCGCTTGTAAACAACAATTCCGGAGCTGCAATTGCTTGCGCTAAAATCACCCGAAAATGAAACTCCCATTGGTTTCCCTGAGTATTTATGGCCTATATTTTTACAAAATATATGGCGGAGCTATGCCTTTTAATATTTTTAAAAGAATAGGAAAAAGCTTACCAGTACTCCTTATCTTTTTGATGTCTGCTTTATTTTTTGCCAATTATACTAATGCAAGTTCGCCGATTCCGTTCCAGTTTATTGGAAACCTCATTGTTGTAAAAGCCAAAGTAAACGGCCATAACGGTAATTTCATACTGGATACAGGTTCCCCTATCCTTATACTGAATAGTGCTTATTTTTCTGGTTTCAAATCAACCGATAAAAATAAAGGAATCATGGACATACATGGCATGGAGTTGCCTCCTGAATTATTGTTTGTTAATTCAATTGAAATACAGGGAATTGAACTCAGAAATGCCACTGCCAAAATAATTGACTTGTCAAATTACGAGTTGCTCAAGCACATTTCACTTTCCGGCATTTTGGGTTATGATTCATTCAGGGGCAAGCAACTGATATTTGATTTTGAAAAGCATCTGCTGCATATTAGTGGAATTGATGCAGTTGACACACATTTGTACAGTATCCAAGATTCGGTTGAATTAAAAATGAACGGGCATCTACCATGTATTGCAGTCACTTATGGCAGGCAAAACTATTGGTTTGCGCTGGATACTGGCTCAGAATTAAACCTTTTTCATTTGCCATACCTCAGGGGCAAAGGCGACGGTTTCCGTGGAAGTGGAAGGGTTACGCTCAAAGGTTTGGGCAATTCGGCCAAAAAACTATCAAAAGTATGGCTGTACCAATTCCAAATTGGCAACCAATTGCAAGACTCGCTGGAAGTGGTATTAACGGATATGAATTCGGTCAACAGTAAATTCCACTGGCCCATAGACGGCCTATTGGGAACAGCATTTTTAAAAGAACACCTAATATGCATCCACTATAAGCGTAAAAAAGCCTACTTTATAAAAGCAGGCGAAAATGGAACAGTGGCCAAATATTAAATTCCCAAACCGGACTATCCGCTTTGTCAAAACTGGACGCTTCTGGTAGTCCAATTAACCTGTTCCTTTGTTGGCAAGAGATACTTCATTTTTTTATACTCAATCCATTTGTTAGTTTACCCTCCGGGTAAGTCCCGGAGGTTTTTTTAAGAGCTTGTTTGCGATTTGGTACTTGAGACAAAAACGAGCTATTTTTTGTCAGTTTTTTAGGTTTTTGAAGGCGCATAGTTTAGCTACGCAACTGAAAAAAGCTGAAAAAATGGCGAAAAAGAGCCGTTTTTTGGCCAAGTGACCAAATCGCAAACAAGCTCTAAAATCTACAATATGCAATTCGACCTACATCAATCTATCGAAATATTGGAAAGAACTCCAACTGTGCTAAAAAGCCTATTGTCCGGCTTATCTGATGAATGGGTTATGCAAAATGAGGGCGGTGAAAGTTGGAGCCCATACGATGTGGTCGGGCACCTGTTACACGGCGAAAAGACGGATTGGATGGCCAGGATGAACATTATTTTACAATATGGGGAGAGCGTGCCATTTGAACGCTTCGACCGTTTCGCCCAATTTACGGATAGCAAGGGCAAAACGCTGGATCAACTCTTGGAGGAATTCACCCGATTGCGCCACGACAATTTGCGCAGCCTCAAAAACACCGCCCTGGACGGGGATGCCCTTGATCGCAAGGGCACCCACCCTGTCTTGGGCACCGTGACACTGCGTCAGCTTTTGGCGACCTGGACAACGCACGATCTTGCCCATATAGTCCAGATTTCAAGGGTAATGGCCAAATTGTACAAAGAAGAAATCGGCCCCTGGACAGCTTTTTTTTCTGTGGTCAATACCTAAATCAGCCCGATTTTTACGAACTTGGTTTTTTAATTAAAAGAAAAGAGAATGGACATACAAATAGTTGATTATCAACCACAACACAAACAGCGCTGGAAAGAAATCAATGAAGCCTGGATTAAAAAGCACTACAATATGGAGGAAATTGACCACCAGCATTGCAGCAATCCAGAGGAGTCCATTTTGGCCGGTGGCGGCCAGATTTTGATTGCCTTGGAAGGAGATGAAGTAGTAGGAACGGTGGGCCTTATCAAAGACGATGACGCAAGCTATGAAATGATAAAAATGGCGGTTGACGAGCGATATCGGGGACATGGAATTGGGGAAATATTATGCATCGCCGCTATTGAAAAAGCTAAGTCCTTGAATGCCAGATTGTTTTATTTATTGTCCAATACAAAAGGCTCAAAAACGGCCATTACCCTCTACCGTAAACTCGGTTTCGTAGAAGTCCCGCTGGCAAAACAAGAGTGGGAAAGGGCAGATATTCAAATGGAAATGCGCTTTAGGTAATTGAAATCCCAATATTTAATTCCAATCAAATACTTCCCGAACTTTCGCAATTTTCTGGTTCATGGTCATGCTATCTGCCGTTTCAACCGCAAGCAAATGAGGGTGAAAGTTATTGTTGTCCTTGATGGCTTTTACCAAACCATCTTTCGCCTCTGCTGGGCCAAAAATGAACAATTCATCCTCAGATTGGACCTGTTTCATAATTTCTTCAAAATAGCCGGACTCTTGGTGTTTGCGGCGTTCGGTATGTTTGCTCTCAGAAGTGGCCATTTGTGGCCCCCAAGGCGAAACAGTCCGGGAACCGCCTGCTATTTTTCCAAAATCAATGTCGGATTTGATGCAATTGACCGTTGGCTCACCTTTTCCTTCCAGCGTGATGATGTCCGCTTGTTTGAAATCGAGCCATATTCCGCTTTGTTTTTTCATGGTGGTAGAATTTTGAGAAGGGTTTTTAGGCTCAATGGCAACTTTTCCTTTATTAAAACAAAGTGGGAATTAAGGAGTTTAGGTTTTTCAAATTATTTCCTCAAAATCCTCCCCTTGAACCGTTTTCACTGCTCTGCCCAAAACTTCGTTTTTCATCTGATGCATAACTGAGAATTGGGCTAAAACAGCGTGGCAAAACTGCTCGTCCACCAATTTTTCTAAATCCTGAAAACTGGACGTTGCTTGGCTTTCCCGGAACTTATAGGTCTGCTCATACAAGCCTGCTTCAAATTTAATGGACAATTTATTGTCCATTTTAAAAACCGTAATTTTCATAACAGGATGAGCAATATTGCCTATGATACGCATGGATTATTGATTTTTTGTTGATTTTATATGCAAGTTCAGCAATTCGTAAATCTCTTTATAATTCGGATATTTTTCCAGGAATTGCAAATGGCGCTGTATGGTTTCCTCATCCCCACGTATGGCAGGCCCAGTCTGCATGGAGGCTGGAGTGCCAGTTCCCAATTTATTGACAGTCTCCTGGATCAATGGCAACAACAGTTCAAAGGGCAATTGCTCCTTTTCCAACAATTGGTGGGATATGTGGAATAGATAATTGGTAAAATTATTGGCAAAAACGGCTGCAACGTGCAGCACTGCCCGCTGTTGGTCGTTGACGGCATAGACTTTTGGGGAAAGCTGCAAGGCCAATATTTTCAGCATTTCCATATCTTCTGGTTTCAGAGCGTCCAAACAAATTGGGATTTGTGAAAAGTCTGGTTTTTTGCCCAATGAAAAACTCTGCAAAGGGTAAAACACGCCGCAATGTTTCACATTTTGTCCGCTCAGGACAGTAATTGGCGTGGAGCCAGAAGTATGGGCGATGAGCTTGTCTTTAAATATATGTTGTGAAAAATGGGAAGCTATATTTTTGATGGCATCATCTGGAACCGCCAGTAAATACAGGTCTGCACGGTCGTTTATTTTATCTAAATCATTGGTGAAATCAGCTTTAACGTCATGAGCAAGTACCTTGGCTTTTTGCAAATCACGGCTGAAAACCTGCACAATATCGTTGCCCACCTCATGCAGCTTGCGGGCGAGGTGGCTACCTACTTTTCCAGCGCCGATAATGGTGATTTTCATGATTAAGGATTTGAGTAAAAAAAACCTGCCTTTCGGCCAACGTTGTAGTCCCGATAACTATCGGGAGAAACCCCGACGACGTTTTTTTAAGCATACAAACGCTAAGCCTTTGCTTTCATCCTTCTAAACATAGCTACAGTCAGCCCAGCCATCATTAATATTGTGCCCAGCCAAAACAGGTTAATGCCTGGGAAAATAATGGCTTCCAATACGATATAGTCTGTTCGGTAGGATTTTTTGGCGATTTGTACGGGTATGGTGTCGAACATATCCGTTTTCCCTTGGGCAATTTGCACGTCAAACGTCTCTGTATCTGGGTTAATTTTGGTCAAATATAGATGCAAATTGGCGGCTGGTAATTCCGCTGGAGGCGTAAGAAATCCGCCCTGCCGTATCACGAAAAGTGGCTCTACTGTTCCCAATTTTTCCCCATTTTGGAATACATCAAACATGGCGGCAACTGCCACATCGCCTTCCTGTTTTTGGTAAGTAGCTTCAGATGGGTTCTTATTGACGCCGGAAAAACGGATGGTCAATCCGTTCAAATTGATTTCGTCGCCCTGTTTGAAGGTGAAATTTTTGTATTCCAATTGGGTCTCCGCCTCCATTATTTTTATCAAAATCTCTTCGTTGAGGCGCACTTTGAAGCTAAGTTCATTAAGTTGAACAGGAAATGCGCCCCACAACTGACCCCGCAAATAAACCAACGGCTCTGCCTGAAATACAGTGTCTTTTTTCCTGAACTCAATCAATGCACTAATAGCCAAGTCGCCAGGTATAGGCTCATATTCCGGGTGGCTGGGGTTTCGGTTGATAGCCTTTACAATGGCTTCAGTTTCGAGGATGGTCGGCTGGCCACTCGCTGTTTCTACCGTATCTCTAATAATGGTCGGCTCGTTGAGTTTCAGGAAATAAGTCTGGTATTTCAACTCTTTTTCCCGCTCCTGAGCTATTTCAAAATCGGCTTCTTTCTCTGGCAAAGTGGCGATATGTGTGAAAATATCCTTGCCCAAATAACGCTTCGTAGAAGGGTTGTAAGCCACCACTTTCGTCACCTTATTATCGTAAACGGCGGCAGGTTTAACAGAAAATTTCTCCCGCACATTGCCCGACTCGTCCAATTTTTCATAGTTCACCACAAAGGTGCGCAGGTTGCCCTCAATGGTGTCTTTTTCGTAGGTCACACGGTAGCCGCTCATGTACATGGGCGTGTTCTTGAAAAGCAGGACGTTTTTCTCCAACATGGACTCGTCCAGCAGGTTGCGCTGTACCATGGGATTGGAAGAAATATGCTGCTTGTTCAAGCCGGAAGCGATGATGCCGACAAGCATTAAACCAAAACCTATGTGGGAAAATGCAGACCCGGCCAGTTTCAGGTTGCTTTTTAAAAAAGAAAAAATATAGTCCAGGTTGGCCGTGACGGTAAAAAAGCCGCTGAAGGTGAGCAACCAAAATTGCCAGCCGCCCATTTGAATCCAAAAACTGGTGGCGATAGTGAGCAATATGGCCAATGCCGAGGTAATGGCTATATGTTTTACAAAAGCCTTTTTATTGCCCTGCCAATTGAATTCCTTATATCTTAAAAATTGGGCAGATGCACTCAGAAAACCAATAAATACGCCTATCCAAAGCTGGTATTTGTTGTAATGTTCAATAGGATTATGGATGACGTAACCATCAAAACTTGGATTAAATGCCTTTACTATTTTATTCACAACAGGCAATGAAGTGGACGCCGTGATGATGGTCGCCGAAAACAACAAAACCAAGGCTCCGATAAACATCCAAAATTCCTTTGAGGCAAATGCTTCTTCTTTTTCGGGGGATGGAATGTTTTTATTTCTCCAAATAAACAGCCCGCCGGCCACCAGCAGGAATGCGCCAATAAACAGTATCAATTGCGCCTCCAAACCCATTTCGGTAAAGGCGTGGACGGAACTTTCGCCCAAAACCCCGCTGCGGGTAAGGAACGTGGAATATAGCACCAGGATGAACGAAATGAGGTAAAACAGATAAGTGCTTTTGTAAGAATAACCCGTGCTACGGGCAACGAGGTGCGTATGGATGCCTGCAATGAGCGTGATCCAAGGCACCAGCGACATATTTTCAACTGGATCCCAGGCCCAATAGCCGCCGAAACTCAAGGCCTCATAAGCCCAGGCACCGCCCATTAAAATGCCCGTTCCCAAAATCGCCCCGCTGAACAAAGCCCAAGGCAAGGCAGGTTTCAACCATTCTTTATGTTTTCCTGTCCAAAGGCCTGCAATTGCGAAGGCAAATGGCACTGCCGTTGACGCAAAACCCAAAAACAAGGTCGGCGGGTGGATGGTCATCCAATAGTTTTGCAACAACGGATTGAGGCCGTTGCCGCTCAAAAGACTCACATAATCCGCATTGTTGAACAGGGGAATATTCATGGTATCCCGCAGCAACAGGAGTGGGTTGCTGCCGATTTTGGTTTCTGTCGTAATATAAATCCCCAAAATCATGGACAGGATGAAAGCCTGTATAAAGGACAAAACCGACATCACGGGTGACTCCCATTCCTTGGCCGTTTTCATCAAAATTCCGCCCAGCACGATGTGCCAAAACATCCATAAAAGGAAACTGCCCTCCTGTTCTTGCCAAAAAGCGGAAAAAATGTACTTGAAGGGCAATTCATCGGAGACTACCTTTTGGGCGTAGGCGTATTCGTAGCGTTTTTCAATCAAAATAAACAAAATGCTGCCAATGACGGCCAAAACGCTCAGGCTGTGCAGGATAAAAGACCAACGGCCTATTTTTCGCCAATTTCCAAATGCCGGCAATTCTCCTTTTTGCGTAGCAAAAAAATAGCCCACCGTCGCCAGCAAGCTGCATACAAAGCCAAACAGGATTGCAAAATGACCCAATTCCTTTGGCCACAGCAATTCTCCAATGTAGTTTATTTCTTCCATTTTTGTTTGAAGTCATTGGCCTTCTGTCATCTGAAATTGGTGGGCTGTTTCGCTTCGTTCATAAAAAATGACCAATGACAAATGACTAATGACGCCTTGGCATTACGTCCCCTTCTCGGATTTGATATACACCTCTTCGTCCTTGTATTTCGAGGGGCATTTCAGCAATACATCGGAGGCAATGAACTCATTCCCAGCCATTTTGCCGGAGACCACGATTTGTTCGGATTTTTCAAAATCCTGCGGCTTGGCACGGTTCAGCACGACCTTGCTTTCTTCACCGTTTGTGTCTTTTACATAAAAAGAAAAGTAGTTTGGATTTTCCTCTGGGTTGTAGTACATCTCCTTGTCCTTGGCAAGGGTGCCGTTCACTTTTACGGGTTTGCCGGATTCACGGGCCACCTCGAAATTGGCATAAGTGCTCATGTCCTTCGAGGCGTTGGTCAACAGCGCTATGGCAGAGACTATCATGACCACAGCGATGATATAGATTTTTTTCATGTCGTGAAAATTTTGTCCAAAGGTAGAGGCTTGGAAAGCAATCTACCAAAATCAAGTTGTCAAACAAGTGTCAATGACGTTGGTTTCAAGCGGTTGCAGCTATTTCAGGTAAATTAATTTTTCCCGTCTTTTGGTCATCACGCCAATGGGCTCAAGGTCAAAACCCTGGGCGTGCGTTGTTTTATGAAAATCAATCTCCGCATCGGGCGAAACGGCCACCAGAAGGCCACCGCTGGTCTGCGGATCGCAACAGATATTGCGCTGATAATCCGTCACTTCCGCAACTGTATGCCCATAGCTGTCCCAATTTCTGATCGTGCCGCCGGGTACACAATTTTCATTTAGGTAAAAATTCAAGGCCGCTTTGTCGAGCAGGGGCAGTTTTTCAAAAAACACATCGGCGCTCGTAGCCGAAGAATTGCACATTTCTCCCAAGTGGCCAAACAGGCCAAAACCCGTCACGTCCGTCATGGCATTCACGCCTGGCAATTTGCCCAAATCCTCGCCGATTTTATTCAAAGACACCATGCTGTTCTTGGCCAGTTGGGCATGTTCCACCAATAACTTGCCCTTTTTCTGCGCCGTGGTGAGGATGCCCACGCCGATGGGTTTTGTCAAATACAACTTGTCGCCTGGCCTTGCCCCGCCGTTTTTTTTCATGTTTTTAATTTCCACCCGACCAGTAACGGCCAGGCCGAAAATAGGCTCAGGTGAATCAATGCTGTGGCCACCTGCCAGCGGGATTCCTGCATCGGCACAGGCGCTCCTGGCCCCAGCCACCACTTCATTCGCCACTTCTGGCGGCAGCAAGTTGATCGGCCAACCCAAGATGGCTATGGCCAAAATAGGTGTACCTCCCATTGCATACACGTCGCTGATGGCGTTCACGGAAGCGATGCGGCCAAAATCGGCAGGATCGTCCACGATAGGCATAAAAAAATCGGTGGTGCTGATGATGGCCGTGCCGTCGCCAAGGTCCATCACGGCGGCGTCGTCCCGCTCTTCGTTGCCGACGAGCAAGTTTTTGAAAAAAGCCTTGCCGCCGACGTGGTGGAGGATTTGATCCAGCACCTTAGGAGCAATTTTGCAACCACAACCTGCGCCGTGGCTGTACTGCGTGAGCTTTATTTCTTTGATGTCAAAGTCTATTGTCATTGGCCAGTTCGATGAGTGATTCGGCTATTTTTTTACAATCAAAATGAGAAGGTTCAAGTTGAATGGTTTTGCTAAAATTCCCTTTTGAGGTCGCATGGGTATAGGTCTTGTCATAGTATTCGAGTGCAATGCCCGTTGCGGTTGCCAGGTCGCCCGCCTGAAATGCTTCGAGGGCCGCTTTCAAATACTGGCCGCCCATCCGCCGTTCGATTTTGCGCAAAGATTCTTCAAGTTCACTTGGTGGAAAATGGGCGTAACCTTTCATCAACCTTTCGACCCGGTGCTGAAAAGGCAATTCTACATGCACCAATACCGACGTTCTCATTTTTTCCCATATCGCCTGCGGCACAAATACTTTCCCGATGCTGCGGCTTTCGTTTTCCACCCAAATCCGCCTGCGTGGGTTCAATTTTGACAAATCGGTAAACAGCTCATTTTCAAACTGTTCGACTGTGGTCTGGGGCAGCTCGCCCAAGGCGCCGAAGGCCGAGCCTTTGTGGTGGGCCAGTTTTTCCAAATCAAGCACCTGCTCGCCCATTTCCGCCAAACGGTGCAGGATTTCCGTTTTGCCGCTGCCCGTTTTTCCACCCAAAACAACAAAACGGGCGGGTGTTTTTTCAAAAAAATCAAGGGCAAAATGGCGGAAAGCCTTGTAGCCGCCCACCAAAACTTCCACCTGAAAACCAGAAAACTCCAACAAAGTGGCAAGGCTTGCGCTGCGTTTTCCACCCCGCCAACAGTGAACGGCGGCACGGCGGGTTGGCGCTAAGCGAAATGCCTCTTTAACGTACCAGGACATTTTGGCACCGGCCATATCAAGTCCCCGAAGATATGCTTTTTCGGGGTTGACCTGCTTGTACAAAGTGCCGACCTCGGCCCGCTCCTCATTGCTGAACAAGGGAAGGTTGGCAGAACCGGGGATATGCCCTTGTTCATGCTCTGCCGGGGTCCGCACATCCAGTAAAATGGGCCGATCTTCCTGGTTTAAATAGTCTTCTATGTTGACCAATTTCACCTTTTAGGTTGAAGTTAAGAAACTAAAAAATCGAACGGGGGCAAAAGTACCAAAAGCCCAAATCTGCCTGGGGCAAATTTTTCCCTGGCAAATATTATGGAGAAAGCTCCCGGCCAGGCTCCCATTGTTTACCAAGTGAAAAGACCACTACTTCCCCCTCTTTTTCCCGGTTCCTTCCCATTCAAGTTACAATTGTCGCTGATTAGGTAAAAGCAGCGAACAGGATTGGGCAATTATTCCAATTGAAAAAATAAATTTGCCCTTGCATTCTATGAGCACCCGGCCATTTTAAATTTTCACCTATGAAAAAAATTTTTATCCCTGTTCTTCTTTTATTCCTTTCGATCACTACCTTTGCCCAATCACAACAACAAACCCACACCCATCCGATAGATGCCCGCCTCTTTGAGGTATTCGATGGCACTTACCTGGAGCAATTAAATGCCGAGAACCCTTTCCTGATCCAGCGCTTGAATTTTTATCTTGATCATGCGTGGTACATTACGGATTTGCCAGCAGAAAAATCTTCATCTGACTACCGCACCATTCAAATCGAAGATGTTGAAAAGATGAACATCCTGCTGGTAGAAAAAGAACAAAAACTGGAAAGGGACTGGGACAAACAAACGGTTTATAAAATCGGCAACAGCGGGAAAGCGCTTGTTTTTTTGCCCGGCAAGGAATTCACGAAAAAGCTGAACGAGCATCTTGCATTGAGGTAATTTTTTAAAATGGGCCAACAATTATCCGCCCAAACCTCAACAATAATTCACACCTGAGACTCAACATCCAATCAAAGGCCAACACACCGAATAAGCGAGGCCAACCCAATCCCTGAACAATTTCAATGTTTTGCCATGCCTGTCAAGGTGTTGAAAAATATTCGGCGAAGCAACTATAACCAAAAACACAGACCACACTTACATTATGAATTTGAAAACTACTTTCACCTTTTTGCTGGCGTTTTCAAGTTGTATCCTTTTGGGACAAAACTATCCCATGAACGCCGCTTTGTCCAGTGTCAACGATTGCAGTGGATACTTTTTGGACAGCGGCGGCGGGGCCAACCCCTACGGGGCCAACCAGCATTTCACCACCACCATTTGCCCTGACGGCACCACGGGAACCCATGTTCAACTGATTTTCAGCGGAACGAATCTATCCGACGGCGACGAACTTTGCTTTTTTGACGGCAACACAACTGCTGCGCCTTCGCTTGGCTGCGCCAGCGATTTCAACGGAAATCCCAATTTCATCATACAAGCTACGGCAGCCAATAATACAGGCTGCATTACCTTGACTTTCGACTCCGATGCAAGCGACCAGGGAACTGGCTGGAGCGCTGATATCAATTGCATTCCAGCCTGTCAAACCATTTACGCTGTTTTGGACAACACCGACCCAGTGGTTGAACCTGCCGACACAGGCTGGATTGACATTTGTCCGGGCGACCGTGTTTTCTTCTTCGGGAGTGGCGAATACCCGCAAAACGGCACCGTGTATAACCATTCCGACTTTACCACCGATTTTGAATGGGATTTTGGCGATGGCGCAAATACGTTTGGGCCAACCGTCTCCCACATATTTGAGGAACCAGGAGGGTACATTGTACAGCTAAAACTCACGGACCAATTTGGCTGCAACAACACCAACTACCTCAGCCAGCGAATCAGGGTGGCACACAAGCCCGAGTTCATGATTGGTAATTTTATCCAGCAAATATGTGTGGGCGACACAGTTGAACTGAACGCCATGATTGACAGCATGGACATGAACCATACCGTGTCGGTCATGCCTGTGGAACAAGTTTTCCAGACCACTGGTATCCGTTCGGATTCGCTTGCCTTGCCCGATGGCAACGGTTCATCCTATCATACCACCATTTCTTTCACGGATTTTGCGCCGGGACAGGTTCTAAGCAACATCAACGATTTGTTGGGCATTTGGGTCAATATGGAGCATTCCTGGATGCGGGATTTGCAAATCACGATTACCTGTCCAAACGATAGTTCGGTCATTTTGCACAACCACCCAGGCAATATTGGTGGCGAAGTGTTCCTCGGTGTCCCTGTTACTACCGATGAAGGATTGCCCATGCCTATTCCTGGTCTTGGCTGGAACTATGGCTGGCAGACTATCCCTGATTATAACAATACCTGGATTGGATATGCCAATGCCAATAGCCCCTCCACCCTGCCCGCTGGCAGCTATCAATCTTTTGAGCCGCTGAGCCAACTTTTGGGCTGTCCATTGAATGGCGATTGGACCATCGAAGTGACTGACCTTTGGCCAGTGGACAATGGCTTCATCTTTTCCTGGAGCATTGATTTTGATCCAAGCCTATATCCTGCCCTGGAGACATTTGAACCGGCCATTGTTGATTGGTCCTGGAACAACCACCCTTCTTTGTTTTACAATCAGTTGGATTCCATTGCAGGGTCGCCCTTCAATGCAGGGGAGGTTGCCTATACATTCGTAGTGGAAGATGAATTTGGCTGCGCATGGGACACAACGGTGGACATTCAAGTATTGCCGTTTACCCATCCCGATTGCCACACATGCAGTGATTTATTGACCCCAGCCCCCGATACGACGGTGTGCGTTGGAGAACCAGTTGAAATAGATGTTTTATCGCCCACTCCAGGCATGGACAATACCACCTTTGAATCTTATGACGACTATGCCATTGGAGCAGGAAACCACCCACCAGCCACGCCTTATTTTTCGACCATCAATGTCAATTCAAACATTCCGGCGGTCAACATGAACTCCACGATGGACATAATTTCAGTCTGCCTGGACATTGAAACGGATTTTGATGCCGACCTGGCCATTTGGCTTAGGGCACCCAATAACCAGTGGTTTGAGCTTTCGAGCAATAACGGCGGGGCGGGTGACAATTATACCCAAACCTGTTTTACGCCTACTGCCGTCACGCCGATTACTGCTGGAGTCGCACCGTTTACAGGGAACTTTAGGCCAGAGGGAAATTGGAACGTACTGACCGGGGCGCCTATCAACGGCAACTGGACTTTAAGAATTTCGGACATGGCCGGGCCAAACGCACTCGGTAATTTGAATTGGTGGGCTATCACTTTCCGGACCGCCAACAACGTTACCTATACCTGGTCGCCTCCAGCGGGTTTGACTTGTACCAACTGTCCCGACCCTACCGCCAATCCGATGTCAAGTACACCTTACATTGTCACGGCCAACGACAGTTACAATTGTACCCAAAAAGACACCGTCACAATCACTACATTGAACAGCTTTCCTGCACCAACAGTCAATTGCCTACTATTGGGGAACGGCCAAATCGTGGTGGATTGGAACGACGTTGCACCTGGTTTGGACTACGAAGTAAATATCAATGGAACTGGTTGGGTAAACCCCAATAATGGCAATCTTTCCTACTTGGTAAGCGGCCTGAGCAACGGCGACCAAGTGGACGCAGAAGTGAGGGTCAACGTGAACGGAGCTGCTTGTTCGGTGGGAGTAGGCAATTCGTTTTGCGCCTATCAACTGTGCATGTTGGATGCTTTTACTTCCAATCCTGGCCCTTATGCGGTTTCCTGCAATGGAATATGCGACGAGGCGGTACAAGTATCTGTCACCAATGGCGTCTCCCCCTTCAATTTCATGGTGACCAACCAGACGACGGGCAATAATTTTAGCCAAACCAATGGCAACCTGACGAGCTTATGTCCTGGCAACTACCAAGTTATCGTATCGGATTTTGACAACTGCCTGGATACCGTTACCTTTTCCATCAGCGACCAGCCTGCCATCGTGGCAACGGCCAGCCAGACTTCGCCTGTTTCCTGCAATGGTTTAACTGATGGTTGTGCCACCATCGTTGCAAGTGGCGGCGTTGGCAGCTTTACCTATGTTTGGTCTGATCCCAATTCTTCCACCGGGACTACCATTTGCAACCTGCCCGCCGGAATGGCAACCGTTACTGCTACCGATGCCAATGGTTGCGAAGCCATTGCAACAGCCACGATTACACAACCGAACGCTATTTCATTGGTAGTTTCAAAAACAGATGTACAATGTTTTAATGGTTCAGACGGTACGGCTACTGTGGTTGTCACTGGCGGGGTCGGTAATTACAGCTACCAATGGAGCGGTGGCACTACGCCCAACCAGGCCACAACGGCAGGGCTTTCTGCAAACAATTATTCCGTGACGGTTTCGGATGCCAATGGCTGTGAAGCCTTTGCTACGGTCACTATTGTCCAACCAGCCAATGGCGTTCAGGTTACTGCCTCACAAACTGTAGTGAGTTGTTTCAATGAAAATCTGAGCGAGGCCACTGCTACGGCAATGGGCGGTGCGGGCAACTATACCTACCTCTGGATGCCGGGCAACCAAAGCAGCCAAACCGCCAATAACCTGGCTACCCAACTCTATACCGTTGTGGTGACCGATGCAATGGGATGCACCGCTACGGACGATGTTCAGATTAGTCAATGGGACGCAATCAATATTTCCATTTCATTTTCGCCGCCTAGCTGCAATGGCTCATCCGATGGTGAAATGGCCGCCAATATTGTAACAGGTGGGAATGGCACTTACAATTTCCTTTGGAGCACCGGCGATACGGATGATTTTGCCAATGGTTTGGCGGGCGGCCAAGAATACTTCGTTACGGTTACGGACGGACAGGGCTGCACAGGTACTGCCTCCCGATTATTGAACGACCCACCTGCCATTTCATTCGATATTAATTCAGCCCCTACCTTGTGCAATGGGTCGGCGGATGGGGCGGCAACAGTAGCCAACGTGCAAAATGCCAATGGCCAAGTGACCTATCAGTGGGGCGCTGGAGCCTTGAACCAAAAAACGGCAACAGCGGACAGCCTTTCTGCCGGTACTTACAACGTGGTAGTGACCGATACGGCTGGATGCAGCCAATCTGGCACTGCTACCATTGAAGAACCCACCGCTATTGAAGTTTCTTTTGAAACGATTGACAATGAATGCTTTGGCTACGAAAACGGTACCGCCAAAATCGAAATTACGGGCGGTACACCAAACTATAATTACACTTGGTCAAATGGAGCCAATAACCAGGAAAGCCTGGATGACTTGTCGGCTGGCTGGTATGATGTCACCATCACTGACGCTAATCTTTGTGAAAAATTAGATTCGGTGGAAATAGGCCAACCCGCCATCGTTAGTGCAGAAATAACACCTAAAGACGTTTCGTGCTTTGGTGATCGGGACGGTGCTATCACGATTGTTCCAAGCGGTGGGACGCCACCCTTTAAGTACAGTTTAGACGGCCAGCAATTCTATGGCAGCTCGACCCTGATTGCGCTGACAGCAGGCTCGTATCCTGTTTATTTAAAAGATGCAAAAGACTGTGTGTACGAGTTTTCAACCGTGATAAACGAACCACCTGCCATGATGGTGGACATACTGGTTTGGGGGCAGGCAGTGGACGAGCACATGATCAATTATGGCGAATCCTTCCCGGTAACTGCTTCACCCACCAACAACCAAGGCAGCACCATGTACATTTGGGATGCCTCTTATTGCGGAACTTTGTACTGCGATACGACTTCAGATTGCACAGAAACGCTACTTTGCACTGAGCTAAATGCAGTTCCGGAATATACGATTGACTATTTCCTGACGGCCATTGATGAAAATGGATGCGAAGCTGAAGACCATATTCAGGTGCATGTGAAAAAGGAGCGCCGGGTGCTTGTGCCCACTGGTTTTTCACCCAACCAAGATGCATTCAATAACTTGCTCTCGATTCACGGCAAATCAGGCACGATGGTGAAAATCTTCCAGGTTTTTGACCGATGGGGCGAACTGTTGTTCCAAGACGTGGACATCCCCATCAACGACACGACCCGTGGCTGGGACGGCACCTACAAATCGAAGGAAATGCAGCCCGGCGTGTATGTCTGGTACCTGGAAGCAGAGTACAGCGACGGCATGACGGAGAGTTTTAAAGGGGAAACGACCCTTATTAGATAATGACATTATTTTAAGATCAAATCATCCTGAATCATGAAAATAAAACTACTTGTTCTCAGCTTTTTGGTAGGCAGTTTTATACAAAATGCCAATGCACAAGACCCCCAATTCGTCCAATTTTACGCTTCTCCTTTGCAGCTCAACCCTGCCATGACAGGCGTTTTCCCAGGCAAATGGCGCATCATCGCCAATTACCGGGAGCAATGGAACAGCATCTTGGATTCCAATCCATTTCGCAGCATGAGCGCAAGTTTCGATGCCAGGAGCCAAGTGGGCCGAGGCGACTATTTTGCCTACGGGCTGACGGCCCTGCGGGATCAGGCAGGTTCCTCGCATTACCTGCGCACCAGCGGCGACTTGAGCCTGTCTTACATGAAACAACTGGGCGGGGGCTATCGCAGCGCCGATCAATACCTGATTGGCGGGGCGCAAGTCGGCATTGGCCAGCATACCATTGATTATCAAAACCTTTGGTTTAGCTACCAATTTGATGGCACGGTGGAGCAGGTGGACAGGAACCACTCTTCCGGCGAAACCATCAACCAGTCCAGCGATTTGTATATGAATATCAATGCAGGGCTGCTTTGGTACGCCGTCTATGACGACAACCAAAGCCTCTATTTTGGCGGGTCGCTGCACCATGTGAATGCACCAAAAGTGTCCTTCATCGCTGCCGATGGAGAAGAAAACATGGACATGAAATGGGTGGCACATGCGGGTGGAGAATTGCCTTTCAGCCATGAATTCAGCATGTTGCCAGCGGTGGCGGTCATGGGCCAGGGGCCATCCCTGCTTTCCTTGTTTGGTACCAATATCCGCTATACCAACCGTGACTGGCGGGAAGTGGCACTTCGTGCGGGCGTTTGGGGGCATTTGTCAAAAAATGTAGAAGGTAGCATCCACCTGCCAGCCGTGACTTTTACGGCGGTGTTGGAACTGGAGCGCCTGAACGTGGGCATCAGCTACGATGTGAACGTGAACAAACTCTCCCCACCGACAAATAACCGGGGTGCCTACGAAATTTCTATAATTTACTACCAACCGGCCCCAAGGCGTGAAAACGTGAAATGTCCGAAACTGTAAAAACCAACAAGGGCGGCGATAGATGATCGCCGCCCTTTTTTTATTCTCCCTTGAAAACAGGTTTTCTTTTTTCCAAAAAAGCCGTCACACCTTCCTTGTAGTCGAATGTTTTTCCAGCTAAAGATTGGTAGCTGTCTTCTTCCCTTAGTTGTTTTTCCAAATCGTTTGTCAGGGATTGGTTGAGGAGATGTTTGGTAAAAGCCAGGCCCTTGGTGGGCATTTGGGCGAGGGTTTTTGCAATGTTGTAGGCACTTTCTGCAAAGCCCTCATCCGGCAGGGTTTTGTAAATCATGCCCATCGCATCGGCTTCCTTGGCCGTGACCTTTTCACCCAGCATCATCAGTCCGGTGGCCTTTTGCCAGCCAATCAACCGGGGCAAAAAGAAGGTGCCGCCGCTGTCGGGTATCAGGCCGATTTTACTGAAAGCCTGGATAAAGGAAGCAGATTCCGCCGCCACGGTTATATCACATGCCAAAGCAATATTGGCACCTGCCCCCGCAGCCACGCCATTGACCCCGCAAACGATAGGTTTTTCAATATGCCGCAGGCGTTTGATGATGGGGTTGTAATGTTCGCCAAGAATGGTGGTAAAACTGGGTGCATTGTCAAAATCGCTCACTTCCTGCAAATCTTGCCCTGCACAAAATGCCTTGCCGTTGCCCGTCAAATAAATGGCCCGTACCTTATCGTCAGCCGTACATTCATCCAGGGCTGCCTGCACTTCCAGTGCCATGGAGCGGTTGAAAGCATTGTAAACCTGTGGGCGGTTGAGGGTGATCGAACCAACCGAATCTTCAATTTTAAAGATGATATTTTCCATGTTTCAAGTATTAAATGTTGGAGGCAATTGCTGCACAATGCGGGCAAAATAGCCCAATTTGTACAAATCAAAAAGCCGTAAAGAGGGTCTGGGCGATTTCAAATTTTTTAACAGCCTGTCTTCTGTTTTTGAAAACAACCAAGCCAATAAGCCACCAAAACCCAGGCGGTGCAGCGGCTGATACATTGCCAATAATTTTGTTTCAACAGGTTTTCCAGCTTTCCAGAGTATGGCCAGGTTTTCAAGGCCCTGTTTGGTTTTTTTCAAAAAAACATCCACAGGTTCCAAGCCGATGTGTTCCAGTGGGTTGTCAATATGAAAAATGGGGATGCCGTGTTTGGCCAATTCTATCCCGAAAAGCGTGTCCTCGTGCCCATACTGCCGCAGGCTTTCATCAAAGCCAATGCTGAGAAAAATATCTTTTGGAACGATGAAATTATTGGTTTTGAAACTGTGATAGGGCTTATTTTTTCGTTGCTCAAGTTCAAGCTGTTCACGATTCGCCCCATAATACCAGTGCAAATAAAAGGAGGACTCAGCGGGCGGTGCTGGCGAATAGGAACTGCCACCATACACCACTGCTCCGGGTTGAATTTGTGCCAAATGTTTTTGAATAAAATCTGGGCTTACCACCCGGTTGTCGCAGTCCATGAACAAAAGATAAGGCATACTGGCCGCCTTTCCCAAGACATTCCTGATGGCAGATCGCCCCAGGTTTTGAGGCAATTCCCGATAATTAACATGTTCAAAACCAGCTATTTCCCTGTTTTCTTCTTTAAAATGATCCAACGAGCCGTCATCAAAGCACACAAACTCAAAATCCTTCCCCGCTGCAAGGCACTGCCCATGCAGGTCAGCCACCAGTTGCCTGACATCGTAATTGTAGATGGGGATGAGGATGGAAAGCATAAAGGCAATGAGAGAATGAATGAATGAAACAACCTTTCAAAAAAAACTGAAAGTACATAGAACTGTTACCTTTGTCGGCGCAAAAATGCAAAATACATGAGCAAGAACAGAAAGATAGAATTTTTGATGCAGGATGAAAATCTGAAACCTGCCTTCAGGCAAATTGCCGAGAAGGTTTTCAATGGCGAACGCCTCACGGCAGACGAAGGTTTGTTGCTGTTTCGGGAAGGAAGTTTGGGCTATGTCGGCGCACTCGCCAACCATGTGCGGGAGCGCCTGCACGGCAACGACACTTTTTTCAACCGCAATTTCCACATAGAACCAACGAATATCTGCGTGTATGACTGCAAGTTCTGCTCCTATTCACGCATGATCAAAAAACGGGAAGAAGGCTGGGAATACTCGCTGGAAGACATGATGGACATCGTTCGGCAATACGATGGGCAGCCCGTCACCGAAGTCCACATCGTGGGAGGGGTGTTGCCACAGTACGATCTGGCTTTTTACGCAGAGTTTTTTAGAAAAATAAAAGCCCATCGGCCCGACCTGCACATCAAGGCGCTGACGCCTGTTGAATACCATTATATTTTCAAAAAAGCAAAAATCGGCTATGCCGAAGGCATGAAAATCATGCAAGATGCAGGGCTGGATTCGATGCCCGGCGGCGGCGCTGAAATTTTTCACCCTGAAATACGCCAACAAATAGCGGGCGACAAATGCACTGGCGAGCAATGGCTGCAAATCCACGAGGAATGGCACAAACTGGGAGGCCGCTCCAACGCCACCATGCTCTATGGCCACATCGAAGGTTATGAACACCGCATCCATCATTTGGAACAACTGCGGCAACTACAGGATCGGACGGGCGGTTTCCAAACTTTTATACCGCTAAAATTCCGCAACCAGGACAACCAGATGTCGCATCTGCCCGAAGTCAGCGTGATTGAGGATTTGCGCAATTATGCCATCAGCCGGATTTACCTCGACAATTTTGGCCACATCAAGGCTTATTGGCCCATGATCAGCCGGAATATCGCACAGCTTTCCCTTTCCTATGGGGTGGACGATATTGACGGCACGATTGACGACACGACCAAGATCTATTCGATGGCTGGTTCGGAGGAACAAACCCCGGCCATGAGCACCCAAGAATTGGTGAACCTGATCCGGCAGGTGGGCAGGCGGCCCATTGAGCGGGACACACTGTACAAGGTGCTAAAAGACTACACAGACGAGGTGTTTGAGGAGGACAAACAATTTCAAGGCTATGTGGCATTGCCCGTGGTCGCTTGATATTTCACCCATCAACGCTTCCTACATTTGAAGAATATGAAATTAAAAGTAACAGCCGTCAGCTACCTGAACACCAAGCCCTTTTTGTACGGCTTGTTCAAAAGCGGGCTAAACGAGGAAATAGACTTACAGTTGGACATCCCTTCTGATGGTGCCAAGCGGCTGGCATCGGGCGAGGCAGATTTGGGTCTGGTACCTGTGGCCGTGATACCTGAATTGCCCAGTCCACATATCATTTCCGATTATTGCATTGGCACGGTGGGCACGGTGAAAACGGTCTGCATTTTCAGCGACTGCCCCTTGGAGGACATGACCCACCTGTACCTGGATTACCATTCCCGCACCTCCGTTGAGTTGGTTCAAATTTTATTGGAAAAACATTGGCGCCTGTCCCCTACCCTGTTGCCTGCCAAGGAAGGATTTGAAGAAAAAATTGGCGGTACAACCGGTGCCTTGATTATTGGCGACCGGGCGGTAGGGAAAGATTTAAAATATCCTTTTGTGTATGACCTGGGCGAAGCTTGGCAACAGTTTACGGGCCTGCCATTTGTATTTGCTGCCTGGGTGAGCAACCGCCCGCTGGAGCCTGAATTTGTAAAACGTTTCAACGCCGCCCTGCAATCGGGCCTCGACCATATCCCGCAGCTCATGTACATCCTGCCATCGCCACAACCAGGTTTTGATTTGCAGCGCTATTTCACCGAAAATATTAGTTATCAATTGGATATCGAAAAAAGGCAGGCGCTAAAAATGTTTTTGTCCATGATGAAAACCAAGCACCAGCAAGGGGTGGAAGCTGTCGGCCTGGAAGCTTGATAGCGGATTTAGCAAAGAATTTCCATCCGGGCGTTTTTTCCTTTTCACCTCTATGATATTTGTCAAAATATAAACTGACGCATCTCACTGCAACACTGTCTGTGTTCTCCGTTTTTTGGGTCTTAACATTTAATCATCGAACTAAATCAAATATTATGTTGACTCAAACAAAAAAGACCCACCTCAGCGACCTGCACTTTGAGCACAAGCTGTGGATGAACGAGCTTGGCTTTGCCGCTGAGGAACTGCTCATTTACGAGCATTATCTGGAAGATCTTGTAAAAAGGCATTCTGAGAAGGAGATGCTCGCAGCCTTGGAGCATTTTCAAAACCAGTTTATCAAGGAAAAAAACGTGATGGCACACCTGCGCCACGACATCCGTTCCAGCGAACACCAATTGGTGGAATTTGCCAAAAAACACCCAGAATCTTATGACGACTACAATCTGGAGGACCACCGAGACCTCAACGAACGCATGGAACAATTCCGCAAGATTTTTGGCGAGCTGAAATCCCGCTTCTATCAGTTTATGATGGATTGGAAATAAGATGTGTTTGTGTGTTTTTGTGTTTGGAGGTGATTGATTTTCAAACTGTAAGCCTAAGGCGAAACCTCCAAATGGCCGCTTGAGTTGTGCCATTTTGCAAAATTTGAAAGGCCATTTGGAGGCGTCACCTAAGGCCTACAACGACCTCCAAAATGTCTTTCATTTTAAAATGAGGATGAACTAAAAATTGTCTATCAAATCAAGATGTAGAGAAATTGGGAAACTGACAGACTACGCAATTTCCCAATTTCTTAATTTCCAACACCCCCCCTTACTCTATCGTAATTGTATCCCTTTTCACCCCCGCCGCAATGAAAAAGCCCAGCGCATCATTGTCCACATTGCTCGGCACATTGGCCGGGGCCGCGTCAAAAATGGTCCCTTTGTAGATGGTTTCCGTTTGCACGGCCAGGAAAAAATCGAAGGCCTCTGGCCGGATAAGGTACTGTTCAAATACAAATGCATCTCCAGGATTGGCTTCAACAATCAACACTTGCGCTCCGTTGATGGGGCTTCCGTTGACGAACTTGTCTTCGGCTATTTCCCAATACGTACGGGTCACATCCGTCGGGGCATCCACCAAATATCCCTTCCAGTAATAGGCGTCGTCCAAGGTGTTCGGCTCAGTGGTGTAGAGCAAAATGGCATATTCCGTAAAATCATTCTCTGTGTCTTGGTATTCAAACACTTCATAGCTCAAGGAATCTATGACCGGCGCCTCTTTCATAAGGGAAACGGCCTGGTAGGTTTGGCCGTTGTATTCAATTTTCAAAGTGTAGGTATGGCCGGGTTGGCCCTTCACGGAATCAGCAGTAAGGTAATGGCCGGGCGATGCCTCTTTCAAAATGAAAGTTTCCGTCCCATCGCTAATTTGAACGACAGCACCCGTGACGGCTTGAGGTGGTTCGTTGTTGTAATAGCCAGTTGTAAGTGCCAGTTTTACCTCGTGCGCCTTGGCCTCATCGGTCAGCCAGGCATCTACCACCAAGCGCTGGTTTTCATCGCTTTGCAGGTCGAGATCAATGCGCTCTGTGCAGGCACTGAGCAATAAGATAGATAAAAGGAAAAAGAGAAAATGATAGCTATTTAAAGTTTTCATGGATTTTGATTTTTTGAATTATTAAAACTGGAAGTTCCAGGTGACAGAAGGCAAAATGGGGAAGAGGTATGTCTTTTCGGCATACGTGTCTCCTGGTTTATCTTCGTCTTCTTTGAAAGTAATGGTGTAGGCGTTGTGGCGGTTATACAGGTTGTAAATGGAGAAATTCAGGTCCCAGAATAACTTCCTGCCCGGTTTTTCCTTGTTCCTTAAAACATAGCTTACGTCCATGCGGTGGTAGTCGGGCATCCGTGCGCCATTGCGGTCGGAATAGACGGGCAATACCTCTCCGTTATAGACAAAACGGCCAGTCGGAAAAGTAGTGGGGGCACCCGTGCCATAGACGAAATTGACGGAAATAGTGCTGCGTTTGTTCAGTTCGTAACTGGTCACCAGGCTGATGTCGTGGGTTTTGTCATAATTGGTGCTGTACCAATCCCCGTTGTTGATTTCCTTGATTTGGCGCTCCGACTTGGCCAAGGTGTAGGCTATCCATCCCGTTAGTTTTCCTTTGGTTTTTTTCACCATAAACTCAGCGCCATACGCCCTCGCCTGCCCAAAACGCAGTTCCCCCTCCAGGTACTTGTTCAGGAACAGGTCGGCATAGTCTTTAAAGTCAATGGCATTTTGTGATTTTTTATAATAAACCTCCACCGAGGCTTCGTACAAGTTGTTTTGGAAATTTTGAAAATAGCCCAAAGCCACTTGGTCGGCTTGTTGCGGCTTCACATTGGGCGAGGCGGGGAACCAAACGTCGAAGGGCGTGGAAGACTGCGAATTGGAAGCCAACTGCATGTACTGCACCGTGCGGTTGTAACTGGCTTTGATGGATTTGTCGCCGCCCAATTTAAGGCGCAGGCCGACACGAGGTTCGAGGTTGAGGTAGGACTGGTACACCTCGCCGGAATTGTAGCTGGTAGAATCTGCCACTTTGAATTCATCGTCGTAATGGTAAACCGTGGCAGCACCAATATTTTGGAACAAAGACAAGCGCAAGCCATAAATACCGCTCAATACCGAATTGAACTCCTGCTCGTTTTCAATATAAATCCCGTGTTCCAAAGAATTCGTGGTCGGCAGGCGGTATTCGTTGAAAATGGACTCGTCGCCCGTACCCCTGGCAAAGCCCGGCTGGAATTTGTGGCGGGTGCCCTGGTAGCCGAATTTAATGCTGTTGCGGGGATTTAGATAGTAATTGAAATCCAGTTTCAGTGAATAATCCTTGATTTTTGAATCCCATTTAAAGCCCTCCACATTGTCGGAGGAGCCAAGAAAATAATCGAAATCGCTGTAGATGAGGGTGACGTTTGAAAAGAGTTTATTGCTGAAAACGTGGTTCCAGCGAAGGGTGCCAGTGCCGTTCCCCCACTCTATTTTAAAATCCTGGCTGCCAAAAACGTCCCTGCCAAAATAGCCCGACAAGTAGAGCTTGTCCTTTTCCCCCAGGCGGTAATTGGCCTTCAGGTTCAGGTCGTAGAAATAAAGCTTGGTATCTTCGAGCGTTGTATCGTTTTTGGCAAACAGCGGGATAAACACGTCCACATAAGTGCGGCGGCCAGACACAATGAACGATGACTTGTCTTTAATGATAGGCGCTTCTACTGTGAGGCGGGAAGAAATGGAGCCAATACCTCCGGAAGCCGTGAATTTTTTGGCATTGCCGTCCTTCATCCGCACATCCAGCACGGACGACAAGCGCCCGCCATAGCTGGCCGGGATGCCGCCTTTGTAGAGTTGCACATCTTTGATGGCATCGGCATTGAACACCGAAAAGAAACCCAGCAGGTGGGAGGCATTGTACACAGGCGCTTCGTCCAACAAAATGAGGTTCTGATCGGCATTGCCGCCCCGCACGAAAAAGCCGGACTGGCCCTCGCCCACCGTCTGCACACCTGGCAAAAGCTGGATGGCCTTTATCAAATCCACTTCGCCAAAGACGACCGGGATGGTCTTGATCTTTTCAATGGCCATTTTCTCCTTGCTCATCGTAACGGATTCCACATTGCGGTCTTCCCGCTCGGCAGAGACGACCACCTCCTGAATGGAAACCGAGGTCTCAGCCACTTCTACATCCAGTGATTTGTTTCCGGTCAAATCCACCTCCAAGGTTTTCACCTCATAACCAATGTAAGAAAACTCGATTTGATACTTGCCGGCCGGCAGCGTCAGGGAATAAAAACCGTACAAATTGGTAACAGCACCCACGCCGTTTTTTGATTCGAAGACGTTGGCACCAATCAATTCTTCACCGGAACCGGCATCACGGACGTGCCCGCTGAGGGTGAATTTTGAAGTTTGCCCAAAAGCAGTACATACGCTTAGGCTAAAGCATAATAAAAGCGGTATAGAACGCATAATTGGATGTTAGCGGGTGACAAACAAATACACCATTTGGTTTGGGAAATCGCTTGCACCCAGTTTAGGGTTGATTAAAAAATTCATGCAAAAGACGATACCCAAACGAAAGACCCCTACTTGATGTAGGTTAAATTTTTGGAGCGTTGGATGAACAGCCTTATTTTCAGGACAAAGACATATCAGAAAGGGACGGAAGAGGTAAGGCTATAATTTGATGATTCTCGCCTATCCTCACGCTGTCCCGTAGGGACGAAATGTCGGTAGAAATTCCCACAAGAATAGTTTTATGTCCCGTAGGGAGGCAAGGTCGGACCGACATTACGTCCCTACGGGACGGAGGCACAGGCTATAAACAAGGCTACCGACATTTCGTCCCTATGGGACGCAGGCGCAGGCTATGAACAAGGCTACCGACATTGCGCCCATAGGGGACGGAGGCACAGGCTATCAACGCAGCTACTCGCCTTCCCCCTCGCCCCGTCCCGTAGGGACAAAATGTCGGTAGAATTTGCCCACAGGAATAGTGTTCCGTCCCGTAGGGACGAAATGTCGAATCCGAATTACGTCCCTACGGGACGGAGGCGCAGGCTATGAACAAGGCTACCGATATTGCGCCTTTAGGGGACGGAGGCACAGGCTATCAACGCAGCTACTCGCCTATCCCCTCGCCCCGTCCCGTAGGGACAAAATGTCGGTAGAATTTGCCCACAGGAATAGTGTTCCGTCCCTACGGGACGGAGGCACAGGCTATGAACAAGGCTACCGACATTGCGCCCCTAGGGGACGGAGGCACAGGCTATCAACGCAGCTACTCGCCTTCCCCCTCGCCCCGTCCCGTTAGGGACGAAATGTCGAATAGGAATTGTGTCTCTATGGACGCTCCCCATGGAAGATTCACGCCGCCGGTATCCGCTTCAAGGTTTCCAATAAATACCCCCAAAACTTCTGGACGGAACTGATTTGCACCTTCTCGTCAGGTGAGTGGGCACCACGGATATTCGGGCCGAAAGAGATCATTTCCATGTCGGGATAATTTGTACCGATGATGCCGCATTCGAGGCCAGCGTGGCAGGCGTTTACATGCGGGGCACTGCCGTACATTTCCTGGTGGAGCTGGCTCATCAATTTGACGATGCCAGCCTCTGGTTGCGGCACCCAGCCGGGGTATTCGCTGGAATAACTGACCGATGCGCCGAGCAATTCAAAACTGCTGGTAATGGCGTTGGCGAGGTCCATTTTTTCGGTATTCACGGAGCTGCGGGTCAGGCATTGGACGGAGTATTGACCATTTTCCACCAAGACCCTGGAGAGGTTGTTGGAGCTTTGTACCAAATCGGGAATATCGGGGCTGAGGCGGTAAATGCCATTCGGGCAAGCATAGATGCTGCGCAGGGCTTTTTGTTGAAAATCAAGCGCAAAAGCCGTTTGGGGGCTATTGGTTTTTTCCAAACCCACGGCCAAATCAGGGTCGGTACTGTGGTATTCTTTTTTGAGAATAGCCGTTTGCTCCGCAATGTATTGCTCAAAATCGCCCACTTTATCCGTCGGCAAGGCAAAGATGGCAGCGGATTCACGGGGAATGGCATTCCGCAGGCCACCACCGTTGATCGAATAAATGCGGGTACCAAATTTATCGGCGGCAACATACAAAAGCCTGATCATCAATTTATTGGCATTGCCACGCCCCAGGTGGATGTCCATGCCGGAGTGGCCGCCCGTGAGGCCCTTTATCATCAATTTAAAAGCTTGATAACCAGCAGGCATGGCAACTTCCTCATAAGTTCCGGTAGCTGTCACGTCAATCCCGCCTGCGCAGCCAATGGTCAATTCGGTATCGTCTTCCGTATCCAGGTTGAGCAAAATGGCGGCGTCCATCATTCCTCCCTGAAGGGCCTTGGCCCCGGTCATCCCTGTTTCTTCATCAATGGTAAACAGTGCCTCGATGGGCGGGTGAGGGATGTTTTTGGAAGCCAAAATGGCCATGATGGCCGCCACGCCAATACCGTTGTCGGCTCCCAAAGTCGTACCCTCCGCTTTTACCCAATCACCATCAATCAGCATTTTAATGCCCTCATTATCAAAGTCAAACTGCGTTCCTGCATTTTTTTGGTGTACCATGTCCAAATGTCCTTGCAAGGCAACTGTTAATCTATTTTCCATTCCAAGACTGGCCTTTTTTTTGATTAGCACGTTTCCAGCATCATCTATGGTCGTTGGCAGGCCGAGACTTTCTCCAAAATGCCGCATGAATGCAGTGACCCTTTCTTCTTTTTTGGATGGACGTGGCACTTCGTTGAGTTGGGAAAAAAAGTCCCACAATGTTTTAGGTTCCAGGTTTTGAATTGATTGGTTCATATCGAAAGTTTGGAATGAAAATTTTTGTCTTTGCCCGGCCAAATTAGACAAAACTGCCACTAAGATCCAACCCTTTGCTGCAAGCACTTTGAACATAATTTATCATGCTGGCTCTCCTTGCCCAATCATTTGGGCATCCCTGCCCTATTTACCATATTATCAAAACAGTTAAGCAGAAAAACTGGTAAGAGCTTTTAATTTATTCAGCACGTTGGCCTTCCCCCTGCTCCAACGGTTCCCCCTTGCTGTTTCAACAATAGCAAACAACATCTTCAATGACTTCAAAACTACGTTTAATGCTCGTGGCCGTTTGGGCTGTGTTTTTCCATTTTGGAACGATGGCACAGTCGCCAACATTGAAGCCTGTTTCCAATTTGGTTTTATCCAAAAAAAAGGAGGGAGCCAATTTTGCAACAGTGCCGCTGTTTACAAAGGTGAACACGACGGCCAATGAGCGGGGACTAACGGATGCAGTCAGCGAAGCTACTTTCCTCCAGTTAGACATAGCCGCTGCCAAAAACCTGTTGTCGTCCGGCACCAGCGAAATTGAATTGGTATTGCCCTATCAGGAGGCCACCCTGACCTTGGAATTCGTGGAAGTTGAGTTGTTGACAGATGATTTTTCCGTGGTGACCAGTGCTTCGGCTGGCCAGGCGGTCAGTTTTTCGCCCGGCAAATTTTATCGGGGCATGGTGAAAGGAAATCCCCAAACCCTCGCCACATTGAGTGTTTTTGAAAATGAAGTGATGTGCATGGTGTCGCCCAACCAGGAGGAAACTTTGGTGTTGGGCAAACTGAAGGATGCGGCCACCCAGGAAGACTACATATTATATTCAGATAAAAACCTGCTGGCACCTCCCAGCTTTACCTGCAACAGCGATTTGTTGGAAGCCAGCCAGGAATTGAAAAGCCTTAAAACTGGGGAACCCAACCAGGAAAGCGCCATGATGACCAATTGTGTGCGCCAATACCTGGAAGCCGACTACGCCTTGTACAGCAACAAAGGCAGCATTCAGTCCACCGTCAATTATCTCCTGGGCCTCTTCAACGAAGTGTCCGCCCTTTTTGCCAATGAATCCATCAGCACCTCTATTTCGCAGATTTATGTCTGGGTCTCGCCAGACAACTATTCGACTTCCAGTTCCCTCACCGCACTCAACCAATTGAAAAGCTATCGGCCAAATTTTAATGGCGACCTGGCACTGCTGGCAGCGATGGGCGGCAACAATACGGGCGGTGTGGCATTTCTGGACGGCCTCTGTTCCGCCACCTTGAAATATGCCTACGCTGACATTGAAGACAGCTATTCAACTGTGCCGACTTACTCCTGGAGCGTTTTTGTCATGACCCACGAAATAGGCCACAACTACGGCTCGCCGCACACCCATGCCTGTGCCTGGGGGCCCGATGGCGATGAACCGCTGGATTGTTGCGGTGCCAATGCTGGCCTGCCGGAAGTCAATTGCGAACCCTGCAACCTGCCAAATCCGCCCAGCGGGGGCACCATCATGAGTTATTGTCACTTGACGGGGGTTGGGGTGAATTTTACCAATGGCTTTGGTGATGAACCCGGTGCCCTCATTTTGTCGAATTACAATGCGGCATCTTGCCTGACTACTTGTTCAAGCCCCGCCTGCAACATGCCGACCAACCTGGCCATCAGCAACATCCAAACATCGCAGGCCACTTTTAGCTGGACGGCAGCCAGTGGGGCGACTTCCTACAACGTGCAAATCAAAACAAACTCCGGCTCCACCTGGAACACTTTCAACACCCAGGCCACCATGTTTACCATCACGGGCTTTTCCGCTGGACAAACCTATAATATGCAGGTAGAAACGGTATGTGCAAGCGGCACTTCCGGCTACACCACGGGGATGGTTTTTACCACCACGGTAGCTTGCCCTCCGGCGGCCAGCAATACGCAGTCCAGCCAAAACCCAGTATGCGCCGGGAAAAATTTCACCCTGTCGCTCAGTATGAGTTATGGCTCAGGCTATACTTTTCAGTGGGAGTCATCCCCGGATGGTGCCGCTTATTCGGACATTTCGGGGGCCACATCGAGTACTTTGGTGACGAGCCAGACCGCCAGTACCTGGTACAGGTGCAACATAGATTGCAGCGTGCAAAACATCAATTCCACCCCCTTGCAGGTCACGATGGAAAACGACCCTACCAATTGTTACTGCACACCAGCCGCCACCACTTGCAGCGGTTATAACCCCAGCCCATATATGCGCATCAACCAGGTTATTTTGGGCGATTTGAACAATGCGAATAATACCTGTTCGACCAATGGTTATGGCAATTATCTAAGCGGGCAAACTGTTCCCAACCTCCCAATTGGCGGTAGCGAATTTATTACTATCAATGTGGGGGATTACCAACAGCGCCAGACCGTTTTTATTGATTTCAACCAAGACGGCGATTTCGACGACGCCAACGAATCAACGAATGTTCCCTACTATTCCGCTTATACCCAAATGGGCGCAATTACCGTCCCGACGGATGCCCTCACGGGCCAAACACACATGCGGGTTCGCAGCAAATATTGGAACGACGGCATATACCCAACCGATCCTTGTTCGGGCGGTTTTGGCGGCGAAACGGAAGACTATCTCGTCAATATCGTCCCCTGTTCTGGCACCTGTTACCCATTGCCGCAGGCAACGCAATGTAGTTTTGGGAGCAATTTTTTCAGGATAACCCGTGTGCAGCTTGGCACTTTGGACAACCAAAACAATTCATGCAGCAGCATGGCCGGCTACCAGGATTATACCACCGGGCAAAATGTGCCAAACCTAACGGCAGGAAGTTCGTCCACTTTGTCGGTGTCCATTAGCAATTATTCGCAACGAATCGCCGTATTTATTGATTATAACCGCAATGGCTCCTACAACGATGCGGGCGAAACCATCGAAATCCCTTATGCCCCATTGATTACGCAAACCATCTCCATCGCCGTGCCATCAGGTGTGTCGGCTGGCACCACCAGGATGCGGGTCAGGAGCAGGAATTCTACCGACAATTTGTTCCCGACGGCATATAATGGCGGATATTACGGTGAAACGGAGGAATACACGGTCAACATACAATCGCTGTTGCCGGTGGAATTGGTCTCTTTTACTGCCAAAGCCAATGGCCGGGAACTGGTGGACCTCCACTGGGAGACAGCCTCCGAACTCAACACTTCCCATTTTACCATCCAGCGCTCCAGGGACGGCATCCAATTTTTTGATCTGGAAAGCCTATCGGCCAGCGGCAATTCTTCCAGCGCCCGAAAATATGAAAGCCAGGATCGCTCACCTTTTGGCGGGACGAATTATTATCGCTTAAAAATGGTGGATTTGGACGGCACGACCGCCTATTCACCCATCGTCCAGGTGGAAATGCAGGCCGAAGGTTTTGCCCTGCTCGAAATGTACCCCAACCCCGCCAAGGAGGGTATTCAAATCCGCTATCGTTCAGAACACGAACAGCCCGTCCAGATCCTGCTGGCTGATGTGACCGGAAAAAAGATTCAAATCACGGAAAAAGCCTCCATCAAAGGGGAAAACCTGGCCGAACTGCCCCTCAGCGACCTCTTGCCCGGCGTTTATTTCATCACGATCTACGACGGCGTTTCCAAGATTGCGAAACGCTTGGTAAAATATTGATTGTCAAATTCTCATCCTTTTTTCCAGCCCGGCAGCTTTGGTTGCCGGGCTTTTTTTTTGCCCGCAACGCCGCAGCAGGGATTAGGCCCGCCAAAAGCCCCCGGCCCCTAAAGGGGGGGCGCATTGACTCACCGAACGCCAGCCGTTGCCTAAAAGCGCTCCCCTTTAGGGGCCGGGGGCTGCTGTCCGCACCGATAGCTATCGGAACGACGGCGTTATGCCGCAATCCCTATTTCAAGCCCACCACCGCATCGCCCTGTTCCACCATTGTTTTTTCAGGCAGGAAGAGTTTGGCCACCACGCCCGCCTTGGGCGAATTAACGGTGCTTTCCATTTTCATGGCTTCGATGGTAAACAGGGGCTGGTTGGCTTTTACCGTGTCGCCGGTTTTCACCAGGATACTGCCCAGGTTGCCTTGCAGCGGGGCGCCGATTTCGTTGTCGCCTTCGGCCTTTTTGTGCTTTGCGACGGTCGAAACGACTTTGTTGTCTTTGATTTGGATGGACCGGGTCGTCCCATTGTAGCGGAAAAAAACCAGGACGTAGCCTTCGGGATCGGGTTCGGTTTTGTTCAGGTATTCCACCAGGAGGGTTTTACCTTCGGCAATTTCAATCAAGGTTTCATCATTGGGCTGCAGGCCATAAAAGAACAGGTGGGTCGGCATCCGGCTTACATCGCCGTGCTGTTCATAGTAATCCGCATAGTCCTGATAGACCTTGGGGTACATTTTATAGGAAAGGAAATGATTGAAATCCGCCTGCCGGCCAAAGCTTGCCTGGAATTCGGCAAACTCCTTTTCAAAGTCAACGGGTGGCAAATTTTCGTTGGCAGCGCCTTCGAGGGGCTTTTCATCCTTCAAGACCATTTTCACCAACCATTCCGGAAAACCGCCTTCCACTTTGCCCAGTTCGCCCCGCAACAGTGACTTTAAACTGTCCGGGTAGGCCAGGTTGTCGCCTCTTTCCCGAATATCGGCTGGTGTCAGGTTGTTGGCAGTCATGAACATGGCAAAATCGCCCACCACTTTGGAACTGGGGGTCACTTTTACGATGTCGCCGAGCATAAAATTGGCCAGGCGGTAATTTTCCTTTATTTTTTCAAACTGAGCTTCAAGCCCTAGGGAGCGGGCCTGGGGGCGCAGGTTGGTATATTGGCCACCAGGTATTTCATGCTCATACACTTCTGCCGTACCAGCTTTGAGTTCGCCTTCAAAGGGGTAATAGGTTTCCCGCACCGTTTCCCAATAGTTGGAAAAGGCATTCAGGCTTTTCAGGTCAATAGGATTTTCCCTGGGATGGCCTTCCAACGCACTGAGCAATGAGTTGAAATTGGGCTGGGAAGTCAGGCCGGACATGCTGGCCAGGGCCACGTCCACCACGTCCACCCCAGCTTCGATGGCCTTCATCAGCGTGGTGGATTGGATGCCTGCCGTATCGTGCGTATGGAGGTGGATGGGCAATTCCACATGGTTTTTCAAGGCTTTTATCAGTACCTCTGCCCCCTTAGGTTTGAGCAGGCCGGCCATGTCTTTGATACATATAATATGTGCGCCCGCATCTTCCAGCCTTTTCGCCAAATCCAAATAATAATTGAGGTTGTATTTGGGCCGCTTTGGATCGAGTACATCGCCTGTGTAGCAAATACAGGCTTCGGCCAACGAATGGGTGTTTTCCCGCACCGTTTTGATGCTGGTAAGCATGGATGGCACGTAGTTGAGGCTGTCAAATACGCGGAATATATCAATGCCTGTCGCCGCTGACTGCTCGATGAATTTTACGATCAAATTGTCAGGATAGGCTTTATAGCCAACGGCATTGGTGCCACGGAGGAGCATTTGAAGCAAAGTGTTGGGAATGGCTTTCCGCAATGCCGCCAAGCGGTTCCAGGGACATTCGTGCAAAAAGCGGAGGCCCACATCGAAGGTGGCGCCGCCCCACACCTCCATGCTGAAAAGTTCATGGCCGTGTGCCCTGGCAAAATCCTCGGCCACCTGCACCATGTCATAGGTCCTGACCCTGGTGGCGAGCAGGGATTGGTGGGCATCCCGAAAGGTGGTATCGGTGAAATGTATCCGCTTCCTACTTTTGAGCCACTTCGAAAATTCATCGGGGCCGAGTTTTTCGAGCAATTGTTTGGTACCGGGCCTGCTGTCGTTCAGTTCGGCACTGGCTTGGGGCGGCGCAGGCACTTGCGGAACGATGGCCCGGCGCAGTTTTTTGTTTTTGTCAAAAAACGGCACGTCAGGGTTGCCGTTGACCATCACCTCAGCGATGTAGCGCAGGATTTTGGTGCCACGGTCACGCCGGATGGGCATTTTGAGCAGGTCGGGATGTTCGTCAATAAAATTTACGTGGGCTTTGCCTGCCAAAAAATCGGGGTCGTTCAACAGGTTGATCAAAAATCCGGTGTTGGTCTCCAGGCCCCGTATGCGGAATTCGTTCAGCGCACGGGAGAGCCTTTCGCAGGCACCCTGGAAGTTTTGGCCCCAGGCTGTCACCTTTACCAAAAGGCTATCAAAAAACGGCGAGATGTGCGCCCCGGAGAAACCGTTCCCCCCGTCGAGCCGGATGCCAAAACCGGCGGGACTGCGGTAGGCAATGATGGCCCCGTAGTCTGGTTTAAAATTTTCGGCTGGTTTTTCCGTGGTGATGCGGCATTGGATGGCAAAACCCTGGCAGGAAATATCCTTTTGGCTGCCAATCCGCAATTCTTCGTCACCCAGCCTCATGCCCTGTGCAATCAGGATTTGGGAGCGCACGAGGTCAATGCCCGTCACTTCTTCGGTGACGGTATGTTCGACTTGGATGCGGGGGTTTACTTCTATAAAAAAAACGTTCTCGCTGGCATCCACCAGGAATTCAACCGTTCCGGCGTTGTTGTAGCGCACCTGCCTGGCTATCCGCAGGGAATAATCGTAGAGTTTTTCTTTGGTTTCTTTTTTCAAATAAAGGCTGGGGGCTATTTCTACCACCTTTTGAAAACGGCGTTGTACGGAGCAGTCCCGTTCAAAAAGGTGGACTATTTTCCCATAATTATCCCCCAATATCTGCACCTCGATGTGTTTGGGCCTTTCAATAAATTTTTCCAAAAAAACCGTGTCGTCGCCAAATGCCGTACCGGCCTCCTTTCTGGCCTCCCGGTAGTTGTTGAGCAGGTCGTCTTGCGAGCGGCAAACCCTCATGCCACGTCCGCCGCCGCCTGCCGCCGCCTTGAAAATGACCGGATAGCCAATTTGTGTTGCCCACTCGATCACTTCGTTTTCATTGTTAAAATCCCCACTGCCTGGAATCAAAGGCACACCCGCCGTTTCCGCTACTTTTTTTGCAGCCATCTTGTCGCCCAACGCCTCCATGACGGAAGGTTTTGGGCCAATGAAAGTAATGCCTTCCTTGGCGCAGCGCCTTGCAAATTCAACATTTTCAGAAAGGAAACCATAGCCTGGATGGATAGCGTCCACCTTGTGCCGCTTGGCTACCCGAATGATTTCGTCCATGTCCAGATATGGCTTCAGCGGGTCGTTGTCCGCCCCGATTTGATAGGCTTCATCGGCCTTGATACGGTGCAAGGAAAAACGGTCTTCGTAGGTATAGACAGCGACGGTCGTAATACCCAACTCACTGGCTGCCCGAAATACACGGATGGCGATTTCGCTCCGGTTGGCAACCAGGATTTTCTTAAATGGACGGATGGTAGGATTGGACATTGGAATTTGGATTTTACGGTGAAAAAGGCAAGTATTAAATATGTACGGATATTGCTTGTAAATGTTGGCGGAATATGCGAGTCATTTAGGCGGTAACTTGGAGTGCTATTGATACCCCACAAAATATTGGATCGGTTTGCGGCCCCGGTCCACGATAGCTATCGGAAGGTCATGTTAGCCGCCCCAGCGGGGTAGAATGTTGGTAGATTGTGAATGTTCCCCCTTTTTCAGCCCCGAAGGGGCGCAATGTTACGCCCTTACGGGGCTGAAAGGGGGGGTGTCAATTACTACCAACATTTCGCCCCGCTGGGGCGGTCATCACTACAATCCGTTATAGTCAATAATTCTAAAACATTACCAAGCTAAACAAACAGGCCAAAAGTGATTTGATTGGCCTATTCTTTGAAAAGTGTTATCGGTCCTCCTCAATGCCCGCCCATTTTCTTCTCAAAACAAAAGGTAATTAAAATCCGTAAGAGGGAAAAACAATTATCTTTGCAGGCAAATTTAAACCCTGCGCCGTAATAAACTGTTGTAGGGTCACGTTTAGCAAACATCGCAACCAATATTTCATTCATATCCAAAAAAATCTTTTAAGATGAAAAATAACACCCTTAGGCAAGTAATAGTACTGGTCGTTTTTTGTGCCATGGCAGCCTCCTTCGCCTCCTGCAACAAAGGCTATGGCTGCCCAACCAATTTTAAAGCAGTAAAAGCCGTTCAGGCTGCCGTCGAATTAGTGAAATAATTTCGGCACTTACCTGTTGTTCGTTGTTTGTAAATAACCAAACAACGAACAACCACCTTTCCCACAACAAATAACATGAATTGGCAACCGCTTGATTCGCTTCCTCAGCTTGAAGCGCTCATAAAACGCTCGTATGAAATACCCTGCCTGATTTTCAAGCACAGCACCCGTTGCAGCATCAGCTTTGTGGCAAAAATGCGGCTGGAAAGTGCCTGGGATTTCACGGATGAACAAATCGTCCCCTTTTTCCTCGACCTTATTTCCTACCGCAATATCTCCAATGAGGTCGCCGAGCGCCTGTCCGTACACCATGAATCCCCCCAAATATTGTTTTTGGTAAACGGTGAATGTGTGTTGGAAGCATCGCACATGGACATAAATGTTGATGAAATTAAAAAACAATTTGATTTCGGTAAAATATTTTGCGATTGACAGGCTTGGCTATTGCACAATAATTTTTCTGTACTTAACTTTGCGGCGCTTTAACAAAAGCAGTCAACCAAAAGAGTTTGATTTAATGGCCCGATGAGTAAATTACAACCATTGTGAGGCCAGGAATCAATGACCAAATTATCTTTTCCCTAACCTAAGTTTGGTAATACCTGAAACTGAGAAAACTTTAGGCAACCCGAAAGAAGCTGTATTTCAGCCGTCTTTCTTTGCATATTTCTTTCATCAATCACTTATCATTTTTTCAAACATGAAAAAAGTATTCAGCACCTTAGCCATTGCGCTTATTGCACTTTCAGTTGTTTTCACTTCTTGCCGCAACGATGCGAGCACGCAAGGTTCTACCGAAACAACTACCCAACCTGCTGAAACAGAAGCTACTCCTGAAACTCAAACTTCCGAGGCTGCACCAGCCACTGAAGCTGTTCAGGAAACTGCTGATACTACCCAGGCTCAATAATTGTCCGAATAAAATTCGGAAGGGTTCAAAAGGGTATGGCTTTTCGCCATGCCCTTTTGTTTTTCCCCCTTACCCAGCACCATGCTGACCAACTGTGAAGTTTTTATATTTTTGCCCCTCATTTTACAATCCGAAAAGTATTTATGGCTGAACTACTCGATTTTATCCTGCATACGAATGTTTACCTGAACGACTTCGTTGACCAATACGGCACCTGGGTTTACCTGCTACTCTTTATGATCGTTTTTGCTGAAACGGGATTTGTGGTGACGCCTTTCCTTCCGGGCGATGGGTTATTATTCACGGTCGGCGTGATAGCCGGCACGACACAGGGCAAACTCGATATTTGGCTGGCCATGCTGGTGATGGCGCTGGCCGCATTTTTGGGCAATACGGTCAATTATCACATTGGCAGGTATTTTAGCTCCAAGGTTTTGGAAGGTCGAAAGATCAAGTACGTCAGCGAAAGGCATATAGAACAAACCCATGAGTTTTTTGAAAAACATGGGCAAAAGGCAGTGATCCTCAGCCGTTTTCTGCCAGTCTTCCGCACTTTTGTGCCCTTCATTGCGGGCGTTTCAAAAATGGACCGGCCCAAGTTTATCAGCTACACTTTGATAGGAGGCTTGGCTTGGGTGTTGTCGTTCAGCCTGCTGGGCTACTTCTTCGGCAATATTCCTTGGGTACAGAAAAACCTCTCCTTCATCGTAATAGGTTTAATCATCGTCACGCTGATACCCGTCATTTTGGCGGCCGTCAGCAAAAGGCCCAAAAAGGACAAGGCTGCTTCCGGCGACAAATCAAGCGTCAAATAATATCCCCGCTATCTTTTCTGCCAGCACCCTGGCATGTTTTTCTTTGCTTTCATACGACCAACCGGCGATGTGCGGGGTCAAAATGACATTGTCCGCATTTTTCAAAAAATCAAAATCCGGGGGCAATTTATCCAGCTTGAACTTGTCAAATGAAGTTTCTTCATATTCTATCACATCCAGTGCTGCCCCCTTTACTTTGCCGGATTTCAGGCAACCTACCAGCGCAGCGGTTTCAAGCACCAAGCCCCTGGCCGTGTTGACAAGGAAAATGTTTTTTTCAAATTTTTCTAAAAAATCCTTGTTTACAAAATAATGGTTGTCAGGGGAATACGGAAAATGGAGGCTGATGGCGTCCGCTTCTTGATGTAGGGTTTCCAAGTTTACTTCATCTGCATATTGGTCCACAAAACCTGTTTTGTACCTGTCGTATGCGATTACCTTCACTCCGAAGCCTGATAGGCGTTGTGCGAAAGCCGACCCCATATTGCCGTATCCCAAAATGCCAATTGTTTTCCCTTTTAGCTCAAAAGCCCTGTTGGCCTCCCGTATCCATTGTCCATTTTTTACTTGTTGGTCAGCCCTGCAAAGGTGGTTGGTGAGTCCGAGCAAAAGGCCGACAGCATGTTCGGCCACGGTGTCACGGCTGCCTTCCGGCGAGGTCAAAACCTGGATGCCCAAACTTTTAGCGTACTCAACTTGTATATGTTCCAGTCCTACGCCCTCCCGTGCGATAAACTTCAAACCCTTGGCCTTGTCGAGGAATTTTTTGTCCAGTGCAAATCGGCTGCGCATTACAATTCCTTGGTACTGAGCCACGTTTTCAACAATATTATCGCTGGGACTTGTGGTATCTGTGTGACATTCCACTCCCTTTTCCGTTAAAAAACTTTCCAAAAAAGGATGGGCTTTGTCCAGGAACAAGACCTTCCAAGTATTTTTGACTTTCATTTGTTGCATTGATTTTGCAGCGAAATTATGTGGAATGAAAGCATCTTTTAAAATCCCCAATTGAACCCGCTTTTTTAAAGGCGCAAATAAATTTTATGAAATCACCATTTTTTGTCCTTCTCCTTCTTTTGATTGTGGCGAATTGTTGCATGGCTCAGGCCACGGACCCCTATGAAGAGAAATACCAGTGGCGCCTAAAACAGGAAGTGCTGTACGGCGTGTATATTCCTAAGGACGTGAACGAGGTTTTTTTGGAACTGAACAAAAAAATGGACGAGCCGTCGAAGGCCATGTTTAAAGCAATGAACGAATCGGAGGCGACTTCAAAATTGTTGTTCAGTTGGCTTACCCATAACTGGAGTTTGTACGATGGCTCCCGTTTAAGCAAATATTTGAATGGCCTTGGCATCTTCGATCCAGAAGACATGGCCGGATTCCTCATCATCGCCTACCACCGCAGCTTGAATAAAAAACCGCTCGAAATCAAGGAACTCATTAAAATTTTCCAAGAAAAAGAGCAACAGCGTAAGCAGGAAAGAATGAAACGGGGAAAGGTTATTTTTGAAAAAACCGAAAAAAAAGACAGTATCCCGCCTACTAATAACGGCCAGCGCTAAGGCTTTCCAGGCTACTTTTTACAAGAACTAACTGTGGGAAACCAAAATTTATACTTTTGCACCCGCAAAACATAACCGACTTTGGCATCAGGTAAGCGCACCAGTCGCCATTGACGATAAATTTCTAAGCTAAATTCTTTGCAATATGCCAAGGAACCTTCTCATAGTTGAGTCTCCAGCAAAAGCTAAAACCATCGAAAAATTCCTTGGGAAAGATTTTACTGTCAAGTCCAGTTACGGCCACATCCGTGATTTGCCCAAGGGCGATATAGCCGTGGACGTAGCCAATAAGTTCCAACCAAAATATGTCATTTCACCCGATAAGCAAAAGGTGGTCAAGGACTTGAAAGACTGGGTGAAAAAGGTGGACGAAGTGTGGCTCGCAACTGACGAAGACCGTGAGGGAGAAGCCATTTCCTGGCACTTGTGCGAGGTCTTGGGCCTGGATGAGCATAAAACGAAACGCATCGTTTTTCACGAAATCACAAAGCCAGCCATCCAAAAAGCTATCACCCAGCCCCGGAATCTGGATTTGAGCCTGGTGGACGCCCAACAGGCACGGCGGATTCTCGACAGGTTGGTTGGCTATGAACTTTCGGAATTGCTTTGGAAAAAAGTGAAAGGGAAACTCTCGGCGGGCCGTGTACAGTCAGTGGCGGTCAGGCTGGTAGTTGAACGTGAAAGGGAAATCCTGGCCTTTCAGACCACGCCTTATTTCAAAATCACCGCTGAGTTTTTGGTTAAAAACAACGAGGGGAAAAACGTCATCTTGCGGGCCGACTCGCCCAGCAAATTTGAGAAGGAGCCCGAGGCCGCCGAGTTTTTGAAAAAATGCATCGGTGCTAATTTCAACATCAAAAACATAGAAGTAAAACCAGGCAAACGCAAGCCTGCGCCTCCATTTACCACCTCCACCCTACAACAGGAGGCCAGCCGCAAACTGGGCTTCTCCGTTAGCCGCACCATGTTGGTTGCACAGCGCTTGTACGAGGCCGGACACATTACTTATATGCGTACCGACTCAACCAACCTGAGCGAAGTGGCCATTGCTACCATCGCCCAGGAAGTGGAAAATTTGTATGGCCAAAATTATGTGCAGACCCGCCGGTACAAAACCAACAAGGCCGGGGCTCAGGAGGCGCACGAGGCCATACGGCCTACTTACATCCAAAACCAGCAAGTGACCAGCGAAAGGGATCAGCAACGCCTGTACGAGTTGATTTGGAAACGCACCATTGCCAGCCAGATGGCAGATGCCGTGTTGGAACGCACCGTGGTTGACATCGGCATTTCTTCGCAACCGAATACAAACCTGGTTGCCGAAGGTGAGGTGTTGAAATTCGATGGCTTTTTAAAAGTCTATCTCGAATCGAAAGACGAGGACGACGAGGACGAAACAAACGGCATTTTACCCCCGCTCAAGGTTGGCCAAATGCTGGATTTGGACAAAATGACCGCCACGGAGAAATATACCCGCCCGCCTTCCCGCTATTCGGAAGCAAGCTTGGTCAGCAAATTGGAAGAATTGGGCATCGGGAGGCCCTCCACTTACGCACCTACCATCACCAAAATCATGGAAGAAAACCGGGGCTATGTGGTGAAGGAAAACCGGGACGGCGAGGAAAGGAAGTTTGCCGTTTTGACCCTGAAAAATGGGAACATAGGCAAAGTAGAAAACAGCGAAATTACTGGGGCCGTCAAAAACCGTCTTTTTCCAACCGATATGGGCATGGTAGTCACCGATTTTCTCAGCGAGAATTTTAGTGGCATTATGGATTATAGTTTTACTGCCGACATTGAAAAGGACTTTGATGAAATAGCCGAAGGCAAGCTGGACTGGGTAAAAATGGTGGATGGCTTTTACCACCCTTTCCATGAAAACGTGGTGAAAACACTGGAAACCAGCGCACGTGCTACCGGAGAAAGGGAAATCGGCAAAGACCCAGAGTCTGGCCGTACTGTGATGGCCCGTATGACCCGTTATGGGAAACCTGTGGTGCAGATTGGTTCCAAAGACGAACTGGCCGAAGACGAAAAACCCAAATTCGCCAACCTCAACCCAGGCCAATCCATCGAAACCATCACTATTGAAGATGCACTCAAGCTGTTCACCCTGCCCAAAACACTGGGCGAGTACAAAGGCAGCGAAGTCGCTATTGGGGTTGGTCGCTATGGGCCTTATGTCCGCCATGCCGACCAGTTTATCTCCATCCCCAAAAAAGAAGATCCGCTGGGCCTCACGCTTGAACGTGCCATAGAGTTGATAGCTGAAAAAGCCAAAGCCGACGCCCCCATCGGCACCTACAAAGGCATCCCAATCACGAAGGGCACAGGCCGTTTTGGGCCGTTTTTGAAATGGGACAAACTCTACATCAATGTGCCTAAAAAATACAACCTGGATACCATCACCACCGATGAGGCGCACGAACTGATCGAAGCCAAGATTAACAAGGAATCCAACCGTTACATCCAACAATGGGAAAAGGAGGACATTGCCATAGAAAATGGCCGTTGGGGCCCTTTTATCCGTTTTAAAAAGAAAAACGTGAGCCTGCCAAAATCGGACGGCAAAAAATTGACAAAGGAAGATGCAGCAGTGATGACCCTGGAAGAAGTCAAGGAAATCATCGAGTCAGCGCTGCCCGGTTCTTTTAAGAAATAGTTTTTATTAAAACCGTAAAGAAGGTACGATTGGGCAACTGGTCGTACCTTTTTTATTTTGCTTAATATGAATTAGTCCAAACCCTGTTTTCACTGCCTAAGCAATATTGTCCAATTATTTCATGATAAAAAAATTGCAGACAAATGTTTGAACATACCGAATAAGCCCTACCTTCGCTATGTTTAAACATAGCTCTATGCACCTCAAGATTGACAATGACAGCAAAAAACCCTTGCATAACCGGGTGGAAAGAATGTTGCGGGAACTGATCGAACAACCAGCTTATCGCAATGGCGATTTTCTGCCCAAGGAAGTGGACATGGCTGACAAACTGGGCGTAGCCCGCAATACCGTCCGCCATGCCATCAGCAAACTGGTGAACGAGGGCTTGCTGGTCCGCAAAAAAGGCGTGGGCACAAAAGTGGCCGCCAAACGAATCCCAACCCGCTTGGATAGTTGGTGGAGTTTTACCAAGGAGATGAAAACGAGGGGATTGGCCGTAGTGAATTTTGAAATGTCGGTTGAAATCATTGCCGCCACTGACGAAATCGCCGATGCCATGCACATAAAACCAGGAGCTAAAGTGGTTCAACTTTCCAGGCTCCGTGGCACGGCGGGCGGGCCAAGTTTGCTTTCCATTTCATGGTTTCACCCCAGACTAAAAATGAGCGGCCAGGAGGATTTTAATAAGCCATTGTACCAAATGCTGGAAGAGGATTTAGGCGTGATCGTTTCCACTTCAAGGGAGGAAATCAGCGCAATCATAGCCGAGGAGTTCCTGGCGGGGAAATTTGGCGTCGAGCCGGGCGCACCCGTTTTGTTCCGCAACCGCACCGTGGGCGACACCGATGGCCGGATGGTAGAATACAATAAGGTATATTACAAAGGAGATGGTTTTTCTTATTCGATAGACATAGAAAGAAGATAGTTTTTGCAAACCCAGCAGACCAAAACACCAGGACACCACCCGTCACTAATTGGTAAAAAACATGAAACAACATTTACTCCTCAGGGCATGTACTGCCGTATTGATAGTCTGCTTTGGCCCCCAGCTTTTCTCCCAAACCATCACTGGCACAGTCACATCTTTAGAAGATGGCCTGCCGCTTCCCGGCGTTAATATCCTTGTCAAAAACACAGCGACTGGTACGATCTCTGACGCCGATGGCACCTACTCCTTGACGGGTGCTTCCAACGGCGATACCCTTGTTTTCACCTATATTGGTTTTGAAAACCAGGAAATCGTCATTGGCAACCAGAGGGTTATTGACGTAAAAATGTCTTCAGAGTCGCAAGTGCTGAAGGATGTCGTGGTCATAGCTTATGGCACTGTGAAAAAAAGCGACCTCACAGGGTCCGTTTCCTCAGTTACTGCCGATGAACTCAACCGGACCGCCCCCATCTCACTCGATCAGGCCCTGCAAGGCCGGGCAGCAGGCGTACAGGTGACACAAGTAAGCGGCCGGCCTGGCGGCGAGACCTCCATCCGCATCAGGGGCAGCAGTTCCATCAATGCTGGCAACGAACCCTTGTACGTGGTGGACGGCATGTTGATCACCAGCGACAATGGACAAACCAATGCCGGCGGTGTGGCAGGCAGCAGCCTCAACGGCCTGGCCTCCATCAGCCCTTCCGAAATAGAGCGGATTGAAATATTGAAAGATGCCTCCGCCACTGCTTTGTATGGCTCAAGGGGCGCCAACGGTGTGGTGCTTATCACCACCAAAAGGGGCAAGGCTGGTAGGTCGAGCGTCACCTTTGACACCTATTTTGGCGTACAGGAAGTGACCAAACAATTGGACTTGCTGAATGGCGAAGAATTCGCCAATTACATGAACGAATACAGTTTGGCCACGGGCCTTCCCTTGGATGCCCGCTACCTTGTTCCCGAAAAATTTGGCGAAGGAACTGACTGGCAAGAGGCGCTTTTCCGCCGTGCGCCAGTACAAAGCTATCAACTCAGTGCCACGGGCGGCAGCGAACAAACCCAATATGCCATCACGGGCGGCTATTACAAACAAGAAGGCATTATTTTAAACTCTGATTTTGAACGTTACACCCTGCGTTCCAACCTCGACCAGCAAGTTGGCGAGCGCTTAAAAGTTGGGGTGAATATTGGATTGAGCTACATCGCTTCCAAAGGTGTATTGACTGGAGCCCAAAGCCCCGGCACAGGCGTCTTGTTGCCGGGTGCCGTGACTTCTGCCTTGCTTTTCCCCCCTACCCTGCCCGTTTACGATTCGACGGTTGTGGGCGGCTACACCTTTGATGATGACCGTGGTAGAAATATCGGAAACCCGGTGGCCGATGCCCTGGAAACCGACAATATTTCAAAAAATGCAAGGGCCATCGCCAATGTCTATGGAACATTAACACTGGCCCCGGGATTGAATTTCAAGGCAACCGCAGGTGTGGATGGTTACTCCGTCAAAGAAAACCGTTTTGTGCCAAACTACCTGAAACGCACTGAGCCCAACAACGGCGATGCAGTAGTGGCTACAATTGATGGCTACACCTGGCTGACGGAATTTACCCTGAACTATGATAAAACCATCGGCAAGCGGCACAATTTGAATGCGCTTTTGGGCACAACTTTTCAGAGTTTTCGCTCTGAACGGCTCTTTGCATTTGCGCTTGATTTTGCAGACAACCGCACAGGCTGGCACAATCTCGGCAGTGCCCTCAACCCCCAGCCACCTGCGAATGGCGAGTTGACTTGGGGCATCATTTCCTATTTGGGCCGGGTAAATTATGGCTTTGACAACCGCTTTCTGCTCACCCTGACAGGGCGGGTGGACGGTTCTTCCAAGTTTGGTGAAAACAACAAATATGGCTTTTTCCCCTCTGGCTCATTTGCCTGGAAACTGCACGAAGAGGATTTTATCCAAAACCTCGGAATTTTTACCAGCCTGAAAACCCGCCTCAGCTATGGCATCATCGGCAACCAGGAAATTTCTCCTTACGCCTCCCTGGCCACCGTCGGCCCGATTGGGCAGGGAGTCTTTAACAACACAGAGCCATACCTGGGGCAGGAGCCGCTGCGATACCCCAATCCAGATCTGCGCTGGGAACGCACCAGTCAAGGTGACTTCGGACTCGACATGGAATTTGCCCAGGGCCGACTTGGTGCCACTTTCGATATTTATCAAAAGAAAACCACGGATTTGCTGCTGTTTACGCCACTGCCCACCACATCTGGTTTCAGTGGTTATTTGTCAAACATTGGCAGCCTGAGAAACCGTGGGCTTGAATTGGCCGTCAATTCCCGCAATTTGACTGGGGCATTTACCTGGGACACAGATTTAAATTTTTCCATCAACAGAAACGAAATCACCGCCTTATCCAACGATGAAGATATACCTGTTCCAGGGGTCTTGCAGGTTCCAGCAGGCTGGAGCATCCTGAGGGTGGGCGAACCCATCGGGACATTTTTTGGATACCAAAGTGATGGCATTTTCCAAAGCGACGAAGAGGCGGCTTCCAGTCCCACCTTGAAAAGCCAGAACGCCAAAGCAGGTGACCGCAAATACAAAGACGTCAATGGCCGGGATGCTAACGGCAACCTGACCGGGGCACCAGATGGCGTGATTGACGAGGCTGACCGCAGCATTCTCGGCAATGCGAACCCTGATTTTACTTGGGGTTTTACCAATCGCTTCTCCTGGAAAGGGCTTGATTTGTCCATTTTCGTGCAAGGCGTTCACGGCAACGAAGTGGTGAATGCCAATCTTTTTGAAATCGGCGCTTTAACCGCTGAAACAAATGTCCTGGCTGAATTTTACGAAAACCGCTGGACGGCTGAAAATCCCAGCAACGAATACCCCAGGCTTGGAGCCGCCGAGCGCAATATTTTCAGCGATGCCCAAGTGGAAGATGGCTCTTTTATCAGGTTAAAAAACATCACATTGGGTTATACGCTGCCTTCGGCATGGTTGCAAAAAGCAAGGATTGCCAAGCTGCGGGTCTATGCCAGTGTGAACAACCTAAAAACGTTCACCGACTATCGGGGCTACGATCCAGAGATAAACGCATTTGGCCAAAACAGCCTCCTGCAAGGGATTGACTACGGCGGCTACCCACTAGCCAGGACAATTATTGGTGGTTTGCAAGTGGGGTTTTGATTTAATAGCAAGTGTTTGGGTATTTATGTGTTTAGGTGTTTTTATATTTCAAAGCCTATAAATACTCCAACACAAAAACACAAAAGAAAAGCACATGAAAATATTCCTTCGCCTCGCCATATTCAGTCTCATTGCGGCCACAGGAATTTGGGCCTGCAAGGATTTGCTGGAAGAAGATCCAAAAGATCAGGTCTTCGTTGACAATTTTTTCCAAACGGAAAACGACGCCATCGCTGCGGTCAATTCCGTGTATGCCATTCTCAATTCCACCAGTTCGGCTCCCACCTTCGGTGGGGCTTACCATAGCAGTTATTGGGTAGCAATGGGATTGGCTTCCGATGAAATGGAAAACCGCCTCGCCGGCGCAGTTGACCTCGACCAATTGGAAACCTTTACCCACACTCCCGTCAATTCAGCTTTGTACGACTTTTGGAGCTTGGCGTACAAAGGCATCAGCAATGCCAACTTTGCGATTGGCGGCATTCCATTAGTGAACATGGATGCCAATTTGAAAAACCGCTTGCTGGGCGAAGCACGGTTCCTGCGTGGCATGTTGTATTTTGATTTAGTTCGAATGTTTGGGGACGTGCCACTGGTGCTGAGTTTGGATGCCGAACTGACGCCGAAAAGGTCGCCCAAGGACGATGTTTATGCGCAAATCATTGGCGATCTGGAATTTGCAAAACAAAACCTGCCAGATAGCTACCCGACCGACAATGGCCTGGGACGTGCTACAAAAGGTGCCGTAACGGGCTTGCTCGCCAAAGTTTTTCTAACCCGTGGCGAATGGCAACGAAGCATCAGCGAGAGCGAAGAAATTTTGAACGACCCGCAATACGGCCTGTATGAAGACTTCGCCGACGCCTTTAAAATACCCAACGAAAACGGAAAAGAAACCCTTTTCAGCGTAGGTTTTGGTACTGCCAACAACAGCATTTCTTTTTGGGAAGTCGGCCAATTTAACGTCCGTTTGTTGCCAAAGCAACTGTCAGGGGCTATCCCCGGCGTGAATGCCCAAGGCTGGCAGGTGGCCACACAAAACCTCTATGACAGCTACGACCCACAGGATAGGCGGCAGGAGGTCACTTTCATCACCTCCATTGAAAATACAGATGGCACAACTACGACAGTAGAGCCGCACATTCAGAAATATTGGGATAAAACAGTCGAACCCCAGGCAGGCAACACAGACCACGATTTCCCTTACCTGCGCTATGCCGATGTGCTGCTGATGTACGCAGAGGCTTTGAACGAACTGAACAATGGCCCGACCCCGGCGGCTTACGAGGCCATCAACCGGGTGCGGGAAAGAGCAAGGTTCAATGGCACGGAGGAATTACCAATACTGCCAGACCTGGAGGGCCTGGGCTATCAAGAATTCAGGGACGCCATCCTGTTGGAACGCCGCCACGAATTTGTAGCGGAAGGCCAGCGCTGGTTTGATCTGGTACGCTTTGGTAAATTGGAAGAACGGGTGCCAATTGCAAAACCAGGCGTACAGCCACAGCCCTTCCACTATCTTTTCCCCATTCCTCAGGGTGAAATTGACTTGAACCAAAACCTCTTGCCCCAGAATCAGGGGTATTGATTTAGCGTGTGTTTAGGCGTTTAGGTGTTTGAGTGTTTGCATAGCAAAGGCTCTTTGAAAACACATAAACACATAAACACATAAACACAATAAAAAAATGCCCATCGCAGCATTAGACCTGGGAGGTACAAGGATAAAATTTGGCCTGGTGGAAAATGGCCAATTGCTGGCTTCTGCCAATGTGGAAGTGCCTTCCAGCGAGAGCTTTGCTGCCGTTTTGCCCATCATTGAAATGCAAGTGGCAAAAATGCTGGCTGAGATCGGGCATCAACAAATTGAGGGCCTTGGCATGGCCTTCCCCACCATCGTGGACAGCGACCGCAACAGGCTTTTGTACAAATATGTGAAATACAACGACGCCAACGACCTAAACTTGACGGCGTGGGCGAAAGAAAAATGGAATGCCCCCTTGGCGATGGAAAACGATGCCCGTGCTGCCTTGGTAGGCGAATGGCAGTGCGGTGCGGGCAAGGGCGTGGATAACCTCGTGATGGTCACTATTGGGACGGGTTTCGGCTCTGGAGCCATGATAAATGGCCGCTTGATAAAAGGTAGCCATTATTTGGCGGGCAATCTGGGCGGCCACAGCATCCTCAATTTTGATGGGGTAAAATGTAATTGTGGCAACACAGGCTGCGTGGAAAGCGAAGCTTCGTCCTGGGCATTGCCCGATATTTTAAAAAGGCAGGAAGGATTTGAAAATAGTGCCTTCAACCAAGGTGAAAAACAAGATTTTGAAGCAGTTTTCCACTTGGCCGCTGACGGCGATGCTTTTGCCATCCAAGTCAGGGATCATTGCCTAAATGTTTGGGCCACGGCAGTGCTGAACCTCATTTTCGCATTCGATCCCGAACGGATTATTATCGGCGGTGGCGTGATGAAAAGTGCTGATGTTATTTTACCATTTATACAACACAAAATCAACCATGCCGCCTGGTTGCCCAAAAATGCTTTTGAAGTAGTGGAAGCATCGCAGCCTGATTGGGCGGGCGTATTGGGCATGGCTTATTTGGCAAACAAATTAAACACTTCTTCACATTGAAACCCAATTACGACAAATTACCAAGCGTAAAAATTGCCGGGAAAGAAAACGATTGCTGGGCGGGCTGGGATGGCATTTGCCAGCAAATCAATACAAAGGCAAGCCCAAACGGCAGGCAAAAATCCGTCCTGGTCATTGAAACCTATCCTGGTGTTTCCGATGAGGAAATCTTGGACAACATTCAAATCAGGCTCAAGCCTGACGCCATCTTTGAGGTTAAAAATGCCTATCTCAGCGAAGCCGAAATTGACCGCCTGACCTACCCCGACGTGACCGACGACCGCATATTCGGCTATATGACCCGCCTCCGCATTGAACAGTTCTTTGATGGAAGCAAGCTTTCGCTCATGCGGCAAAACATCGGCCTAACGAAAGGTTTGGTGATTTTATACGGCACAGGGGCCACTTTGGTAGCCCAGCAATGGGACCTCCTCGTTTATGCAGACATGGCCCGTTGGGAAATACAGTTGCGGATGCGACGGCAGGAAGTTGCCAATCTGGGCGCCTCCAATTTTGACCTCGAATTTCCAAGAAAATATAAACGTGCCTACTTCGTGGATTGGCGGGTAGCCGACCGCCTAAAGCGGCAATTGATGGACAAATGGGATTTCGTGCTCGACACCAACCAGTACAACCACCCCAACATGGCGACGGGCGATGCCATTCGTTCAGCACTGCGGCAAACAGCCCAGCGGCCATTCCGGGTCGTACCTTTTTTCGATCCGGGCCCTTGGGGAGGCCAGTGGATGAAGGAAGTCTGCGATCTCGACCGCTCCGCCGACAATTATGCCTGGTGCTTCGACTGTGTGCCAGAAGAGAACAGCCTGCTATTGGATTTTGGCAAAACGACCCTGGAAATCCCTTCCATTGACTTGGTTTTTTATCAGCCTAAGGAGCTTTTGGGTGACAATGTCTTTGCCCGATTAGGCGCCGAGTTCCCGATCCGTTTCGACTTTTTGGACACCATGAGCGGCGGCAACCTGAGCTTGCAAGTCCACCCGCTGACGGAGTACATCCGAGAACATTTCGGCATGTTTTACACACAAGATGAAAGCTATTACATGCTCGAAGCTGGTGATGATGCCGTGGTTTATTTGGGTTTAAAGGAAAATATCCAGCCCAAGGCCATGATGGCTGATTTGGAGACAGCGCAGCACAGCGGCCATTTCGACGCCGATAAACATGTGGAAAAATGGCCCGTGAAAAAGCACGATCATGTGTTGATTCCTGCCGGAACGGTGCATTGTTCGGGCAAAAACAGCATGGTGCTGGAAATCAGTGCAACGCCTTACATTTTCACCTTCAAGCTCTGGGACTGGGGCCGTCTGGGCCTCGATGGTCTGCCCCGCCCTATCAACATTGCCCACGGAAAAGCCAATATCCAGTGGGATCGCACGACAGATTGGGTAGCTAAAAACCTGGTCAACCGTTTTGAAAAAATAGCCGAAGGCGACGGCTGGCAGGAAGAATGGACTGGTCTGCATGAGACCGAATTCATCGAAACAAGGCGGCATTGGTTCAGCAAAATGGTCCGCCATCGCACCAATGGGGGCGTCAACGTCCTCAACTTGGTAGAAGGCCGGGAAGCCATCGTCGAAAGCCCCATGGGCGCTTTCGAGCCTTTCGTAGTGCATTACGCCGAAACCTTTATCGTACCCGCCGCCGTGGGTGAATATACTATCCGCCCTTATGGTGAAAGTGAGGGTAAAACCTGCGGAACCATGAAGGCTTATGTAAGATGCTGAGATGATTGTGTTTGAATTGATTGCATGTTTGGGGGGTTCCCGTATCCTTAAAACACACAAACACTCAAACACCTAAACACAATAAAAAATGAACGAAACCACCAACATGCGCACCGTTTATTGGCTGACAGCCGTGGCTGCCTTGGGCGGTTTGCTCTTTGGCTACGATACAGCGGTCATTTCCGGGGCCATCGGTTTTTTGAAAACCAAATTTGACCTGACCCCGGCCATGCAGGGTTGGGCGGCATCGAGCGCCATCATTGGTTGCATTTTCGGGGCCATGTTCGCAGGCTGGGCCAGCGACAAATATGGCCGTAAGAAGGTGTTGATTTTGACGGCTATTTTGTTTGCCATTTCAGCCATTGGCTCTGCACTACCAGCCAATTTGACCCAATTCGCCATTTTCCGTTTCATTGGCGGCCTGGGCATTGGGGCCGCTTCAATGGTGTCCCCCTTGTACATCACCGAACTGGCGCCTGCCAATATCCGAGGCAAACTAGTGTCATATTACCAACTCGCCATCGTACTGGGCATCTTGCTGATTTTCTTTGTAAATTCCATCATCCAGGCCAGCGGCGATGAAGCATGGAATGTGGAATATGGTTGGCGCTATATGTTGGGTTCGGAAATATTGCCGGCCATCTTGTTCCTGGTGGCCATGTTTTTTGTGCCGGAGACGCCCAGATGGCTGGCCAAAGAAAAAAGGGATGCGGAGGCCCTCGCCATATTGTCCAAAATCAATGGGCCGCAAAGGGCAGGGGAAATTTTACAAGAAGTAAAAGCCACCTTGCACGAAGAAAAAGGTACGCTGGGTGAGTTGTTTGCAGGCCGTTTTAAAAAAGCCATCATGGTGGGCATCTTACTCTCGGTGTTTTCCCAGGTGCAGGGCATCAACGCCATCATGTACTATGCGCCGGAGATTTTCAAGGCGGTTGGCACAGGCACCAATGCAGCCTTCCAACAGACCGTCATCATCGGCATCATCAATGTCATTTTCACGTTTGTCGCTATTGGTTTTGTGGACAAAATGGGCCGCAAATCGCTGCTACTGCTGGGCGGGGCGGGGATGGGCCTAAGCTTGCTGATGGTGGGTTTGGCTTTTCAAAACGGCTGGACAGGTTATGGCCTGCTCATTTTCATACTGCTCTACATTGCCTGTTTTGCTGCCAGTTATGGCCCAGTGACTTGGGTTGTCATTTCAGAAATATTCCCGATTAAACTGCGGGGCGTCGCCATGTCTGTGGCCACCTTCGCCCTTTGGGTGGCGGTTTACCTTGTCACGCAGACTTTCCCCATTTTGTTGGAGCAAGCAGGCCCTTCCATGACATTTTGGATTTTCTGTGGGATGTCCGCTTTGGGTTTTCTGTTCACTTGGTTCAATGTGCCGGAGACTAAGGGAAAGACTTTGGAAGAGATTGAAAGGGAGTGGTAAAAGTATTGGATATTTTGCTGCTATACTTTTATGCCGTATGGCGGCAAAACCTTTGTAGGCAAGTAATCAACTGGTGATGGAAGGTTCTGCATAACGAAATATTCCTCCATGAAAACCTGAACCTTTTTCAATCAAATAATGAAAAAAAGATACCATGGCAAATACCTATACACAATGCTACTTCCACTTGGTTTTTGCCGTTAAAAACAGGGAAGCATTGATTAAAAAGGAATGGAAAAATGATTTGGAAAAATACGTTACGGGCATTGTCGAAGGCCAAATGCACAAACTGCTGGCCATAGGTTCAGTGCCAGACCATATCCACATTTTTATGGGGTACAATGTCAACCATTTGATACCCAATTTAGTGGAGGAAATTAAAACGTCGAGTGACGAATGGATAAAGAAAAACAGTCTATCAAAATTCAAATTCCAATGGCAAAAAGGGTACGGGGCATTCACCCACGCTCGTTCCCAATTGGATACTGTGGCTCGATATGTTTTAAATCAAGAAGAACACCATCAAAAAATGAGTTTCCGTGAAGAGTATTTGGAGATGCTCCGCAAAAATGAAATTGAATTCAAAGACGAATATGTGTTCGATTTTTTTGATGATCTGGAAAAATGAGAGTGAATGTTTCGGTGCGCTGCACCTTGAAAACGGGCTATGATAGGATACTACAAATGTTTCGGTGCCCTGCACCTTTAGCTGTAAAGTGCAAAAACATCTGTATCAAAAGAATTTTTAGATATGCTGCAGTTGAAATGGTTTTTAGAAAAATCTACAAATGTGGGCAGAACAAAGATCTCCAAGCCGCATAGCGGCGAAACCTTTGTAGCCAAGAAATCAACAACTGATGGAAGGTGCAGCGCACCGAAACCAATAAACCCAGAATAATAATAGCATGAAAAACACCATAATCATCTGCTCGTTGCTTGCCTCCACCTTTTGTGCAGCGCAAACCAAGAAACAGCCCGGTGACTACGTGGACTGCATTATCGGCAACCACGACAGCCGCTGGATGCAGTTCCCAGGTGCCTCCATGCCCTTCGGGATGGTGAAACTCAGTCCCGACAACCAGCGCCAAGGCTGGAAGGCGGGCTATGAATATGAAATCGAGAACATCGCCGGGTTCAGTCATATCCATTCCTGGACGATGGACGGCCTGCTGATGATGCCCACCCTCGGCCCGCTACAAGTGGAGCCGGGCAAGGAAAACGACCCCGACGGCGGCTACCGCTCCCGCATCCGCCACGAGACGGAGGTAGCGACACCTGGTTACTACTCCGTCATGCTCGACGATACCAAAATCAAGGCGGAAGTGACGGCTACGACCCGTGCGGGATTCCAGCGATACACCTTCCCCAAATCCGACAGCGCACGGGTGATGATTGACCTGCAAATCGAATCAGAGTACGGGACGGAGCTATACGATGCGCATATCACCAAAGTCAGCGACACGGAAATCGAGGGTTACAGCCTCCAACAAAGCCTTCGGGGCGCTGGCTGGAACGAGTACCAGCTTTATTTCGTCATCCGTTTCAACAAGCCGTTCAGCAACATGGGCGGCTGGACGAGGGACGGCGTGAAGCGCAACGCAACCAAGCTTTTTTCCGGGTGGGACCACGGTGATTTTGGTGCATTCGTTCATTTCAAGACCAAGGAAAACGAGCAGATACTGGTGCAAACGGGCATTTCCTTCGTCAGCCTCGAACAAGCCCGGCTCAACCTGGACACGGAAATCACCAAGCCCTTCGGTTGGGATTTTGATGCGGTGCGCAACCATGGCCGCAAGGTCTGGAACGACCTCCTCAGCGTCATCGAAATCGAGGGAAAGGACGAAGTGGACAAGAAGAAATTCTACACCAACCTCTACCGTGTCTATGTCGGGCGCACGATTTACAGCGACGTGAACGGCAAGTACGTGGACATGTACGAGAAGGTGCAGCAGCTCAAAAACCCCGACCTGCCGATGTACGGCGGCGATGCGTTTTGGAACACCTTCTGGAACCTGAACCAAGTCTGGACGCTCGCCACGCCCGAACTGGCGGACAAATGGACGGCCTCGCTCCTCGAATTTTACGACAAGGGCGGCTGGCTGTGCAAAGGCCCGGAGGGGCTGGAATATTCTGGCATCATGGTCGCCTCGCACGAGATTGAATTGATTGTCAGTTCCTACCAAAAAGGCATCCATAAATACTACGACCCCGAACATGCTTTTACAGCCATGAAGCACAACCAAATGGAGCAGGGCGTGGCGCACCGGGGCGGTGGTTTTGCGGGCAATCGCTGGCTGGACGAGTACCTCAAGTTCGGCTATGTACCGCACGAATACGGCCCCGTTTCCAATACCCTCGAGTACGCTTTCGACGACTGGGCGGTCAGCCAAATGGCCAAGTCGTTGGGCAAAAACGACGAATATTGGTACTTCAAGCACCGGGCGAACAATTACAAAAACATTTGGGATAGCAGTGTCGGCTACATGAATTTGCGCCTGGCGGACGGCAGTTTCAAAAAGCCCTTTGAGCCTTATTGTTGCTCGACTTTCTTGGGTCAGGGCTGGGTGGAAGGCAATGCCTGGCAGTACAGTTGGTTTGTGCCACAGGACTTGGCAGGATTGATAAAATTGATGGGAAAAGACGAGTTCAACCGCCGCTTGGAGGAGGGTTTCATCACTTCCCGCAAATGGAAATTCAACTCAGAATACACTGACGAAAACAGCCTGGCGGCAATGGGCGTGCTGCCTATCAACCACGGCAACCAGCCGAACATGCAAGCGGCCTATCTCTACAATTATTCCGGCAAACCTTGGCTCACGCAAAAATGGGCAAGGGAAATCATGGAAGTCTTCTACGGTGCAGGCCCGATGGATGGTTGGCCCGGCGATGAAGATCAAGGCCAAATGGGCGGCTGGTACGTGATGAGCGCAATGGGACTTTTTGAAATGCGGGGCGGCTGCGATGTCAATCCAATTTACGAAATCGGCAGCCCGCTCTTCGACAAGGTGACCATCCACCTCGACCCGGACTATTACACCGGCGGCACTTTTACTATTGAAGCCATCAACAATTCAAAGGAAAACAAGTACGTGCAGTCTGCCATGCTGGACGGCAAGCCGCTTACGAAGCCTTGGTTTTACCACAAAGACCTCGTGGACGGCGGCAAGCTCGTGCTCGTCATGGGGTCAAAACCAAATGAAGCCTGGGGCAGCAAGGAAGGTGATGCTCCACCTTCCATGTCAACTGAAGAATAATTCATTTTAGAATAACCATGAAAAAACACTTTTCAATCTTCGTGTTTTTGCTGCTTTCGCAGCTTGTTTTTTGCCAAAAGGCAGTTCCGGTTTTTGGCAACATCAACTGGATAAGCGCCTATGCCAAGGAAATCAGCGGAGAAAACATCGGCTATTTCTCTGCCTACCCCGACTATGCGACGTTGGCCTTGCTCACCCGCTGCACCGATGGCAACAAACAAATCGAATGGGAAAGTGCCCCGGTGCCAAAAGACTTGAAGGGCCAATACCTGTATTTCAGTTGGGTAGCGGCGCACTCTTCCGGCACGAGCAGCGGCGAGCGTTTTTTTGATTTGTTTCTAAATGATGAAAAACTGTTGACATTCAGCACTTTGCCAGACCACCAATGGCCCGATTGGAGCTTTGCGGCAGCAGATAGTTCAAGGCTTGTTTTTCAACAAACAAAAAGGGATGGTGCCAACGATGCGCACGGATTGGCCTATTTGAGGGTTCCTATCAAAAAAGTCCAGCCGGGGAAGCCCGTGAAATTCAAAGTGGTCGGCCAAGCCCAAAACAGCAACGATTGGTACATGACCTTCAAGTTTGCTTTTGAGGAAAAAGTGGACGTGGAACCCATGCCCTTTTTGTTGAAAAACGGCAGCCAGCCAGTGGTACTCACGGCCCTGCATTTTGGCAAGCCGCAGAAAATGGAAGTGAGGGTCAACAACAAGGAGAGCTACCAATTCACGGCGCAGGAAGGCGTCAATACCTTCGATATACCCCTGCCCGCAGTGAAAACACTTGACAGTGCCCACATCAAAATCACGGTGGGCAAAAATGTGCTGGTCAACAAATATGTACAACAAAAACCCATCATCCATCGGGAATTGCATTTCATCCACCACTCGCACACTGACATCGGCTACTCCCACTTGCAACCCGTGGTGGCCGATATCCACAACCAAAACATTGACGACGCATTGGCCATGATAGCGGCGACAAAGGATTTTCCCGAAGAGGCCCGTTTTAAATGGAACATCGAATCCCTATGGGCCGTGGAAAATTACCTGGGCGAGGCCAGCCCTGAAAAGCAAGCGAAATTCGTGCAGGCCGTCAAGGAAGGCAGCATCAGCCTTTCGGCGCTCTACGCCAATATTTTGACAGGTATGAGCGAACCGGAGGAGATGTTCCACTACACTGATTACGCAGAAAAACTCAAGAAAAAATATGGCTTCAGCATCACCACGGCCATGATTTCAGACATACCTGGCGTGGCCTGGACAACGGTGACGGCCCTGGCCAAAAGCGGCGTTCGCTATTTCTCCAGCGGCCCCAATTACGTGGGCCGCAACAACCCTTACCAAGGCGACCGGGTGGGCCATTTTGTGAAAATATGGGGCGACAAACCCGTTTGGTGGGCCTCCCCTTCTGGCGAAGAAAAAATCCTGTTTTGGACCGCCGGCCAGGGCTACTCCGGCTGGCATGGCATGGGGCCTGGCGGCGTTTTTGACCGTGGGCCTAAAAAAATTGCTACCTATCTGAACGAATTGGTGGACAAGGGCTACCCCTACGACATCGTGCAGTGGCGCTACAACATCGTGGCAGACAACGGCCCGATTGACACGTCCATTTCCCGTTTTGTGCTTGAATGGAACAAAAAATACGCCTCGCCCCGCATCATTTTGAATACCAGCGAAAAGCTGTTTGAAGCTTTTGAAAAAAAATACGGCCACGAACTGGCCACCGTCAAGGGCGACATCACGCCCTACTGGGAAGACGGTGCGGTCTCGACCGCCCACGAGGAGGGCAAAACCCGCTCAAACAGCCTGCGTTTGCAGCAGTTGCCCATTTTGTATTCCATGCTAAAACCCAATGCCTACAAGGAAGACGAGTTTTACGAAGCCTGGAAAAATATCCTGCTTTTCCATGAACACACCTGGGGGGCGCACAACAGCATCTCGCAGCCCGATGTGCCTTTCGTGACCGAGCAATGGCGCATCAAAAAGCAGTTTTTCCTCGACAACGAAGCACAGGTGAATGCACTGGAACAGCAGCTTTTGCAGGCATTTTTTCAAAAAGATTCCAAAAAAATAGCCGTGTTCAACAGCTTGTCGTGGAAGCGCAGCGGGCCTGTGTTTATTGAAAATGCGACGGGCGGAAATGCCGTAAAAGATGCCGGCGGGAAAATAACCCCCTTGCAAAAATTGTCCGGTGGCACTTATGTTTTTTGGGCAAATGAAGTACCTGCACTTGGCACTGCCATTTTTGAAATACTGGACGGCGAAGCAGCTTTGAATTCGTCCAAATTCAGCGTTTCGGACAGCAGCATGACCAATGAAAAAATAAGCGTTCAATGGGACAAAAGCAACGGCAGCATCACCCAATTGAAGGCGCTCGGCAATTTCAACTACGCAGGAGATTTTAACCAACAGGGGCTGAACAGCTATTGGTACGTACATGGCCTGAATCCCGCCGATGCCAAATCCAATGGCAAGGTGCAGGTGAAAGTACTGGAGCAAGGCCCCGTACTCAGCAGTATTTCCATCAGCTCGGAAGCGCCGGGGGCCTTGAAACTGGAGCGCATTCTGACTTTGTACGCCAACAGCAGCGAGGTCGAAATTGAAAACATCGTGGATAAAAAGGCCGTGCGGGACAAGGAAGGCCTGCACTTCGGCTTTCCTTTCGACGCATCGCTGAACGACGCTACGCTGGATGCTGGTTTCGGTTCCATGAAATACCTGAAAGAACAACTACCCGGCTCGAACATGGACTTCCTTTATGCCCGCCGCTGGGTGGACGTATCGGCGCACGACAAGGGACTGCAGCTCATGCTGCTGGAAGCCCCGCTCATCGAACCTGCCTCCATCATTGACGAGCAGAGGGTCTTGAACGGCAGTGTAAAAGCCTGGAAGGAGAAGGGGCAACCGACCGCCACATTTTTCAGCTACGCCATGAACAATTACTGGCACACCAACTATAAAGCAGACCAGGAGGGCATTGCCCGCTTCCATTATGCACTCAGGCCACATGGGCAGTTTAACCATAGCGAAATGGAAAAATCGGCGGCGGCATTTACCCAGCCCTTGGTGGGTCTTCCCGTGAAAGCGGAGGCCAGTTTTTCGCCGGGCCTGTTTGAACTGAGCAACGAACGCATCGTTGTGACGGCCATCGTGCCGCAGGAAAACGGCAGCTACATGCTCCGGCTTTTTAACCCCGAACCTTCTGCGGAAAGCACTACAATCAAATGGAAATCATGGAAACCCGCACCTGTTTTGATGGTAAACTCGGGACAAAAATTGAGTGCAAATGAAGAATTTAAAATAGCGGGAATGGGTGTCGCAGAGCTTTTGATTCAGCAATAAATGATAAAACAGTTGGCTATATTTTGGGGCTTGGGTATCCTGCTTTTTGTTTCCTGCAAAAAGCCAGAAACTGCTTTGTTCCAATTATTGCCGCCAGCCCACACGGGCATTGATTTCAACAACCAACTCGCCGAAGGCGATAGCCTAAACATTTTGAACTACGTCTATTATTACAACGGTGGCGGCGTGGGCATCGGCGATTTCAACAAGGACGGCCTGGAGGACATTTTTTTTGCGGGAAACGAGCTATCGAGCAGGCTCTTCTTGAACAAAGGCGATTTGAAATTTGAAGACGCAACGGCTGCTGCGGGTGTCACGACAAAATCCTGGTGTACGGGCGTGGCCGTGGCCGATGTGAATGCCGATGGTTGGCTGGACATTTACGTCTGCACGGCAGGCCACCCCGAAGCTTCACAGCGGAAAAACCTGCTGTTTATCAACCAAGGCCAGGCGGACATTCCGGTTTTTGAGGAAATGGCGGCCCAATATGGCCTTGCCGATACGGCCTATTCCACCCACGCCGCTTTTTTCGACTACGATCGAGACGGCGACCTCGACCTCTATGTGTTGAACCACGCCAACGAGCGGGCTACCTTGAACACGCCTTTGCCCAAAAAAATAAATGGCGAGGCCAGCAGCAACGACCATTTTTACAAAAACAATGGCGATCAAACATTTACAGAAATCAGCAAAGAAGCAGGAATCACCATCGAAGGCTATGGCTTGGGCCTTGCTATCTCTGATTTCAACCGGGACGGCTGGCCGGATGTGTATGTTTCCAATGACTTCATTTACAACGATTTATTGTACATCAATCAGCAAGGAAAAGGCTTCTCCAATCAGATAGCCGACTATTTTCAGCACCAAACCTACAATGGAATGGGCTGCGACGCCGCCGATTTCAACAACGATGGCCTAGTGGACTTGGTGGAAATGGACATGCTGCCAGAGACAAATTTGGGCCAAAAAATGATGGCCGGTTCCATGACTTGGGACAAATGGCGGCTCATTGAACAAGCAGGCTATGAATCGCAGTACATGCGGAATAGTCTTCAGTCTTCAGTCCGTAGTCCACAGTCTTCAGTCAGCAGTTTCGGGCGCAGCGAGCATCCCGAATTTACTTCGGGAATTCATTCTTTAGACAGCAGGATCGAGCGCAGCGAGCATCCCGAATTTACTTCGGAACCGCAATCGCCAGTTGCTTACTCGGAAATAGGGCAACTGGCGGGTGTGGACGCTACGGACTGGAGTTGGGCACCGCTCTTCGCTGATTTTGACAACGACGGACGGAAAGACCTTTTTATTTCAAATGGTTATTTGCGGGACATCACCGACCGTGATTTTATTGATTATTCGAACAATGCTGCCATGTTCAAAAGCCAGGAGCAAGCCAATCGGGAGTTGCTTCCTGCCATCCGAAAACAAAAGGGCAAACGCCTGCCCAACCGCATTTTTCAAAACCGGGGCGATTTGACTTTTGAGCCAAAATTCGACGCCTGGGGCATGAATCAGCCAAGCTGCTCCAATGGGGCCGCCTACGCCGATTTGGACAATGATGGCGACTTGGATTTGGTGGTCAACAATATCAACGAGCCAGCTTTTGTGTATAAAAACAAATCTGATAAGTTGTTGAACAACAACTATTTAGCAATAAATTTTAAAGGTTTGGCCCAAAATACAAATGGAATCGGGGCAACTGTTACACTAAAATTGAAGGATGGGAAATTGCGCTATGCAGAACTGCAACCTTCCCGTGGCTTTATGTCTTCCGTCTCCAATACACTGCATGTTGGCTTGGGCCAAGATTCTATCGTTGAATTGGTAATCGTAAAATGGGCGAATGGCAACATGCAGACCCTAAAAAATATTAGGGCAAATCAAAGCATCATGTTAAAAGAGACCGATGCCGCCCCATTTCCTTTTTCTCTAAATCCCATCAATCAGCCATTTTACGTTGCCCATCCAGCAGAAATACAAGGAATCGAATTCATCCACCAGGAACTTCCTTTCAACGACTTCCAATACCAAGCCCTGCTGCCCCACGGTTTTTCCGAAAACGGGCCGCCCATTGCAGTGGGAGATCTGGATGGCAACGGCACTACAGACTTTTATGTTGGTGGTGGAAAAGACCAGTCTGGCTGCCTTTTTTACCAAAATAAAAATGGCCATTTTTCAAAACGGGAACTGTCCGAATCTGCCCCATACGAAGATACCGACGCCAAAATATTCGATGCCGATGGGGATGGCCACAACGATCTACTGGTGTTGAGCGGTAGCCACGAATACGGGCCGGAAAGCGAATTTTACCAAAGCCGCCTCTACCTGAACGACGGCAAGGGAAATTTGAAATGGGCGAAAAATGCCTTGCCGAAAATGAGCAGTCCTGCCGCTTGCGCCGCCATTGGCGATTATGATGTAGATGGCGATTTTGACCTTTTCATAGGCGGATCGGCCATTCCCGGTGCTTACCCTTTGCCAGGTAGGAGCTATTTGCTGCGCAATGAAAATGGCCATTTCACCGATGCAACGGCCACAGCAAAGGCTTTGGAAAAAGTGGGCATCGTCAACGCCGCCGCCTGGGCAGATCTGGATAAAAACGGAGCGGTTGACTTGGTGCTGGTGGGCGAATGGATGCCGATTACCGTTTTTAAAAATGAAAATGGCCAACTGCGGGAAGCCACTTCCGAGTTTGGGCTGGCGGGAAGCAGCGGTTGGTGGAACTCATTGGCATTCAATGACTTGAATGGCGATGGTTATGTGGATTTGGTGGCTGGCAACCAAGGGTTGAACACAAAATTCCAGGCAAGCGCACAACAGCCGCTGACCATTTATGCCGATGATTTTGACAAAAATGGCAGCGTGGACGGTATCCTTTGCCGTTTTATTGAAGGGAAAGAAAAACCCGTCCACCATCGGGACGAACTGATGGCCCAAATCAATGGCCTGGAGAAAAAATTCCCCCGCTATGCGCTGTATGCCTCGGCCAGTGTGCAGGAGATTTTTGGTAAAAAAGCGCTGGCGGCGGCCTACAAACGGAATTGCCGGCAATTAGAATCTGCCGTTTTTATCAACCAGGGCGGGAAATCGTTTTCATCGAAGCCGCTGCCCATGCCCGCCCAATTTTCATCCATCCACGCCTTAGCTTTTGCTGATGCCAATCAAGATGGCCACCTTGACTTGATAATGGCTGGCAATTCCTACGCAGTGAATGTTTCCATTGGCCAGCAGGATGCTTCAATTGGCTTGCTCCTTTTGGGCGATGGCCAGGGAGGTTTCGTTGCAACTTCGGCTGCGGCAAGTGGGATTTTTATCAAAGGGGCCGTTCAAAGCTTGGCTTTCGTCAACGATGATTTGCTCTTGGTGGGTGTGAACGGTCGGGCTTTGCAGTTTTTTAAAAAACAAGCAAACAAGCCTGCTGATAGCCTGGGCGAGTCGGTTTCAAAAATTGGATTTTGAAGGGCCAACGAACTTGGCCTTGTTTATAAATCATTGTAAATCAGATTATTAAATTTTAACTAAAAACAATTTTATCATGAAATTCAAAAATCTTCTTTTCCTGATGTTTGCCGGTTTGCTGGCCACATCAACTTTCACCCTGACTTCCTGCGGGGATGACGATGACGCTACACCTGCACCAACTGTCACCCTTTCTGCCACGACATTTAGCGGTAAAATTGGCGAAACGGCTTCTGTGACCGCCACCGTGGTCGCTGCTGGCGGCCTGAAATCATTGACCATTACCAAGTACTTGGGTACAACTGTTGACGCTACTTTTGGTACAAACGGAATCAAAACTGAGACCCATCTGAGCCACACTGAAACCTACGTACTCAGCGAGGAAGGTTTGTCCACTCCGGTTCGTTTCAAATTTGAAGCTACCGACGAGAAAGACCAGACTGCCAGTGCAGATTTTATCATCACGACTGAACCCTCGGTAGCCTATCTGTTGACAACTTATGATTGGCAGTGGAAATCGAAGGTTGGTAAAGTGTTTGATGCCGATCCTGAAACTGAACAAATCGTGGACTGTGAAAAGGACAATGTTTTTTCCTTTAATGAAGATGGAACCTACACTTTGGATTATGGTGCATTGACTGGCTCAGGTGGAGGTACTTGCGATTTTGATGGTTTCCGTGCCCCTACTACTTGGACTTTGAATGCAGATGAATCAGAACTGACAATTATGGCAGTCAATGTATTTGACCCAAATGATATTCAAACAGAAGTTTACAAAATCACTGAAGCTACTTCTACTTCCCTCAAATCAACTCAAACTGTTGATTTGACAGCTTTTGGCGGAATTATCTACGATTGGAAATTTGAGTGGTCGGCCAAGCCGAAATAATCAAGTTGAATTAGCGTGTTTGGGTGCTTTTGTGTTTCGCAGTCATTGTAAAACACAAAAACACAAAAACACCCAAACACCTAAACACACCATCATTCCTTCCATTTCAAACGAATAAACCGAGGCCGGTAAATGTGTGCATCCTTTTGGATGTCGTTCCAAAAATCAAGGGTAATGGTATTGTAGCTGATGAGCAGCTCACCGGGTTTGGAGAGGTTAGGATGTGCCTTGGCATTGTAGCAAAACAAACCTTGATCGGCCTCTGGCGTCTGCCAAATCTCCTGTATCTCACCAAATGGCCCGACCGGGCTTTCGCCAATCCGGATACCGACTTTGTCAGAAAGACCCATGACCTGAAAGACCAGCAAGTATCTGCCATCGGGCAGCGGTGTGACACTTAGTTCATTGGAAACTGCATTGGTGATGGGTGCAAGTTGTTGATTATCAGCCACCCACGTCTTTCCGTTCCAATATTTCCATTTTGAAAAATCCTCGAAATCCTTTGGCTTCACCCGTGCCGCCAGGAGGTTTTTATCCTGGCCAACACAGGCGTAGGTGTAAACGTAGCCGTCGGGGTTGGAGGCACCTGCCCATTTGGTGTTGACCAAAATCCCTGCACCGAAATTGCCCTCTCCCACCCCTGGCACCTTGATGTGCAAGGGTGTAGTTATTTGCCGTTGTTGCTCAAATGGCGGACGGCTGCCCTTTGGCATGGCAATCAATGAGACATTGGGTTCAATAAAATCAAAGACATTTTCCCCGGTGATTTCTATATGATAGGCAAAAAGGTAAAAGGTATTGTCCCGCTCCTGGTTGACGAAGCCATCGCCGAGCCAAAAATGTTGCTTTTTGTTGCCCGTCAGCTTTGGCACAAAAAAAGTCTGTGGCTCGCCGTTTTTCCCTTTTTTGTAAAAAAACTCGATGCTGTCTGGATGGGCGGTATTACCCTGCAAGATGGCGCTGGTGTTGTTCACCATTTTGTTGCCGGGTTTGGGTTTGCCGTTTTCCACCTCGCCGATGTAGGTATCGCTGAAAAGCAGCAGCGTTTCCCGGTTGCCCACATTTCCCACTTTGTCCACACCGCTCAATGGGATGGAAAAAATGCCATCCGCCCCGAACCAGCCTGATTTTCGATAAAAAAGATCCGTCCATTCTGGTGCGGCCTCTACCGTGTAGCTCAATTCTTTGTTGGGAAAATTTTGCGGAGCTTTCACTCCACAGGCATTGATAATCAAACAGATAGGAAGAAAAAATTGAAGTTTCATGGTTTTCGTTCTAAATTCGTAAATCGTAAATCGCCTCATCGTAAATCGCTATCATTCCCACCCTATTACCCACACAAAAAAAGGCCGATAAGAGTCGGCATCTTTGTACAATTTGGCAAAATCGCTGGTGTTGACATTGTAGGAAACGAGCAGTTCTCCATTTTGCAGGAATTGGGTGTGGGCAAAGGCATTGTAGGTAAAAAGGTCGGCCTGTTTGGATTCCGGGGTGCAGTAGAGCAGTTTTTTATTGCCAAAACCCGAATACAGCTTGTCTGAGTCGTACAGGTAAATTTCGCTTCCTAAAATGTGGTGTTGCGTCAGCAAAAAATAGCGTCCATTGTTTTTAAAAACAGAAAACTGCTCTGAAACGTGGGCAAACAATCTGGCACTGCTGAAAGCATTGGCCGTCCAATTGCTCCCGTCAAAATATTCCCATTCACCGTTCAAATCTTGCCCCGCCACCCTGGCCACGTGCAGGTACTTGGACAAGCCATTTTTTTCTGCGCCGTAGAGATACAGGTAGCCGTCTTCTTCCAAAATACAAGCTCCAAAATTGGTGCTCGGGTCGCTGGTTTTCCGCTCAATGCCCAACAGTTGAAAATCGGGCAGGGAAAAAGTCGCCACATCAATGCTGGCGTAGGCAAAATCCCAGGCACCACCACCCGTGGACTTAAAGCCAAAATAGATGACCTGCAAAGTATCGCCATGTGCAATGCCGTGGCCGGGCCAATACCACCAGCCGGGCTCGACGGGTTCTACAAAAGCACTTGGGCCACCTTGCAAGGTGGTCATTTGATCGCCATCCTGTACCATGGCCGCATTGCGTTTGAAAGGTCCATTGGGACGGGAGCGATCAGGATTTACCGTGCCGATAAAACTATCACCAAACAGCCAGAGGGTGCGGCCATCCGGTAGCGTTACGGAGTAAGTGGCATCACCGCCCGTCCAGCCACTATAGCGGGTAAAAAGCTGGTTGAAATCAACCGCCTTTTCTACTTCGATGGGTGCTTCCCAACATTTATCTTCTTCCAAAATGGTCGTGTCAGTGCCGGGATCCGTAGGCTTCACCGTGCCCGGCGGGTAAAAGCTGCCAGAGGTAAAATCCTTGGACTCGTCTTCACAGGCCACGATGCTGAAAATGCCAAACAGCAGTATCAGGATGAACATTTTAGGGAAAAAATGCGGTGAGTAATATTTGAACATGACAAATTGAATATGGTGCAATTGAATAAAGGGCAGTGGAATTCTTAAACTGATAAAAGCTATGCTTTTGAAACTTAACCTTTGCCTATTTGAGAGGCCGGGTTATCAAACCCGGCAATTGAGACCGGAAACAGCCGGGTTTGATAACCCGGCCTCTCGAAAGGACCTCTGCTGATTGCAAAAGCCGTTCATCGTCATCAATTAAATAATTTCGCTAAATAATTTTCGATTTAGGCACTGATATATTGACCTGTGTGCCGCTGGCTTCGCCTTTTTCTATTTTTAATTTCCCGCCGATGGCGGAAATCCGCTCGTGCATCGTTCTGATTCCCAGACTTTTGGAAGTGACGATGGCCAGTTCCAGGTCGAATCCTTTTCCATTGTCCATTATGGACACCTGTATCTTGTCAACCATATTTTTTATGTTGACTTTTGCGGCGGTCGCACCCGCATGTTTGATGATATTGCTCAGGGCTTCTTGGATGGTTCTGTATAAATGTATTTCCGATTTCGGGTCCAGCGTTTTGTCAATACCCTCAATTTCACGGGTAATAAAAAGGTCGGTTGACTGCTCTATTTTCAGCACCATATCGCTGATGGTGGCGGTCAGGCCAAATTTGTCGAGCTGGAATGGGTGCAAATCCTGTGAGATGGACCGCACTTCTTCGAGCGTAGCGGAAATCATCTGCTGGTTTTCCAAGGTAATCCCTACGGTATTGTCCATCTGCTTTTTTATCAGCAACAAAGACTGCCCGATGCCGTCGTGGAGGTCCCGCCCAATCCGTTTCCGTTCTTCTTCCTGTGCGAAAATAAGGGCTTCGGCAAAGGCTTTTTTGTCGTTGCGGTCTTTGTTTACCTTGTTGAGTCGGTAGCCAAAAAAGCCAAGTAGCCCAAGCATCATTCCTCCTCCCATGATTAGGTTTCGTTGTTTGGAAATTCTATCGTTGGCGATTGCCAACTCCAGGTTCTCTTTTTCTTTTTCAGCCGTTTGGTATTTGGTTTCGGCATCGGCGATGGCCTTTTTGGTGTCCATCCCAATACGGTCTTTTAGACGCTCCATGGCTTTTTCCAAAAGCGGCAATGCCAAATCGGTTCTGCCCATTGCCTTGTATATTTCGAACAATTCCACCTCAAACAGTTCTGCTTTTCCTGCCCTCGGGTCTTTTTCGACTATGGCAAATCCAGCTTGTCCATGCTGCATGGCATCTGCATAAAGCCCCAGATTCCGTTGGGACTTGGACAGGCTCAAATGGCAATCCGCCAAGTACATGGGCACTCCAAGATTTTCCGCCATTAGCAAGGCTTCTTTGCCACTGCTTTCGGCTGCCCTGTAATCGCCCATGCTGTTTTGCACGCGGGCGAGGGCAATCGTCCCAGCCAAAATATAGGCGGGCACATTGAGCTTTTTGGCAACGGACAGCCCTTCGTTTGCGGCTTCCAAACCTTTGCGGAAATAAAGTTCAGCGCTGTCACGGTACAAAGCGGCGTTGGTGCCGACCGTATCGGCAATAGCTTTATAGTTGCTCCCGATATACACGAAAATCTTGGACTGATTGGATAATATCCTCGGCAACGGCTCTTCTTCATCGGTGGTCGCCAGCATTTTTTTGGCCTCATTGAGATATTCCTGCGCTTTATCCAGGTTGCGCATCTGAAAATAAATGCCACCGATTTCCATTAATGGTTTCACGAAATTGAAAGTATCCTTTTTTTCTTTAGCCAAGTCCAGCGCATTCAATTGGTGTTCGATGGCTTTTTCATATTGATTGGTCCTTGCATAATAAGCGCCTATAAAACCTTCCACAATAGGGCGTGTGTCTATCTCTTTTTCATCTTTTAATATCTCCCTTGCCGACAATAGCAATTCAAGGCCAGCAGCAGGGTCATTTTGAATGACTACTTTTCCTTGCAGGTACAGTGCCTCCCCGTGCAGTTTCTTTAATTTATGGTTCTTAGTTATCTCAACTGCATGTTCAGCCAACAGAAGGCTGGTGTCTGGATTCTTTCCATAATATTGTTGCACAACATTCCAAAGGGTATCAAATTGCGGCTCGGTAGGAACCCCCATTCGCATCACGATGGCAAAATATTCAGGCGTGGGAGGCATTTCTCGCCATTTGTCCCTAATTCCCTGGCCTTGAGCAATTGTCGAAATGAAAAGGATAAGAATAATTGCCCTGATAGTTATGTTCTCGTTTTGCATGATTCAATGTTTAGGTGTCTGTTATCCAGGACAATGATAGTACAAATCTTACAGCAGCAAACATTTTATAACAATAAAATTGAGAATCAGGTAACAAAGTTTTGTTGGGCAAAGGTAGCGAGTAGGCATTCTGGCAAACATGGGGTCTGGGCAGGATTTGATTAGGGGCAAGACCCTAAAAGCTTATGCGGAGTATGCATCGTCAGCCCATAAACCGGCGTTTTCCCTGTATCACTCCAAATACTTTGAAGGCGACTTCCCAAGGTGCAACTTGAAATGCTGGGAAAAATACTTCACGTCCCGCAGGGCCCACTTTGGAGGCGATACCCTCATCAATGTGGATATCACCCTGCCCGACAGCATGACCGACTGCTATAACCCTGTTGATGGTGGACACATGGCCATGCCTGTTTCCGGTCAATTTGGGGCTGGGATGCAGCAATTGTTTTTGGACGTTTCGGGCCTTGGCAGAGGGGGTTATATTTTGCGGATGCGGGGTGGGGAAGGTTGTGAGGTGGGTGGTAAGGGAGTAGGAGGAGAGGGACGGTTTTGGGCTTTGCGTTAGGGCGGGTTTCGTAGTACAAAGCTTCAAGTTTGCACATCAACCCGACTGACACAAAAACCGTGTTATTAGGTCGTATTTATGTCGAAGTTTGCCCAAATAATTTTTCTGTCTTGCATTGTAAAGCGTAAGAAGTGGTCGTAAATCGAAGCCACACTAAAATCCGGCTCCAATGTCAACCACCACGTTCTATTATCTTCTTTTAAATTTACCGCAGTCAAGAAATACATATTTTCTATTTCTTTCCTTGTCACTTCAAATTCTGTGTCCTTGTATTTTTTGTACGCAAAGTCGTAAAGGTCAGCAACAATAGTTTCGTAGTCGTCAGCTAACTTTTTCACCAGATCAATTTTGTCATTTAGGTCTTGGTTTGGATTGTCAACCGAAATGCTTAGTTCGACTTTATTGTTTGGGCAAATATTATTTACAAGTCCAAATCATTCTTTGTCCCTTTTATTTAACTCTAATTTTCCAAAAGGTTCTATTGTCATGATGGGTGTCTTTGAATATGCCGCCTAACGTTCAGGTATTGCTGCAGGCGGGATATTTTATAAACGTCCAGCCCGGAACCACAGCTGATTGAAAATATTTTGTTGAAGTTAACAACTAAAGCCTAATAGTTATTCGTCCTGCCCCGAGCCAAAGTACAGCGATGCAAACTGCTGAAGTTTCAATGTCCAGCCCCGCTTGCTCCAATACCCTTGTTGTATGCATACCTTATCGTGTCCACCAAAAAATTTTGTCAACTTGCTGACGTGTTACTATTGCGTTTAATTGAACTACAATTTCAAAGTTTTCGCTTCCAGCCTCGTCCTCGTAATTTGTTGGGTCGAACAGTTGCCGGATTTTAAATTCATATACTCCATTGTCCAGTTTTATATTTAAATCAATATTATGTTTGGCTGGAACTTTCTCGTCGGCATATTGCGCAGATATTGTTAGGTCTTCATAATTTGTCAAGAATACTTGTCCGTTTGTAACAGTCATTGTTTTAGAAAACTCTCTAAATGATTTTTTGTCCGATGGCTTGTTTACAAAAGTTACTGTCCATGTATTCTCGGAGCCAGTTGACCAAATTATTAAATGGTCATAATTCATTTCTTCAATAAACCTTTCAAATAATTGCGGCAGTGTCCACATCTCATTCACAAAGGAATTGTATTTGTCTGCATTTACAATTGCAAGAAAGCCAGAGTCGTCACTTATCGTAAAAGTTACTGGATTTATCATTCTCTTGTCGTATTATGAAGTTTAACGAAAGCGTCAATAAAGGTTGCATACAACGCAGGTTGTGAAAAAAGTCAAATTTTCATTTTTTCATAAAAAGTTGTCCATTCCACCTACCT
>JBGSKQ010000130.1:0-23755 GCA_041741095.1 Saprospiraceae bacterium
GCGGGTTAACAACCCCGCCTGTTCCGTAACAGGCGGTTTTTATAACCCGCCTTTCCGCATGGTCATCGGGAAGAATGGAATCCTGCCAGTTCAAACCTTTATAGAAAAAATAACAGCATGAAAATGATCCTGATTTTCTTCTTTGCATTGCTCTCCATGGGATGTTCTGAGCAGCAGCAAGCCTCTACCAGAAACGATTCTGGAATTGCTACTGCGCCCCAAACTGCCACCGACTCCATCCCTTTCCCAGTTTACATGACTTTCAACGAATTCGAGCGGTACCTCCAATTTTCCAACGACACCACCTATGTCATCAACTTTTGGGCGACCTGGTGCAAGCCCTGCGTGGCCGAAATGCCCTATTTTGAAAAATTGATACAGGAATATAAAAATCAACCCGTGAAGGTATTTTTGGTGAGCATGGATTTTCCAAAAGACATTGAAAAGAAACTCATCCCATTTGTGCAGGAGCGCCAAATCGCCCCCTCCGTCGTCGCCCTCGCCGATATGGACTACAACGCCTGGATTGACAAAGTGAGCAGCGACTGGGACGGCGCAATTCCTTTTACTTTGATTTACAATAAAAATGGGCGCAAGACGAAGTTGGGTGAAATGGACGGTTATGGAGAGTTGGAACAACTGGTGAAATCTGCAATGAATTGATATTATGCCTTCCCGTCTTCAAGAAATTGCCTTCGTTTTCTTTCGACTGGGCTGCATTGCATTTGGCGGCCCGGCGGCTCATGTTGCCATGATGGAAGACGAAATCGTGACCAAACGAAAGTGGATAACACGGGAACATTTTCTTGATCTGGTCGGTGCGACCAATCTCATCCCCGGCCCCAACAGCACGGAAATGACCATGCACTGCGGGCATGAGCGGGGCGGAGTGGCAGGACTATTCGTAGCAGGCATTTGTTTTATTTTTCCCGCCGTCGTCATTACAGGCATTTTTGCCTGGCTGTATGGCCGATATGGCCAAGTTCCCGCCGTGGAGCCGTTCATTTATGGCATCAAACCAGCCGTGGTAGCCATCATTGCCGGTGCTGTTTTCAAATTGGGGCAAAAAGCCCTGAAAAACAGAGAATTGTATGCCCTGGGGGCTTTGACCTTGATAGCCAGCCTGTTAGGGGTGAATGAAATCATGGCACTCTTGGCTGCTGGCCTGGCAGGCGGCATTTATTTTTGGATAAAAAACAAGGGCACGCTGCCCAACCTGTTGCCTTTCCTTTTTTTGCAAAGCAGCCCTGCCCTCGTGGCCAACATCAGCACGGCAGGCATTTTTTGGTCATTTTTAAAAGTAGGAGCCGTGCTGTACGGGAGCGGTTATGTGCTGTTTGCCTATCTGGATGCGGAACTGGTCATGAAGGGCTGGCTCACCCGCAGCGAACTGATGGACGCCGTCGCCGTGGGGCAATTTACACCGGGGCCAGTGCTCTCAACTGCCACTTTTATTGGCTACCAACTGAACGGCTGGCCAGGGGCGGCGGCTGCAACGCTCGGCATTTTCCTCCCTTCCTTTCTTTTCGTTTGGCTGTTAAATCCATTGGTGCCAAAAATGCGGCGCTCCAAATTTTTCGCTGGCTTCCTTGATTCGGTGAACGTAGCCGCCGTCGCCGTGATGGCTGCCGTCTTGTTGGACATGGGCCGGGAAGCCATCACCGATTGGCGCAGCGCCTTGATAGGGTTGTTGGGTTTTGTTGCTGTGTTTGGTTGGAAAAAAGCAAATGCAGCTTGGCTGGTGCTGGGCGGCGCTTTGCTGGGCAGGGTTTTGTGGGAAATTGGATAATTGCTCAATAAGACTTCCGAAACACCACCCCCACCCCTGTTTTATTGGCGTTGGCATCCAGCAATATATTATAGTCGCTTTCGTGAAAAACCTTGAGGAGGTAATTGCCCCGCTCGTTCAGTTTGTATTCCAGCACAAAGTCCCCGGCGATGGCCGAATAACCACCTTGTTGCACAGAGGAGGTCTGGCTGTTTTGTAGGTTAAAATTGCCGCCAACCATGATAGTGAGTCTGTCGTTGAAGAGGCGCTTGGAGAGTCCCAATTGCACCTCGGTCACGTTGCTCGCCGTTTGCCCGCCCGTTTGGTATGATTCAAAACCCACCGTCACATCCACCCCTTTTATCAGGCGGTCGGCCAGTTTGTTCAACTGCCCGGTAATGAGGCTGCTCACGCTGCGCAGTGCTGCGTTTTCGCCCACGTTGGCCAGGCCACCGCCTGTTTCGGAGGCGATGAAACTGTTGAACAACAAGAGCCCAAATACTTGTTTGTTCAACTCCGTAGGCTCATCCTCCAAGTCGGCCAGGCGGCGGGCCACGAGGTTGTCCACCAAGCCTCCCTGTGCATTGGGCAAGTTGATGTCGAAAGTGATTTCCGGCTCGTTGATGCTACCGTCAATGTTCATCAAAACCTCCACGTCCGTACGGCGGCGGGCGGCTTCGAGCGTGGTGGGGTCGGTGGCTTGGGTGCTCACCAGTTCGTAGGTAGTGGCACGTGTTTTATACACGGCGGTGATGTCGAAACGGGCATCGTAAGGATTGCCGGAAAAGGTAAGGCTGCTACCCTTGCGGATTTCAAACTCCCGTTTTACCAAACCCTCATAACTAAAAGTATAGCTCCCTTTTTCAATCACATAAGTGCCGGTAATGCTCAGTTCGCCGTCGGGTTGCATCCGCAAGGTGAAGTCGCCGCTACCGCTGCAAAAAAGTTGATCGCCCGTCAGTGGGTCAATGATGATGTTCAGTTCGGCATCCTCTGTCACTTCCAAAACAAGGGTCAGATCGAAGCCCGTCACGTTGGACGCAATCTGTTGTTCCAACAACTTCAAACTATCGGGTTGATAATTGTTGGGGTTGGCAAAAATGATGTAATCCTCCTGCACCACGGCCAGGCTTTGTGCCAAAGGCTCTACGTGTAAAAGAGTACTATCCTGCGTACTGGCTGCCACGGTGATGACGGGCTGCTCTGGTGTGCCTTCGATATTCACATCGGCGCTGGCGAAAAGTTTTCCATAATACAACTGGTTGTCGTCACGGGTCGTGTTGAGCATTTGCAAGCCATCCGTTTGCGCCCGAAGGTTCATTCGGATATTTTTAAAATAATCGTGTCGGATGCCGCCGCTCAGGGTAGCCTTTTGTCCACGTTCGTCGTACAGGGCAAGGCTGCCCAGATTGATGTCCGTTTCGCTCAGGGTGATGGTGTTTCCGCTGGTGCGGTAGCGGGCGCCTGTGGTCAATACCTCGGTACTCACGTCGTGGGTGGTAATGCTGCCCCGCACGGCGGGCTTGTCGGGTGTGCCCTTGATGCTCAATTCACCGGAAACGTAACCCCTTGAATCCCGGATGAGGGTATTCAAAAAAGGATCGGCTACCACGAGGCCCAGTTTTTCAAAATCGGCATTGATGTCAAACTGGTTGCCTTCGATGGTGTATGTTCCCTGCACGGTCATTTGATTTTCCCCGCTCAGTTCTGTCAAAATATCAATCACCCGGCGGCCCGCAGGCTGGGCTGCTTTTACTTGCAAATTGCCGAGCAACTGGCCGTTCAGGCTCAGGGTATCCACGGTCACGTCGGCATTGTAATGCAGGTTGGTTTTGGGGGCAATGACGGTAAATTTTCCATTGATGCCACCCGCCAGGCGCAGGTCGGGATTATTGAGGATGGCCGAAATTTCATCCAATTTAAAGTTGTCAAAGGTCAATTCCAGTGGGGCAAAGTCGTTGGCAGGAGCCTCGCCCCGGCTGTTGATGGCGATGGACTGCCCGCCCCTTCCGATGCTTAAGTCGTTGACATACAGCGAATTTTTAGTAAAACGGATAAAATTATTCGCCCCAACCGCCCAGGCATCGCCGTTGAGGATCACTTCTTTATCAAATACCAAGCGGTAATTGCCTTCATATTTTGCCGAACGCCCGCCGAGCTTCAATTTGGTGCCAGCCGTATCGTCGAGAACAGCCAGGTCGAAGCGAAGCGAATCGTCGCCAAGGCGGGTGTCCAAGTCCAGTTTTTGGGCAAAAAAAGAATTGCCTACGTTGAGGTTGCGGGCGGCCAGGCTGGCTTGAATTCGCTGGGCGTCTCCATTGGCATTGAACAACAAGGTGTCCAGCACAATATCCTGGTATTGTAAATTCGGAAAAACGGACTCCATCACCAGCACCCGTCCTTGGCTGTTGAACTCGCCTTTTAGGTAGGCAGACGAGTCCACTTTGATTATGCCCGGCAAAAAGACGTCCACCACCGAAGCCAAATCGGTAAATTGGAGGTCGAAGGTAAATTCCTGATTGGCCAGTTTGGAGTGCGGATTGAGTTCGTAGTCTTCGGGCAAGGCCAGCTCGTCAATCGGGAAAAAGTCGTTGATGAAACCCACCACCAAATCGGGCAAATCCTGAAAATTGTAGTTGCCTTCGATGGTGGCGTTCATAAATTTGGCATTGAGCAAAACCGCCCGCCGCCCGCCACCCAACTGCCTGGCTTCCAGCAAGATCTGTGGATCAAAATAGCCTTCGCCGCTGCCCGACATGGCAAAATCAGTGATCGTGGCCGTGCCTTTTAAGTTGTCGAGATTGTTGCCGTAGAGATCGGCCACTATTTTCCCGCTAAAACCCAAATCCGTAGCACTCAGGTTCAGGTTTTTGAGGTTGATGGTGTCAATGTTGGCGGTCAAATCCACTTCTGGGATGCTATCGCTGAGGTTAAATTTCCCCACCAAATTAAAGTCGAGGTTTTTGTCTTCGATGTTGAGTTTTCCATCAAAAGCGCCATTGACCAATTGGCCGTCCACTTGCAGGTTGTTGTACTCGTATTTTTGGTACACAAAGCGGCCTACGGTTCCCTTTACGGTCGTGTTGATGGTGTCCAAACTTAGCCCTTCACCTTGTAGGTCGAGGTTGAGGGTCACTTCCCCAACTCCTAAAGTATCGCCGAGAATGCTGCCGAGGTCGAAATTCTCCATCGCCAGTTTGCCATTGTATTTAGCAAAGGAATAGTCACGGTTGAAAGCCATTGAGATGTCGGTATCGAGGTTGCCGGGCGTGGTTTGGAACTGGCCTTTTATATCAAAATCATAGATCGTCCCCTTAAAATTTCCCGCAAACTGAATCAGCCCCAGGCTGTCCAGTTGTGGCGGCAAAGTGTCTTTTGCAAAAGCTTTTACATCCCCCGCACGGGTAGCCAACTGCTTGATATTCAAGTCGAAAACTGTCTTGTTGATGTCTGGCAGGCCCTTCGCTTGCAGGTCGCCGGAGAAGCGGGTGGCTGACTGTGTGGCGAGGTCCAATCCTTTGGCTGTGAGATCGCCGAGCGTCCCTTCCACTTGACCGCTGAGGGTAAATTGGCCAAAATTTTTCAAAGCGGGCGGCAGGCCAAGATCCTTCGTGTATTGGTTTAGGCTGTTGTACGAAATAGTGAGTTTGTCAATTTTCAAATGATAAACTGGATCCGTGCTGAGTTGTGCGATGCTGCCGGAGGCTTTCAGTTGGGTATTTTCATCCAACAAAAGAGACAAATTGTCCATAAAAACGGAGTCATTGGCCAGCGCCAGGCTGCCTTGCAGATAAAGCGTGCCATTTTCCGGCCAGCGCAAGTTGGGGGTTTCCCGAAGTGCCGGGGCCAGCATGAGCAGGTCACTGATGGCCAAATGGCTTTCCTTAAAAGTTGATTCAAGCTGCACTTTTTTCAAAAAATCCGTCAGATCGTTGAATTCAGAAAAGGCAATACGAGTATTGTTTTCAAAGCTGCTCTGCGGGGTATTCAAAAAAAAACCGTCCACTTCGATGCCATTGGGCAGCACCTTAATGTCGCCCTCCATGCCTTCCAGCACGAAGCCGTTGGCATCTTTAAAAGAAGCTTTATTGAGTTTTAGCAAAATGCCGTCGTCGGCATAGCGGAAGCCGTTGATGGACAATTGCAGTTCTTGCAGGTCGAGGTGGCTGTAGTCGAGTGCCTTTTCAAGTTGGGGCGCATTGTCGTCGTTGAAGGCAAGGCGGTTGTTTTCAAGGCGGATTTTGTCGGCACTGATTGTCCATCCGATGCCGGGAAATTGTAGTCGTGAGGTATCGGTTTTTGCTGGTTGAATTAAGGTGGAATCTTTCGTGAGCAAACGGAAACTGACATCCGAATTGCTCAAGTCCATATTGTCCAATGCTATTGTAAAATGCGCTAAATCAAGCTCTTCCACGTTCACCTCCCATGTGGCGACACGGGTTTTTAGGTCAAATCGCCCCTCGCCTTCGTCCAGCATATCGAAGCGGACATTTTGCAATGAAAGAATGCCAATTCCGAAAGTCCAGGCTTTGGCAGTGGTATCCTTGGGCGCAGCGCCCGCATCAAATGCATCAATGATAAATTGGTAATTGAAAACGCTGTCGGCTTGGTAGCGGTGCAGGTCAACGACGGCCCCTTCCAGGCTGGCGCTGTTCAGGAAAATCTCGCTGCCAAAAAGGTTGAAAATACCAATATCCGCTTTTAGTTCGTGGGCAAAAAGCAGGGTATCGCCCTGCCGATCCTCCACATAAATATCCTCCAGATTGGCTGTTTTGAAAAAATTGATATATACCCCACCGATAGAAACTTGGGTCTGCAAGGTCTCCGATAGCATGGCCGTCGCTTTCCCCACCGCCCAGTTCTGCACCGAAGGGATGCGGATGGCAATGACGAGGGCCAGCGAGAGCAGGAGCAGGCCAAGTAGGAAGTACAAAAATATTTTGCCCAGGCGACGGAGTAACTTCATTATGAGGGTTTGGTTTTGGTATAAAGGGGAAATGGGCGGGATGTTTTTGTAAAGTAAATATTTTAATGCTAATCTTCCTACCTTTGCATGTTCCTTCTTCAAAATAGGACACTTCCCATTCTGCTACAGCCTGAGAAGTATTGTGTTTCAGAAGAATTACCCAAGGCTGGTTGACAGGCCGGTTTTTCCCGCAGGCTTTTTTTTCTGCTTCCCTTCGGTAAATGAGCATAAAAAATCGTTAATAATAATGGCATTCTTTCGTGCCCCATTGTGCCAGGTAGATTTATAGCAATGGCACGGCTGACACGAAGAAGCGTTTGTATTGATAGAACTTTTTATTTTTTAACTAAACTGTATTACTGAATGGCCAAATCCAAAGAGACGTACAACAAAAAAGAAAAAGAGAAAAAACGCCTGAAAAAACAGCGTGAAAAAGAAGCCAAAAAGGAGCAGCGCAAAGCCGATAAGGTGGAGGGCAAATCCTTCGAGGACATGATCATGTATGTGGACGAAAACGGCAACCTCACCCCTACCCCGCCCGACCCCAGCAGAAGGCATAAAATCAGGGCCGAAGACATCGAAATCGGTGTGCCGAAACACGAAGACATCGTAGAGACCGAACGGAAGGGCACCTTGTCCTACTTCAACGAAGAAAAAGGCTTCGGCTTCATCAAGGAAAAAGGCAGCCAGGACAGCATCTTTGTCCACATCAATAACCTGGTGGACACCGTCAACATCAACGACCGGGTTACATTTGAAGTGGAAAATGGCCCCAAAGGGCCGGTGGCTGTGAATGTGCGGCTGTTTAAGCAATAACAGATTTGATTTGAAATTTCAGATTGCATGTATTCAGGTTTCAGGCAGAGGGTCGTGTGCAAATCAAAATCAAATATCATGTAATCTGAAATCCCAAATCAAACCCCAGAAATCAAACCCGTACCTGTACTCTTAACGCCCGAAGCCCCTCCGCTCCCTGCAATTTTTCCAGTTCCAAATCTTCGATTTCTTCCTCTATTAGACCCTTGTATTGCAGGTGCTGCAAATATTCCAGGTATTCCAGCCGATCCTTTTCATTGAGCCAGACGATAGCTATCTTACCGCTTTGGGTGAGGCGCTCGCCCGTGCCTTTTACAACGGCCTTGTCAATGCGTTTTTTCAAAATGGCATAGCGCACGTTGTAGGCCCCGTCCACGTCGAAATGCTTTTCGTCCATACGGAAGCGGATGCTGAGCGGGTTGCTGTAGGCGAATACCAATTGGGCAGTGGTGAGTGGCACGGGCAACTCCTTCGAGCGCTGCGCCACCAGGCGGGTGATTTCGCAAAAATGGATCAACTGCCACAGCCGGAAGTTTTTCAAAAAGAAAGGGCTGAAACTGCCTTTTTCCAGCAGTGCATGGCCGAGGTAGATGTTGTACTCCACGCCATCGGTCTTGTATTTTTCAAAATAATGCGGCAGCACCTCCTGCATCTTTTTGTCTTCGGATTCCAAATGCTCTGAAATGGCCTCCACCAACATGCTCACCGAGTCTTCATAAGCCTTCCGGTGGCGATAGACGATGCCCAGATCGGGGTCGAGATAGTCGAAATAATCGGCCAGCAACCTCTTCGGCAGATGGGGAAAACGGTCTTCCAAGCTACGCAACATGGGGTGAATCTCCCGGCTGAGCAAGTCCACGATTTCGGATTCGTCGCTGGATACGAACTCGCCCGCCCGCAGCCTTTCCAGGCAGGTTTTTGTTTTTTCAAAATAAACATCCAACAAATGGAAGTTGACCGACTGGCCGCAGACTGTTAGTACCCCGCCCAGCCGCTCCAGGTTGTCTATCAGGTCGGCCATGATGGACTCGTTGCGCTGGCGGGAGGAGCCTACAATGTCGGCCTGGCCGTACAACGGATAAACATCTTTAAAAACGATGGGCGGAATGGCCGTGTGCAGGCTGTCCACTTCCCGATCCCAATAAAACTTGGTGGCCGACTCCCGAAACTTCCACTCCACACTGGGGTGGATGGAAGTAAACTGCTGCTGGATAGTGAGCCGCACCTTGTTGCCAATGTCCTGCACGAATTTGTCGGTGCCAAAGGCGTACAGCGCAATGACTTCTTTCAAATCCAAAACAGTGAGCTGGGAAAAACGGAAGGGTTCGGGCGAGGCCAGTTCAAAAATGATTTCCATGCCTTCGCCGTCAATAAAAATTGGGGCCAGGAGCAGGCTGCGAAAACCTTTGGCGGCCAGCGCCAGCTCAAAATCCGTTTTGGCTACCACCTGCAAATCGGTGACCGTGACTGCCTTGCCCGTCGCCACCACTTTGCCATAAATGCTCTTGGGGTTTTTCAAATCCGGCCTTACCAAATCGGCGTGGAAGCGCCGCAACAGGCTCCAACTGGTGCCTTCCTGCCAGTAGTGCTGCCGCACTTGCAGGGTGCCGAAAGTGATTTCAGGCATACTGAGGAAGGAGCGGATGAGGTGTTGCTGGTAACTGAGTTCGTCCCTGTGCTCGCTGTTGGGGCTTTCATTGGCCATCAGCGATTCAATGGTGGAAAGGATTTCCCGCTCCGTCACATCGTCCAGGTGGCCGATGATAAAACCCTCGAAGTCGAAGTTTTCCACGGGCATTTGTTGGAGCCAAAGCGCCTCGTCGTCCCAGTGGTCGAGCAGGTGGTGGACATCTTTTTTGGACAGTTTTTTCAGGGGCTTGATCGCCGTCGCTTTCACATAATCGGTCAGGATGTTTACTTTTAAATGCTTTTCGAGGCCGGTTTCTGTATGGCGCAATTGCAGGATATCGTTGAAGGCGCAATCGGTTTTTTCACCATAAAAACAGCCCAGCACCAGGTTGCCTGCGTCCGTAGCGCCGTGCGTAGCGTTGCTGCGCTGGTTGAACTTGCCCATATTGACCTCCCAATGCCCAGACTCCATCAAATGCTGAAATCCCTGCGTGGCACAAAGGACTTCGTTTGAAAATGGCTTTGAAATAAATGCCATTTGTCCATCATAAAATAAGGTAGGGAACAGGATGGCGGCCACGGAGGCCAAGCGTTCGGGGTTTTGGATCAAGGCCCCTTCATCAGCCAGCTCTTTTTCCAAAACTGACAAAATGGCCAGGGACGCCTTGCCGGCTGGGCCACTATTGGCCTTTAATTTTTCCAAAAACGGACGAAAGCTAAAGGTGGAAGTGTAGGGGTTTGACACGTGTTCCGACAAAAATTGCACGAACTCGGCCAGCGGCAGGTATTCCATGCCATTGCTGCTGAAAGTTTTTTCGATGACGGCAGTTTGTTCCATGTTGTTTTGCATTTGGCTAAAACCAGTTTTTGGTGGCATTTGAACGTACAACAACCAGAAGAGGCATTGGGATGAAGGGTGTGTCTAGCTTTCTTATAGATAATCGCATTTGAAATTGATAGTCAACAAAGAGTAAGTAGCTGATTTTCAACAAAATGACCTCAATGACTAATGACATTCAATGACGTTCATCTTTAATAACCCTCACTTTGACCTATTTTAACCCAATGCCAGATATACGTTTTGGTGGAGGATTTAGATTTTAAGCAAATTCCATCCGCTTTTTCAAAATATCAACGGCTTAAAACCCAGCACCAATTGCCATATTACCGTGAACACCGCCAGCACTGGGTACAGTATCCGTCGGATAAACAGCTTGAGCTTGCGCCGATTGGGCCGAAAACCCATCGCTTCCAGAATATCGGTATATAGGATTTTGTCGTCGCCCTCGTCCAGGTCGTGCAGGCCGTTCATCAGGCAGCGGCCAAAGACGGCAAACTGCAAATGCACCACTGCATAGGCTGCCCATACCAGCGGCCACCTAAAAAGAAAAGGGATAAACCAGGCAGAAAGGGTAATGGCGAGATGTACCCAAAATATGAGGCTCAACTTGCTTTGTGTCGTGAAATTCATGGGAGCAAGTTAGGGATTTTTGTTTTTTGGGCTGATGGCTTTTTCAGAAAATCCAACACTTCGGCCTGCCATGTGTTAATGCAAAAAAGTTGAATTAAATGAAATGGATCAAACGCCTTGGCGTATTTCTTTTTGCCCTTTATGCACTGGCCTGCGTGGCGCTTTATTTTGCACAGGAGCGCATCCTATTTAATCCCGACATCCTGCCGCAGGATTTTGTGTTCTCATCGGGCGAAGAAGTGGAACTTGAAGTGGAAAACGGCATTTCCCTCAACTGCCTCTGGCTGAAAGAACCTGGCTCCAAGGGCGCTATCCTCTACCTCCACGGCAACCGGGGCAGCAACCGCCGCTGCCTCCACCAGGCAGAGACGATGCAGGGGAAAGGCTACGACATTTTCATGCCCGATTACCGAGGCTATGGCAAGAGCGATGGGCTGATCGTTTCTGAAAAACAACTTTTTAATGATGCACAAAAGGCTTATGATTTCCTCAAACAGCATTACACCGAAAACCAAATCGTAGTGGTCGGCTACTCGCTCGGCAGCGGCATGGCCTCTTACTTGGCCGCCAACAACCTGCCGCAGCAGTTGATCCTGTTGGCACCCTATTGCAGCATGGTGGACATGAAAGACCGAACCGTGCCGCTCCTGCCCGATTTTTTGCTGAAATATCCTTTGCGCACAGACGAGTTTTTGCAAAAAACCACTGCTCCCATTACCCTCTTCCACGGACTGCAAGACGACGTGATCCCAGTGGAATGTTCCGAACAATTGAAGTCCCTGAGGCCGGACGCCATCCAGCTGATCACCATGCAGGAAGGCCACCGGGGTGTCATATTTAGCAATATTTTTAGGGAGCGGGTGGGCGAGTTATTGTTGCAGGGAATTCGCTTATAATACGACAAAAGGGTTCATTTTTATAACGTATTGATAATCTGCAATATAAACCTTGCTGGTTTAAAAAAAACTCCAAAGTTTGACCGCACGGATCTACGAAAATCAACTCATTGGGCTAACTTGTTATTCGCTTTAATAACTATTGCCATCAAACACCGATTTCCAATAGCTTGGAAGCTAAAGCGCTCAACAAATCGCCATATTCAAATACCTTTTTCCCATTTCAACGCAATTGTCTTTTATCTTACCACTGACATTTAATATTACCTTTTAGTACCGAACTACAAAGTCATTGAGCTACTTTGGCGTTTTGAATCACCTTATAAATTTATCCTTTATGAAGAGAATTTTTTACTACCAAATGGCAAGCCTCTTATTCTTCTGGAGCTTGGCCATTAGCCATTCTTTTGCGCAATGTGAAGATTGGTTGAACCCAGCCCCTGGAGGAGGTTGGACTGATTTCAACACTACATTTGGTGGCGCACCCTGCGATGACGGCACTGGCTGCCCATTGAATGAAATTACTGCTTTTCAAGTTTTTGCTTCGGAAGCCTATAGCGTGGACAATTTTCAAGCTGGTGGCACCTACTCATTCAGCATGTGCAATGGTGTAGGTGCTTGGGTACCTGAATTCACTATCATTGCCCCAAGTGGCAACATTGATGCATTCGGCCCAGGCGACGGCGATGGCTGCACTATTACCTGGACAGCCAGCGAAGACGGCACTTATTTGATTGTCATCAACGAAGCAGGCCAGTGCGGCGGAGGCCCCAACACCCAAACCGACAACGGTTTTCCTGCCCTGACCTGTTCAGCCGGCACCTCATGTGATCCTTGTGAAGCAGGGACATTGACGACAACTGGAAGCATTTCAGTATGCCCTGGCGAAACATTTGATATTGTAGCTACTGACGGCAGTGTGCCAGGCAGCGGCGGGCATGGCTGGTTTTTTAGCAATTCCCAAGGAGGGACAGGTGCTTTGGAAGGCAATTTCATATTTCCAGACCAGCCTACTTCTGTCACTTACGACAATGACTTAGGCGGCGTTTTGAGCGCAAACGGCCTTGCACCGATGGCAGGCACTTGGGTAATGTACAGTGCTGTTTACTCCAACTCCAATGACCCTTTTGCCAGCATTTGCGGCCTTTCTGCCGATTCACTTGTAGTTGAATTTGGTTTTGTCGAAGCTACCATTATTGACAATGGCGATGGCACGGCAACTGCCACTGTGGATGGCGATGCAGGGCCATTTACCTACGAATGGTCAGATGGGCAAACTACCGAGACAGCTACTAACCTCACAGGAGGTAGCACCTATTCCGTTACGGTAACGGATGACAACGGCTGCACTGCCGTTGATGAGGTCACCATTGGCGCAGGTCCGGATCCTTGCCTTGATTGGTTGAACCCAAGCCCTACGGGTGGCTGGACCGATTTCAATACCACATTTGGTGGCGCTCCTTGTGACGATGGAACTGGCTGTCCTTTCAATGAAATTACTGCCTTCCAGGTTTGGGCTTCAGAAGCTTATGCTGTGGACGGCTTCATTGCTGGTGGCACTTATGCTTTCAGTATGTGCAACGGTTCTGGGGCTGGTTCTTGGGTACCTGAGTTTACCATTATTGCTCCGAGTGGGGCAATAGATGCATTCGGCCCTGGCGACGGCGATGGCTGCACCATTACCTGGACGGCCAGCGAAGACGGCATTTATCTGATCGTTATCAACGAAGCCGGCCAATGTGGCGGCGGCACAAATTTACAAACCGACAATGGATTCCCTGCCCTTACATGTTTGAGCGGCGCTACTTGTCCCGATGTTCCTTGCGAAGCTGGCGGCCTTTCCACGACCGATCCGGTAACTGTCTGCGGGCCTGATGCTACTTTCTTTATTGAAACTGATGGTTCAGAGGTTATCCCCGCTACGGGGGGACATGGCTGGGCATTTAGCGATGAACTGGGTGGTACAGGCGGCTTGGCTGGCGGGTTCAACTTTGTGGGTGAGCCTTCTTCTGGCACTTACAACAGCGACCTCAACGGCGTAATGAGCAGCAACTTACTCGACCTGCTGGAAGGTCCCTGGGTTATCCGGAGCATCGCCTACCAAGATGCCAGCGGCAACGTTATTTGCAGCGTTTCTACCGATTCGCTCATCGTTACCTTTTCACCTAACGAGCCGCCTACCGTGACTGCCGTTGACAATGGCAACAGCACGGCTACTGCCACGGCTACTGGCGGTACGGCACCTTATGAATACAGTTGGTCCAATGGCCAAACTACTGCCACAGCAACGAATTTGACTCCTGGTGAATACACAGTCACTGTCTCTGATGAAAACGGCTGTACAAGTGAAGCCACTGTAGATGTACTCTCTGGTGTGGGCCAAATCGAATCCTTGTCTTCCTTCTCCATCTTACCCAACCCCACTACTGGGCAGTTTTGGGTGAAACTGGAACTCAGCGAAGTGCAAAATGTCAAGGTCGAAGTATTGGACATCACGGGTAGGTCAATTCAATATCTGGAAGATCACACCGCCGGAAAACAGTTTTCCTTTGATTTGGCCAACCAGCCAGCAGGGGTTTATCTGTTGAAACTGACGGTGGACGGCAGCACACTGACCCAGCGATTGGTCGTGGCCCGTTAATCCAAAGCCGCCAGAATAAAATGAAAAGGGCCGGCGGGAAATGAATCCCGTCGGCCCTTTTTTTATGGTCGTTTTTCTACTCAACCACCAATTTTTTAACGCCGCTAGCACGCCCCGTGCGCAGCTCTACCGAATACATTCCTTTGGACAAATTGCCCAAATCAATCGTTGTTTTATTTGAAATAGTTTCCAAGTCAAAACGGCGCAGCAGTTGGCCCAAATTGTTGAAAATACGGACTTCTACCTGCCCCAACGCCTGTGGCATAGCGATATTTACAAGGCCGGTTGTGGGGTTCGGAAAGACCTGGAATGCAAGCTCATCAGGTGCAATGGTTTCATCCAGTCCCGTCAAGGCTTCGAGTGGGCTGTCGCCCCTGGTGATGAGGTAGGAGGCCACGATGAGGTGCGGGTCAAAGCCGTCGTTGCAATCGGTGCAAGTGACACCGCTCACGCAATTGGGGTTGCTGGAATTGCACAAGTCAACATAGTCTTCATCAAAAACATAGCCCAGCGAAACTGGCCCCTGGCTGATGAAGTTGCTCATATCGTAGTCGAACCAAGGTGCAATAGTGCCAGGACACCAGCCTGCCCTATCGTAAAACCAAGTACCATTTTGCGGCGAGCAAGCATCGGGATTGGGGTTGCAGTCCAACCAGTTGTGCTGTTCAAATGTTTCCACCCCATTCACCCAAATATGGTGGGTGTCCTCGTGAAACTCTGCGGCATTGCCCGTATTGTTATCGCCCCAGCCGTGGCCAGTGGACACGAGTTTCATTTTTGCCTCGGCAGCCTCATCGGAAATATCAAGGTTCAAGCCCTGCACAGGCTGCAAATGTGACATATCGCCAAAGTCGTAAGTCTCCCGCCAGAGTTCGGTGATATTGCTGTATGGGTGCGCAGGTTGTCCGCTGGAATAGTCCAAATCCAGGGTGTAAAGGAAGCCGTTGCCTAAGGTGCCGAGATAGACCCGGAAAGTTATTTTCCCTTGCAATGCTGACATAAAATCAGTCAGATCAATGCTGTGGTTGCAGGCCACGCCATACGGCGTAATGTAACGGATGATTTCGTACCATTCGCCATTGTGGCCTTTGGCTTCGATGCCCGAAATCCTGTCCCAAGGGTCGCAGCCGCCAGGCGGGCATTGTATGCTCAGATTTCCGATTATCTGATCGAAAGCGCCCAGGTAGCTGGGCAATTCAGCTTCTACTTCTATCACTCCATTGCCAACATCTGCCCATACGGCGTTCACGGCCAGGGCGCTCATATCGGTCACTTGATTTACCACATTGAAATTCACAGCTTTATAAGCATTTGCGCCAAAATTGTTGGTGGAAACGATGTTCAAGGAGTAAGCACCGTAAGCAGGGGGCGTCCACCATGCCGTGTAATGCCCGTTGCCCCAATCATAGCCAAGTACCTCAACTCCGTTAACCTGGAACTTGACCCCAGCAATGGAAAACAATTCAGGATATTCGATGGAAGAAATAGCCGCCAGTTGGATGGGTTTCAAAACAGGCACAAAAACATCCCCGGCCAGGGGGCTTCGAGCGTCAATACTTGGCACATGGGTGTTCGGATCGAGCACCTGGAATGTATTGACAGCATCCACGGCGGGGTCAAAAGTGCCATTGCCGGGCTGGCTGGCCTTTACGGTCACTTCGCCAGGCTGTCCGGTCAGCGTCACAGTATTACCTGCAACCGTGGCCGGGCCGGATACAATTGTATAGCTCACCGGCAGGCCCGAACTGGCAGTTGCCAATAGTTGGAACGGCAGGTCGGACACCAATTTGTTGGGTATTTGTGGAAAAGTAATGGCCTGGAAACTGACATCCAAGGTGCCGCCGAAATTGGAAGTGGTGCCGGTCAGGGCAAAGTTGACCAAGTTGCCGTCTCGGTCGCCGGAGCCTGTTTCGCTGACCAGTTTGCTGATGGATGTATTGTCGCCGTCGGGTACGCCCTGGTTGCATTTGTAATAAAGTTCCAGATTGGATTCGTTGCCCGCCAGCTCATTGTCCATCATATCCTGGATTTCCTGTTGTGTCAGGGCTTTGCTCCACAAGGACACCTCGTCGGCACGGCCTCCGAAAACGAAATTGAAGCCGCCCAAAATGCTTTTCCCAATGGCGAAAGATTTGTTGGTAGCGGTGATGGCACCCGATGCACTTTTGCTGCCTTTCAGCGCACCATCAATGTATAGCGAAACCTTAGTACCATCGTAAATCCAGGCGATGTGCTGCCAAACCTGCGGCACGATGCTGAACGCAGGGGCGACGTATTCATAGAGCGTCCCGTTAGTGTTCAGGCGGCATTCAATAATGCCGTTGTCCAATTGGATGAGGTACATCTCACCCGTATTGCCGCCGCCACGGATGCCCATCATGCCCTGTCCATAAGCCAGTTGATCTGTATAAAACCAGCCTACCATGCTGACACCCTGGGAATTGGCCACGTACTGCGAAGCATTGGGCGTTTCAACATAATCGTCCACCCTGTCGAAGTGCAGGTATTGGTTCGTTTGTGCCTGCAGGAAGGCAAATGCCGCTGCAAAAAGCATGGTTAAAAAGTGTAAACGGGTAATCTTCATAAGGCAAGTGTTTGTGGCAAAAGTTTGCGGAACATGAAGCCAAGCTTTACGCTCCGCTATCTTTTACTGATGGTGAAAAAAAATTGGTTTTGTCATGGCCGAAGGCCACCTGCAACGTCATGAAGGCTGCCAAAAGGGCCTTCATGACGTTGCAGTTTGTCGTTGGCAATGACAAGCGACCGGGAATATTTCAAAAAACGCCAAGCATATACGGCCAACATCAAAAAGCCTTTATAATCCTAATGGCTTCCGATGCTTTATTTCCAGATTTTAAACGTATAAAATATACGCCATTTTGTTTTATTTCATTGCCAATATAAATACTGCCGTCACCAGCATTGACGGGTATTTTCGCAATTTCTTTGCCCAATATATTGCTGATAATCAGGTTTGCATTGTCAATATTTTTATCTAAATAATATTGCACCTGCACATATTCTGAAAATGGATTGGGGGCAGCATTTATGCTAAAATATTTTTCATCCAGAATATGCGTTGTATTCGGCTCAATGGTCACCGTTTGGGTGTAAACTTCAATGCCACATTCATTCATGGCCGTCAGCGTCACTTCGTAATCTCCGCCCTCGGTGTAAGAATGGACTGGGTTTTCCTCCGTGCTGCTATTTCCATCGCCAAAGTCCCATTCATAAGTGTCGGCATTGCTCGAAGTATTGGTAAAATTCACTATAGGGGCATTCACCACAACATCAAAACCCACTGAAGGGATATCGTTCACCACAATGATTTCGGCATAAAAAACACCACCTGTGCCAGCCGAATTGGAAGCCATTAATTCTACATCATATATGCCCGCTTCCGGATAAAAAACCGTTGGGTTTTGCTCGGTCGAAGTGGCCGGGGTGCCGCCAGGAAAGGACCAAAGCCAATCCGTTGGCCCATCCGACGACTCGTCGGTGAAATGCACTTCGAGCGGGGCGCAGCCTGCCGTGGCGCTGGCGCTGAAATTTGCCGTGGGAATTGTGGCATTGATGACTACGTCGGCACCATAAACCGTTGTGCCGCAATCATTTGCAGCCACCAGAACAACATGGTAAGTGCCGGGCGCATCGAAAATTTCGGTTGGGTTTTCTTCCATGCTGATTTCCCCATTGTCAAAATCCCACATAAAAGATGTCCCATTGACGGAGGTATTGGTGAAAACTACTTCCATCCCGTTTACCTCAAAAGTAAAATCAGCGGCAGGCAGGTCATTAACCACAATAATATCCGACTGGCTGCTTTCGCTGCTCCCCGCATCATTGGTCACGATCAGGCTCACACTGTAGGTACCGGGATTTTCATATAGCACCACCGGGTTTTGCTCATTGGAACTGGAAGGATTGCCGCCGGGGAAAGACCAAAACCAAGCAGTCGGCGATTCCAAAGATTGGTCGGTGAAGGCCACCTCCAAAGGCGCACAGCCATTGCCCCCGCTAAATCCAAAATTGGCAGTAGGCGGCAAAGCCCCAATGCTCACAGTCTGCACAAGGGAGGCAGTGCCGCAATCATTGACAGCAAACAAGGTGACCTCGTAGTCCCCCACGCCAGGAAAGGTGTAGTTAGGGTTGGCGAGGATGCTCCAACTGCCCGTTCCGTCGTTGAATTCCCATACGTAACCATCGGCATTGCTACTGGTATTGGTGAAAAACACTTCTGGGCCTACATTGGTATAAAAGAAACCCAGCGTAGGCACGTCGTTCACCGTAATCATGCCAGCCTGTGTAGTTTCACCTTCGCCAAAGGCATTTGTTACCACCAAACTCACATCATAAGTGCCTGGATTACTGTAAGTTACAACAGGATTTTGCTCGTCAGAAGTGGCTGGATCGCCACCAGGAAAAGACCATTTCCAAGTAGTTGGCCCGCCCAAGGAGGCATCGGAAAATTCAACCACCAATGGTGAACAACCATCTACCTCATTGGCACTAAAACCCGCCACGGGCAAGAAGTCTTCAATCGTTATTTCCTGCGAAAAAGTGGCGATGTCGCAGAGGTTTTCCACGGTCAATACCACCGTGTAAGTGCCGGGCATTTGATAGCTGTGGCTGGGGTTGGCCTCATTGCTGCTTTCACCATCGCTAAAATCCCAGCTTTGGGTATCAAAATTTGTTGAGTTATTGGTAAAAACGGCTTCGGGGCCATTGACCGTGAAATCAAAACCCGCCGTGGGGCTGCTCAAAACTGTTATTAGCCCAGGCATCAAAATCTCGTCGCTGCCAACGCCGGTGTTTACCGTCAACTGCACATCATAAGTACCAGGAAGGTCGTAAGTGACCACTGGATGTTGCTCGTTGGAAGTGGCAGGATCTCCGCCAGGAAAAGACCATGCCCAGCTTTCAGGGAAACCTGTGGACAAATCGGTGAACTCTACCGTCAGTGGAGCGCAATCTTCTTCGATGCTGGCGCTAAATGAAGCAGTAGGCGAAAATGGGCCGATGGCCACCTGTTGTACCAAATCATCTGAGCCGCAGCTTCCGATAACGGTCAATGTCACATCGTAGGTACCGGGAGAAGCATAAGTGTGCGAAGGTTGCAGGGCATTGCTCGTAGCCCCATCGCCAAAATTCCATTGGACGGCATTGTAAAAACTGGAAGCATTGGACAATGTAACTTTCAGGCTATCAACGACATAAGTGAATGATGCCACTGGCGCAGGGTCAACGTTGATCATATCTGGCTGAACTGTCGAAAAGGTATTTCCACCCGTCGTCACCACTTCGAGCGTGACATCGTGGGAGCCGGGTGTATCGAAAACCACGGTTGGGCTTTGCTCGGTGGAAGTGGCCGGATCGCCATTTTCAAAGGTCCACGACCAGGAAGCCACCATGCCGGAATTTTCATTAAAAGTAACCGCCAAAGGCTGGCAACCCGCCGAAGTGGAGGCTGTGAAGTCCGGGAAATTTGGAATCACCAAAGGCTCCAATTGCACATCCAAATTAGTGAGTACCCCATTTTCAAATGCAACTTGCACTGTTTTGGAATGATAGCCCGTGGCTGAAAAAGTGACTTCAAAATTGCCGGGAAGGGCCTGCCCCGTTTTATAAACACCTGCCAAGGCACTGGTGGCCCCGTTGGCCTGCGGGCTGTCAATATGGACGTTTGCACCAATGATGGCTGCACTGGTAACAGCATCAGTGACCTTGCCTTCCAGCCAGCAGGCCCGCACATAGTTGGCCCCGCAGACGTACAGGCCCGTGCCAATATCCGTCAGCAGCACGGTGCCAGAAGGCAAAAACGGATAGGCTCCCCATACCCCGCTGAAGCCGCTGCCGCCCAGGAAGGTGTCCCAATTTCCCACTTCAATAATGTTTTCTGGCCGTGAAGCATCCGCAATGATGCCGCCATCGGTGTAGTAGGAAATAATCAGCCAGTCGTTCCAAACATGGACGTTGTGCGGTATGACATTGGTGCCAAGCGTGGAAATAGGGCGGAACTGATCCAATTCCTTGATGTCGCTCAAATCTGAAATATCGTAGGCCGCAATCGGCGCATTGGCTTTTTCATCCGTGGTAAAAACCACATCGCCCGCATCGTTGAGCCAGGCATTGTGGGTAAAATTATAAGGCGTTTGCTGCGAAGCTAACAACGTAACGTTCTGTTTATCAGTCACATCGTAAATCGAAACCTTGCCAATATAAATTTCGGAGGCGAACATTTTATTGCCCCTCACATACACGTCGTGGGAATAGACGGCAGGGGCTTTGCCAACATAAATCGGACTGCCAGGCGTAGTGAAAACATCCACCAGCAACATGCCGCCGCTGTTGATATTGCAGCCCGCCAAATAGCAGTAGCCAAACTCGTCAATATACAGGTTGTGGCATTTGTTCAGTTGACCCAGACCGGGGAGGTTGGGGTTCCAATTGGTCCAGGTGATGTTGTTGGGCGCTCCGCCCAGGTTGATCACCATCACGCCGCCATTGGATTCGTTGGTCACGTAGGCATAGTTCCCCCAGGTCTTGATGTCACGCCAAGTCGAGCTTGCGCCGGGAATGAACTGCACCTCCACCACATTGGTTGGGTCGCTCACATCCACTACGGAAACGCCGGTGACGAGGCCGACCAGGGCGTATTCCTTGCCATTATCGGGATCCACCCAGCCCCAGATGTCATTCGAGTTGGGCGTGTAGTCAATCTGATCGAGCAGTTGCATGTTCAGTTGGGAAAATGCATTTGCAACAAAAAATAAGAGCAGTAAAATGGTAGTTGTTTTTTTCATGCGTCTATTAAATTAACTAAAAATTGGACTTTAAACCATTGATTGTCAAGGCATCCACCACACTTTTACGTTTGGCGAATCCTCCCCCATCCTGCCGACCTGAGCCGACCAATTGTCGGGGTTGTTACTTGCTTCAGAGGGCGGGTAGGAAAAGCGGTAATGTTGGAGTGCCGGGCCTTCCTGGGGTGTGGCATTGGTGCGGCGCTTCAAAGCATAAGCTTCCCAAGGCTGACGGAAGGCATCGAGCCATCGCTGTTTATAGACAATCTCCAGTTTGTTTGGTGCAGATAAAATATCAAAATTTGGGCTAAAAGCCAGCCCGAACAAAGCCCCTTCGTCCAAAAGAGGCGGTTTGTTTTGCCATATAGCCGATGCTTGTGCGATATTTTGCCAAAATTTCAAAGACGCCACCAAACCCAAGATGTATGCTTCTTCTCCCACTTCGCTGTCCATACTTACGCCCAGGCCCCTTATGTAGGCTTCTGCTTTTATAAAATGCCCTTCCGCAGCGGTCAGGATAATTTCGGGAATGTCCTTGTCGTCCCGAACGAGGTAATAATTGAAGGGGGAATAAAGGTTGTCCGCCCCCTTAATTGGATAGTTGTTGTCACGGTGCTGGCCATAAGGGATGCCGCCTTCGGTCGGAGTGCTGGCATCTGGGTTTTGGGGAAAAGGCACCCATTCATCGGCATTGTTTGTTTCAAAAAAAATCCTGGCCCGTGGATCGAAAATGCCGCTGCCGTCCTTGTTATCGTTTTCCGACAATTGGTGCCAAATATTGCTGCCCATGCGCAGTTTTTTGTGCTCCGCAAAAGACCAGATGACGCTCTCGTTGCGCCAATCCTGTTGTGCGGGCGACATCACTACCTCTTCACCGTCTTCAATGATGGGCAATTTATTTTCGATGATTTCCTGTAAAATAGGCGAGGCAAAGGCGGGATCTTTTTCCACCATGCGCATGGCGTGGCGCAGGCGCAGCGAGTTGGCAAATTTCCGCCAGTGCATCATGTTGCCGTTGAACAGGTTGTCAAAATTGCCGTAGGAAACATAAGGTACGCCAGCAGCCGTTTTGGGATCGGGAAAGGTGTTGATGTTGTCTTCTACCCATTTCAGCTCATTGAGCAGGTATTTGTAAATTTCCTCTTGCGTGTCAAATTTGGGCCTTGCAAACTCCAGGCTTTCGAAGCCCCTGCCCGCATCGAAAAAGGGCATGTCGCCAAAAAGGTCGGTAATGCGGAAGGTCTTATAGGCCAGCAGTACTTTCAATTGGGCCCGCACGTTGTTGAGGGCTTCCTCCTCCACGTCCATTTCGTCCAGGCGCCGCTCAATATCCCGGATGTGGGCGAGGGCCTTGTAATATCCGCCCCATGCCTCCTCCGTGCCGATGGTGATATTGTCAAAACCCACCGCCGTTTTTGCAGCCAATTGGGTCACGCCATAAAGGGTTTCATTGTGCAGGTAAAACTGCTCGTTCCAGCCCAGTTGCAAGGTACTTATCACTTTATTGAACAGCGGCCCAATGTCCGTTTGGGTTGGGTAAAATGGGTTGCGGTTGATTTCCTCGAAATCCTTGGTGCAAGAGGGGATGGTAAGCAGGGTAATTAGCAATATGTAAAAAAGGTATTTCATCTCTTTGATTTAAAAAATCTGTGAAAATGTATAGTCAAAATGTAGTCAATTCAAGCTGCTCCGACATTGCGTCCCTAGCGGGACGGAACACGGGGTCTGCATCTTGGCTACCGGCATTGCGTCCCTATCGGGACGGACCGACCTGGGCTCCTTCTGATTTTCCATCTATTTCAAATTGGACAGTATATAGTGCCCCTGTCCCGTTAGGGACTAAATGCCGGTAGCCAAAATCCAAATTACCGATTCCGTCCCGTTAGGGACGCAATGCCGGTAGCCAAATGTCCAAATTACCGATTCCGTCCCGTTAGGGACGCAATGTCGGTAGCCAAAAAACAACATTGCCTTTCGTCCCGCAGGAAACGTATTATCTTTCAAATCAATGGCTTGAAAATGAATTTCTCGTCAAATTCAACCTCAAATGCTTTTAACATCTGTATATATTCTTCCAAAAATGTCTTTTTCCTATGGTGTTCTTGCTGGTTTTCTATATAGGTACAAACTGCCGTAACTTGCGACCTGCTATAAGAAAATGCGCCGTAGCCCTCCTGCCAATTGAATTTGTTTCTCAAAAATCCACGGTTGTTGATCCAAGTGCTGCTGTCTTCTTTTACCTGTTGCATTAATTTGGACAATGACTGCGCAGGGCGCATTCCAAAAAACAAGTGTACATGGTCAGGCATCCCGTTGATTTTCAATAGTTTGTGATGATAATTCTGCACGATGCCAGTGATGTATTTGTACAATTCTTCTTGCCATTCTTTTTCAATCACCGCTTCACGGTATTTGACTGCAAAAACTGCTTGAATGTGGATTTGGGTGTAAGTGTTTGCCATAGTAATTTGATTTGGATTCTATTTTTAAATGATTTTATATAAAAATGAAAATCAGTAAGTTATGTAAAATAGTGTCCGCTCCGACATTGCGTCCCTATCGGGACGGAACACGAGATCCGCATCGTGGCTACCGACATTCCGTCCCTAACGGGACGGGCCGACCGGGGCCCGTTCTGATTTCCATCTATTTCAAACGCTCCGACATTGCGTCCCTATCGGGACGGAACACGAGATCCGCATCGTGGCTACCGACATTCCGTCCCTAACGGGACGGGCCGACCGGGGCCCGTTCTGATTTCCATC
>JBGSKQ010000131.1:0-14647 GCA_041741095.1 Saprospiraceae bacterium
GGCCCTCGCCGCCATCACGTCCGTCCCTGCGGCCACCACGGCCATCGCCACGGCCTTCACCGCCACCAACACGTTCTTTCTTTTCAACCCCGGCATTGGGAGAAAGGTCACGTTTGCCATATACCTCCCCTTTGCAAATCCAGACCTTGATGCCTATTTTGCCATAGACGGTCTGTGCTTCGCTCAAGCAGTAGTCAATATCTGAACGGAAGGTGTGGAGCGGCGTCCTGCCTTCTTTGTATTCCTCGGTACGGGCCATCTCAGAACCAGCCAAACGGCCAGAGATACGTACTTTTATTCCTTCGGCGCCAGTGCGCATTGTGGACTGGATGGCCATTTTAATAGCACGGCGGTAATTGATACGGGCTTCGATTTGTTTCGCAATGGATTCGCCAACAATGGCAGCGTCCAATTCCGGTTTGCGGATTTCGACGATGTTGATCTGGACTTCTTTGCCAGTCAATTTGCGCAATTCTTCCCTGATCTTGTCCACCTCCTGGCCACCTTTTCCGATGACAATACCTGGGCGGGAAGTATGGATAGTAACAGTGATGCGCTTGAGTGCCCTTTCGATGACTACTCTTGCGATACCGCCTTTTGCGATGCGGGCTTTGAGGTAAATCCTGATACGCTCGTCTTCGATTACTTTCTCCGCATAGTCCCTATCTGCATACCAGTTGGAATCCCAACCTCTGATGATTCCTAAGCGATTTCCAATCGGATTAGTCTTTTGACCCATTATTATCTAAATTAATGATGATTGTCTGAATTATTAATCCTTGCCTTCAGCCGTTACCTCTTCCACCTCTACATTTTTGCTATTGTCATTTTCGAGGGGGGTTCGGTTTTCTACGATGAGGGTGACATGGTTGCGGCGCTTGTGAATCCTGGCCGCACGACCATGCGTAGCCGGGCGGAAGCGTTTCAACATAGCTGCCTCGTCCACAAATGCCGTTTTGACATAGAGATTGTAGTCATCGGCGCTTTCCAGGCCATCCAACTTGTATTCCCAATTGGCAACAGCGGACATCAACAACTTGTACAACCAAGTGGCAGATTCATTTTTGCTAAAACGGAGGATGTTCAAGGCTTCGCCTACTTTTTTCCCACGGATATTGTTGACCATCAGTCGCATTTTACGGGGCGACATTGGGCAATTTGTGAGTCTAGCTACTGCTTCCATTTTCAATTAAATTATTTCCGATACTTGACCGGAGTAGGATTCTTAAATTCTATTGTCAAACAAATTTGCGTTCAAACATTAGCCCTTCCTATGGCCAGCGTGACCACGGAAGATGCGTGTAGGGGAAAATTCGCCCAGCTTGTGGCCTACCATGTTTTCAGTGACGAAAACAGGGATAAAGTTTTTGCCATTGTGAACGGCTATCGTTTCACCCACCATGTCAGGAATGATCATAGAAGCCCTGGACCATGTCTTGATGACTTGCTTGCGCTTGCTCGACTTGGAAGCTTCCAGTTTCTTCAACAAACTGTGGTGGATATATGGTCCTTTTTTTATTGAACGTGGCATATTGCTTTGCTCGTTGTTAATTGAAAGTTATGGGTGCTAGTCACCTATTTACTTATCAATTGGTTGTTTTTCTTCTTGAAATAATCAGTTTGCTCGAATGCTTTTTCTTGTTGCGGGTCTTAGCACCTTTTGCAATCTTGCCCTTTCTCGATCTTGGGTGACCACCTGATGCCCGTCCTTCGCCACCACCCATCGGGTGATCCACGGGGTTCATCGCTACACCACGCACCCTGGAACGTTTGCCTAACCAGCGCTTAGCGCCTGCCTTGCCTAAGGTAACCAAACCGTGATCAGGGTTGGAACAAGTGCCCATTGTGGCACGGCATGTTAGTAGAATCCTGCGGGTTTCGCCAGAAGGCAATTTGATGGCCGCATAACGATCTTCCCGGCCCAGCAGAGTGGCAGAAGTACCAGCGGAACGTACCAAGGAGGCACCTTTTCCAGGATGGAGTTCAATGGCGTGAATGGCCGTACCGAGAGGGATATCTTTCAGGAACAAAGTATTCCCAGTGTTTGGGAGAGCGTTTGCTCCTGACATGATTTTGTCGCCGACCTTGATACCGTTTGGAGCAAGGATATACCTTTTTTCGCCATCAGCATAAGCTACAAGGGCGATATAAGCTGAACGGTTTGGGTCGTATTCGATTGTTTTGATGGTTCCTGGAATGCCATCTTTGTCGCGCTTGAAGTCAATGATACGGTAACGGCGCTTGTGCCCACCGCCCCGTTGGCGCACGGTCATCTTGCCCGCATTGTTGCGGCCACCTGTTTTGTGCAGGGGGGCCAAAAGGCTTTTTTCAGGCTTGTCTGCCGTAATTTCCGAGCGGTCAACTGCTACCCGGAAACGGCTGCCCGGCGTGACCGGATTGTATTTCTTAAGTGCCATTGCTGGTTATTTTTCTTTATTTAAATATCGCCAAAGAAATTGATCGTTTCGCCTTCGGCCACCGTTACTACTGCTTTTTTGAAGCTGGACACCCGGCCACGGATGACGCCACGGCGGGTGTTGCGGTTCTTGGCCTTGCCGGGCATGATCATCGTGTTGACGGCTTCGACCTCTACATTGTATAGTTCTTTGACCGCATTTTTGATCTCGATCTTGTTAGCATCCTTATTGACCATAAAGGTATATTGGCCTCTTTTTTCCGAAAGCCTGTCCGATTTTTCGGTGATGATGGGCTTGATTAGAATCTGCTTTGCCATTTTTTACAATTATAAAGGTTCTGCAATTTTCCCAATCGAGCCTTCCGACAAGATAAGGGTATTGGCGTAAAGGATGTCGTAGGTATTCAGGTCTTGTGCCCTGGACACTGCCGTCCTGGGCAGGTTGCGGGCCGACAGGTACACGTTTTTTTCGTAATCGCCTGTGACGAATAGAGTTTTCTTGCCGATCAGGTTCAGCTTTTTCAAAATGTCCGTATAAGCCTTGGTCTTTGGCGCATCGAACGAAAAATCTTCCAGTACGATGATCTGGCCGTTGGCAGCTTTTGACGAAAGGGCCGAACGGCGGGCGAGCCTGCTTGCTTTCTTGTTTACTTTTTGGCTATAATCACGTGGCTTTGGGCCGAAGACCCTGCCACCGCCCCTGAGCACCGGGCTGTTGATATCGCCCTTCCTGGCCCCGCCGGTACCTTTTTGGCGATGGAGCTTGCGGGTAGAACCCGACATCTCGCTGCGCTCCTTGGATTTATGCGTACCCTGGCGCTGGTTGGCCAAATAGGCTTTCACCGCCAGCCAAACGGCATGTTCGTTAGGCTCTATGCCAAAGACATCATCTGGCAGATCAACCGACTTGCCCGTCTTTTCGCCTTGGATATTGAAAATTTCGATCTTCATTTTATTTCGTGGTTCAGGTTTGCAAAATGTGAATCAAAGCATCACAATAGGCGCCCCGGATTTACGACTGTTTCTTTTCAATAATAACAATAGAGCCGTTGTGGCCCGGAATTGCTCCTTTAATAAGGATGAGGTTTTTCTCTGGGAAAATTTTCAGCACTTTCAGGTTTTTCACCTTCACACGGTCAACGCCCATGTGGCCGGCCATACGCATTCCTTTGAATACCCTTGAAGGGAAAGAGGATGCACCGATAGAACCGGGGGCACGGAGACGGTTATGCTGGCCGTGGGTCTGGCCACCTACCCCGGAGAAGCCGTGGCGCTTCACAACGCCTTGGAAACCTTTTCCTTTAGTAATGCCAACTGCGTGGACGGTGTCGCCAGGATTGAAAATTTCTTCCACCCGCACGATGTCACCGAGGCTTTTATCCAATGCGTCGAAGTCCCTGAACTCCACCAATTTGGCCTTGGGCGCTGTATTGGCTTTCTCAAAGTGGCCCATCATGGGCTTGGTTGTGTTCTTCACTTTGGCATCGCCAAAACCCATTTGCAAGGAATAGTAGCCATCCGTGTCTTCGGTTTTCACCTGTGTGACCACACAAGGCCCGGCTTCCACAACTGTACAGGCGATATTTCGCCCAGCATCGTCAAAGATGCTGGTCATGCCGATTTTCTTTCCGATTATGCCGTTCATCGGGCAGGAATTTTTATTCTTTGGACATACTGTTTACCAATTGCTTTGTGCAAAAGGCATCCAGCCATGTGCCGTGGGTTTTCATTTCACCATTAGCACCGATCGCCAAGTCAGCTAAATTAAAGCTGTGCAACGACGCATCAGGGCTGTTTCAAAAATGCAAAGAATCTTTACGTCAACTTGACCTGGATATCAACCCCACTTGGAAGCTCCAGTTTTGACAACGCATCGACTGTTTTCTGGGTAGGCGTATAAATTTCGATCAGTCGCTTGTGGGTGCGTAGCTGGAATTGCTCCCGGGATTTTTTATTGACGTGCGGCGAGCGCAGGACAGTAAAAATTTCCTTTTCGGTGGGCAGCGGAATCGGTCCAGTTACGACAGCACCGCTTGAGCGTACTGTTTTCACTATTTTCTCCGTGCTTTTGTCCACAAGGTTGTGGTCGTATGAACGGAGTTTGATCCTGATTTTCTGATTCATGCCTAATTTTCTATAATTAGTTTTTTGCCCTTGCAAGGGTAAAATTTTACCCCTTTTCAAAAGCGGCTGCAAATGTAGGAATATAGGGTTCTAATTTCCAAATGGGTGTTGCAATTATTTTTTAAAAATTTAAAATTGTTTTGGCTGAGCTGGAAAATTCCGTGCTTGGGCTATCGGATCACCGTAATATCTCCGCCGAGGCTTTCTATCCGGCCATCTTTTGTCTCCACGGTAGCCATCCAAACGATGACCCCCTGTTGCACCAATTTTCCACGGTACGTGCCGTCCCAAGCGATTGGGGCATTGGGCAGGAGGTTATATTGCTCGAAGAGTTTGTTGCCCCAGCGATCGAAGAGCAGAAAAGAGCGAATCCGCTCCACCTCCGGCCCTGCAAAAATGGTGAGCTGTTCATTGGGGCCGCCGCTGCCCGGTCGTAGGGCATTGGGTACAAATATCCTCAGCCTTTTGTCCACTTGAACGTGGAGTTTTGCACTGGCCGTGCAGCCATTGGCGTCGGTAGCAATCAAGGTATAAATGTTTGTTGCCGGGGCGGCAATGAAAGTAGCAGGACAGTTAGGGCATTGCACACCATCACTTGGAGACCATTCGGCAGCTTCAATTTGGAAATTGGCAATAGGCTCTATCCAAATGCTATCATTTATTTGGAGCACAAGTGGCTGTGTTCCAAAGTCAAGCTGCAACTCATTGGCTTCTAACACTTCCACCGTTTGAGCCACTGTACATCCTTCCGAATTGGTTGCCGAAAGTGAATATTCGCCGGGAGGCAGGTCTTCCCATTGAAGGGTATTTCCTGTATAAACCTGCGGAGCATAGCTTTCCAACTCAATAGTTACAGGATGGTATTGGCTGTAAACGGTGTCCAGGGTGATTTGCCCATTTTTTTCACTAAAACAAGATTCGTCTTGTACAGCCACTTCAAAGTCAAAGCCTGCAAAAGCTACCTCAGTGATGATCAAGCTATCGCAGCCAAAATGGTTTACCAATAGCACCGTATCAACGCCTACAAGGCCAGGGTTGCAAGTAGTCGCCATCAATTGTGTTTGGCTGAACGGAACCAAAGTGGTCGTGGTAATCACCAAACTATCGCAGCCCGCCACACTAGTCAAAATTAAAGTATCTACTCCGACTGCTGCTGGGTTACAACTTTGTGCAAAAAGCGGTGTGAAGGAAATGGAACTAGGGTCAAAAGTGGTAGTGGTAATGACCAAACTATCGCAGCCAAACTGATTTACCAATAGCACCGTGTCAAGGCCCACAAAACCAGGGTTGCAGGAAGTCGCCATCAATTGTGTCTGGCTGAAAGGAACCAAGGCGGTCGTGATGATCACCAAACTATCGCAGCCCGCCGCACTGGTCAAAATCAAAGTATCTACACCGACTGCCACTGGATTGCAACTTTGCACAAAAAGTGGCGTGACGGAAATGGAACTTGGGTCAAAAGTGGTGGTGGTAACGACCAGGCTATCGCAGCCAAATTGGTTTGTTAAAAGCACCGTGTCAATGCCAACGAAACTTGGGTTGCAGGAAGTCGCCATCAATTGTGTTTGGCTGAAAGGAACCAAGGCGGTCGTGATGATCACCAAACTATCGCAGCCCGCCGCACTGGTCAAAATCAAAGTATCTACACCGACTGCCGCTGGGTTGCAGCTTTGAACAAAAAGTGGCGTTATGGAAATGGAACTTGGGTCAAAAGTGGTGGTGGTAACGACCAAGCTATCGCAGCCAAATTGGTTTACCAAAAAGACCGTGTCAATACCAACAAAACTTGGATTGCAGGAAGTCGCCGCCAACTGTGTTTCGCTCACAGGTGCAAATGTGGTGGTGGTAATGACCAGGCTGTCGCAGCCAGCCAAATTGGTCAAAAAGACCGTATCCACGCCTACTTCTACAGGGTCGCAGGATAAGGCGTTTAACAAAGTCTGGCTGAAGGGTGCGAGCGTGGTGGTGGTAATGACCAAGCTATCGCAACCCATCGCATTGGTCAAAAAGATTGTGTCTATGCCGACAGCAGCGGGATCGCAATTTTGGACAAAAAGCGGCGTAATGGAAATGCCACTTGGGTCAAAAGTAGTTGTAGTGATCACTAGGCTGTCGCAGCCCAGTGCGCTGGTCAGCCAGACGGTATCAATGCCGATCAGGTTGGGATTGCAGGAAAGGGCTGACAACTGAGTTTGGCTAAAAGGAGAAAGTGAGGTGCTGGTAATTACTAAACTATCGCAGCCAGCAATATTCGTCAAAAGCAAAGTATCTGCGCCTACCGCAGCCGGATCGCAGCTTTGTGCAGAAAGCAGCGTAGTTGAAATACCGCCCGGATCATAAGTGGTAGTGGTGATCACCAGACTGTCGCAGCTCAAGTAATTTATCAACCAAACAGTATCTATTCCTATTAAATTGGGGTTGCAGGAAGTGGCCGTCAGTTGCGTTTGGCTCCACAGTGCCAAGGTGGTCGTGGTAATGACTAAACTGTCGCAACCTAGTGCATTGGTCAAAATGAGCGTGTCCACGCCGACTGTGGCCGGGTCACAAGTGGTCTGGAAAAAATCGCTTTGGCTGGTGGCTAAAAATTGCAGGCTGACCTGCACAATGCTGTCGCAGCCATTGGTTGCCATATTTGGAAAAATGACTTGCCCGCTGGGTTGTTGTTCGTCAAAAATTTCACTTCCCAATGCAAAAGTTTCACCGGGGCAAAGCACAGGCTGAAGACTCGCCATGCTATTGACCTGTGCCACCTGTGCTGTATCCGTTTCTGTGCAGCCATTTACTTCGATGGTCAACGAATAAATGCCAGGGTTGGCTACGCTGAGCGCCGGGCCGGTGCTGCCGTCATCCCAAAGGTAGCTTGCGCCAGGTATGGTGGGCGCATTGAGCAAGGCATTGCCCGAATTGCAAATCACAGCATCGGCCAATGCAAAATCAGGCAAAATATCCGGCGTCGAGAAAGTAAAACCAACAAAATCGCTGGAATCCAAAGGGCAAAGGGAAATGATTTGCCCTTCAAAGTTGGTGCAGCCAGGCAGGGTGTCAAAATTCCAGGTGTTGTTGGGTGTGGCAATATCGGTCCAGGTTGTTTCACCCAATTTCCGGATTTGTATCAAGTAACTGCTGGCGGTGGGTTGGTCGATCCAATTTACGACTGGCGTAAGTGTTGTTCCTGAAATTACCACATCGGTCGGCGGAGTGCAAGGTCCTGATTGCACAAAAAAAGCGGTGACCACTCCAGTAGTCTGGAAAGCCAATTCAATCGCATCCGTATATTGATTTGGTGAAAATAAATTGCCAATGACTTCCCAATGATCGAATTGCCAGCCAACAGCCGGTTTTGCTACAAGGCCAATTGTAACATCGCCGAAATAATCGCCAATATAAGGATAGGCCGTTGGGGTGATGGTATTGATCATGACCTGGTTGGGGGAAGCGGCAGGGGAAATTTGGACGGTCAGTTCGTACGGCCCGGTCACTTCGTAACAATCCACAATGCTCGGCTCCAATACTTGACAACGGGTATTGATAAAATCACGCAGGCTATTGACATTTTGGTTCCACTGGTTCACTGTGCCGCCCCATTTTGAGCACTGTTGCGGCATCTCCGGCGCTATGACGTTTATCATGGAATCCAATAGCTCGATCATGTATTCGCAAGAAAGTGTAGTATTGAGCAAATCTGCATACCGGTTGATGTATAAGTCCTTGAATTGTGGATTGGCATATAGCGCCATGAAAATATCAATGTGGTTCTGCGGATCGCCGCTGGGCGGTATGTCTTCTACGTCGCAGGGGTCAGCGGTAGGCCCAACGTTTGGAATGCCGGTGTAATTGATATAATGCCCGAAAGTGGCGTCCATATCCCAAAGCGTATAGCGCCATTTTTGGGCACCACCATCGGGGTTGTAGCCCCGCCACCAGGCGGTATTCCAGTTGAGCCAGTCCTTGCAGACGGTGTGCTGGTTGATAATGACATAGTCTATCAGGCTCAACACGTCAAACTGCTGCTGAACATTGTCGTAATTGGCGGGGATGGCCATGTTGTTGCCGAGGATGAAATTTTTCAGGGGCGTCCAATTGGCAATTGTACCATACTCCGCCCAGGTGGCACCCCAGGTTTTAATATAATCCATGTCAAATTCGTCCTGATCGTAGTAATATTTGGTAAAATCGGCATCGTCCACTTTTTCCCTTAAATCATACACGCCCCAGTATTGGCCATTTACATACAACACGCAGGAAAGATGGGTGCGGACGTCCAAATTCATCCCGCTCCGAATCGAGAGGGTATGGACATACGAATCACGAATATGCGCACCGCCGTTGGAAAAAGGATAATTGTCGTTGGCAGCCGCTTTCAGGATGAGCCGCTGGAATTTCTTTCGGGTACGTTCCTGAAAAAATTCATGCTTCAATTCGTCCTTGTAGCCCATCTGGTCACGGGTGATCCAGTCAATTCCCCGTTGGTTATAAGCCCATGAGTCATTGCCATGTTTGTTAAATTCTCCGTAAGCTTCAGTTTCCAATTGGTTATTTTCAAAATATTCAAAAGAGCCTGTGGGACTGCTCTGCGTGCCATTCATTAAGCTCAAGATATTGTTCCCTGCGATGGAAACCACTGGCACTGAATGATTTACATTGACAAAATAAGTATTGGCCAACACAAAGCCAGGCAATATCTGCAGGTCGGCACTAAAGGCACGGGCTTTCAAAACGGTCGTTGCAGCAAAATTCAAAGGGCCAGCATACATGGGCGAAGTGGTGGTGGGTTCGCTGCCATTGGTCGTATAGCGGATGGTAAAACCAGCGCCCGTGCTAAGGCTCACCGACACGCTTCCCGCATAGAAGCCTGCCTCCATGCTCGCTTGCACATCGGGTGCGTAAGCTTGGTAGGAAGCACCAGTATTGGCCGCACCCGGTGTTGGAGTAGCAAAGATTTTCCAGTCAAAGCCCCCGTTTGGCGAGCGCCCATAGCTGTGGTTGGCCTGGTTGGGAATAGTAAAATTGTAACCATCGGCCAGTGAACCGTCCGGCATGGACAAAATCACCCATTCCCCCTTTGTTTGGCTGATTTTAAAATTGGTGTGCAAGGAAGTACCAGCGATTTTGTCCTTGCCGGAGCAAAAGACCGTGCGGTAAGCCCCTGGGGCAATACTTTGCCCATTGGGAACGGCCCATTTTTCGAGGTATGCAGGATCGTCGCTCAAAAACCACCCGCTGATATTGACGGCAGTAGGGCCAAGGTTGTACATTTCAAACCAATCCTCCCGGTCGCCGTCGCTGTCGAGCAGCCCGCTCATATTGGAGGCGCAGACTTCGTTGATGATGACCTGTGCGGTAAGGTGAAAGGTGCAGCAGCACCATGCGAGGGCGAGTAGCAGTCTATTCATATAGCAATCGGATTTTAGTCGCTGGGGGGTGAAATTAGGGAGATTTGGGATTTCATTCAGATGCTTTTTGCTCTTTTGCCAACCCGCCGCTGAATATGCCTGAACAGACAGGAAAATGGCAGGTGCCTGTGTGGCTTATTTTTTTCGAAAAAAACCATATTCCCCTCCAATACTTCCAAGCAGCGGTTAATTCTTTTCGGCGCAAGTGTTATTTTTGAAGCTACTAGTCTTTCAAAGAATATGGACAAATACCTTGAGCAAATACTGGCCGATATTGTCTATGCCACGGACCATGTCTTCGACCCCTACCCGCCCAGCGAGGAAGCCCCCAATATCTGGGACTGGATTTCGGACGAGGAGGAAGACCAGACGGCGCCCCGCCGTATGCTGCAAGATTGGACGGGCATCCGCAAGGCACAGCTCCCGCCCGATGAGCAACTCACCGACGAGCAAATCCTGGTACTTTTTGAAGCTTTGAAAAAAATGCTTGATGCCTACAACTGGATGTTCGTGCTGCAAATCCAGGTGCCGGAGCGCATCCAGTACCGTGCCCTGCGCGACAATTTCGACCAGGAGGCCATCTGCAAGCGGTGGCACATGGGCTTTTTCGAGCTTTGCAAAAAAGGAACCTCGCACGGCGAATGCGGGCTTGGCGAATATTGCCACTGTGAGCTTTTTGCACAGATGTTCGCACACATGACCGATGAAGAACTGACGCCGGAAGAGGAGCGCCGCCGCCATCTCGAAAATGAAATCACCTACCTCCAGCGCAGGCACGGCGACCGGTGGATGCGCTACTACCCCTACCACCTCGACCCCGATTACGACGACGAAAATGGGCACCCTCACGATTATGGGTTCGGGGAGGATTTTGACGAGGAAGCGGAGGAGGATGATTGGTGGAGGAAGTGAAAATCATCGGGGGTGGGTGGCAGTTGGGAAGTCCAAAAGCGGCTTGCGGCCGATGTTCTGCTCCATTGCGTGTTGGAGCCAATCGGGGAATGTGTTGGAGTTGGAAGGGGAAGGTGTTGGAGCCAGCTGGCTTAGGTTTGAGACATCGGCTTTCAAATTATGCCCACACGAATTACTTCGACATATTTCTTTTCAAGATGCTCGAAATCCGCATCCGTCGTCATAAGCCTCGCTTTGGTAACAGCAGCGGTGGCCGCAATCCAAAGGTCGTTTTTTCCCATGTTGCGGGAAGAAGTGCCGAGCGGCTTGCCCTTTAATTTTCCTTGGCTAAAAGCGTCTATTTCGGCGTAATTTTCGATGACATCCTCGGCATTGATGTCGGCTACCACCAATTGGTTGAGCAATTCTTCCAACTGCTGTTGCCTTTTCTTGCCCCAGTTGTTGCGTAACGCAATGGAGCGGATTTCGCCAACTGACACAACGGAAATGACTGGGATATTGCCTACTGAAAGCGGTGCATAGTTTTGGTCAATCCATTGGCGGGTGGCATTGTCCCGGAGGTAAATCAGGAGGATATTGGTGTCAAGAAGGTAGGTCATTTTCAAATGGAGGCAAGCAGTTCTTCAATCGGCTCTTGCACGTCGAGTTCGGCAATGAGGGCATCGAATTTCTTCCGATCAACCCCCTTGAAGCCTTGTTCCTTTACCAAGTCTTCTACTTTGAGATGCTTGCGCATCGGTTTGGCAAGGGATTGCAACACCTCGTCGCCAGCAGACAGGTTTTTGAAAACCACTTCCAATCGGGCAACCTCCGCCTCGTCTTTCAGGCGGGTGATTTGCGAAATCAACTGGTATTTTCTGGCTTCGAGTGTCATGGTGAATGAATTTCTTACAAATTTAAGCGGATTTTGGGAAACTCGGAAAATCCTTCACAACCCTGGTTTTAAGTTGACCAAATGGTTAAGTTTAAAGGTTCTATATGAAAACCTGTGGGTAAATTCATTTAAAGAATATTGGTATTTAGGGAAAATAGGGGGCTTGTCCCGAACAACCTCTTCCCCCGGCGCAGCCGCCGGTGGCGGCTGCGCCGGGGGTGAGTGAGAGTTGGGGGCGGCTGCGCCGCCCTCATTCCGATTGCTATCGGAACCCTTAGCTTTTACTTGCAGACAATAATTGACTCTTTTTTGATTGACAGGATAAAATGTTTACCCACACAAATTCATAAAGAACCAGTTTAAAATGGTATTGAAAAGCGGATTGCCAACCTCATGGAAGAAACCCGCATCTGGTTGGATACGATACCGGGGCAGATGCCGGAGCGGGACAGGCTGGGGTTGGCGAAGTTGGGGGAGGGGAAGGAGGTATTGGGCGGGGATGGTGTATAGCTTGCTGCGCTTTGGCTTGTTACTACAGTTTGTATTGAGGCCACTAAATTTGCTAAATGAAAACTTTGACCACCGCCCAAGCCCAGCAGAAAGTCGCAAAACTGAAACAGGTTTTGGAAGAATTGAAATCTCCCACAAATCGCTTCGCCATCAATATTACTCGCCTCCGAATCATCAACAGCCTGTGCGAGGATGAAAGGGTTTTACGCCAATTTGCCTTCTCCATTGCCGAAAGGAACTTCCCGAAAGTGATGGGCAACCCTAACCTGCCAGACGAAATAAAGGAAGCCATCACCCGGTCTATGGAACTTATGAGTGCTAATCTTGAGAACCCTTTGGAGCAAAATATTAATGAAATGCGGCAGTTGCACCACCAATTGCAAAACCTGCAAAACCAGACCCGCCAAGTCCATTGGAACACGGTGGTGCGCTCCATCCCATATTGGGACGTTTATATGGTGGAGGCTTGCATACATTGTTTTATCACAAAGAACAACCCAACGCTGGGCTATGAACTGGCAAGGGACTATTGTCAAAAATATAATTCTTCGTTTGGGTCGGGACTGATACCGGAGTCCATTCCGTTTTTGGAGGATGTTGTGGGGTTTTGGGGAAAATGGCTCGCCTTCTATTAAACCAATCCCAAACTCCGAAGAGCCTGTTTTTAAATTGTGATTACGAGAGACATTTAGGCAATGTCAACAATTGAAACCAAAAATTCCATTTTGCTACCTTCGCTCAAATATGCTAAAATCAAAATACTATGAGTACCTACCCCAAACCCTTTATCAAATCGTATTCAGCACCAAGCACCGCCAACCCATATTGGCAAAAGGCTATATCAAAAACGTCAAAGTATCCGGATTCCTACGATTATCACAGAAATGAAGCAACTGTATCTCCACGCCCGTTATCCGATAAAGCAAGGATGTCTGCTTGGTAATGACTGCCTTGCGTATCGCAGGAAATTTTTCAGAAGCGGGGTACATTTCAGGCTGTTCGGAAATGCCCTCAAGTACCATTTCCGTTTTGTCGAGCAGTTTCAGGGCCGCATCCAAGCCAAACTGCGTTTCAACATAGTTTAGCAAGTCCGCAAATTCGTCCTTCGATGCGGGCGACCATTTGATGGGCAGACTCATTTCGCTTTGCGAAGTTTCGTCCTAAACTCCGCCATAACCGCTTCGTTCGGGATGCCTTCGCTCTCGTCCAATTGCTTGATGGACAGTTCGATACGGCGTTTTTGCGCTTCGGAAAGTTCGTCCCAAAAATCTGTCTCCGCAGCAGCTTTTGCCTTCTGTGAAGCAAATTCCAAAAGGCTTTTGAGCGTCTTGATTAACCGCTCGTCCGTGATGTTTGCAACCTGTTCAATCAGCCAGATTTTTTCAGCTCGTACATCCATGATTTTGATTATTACTGTAGGCAAAGCTACAATTTTTTGGATAAAAAGGGGCGGGGCAGAGGCCGGAGCGGGATAGGCTGTTGTTGGCGAAGTTGTTGGAGGGGAAGGTAAATTGGGAAGTGGCGAGGCTGGTTTCGATTAGGTTTGCCATAGCCGGTTGATTTCGATACAGATGAAGTGATGTTCGTTTAGGCTGGAAATTTTGTTACCTTAGCCGACGAGTGTAAAATCAAACTACTATGAGTACCTACACCCAAACCCTTTATCAAATCGTATTCAGCACCAAGCACCGCCAACCGACACTTGCAAAGGAGGGGCGTGAGACGCTGTTCAAGTTCATCTGGGGCATTTTGAAGAACAAGAAATGCCATCTGTACCGAATCAACGGCGTGGAAGACCACCTCCACATTGTCACGAATCTGCACCCGTCGGTGGCACTTGCCGACCTCGTGAAGGACATCAAACTCGCCAGCAGCGACCATATCAAAGAGACGGTTTTGTTCCCCGATTTTGGCGGTTGGCAGGATGGGTATGGGGCGTTTACCTACGCCTTCAGCGCAAAGGACCACCTCATTCGTTACGTTAAAAATCAAGAGGAACATCACAAAAAGAAGACCTTCCGAGAGGAATTGATTGAATTATTAAAAGAACACGGCGTGGAGTTCGATGAGACATATTTGGATTGAAATGCCCATCGAATTTGGCGGTATTCCGACACATAAAACCCCGAAGGGGTTGAACGTGAATAGCCCCGGGTCGCAACCCGGGGAAACGTGATGCGTTGAAACGGAGAACGGAAACGTCGTCACCGATAGCCCGTCAAACCCCAAACCCCGAAGGGGTTGAACGTGAATAGCCCCGGGTCGCAACCCGGGGAAATGTGATGCGTGGAAACGGGGAACGGAGAACGGAAACGTCGTCACCGATAGCCCGTCAAACCCCAAACCCCGAAGGGGTTGAACGTGAATAGCCCCGGGTCGCAACCCGGGGAAATGTGATGCGTGGAAACGGGGAACGGA
>JBGSKQ010000132.1:0-3800 GCA_041741095.1 Saprospiraceae bacterium
AACCCAACCCGGAAGTTCAACCTCATTCACAGGGGTATCGGCACTTCAGTCGAAATCTGGAATGAGAAGTTTGCCCCGCTGAAAACGCTTCCAAATGCAACATCAAATTATTCGGTTAAATATGCACAGGCTCACATGTACTCGACCCCAAAGCCAGCCTGGACAACAAGTTCAATCAACGCAATCAGCTGTCTAGGTGCAAAAACCTGGTTAACCATTCGTAACGACGATTATTTCTACATTAACTGGGGCGACCCCAAATTTGTGCGCGACTACATGGCTGCTATTCCCAATAAAAATGCTGTAACCGGCATGTATATCGGGTCCGACGGTTATACACCAACCCGTACCTATTTCTATAAAAACCAGGCTTTAAACGGACAACTTGAAGTTGAGCGCCGGTGGTATATGGAGATGCTTTGGGGGCGCATATCCTACAATCCACAGGTAAGCGACGATGTGTTTAAAAATATGCTGGCAAAAAGATTCCCTTCGGTTTCTGCCGATGACCTTTTTCAGGCATGGACACTCTCATCGAGACCATTGCCCAGGGCTACAGAACTCATCATGAGAGAGTGGAGCCTCGATTTCGACTGGTATCCCGAAGGTTGTAACAGCGACCCCGGCCGATGTACTGGTTTTCGAACTGTGTATGATTTTGCCAATCTTAGCACTCACCCGAATGCAAAAGCAACAACTGTTGCCAATGGTTCCGACCTTTGCGATATTCCGAATTCGGCCGCAAACACTTGCAGCGGTAAAAAGTCGTCGTACATAGTTGCCGACGAGATGCAGACCGATGCAGAAAAGGCCCTGTCATTGGTTGAAACTATGAATGGCAATGACAATACCGATTTGGCAATGGCAATTAGCAATATCAGGCAGATGGCTTATCTTAGTCTTTACTACGCCCATAAAGTCAGAGGAGCAACATTTCTAAAAGCCGGACAGATTGTTAAAGCCAGGGAAGAAATGGCAAAAGCCTATTGCCGATGGATTTCTTATACCCGGGCGATGGAAATAGATTACTACGGAGATTCATTCAGAAACATGCAGATAAAACCCGACTGGAAGTTTGCTGATGCGGCGGTTTTAAAAGATTATACCGATTTGGGTGGTACCGGCTCGCCGATTTGTGGCGATAAAAGTTTTAAGGTAACGCTTTCAACTAATGATGATGCCAAAGGAAGTGTTACAGGCGCCGGACTTTATAATCCGGGCGATGATGTTGTGGTTAAAGCTGTTCCTAAAACAGGCTTCCGTTTTCTTTACTGGAAGGAAAATGATGCAATCGCTTCAACCAACTTAAATTATCAGTTTACCCTTGAGGGTGATAAAGTGTTTGTTGCACATTTTGTTGAAAATGCCGGATGTGCATTCCCTTGGAACGACGCAGGTTTTACGGTGAATAAAGCAACGGTTAATAAAACACTGGGGCCAATTGATATTTCGTGCGCCACTGCTGGCGTTGGTATTTCAATCGATTTACAAGGTGTTGGCGCCGATAATTCTGATTACTGTAAAGTTTATTATAAAGTGGATGGCGGGCCGCTAAAACCTATTGCCGAATTGAACGGGGCATTTGCAAAAAGAACGGTTTCGGTTTCGGGGGTAAAAGGAAACCGGCTGGAGATTGTTTTTAGTTGCACCACGTCGTTTGGTGACGAGTTTTACTACATTTCGAATATCAGTGTTACCGGGCCAATTACTTCCAGTACTTCATTGAGCAACGGCGACGATGTCGAAATCTATCCAAATCCGGTAACAAAAATCCTGAATATTGTTTTTCCTGATGCTTTGATTAACAGGAAAATTACAATTTATAATGCTGTCGGTCAAAAGGTTTACGACATTCAAACCGACAGCTTAAAAATTGAAGTCGATGTTAAAAATCTGAATTTAAAGGGTTCGATTCTGGTGCATGTTGAAAGCGATAAAAGGGTTTCGAATCACAAGATAATTGTGAAATAGAAAATTGAGTCTGCTCCGAAAAGTTCTTTGACCCCCTATCCCCCTATATTTGCGTCATATGACAATTTAGGATAGTACAAATATAAACGCTCTTTGAAATATTGTTATAATAGACGATCTTGATAGTTTGCAGTAGCGTCATGAAGTGAAGGCGGAGCGTAGCGGAGCCGAAACGGAATGACGCTACTGCAAAGCAGGTTTACTTTAAAACTTACGGTTATGATCAACAACTCTTCCATCCAAAAATGGGAACGCCTTAAACAGAAGCAACTCGACACCCAGTTCATCAATCATTTAATTGCTGGCATGAACTGCTCAATGTTTGAAGCCAAGGCCATCCTGAATGCTGTTTACGAAGTATATGAACCATTCTTCGACAACGGTGCAAGGATGAAACCCGGACAGATCAGTTTCGAGGTTGTTTCTGTTGAGAATTCACCCAAGAAAAAGCTTTCGGAATGCATCATGAAAACGGTTATACTAACCCTTGATGCAGGCCAGGAAGACCTTCTTATTCGCGAAAAAAGAGGGGTAATTGCTCTTCGTCAGCACCGGCTTCAACGTATTTGCAATGAGTCCTTTCAACAGGGAGGATTGCTTACTGTTGAAGACTTGGCAAACCGGTTGCTCAACTGTGGAGAAAGCACCATTAATCGAGATATAAGAGCATTTAAAGCACAGAGTATTGTTTTGCCTTTACGCTCTACAATCAAAGATATGGGCAGGGCCATTACTCACCGTGAAATGATCGTGCGCCATTGGTTATTGGGAATGGAATTCTCCGAAATTGCACGTAGGACAAGTCACAGCATAGAGGCTGTGGCCAATTACGTGGATAAGTTCCGCCGGATAATCTGTTTGGCCAAAGACAATCATGAAATCAAAACAATTGCTTTTCTGGTGAAGGTTTCCGTTGCCTTGGCACAGCAGTATTTTGACTTGTACCAAACCCTGGAGATTGTTCCTCACCGGAAACAAGAACTGGATGAATTATTAAAAAAAACTTTTGTTTAACCTTGAAAAATCTGATGAAATGATCCGAAATCCTGATGGGATAAGAAAGTATCATACGGCTCACGACCGCTTTCTTAAACCTGCAATTGTCAATTTCTTTACCCGTGAATTCGCCGGCTTTTTTGGCCCCGTGGTACGCGAAAATATCGCTGATGCCCTTATTGAACTGTTTGAACAGAATGCTCCTGAAACCTCCCGTTTAAAGCATGGACAGATGTTGTGGAACGCATTGGACAAACACACCAGGGCTGATTCGCCTAACCGTAGGTACAAACCGGTCGTGCTAACATTGGTCAACGACGATGACATCAATCTCTTTGAAAAAGAAAAACCTATCAAGGACATACGAAAACAAGTAATAGCCAGAGTTATTAAAGAAGCGTATGTTCAAGGAGGAATCCTTTCAATGAGAGACTTAAGTCAATTCATGTCGACTAATGCACCAATGGTTTCCACACTTAGAGCCGAATATGAGCAGGAAAATAAAACAGTTCTGCCTCATACCGGTGTGATTCATGACATGGGTTCCACCATTACACACAAGAAACAAATCGTGTTCAAACATGTAGTGGAAAAGAAGCCAACCAACGTTGTAGCCAAAGAAACAAATCATTCCCAAGCTGCAGTTGACCATTATGTCAGGGATTACAACCGTGTCAAAACCCTTGTAAAGGACGGGAAAGACATTGATTACATCCATCTTACAACCAAAATTGCCAAACCAGTGATCTGTCAATATCAGAATATTATAAAAAATTTTGTCAAAGAACGATAAAAATATGTGTTACCCTATTGTATTGTCAAATGACTTTAAC
>JBGSKQ010000133.1:0-80712 GCA_041741095.1 Saprospiraceae bacterium
AGCCCACCAAGCTGCCCAACAGCCGCCCTTGACTGAACCTGCTGCTCATGCCGATTGGCGGCTTACAAGTTCAATTAATCCCCCATTGTATTCCATCTTAAACTAGCCGGAAAAATGTCCAACGTTTGGGGACAGGCGTACTTAGACGAGGGGAACACTCTTCGGATTTTGACAAGACTATGAATGCTTTCTTTAAGCAGTTAGCAGGCGATGATGACCCTGAATTGCTTTCTAAATGTTTTGTTTATACGAGAGAAAGTGATTTAGCTGATGCTAAAATTGGTCGTATTGCAGAAGATTTAATTAATTCGATAAAAAGAATTGATACTGACGAAAGCACTGAATTAGCAGGAATAATAGAAAGAGTTAAATCTACAAATAGAAATGAGTTTGTTCTTCTTGTAGGTGGAAAGGGTTCAGGGAAATCGACTTTTGTTGAAAGATTCTTTAAGTATAAATTAAAAGATGAGCTTAAGCAAGAATGTATAATAATAAATATGAACCTTGGTGAAATAGAAAGTGAAGAAACTGTCATTAAATGGCTGAATAACAAACTTATTGAAATTATAGAGCAAAAAGTTTACAACGGTGCGCCTACACTTGATGAATTAATCGGGATGTTTTTTGGTGAATATCGAAGGTTAAGTGAAGGCAATTGGAAAACTCTTTACGATAAGGACAAGCCTCAATTCAAGTTAGAATTTGGAATACATTTAGAGAATAAGAGAGAAAATCACCAAGAGGAATACATTAAAAATTTAGTCGGAGATATTTCTAAAAGAAGAAAAAAGATTCCGTGCTTAATATTTGACAATACAGACCACTTTTCAATTTCCTTTCAGGAAAAGGTGTTTCAGTATGCAATGTCCATTTATGAAAAAGAGCTATGTTTGATAATATTGCCAATAACAGATAAAACCAGTTGGCAATTATCCAAGCAAGGAGCCCTGCAATCTTTTGATGATATTGAGGTATTACATTTGCCTACTCCTTCACCAAAACGGGTAATTGAAAGGAGGATTGAATATCTTAGTGAAAAGATAGAGCCGAGTTCAATCAAACAAAATAATGATTATTTTTTTGGAAAAGGAATTAGGTTGACAATTGATAACTTACATAGATTCGTCACTTGCCTTCAAGCTATATTTTTGAAAGATAATTTAACCGCAACTTGGATAGGTAATTTTTCAAACTTGGATATTAGAAGATGTTTGACACTTACAAGAGATATAGTGTCTTCTCCTTATCTTAAAATTGATGAGTTAGTAGGGGCATATGTATCGAATTCGGCTTTTTCTATCAAACCATATAGAATAAAAAACTCCATTATTAAGCATAAATATAACTTCTATCCCACGGGTCAGCACAATTTTGTATACAATATTTTCAATCCAAACATCCCTTTTGCTACATCGCCATTAATAGTATTGCGGATTTTACAGCTTTTATATGATAAAAAAGGAGTCTCAGTGGAAGATGATTCGTACATTTCAATAGAACAGGTTTGTGATTATTTCATGGCAATGCAAATTGAAAGGCATATAACTTTAGCCACAATTAGCGATATGTTAAAAGCCGGATTATGTTATAGTTACGACCCATCTATTCTTGAGATTGATTCAATAAAATTGATTGAGCTATCTAACTCAGGTAAGCAACACTACAGCTGGGGCATTGGAGAAGCAGAATACTTTATGGCTATGATTGAAGTTACACCAATAAAAGACGAACCTATGTTTAACCAATTATCGGAATCGTTTAATGTGATATTTAAAGGGTACGATGTAGATGTTTCAAAAAGGATTGTGAAGATTTTTACAGAATATCTCTTGGCAGAGGATAAGTGGTACTGCAAGGTTCCAAATCATGAGGCATACAAAGGACAAGAAAAATTACCAGCAAAACTTGTTAGACGAATCAAGAAGGGGTAAATACCTGTTGTTAAAAGTCTGTCTTGGTTGCGACTAAACATAGAAGTTCTTGCAAACAGGTCAACATCAAATCAAGACCACAATCCACCATGAAAACTCAAAAATACTCCGTCAACCAGCACCTCATCCAAATCCTCCTCTCGTGGGTGCGCTCCCGATAGCTATGCGGGAGGTGAAATCGCCATCCCGGAGATACAGCGCCCTTTTGTCTGGGACAGCAGCAAGGTGCGTGACGGTATGAGAAGCCAATAACCGCCAAAATCCGTACCTTTGCCCAATGGAATTGAATTACCTTCAAAAACTCGACCGCAGCATCATCACCATCGGCACATTGGACGAAGACCCGCTGGAAGAGACCCGTTTTTGGCTCTCGAAAACGCCTATCGAACGCCTGATTGCCCTTGAGTTGCTGCGGATGCGCCTTGCCGGATATGATAATACTGTCCCCCGACTTCAAAGACTTTTTACGGTTACTGAACGAGCATGAGGTAGAATACCTGCTCGTGGGTGGCTATGCCGTTGCGCTTCATGGTTATGTGCGCTATACCGGCGATATGGACATCTGGGTGCTGACCTCACCAGAGAATGCCGGTCGGGTTGTGCAGGTCTTGAAAGACTTTGGTGCCCCGCAAGCCGAGCAATTCTTAGATGTCTTGTTGCTGGAAAAACGGGTGATAGGCATGGGATTGCCACCTTACAAAATCGAGGTCGTCACCACTATTGACGGTGTAACTTTTGAGGAATGTTTTGCCAACCGCTTATTGGTTGAAATAGATGGAATCACCGTTGCTTACTTGTCGCTCAAAGATTTGCGGGAAAACAAGAAGGCGAGTGGCAGGTACAAGGATTTGAACGATTTGCAGCACTTACCGGAAGAAGAATGAAAACACAAAAACCCGCCGTCAACCAGCACCTCACCCCCACCCTGCTCTCCTAAGTGCGCAGCGGTGAAATCGCCATCCCGGAGATAGCGGCCTTTCGGCTGGGACGACCCCCAAACGGGCAAGCGAGCAAGGTGCATGACCTGCGTGGGCGCAACCCGAACCTGCGGCTCAAGGACGGCCCCGCTGCGCCCAACGGGAACCCAATGATTGGCTGGGGCGGCAAGCGCTCGGCCAACCCCCCAACCATTATCAACCACCAAATTGACAATAATCACCCAACAACTGCGCCCTTCTTGGCTCTTTTGAAGCAAAAATCAGCATGGCAACTAAGAAGCTGTTTGAATTTACCTCAATGGGCTAAAAAGGTGTCTTTTCCGCCCTGCGGCCAGGAAATTTTGCGGCAATAGCGATGCTATTCCCTCAAAATTTCCTGGCCGCAGAACGAAAAAACCACTCTTTTTTTCTCCATCAGGCAAATTCAAACAGCTTCTAAGGCAAGTTCGACCATGCCCTAACCACTTCAATTTGAGCGAATGAAACTGTTGAAAGATACCATCGGTGCGTTGTTGGAGCGCAACGCCCAGCAATGGCCCAATGCAGGGGCTGCCATTTTTTGTGCGTCAAATACCCGTTGGACCTGGTCAGAGCTGAACCAGCAAGTCAATGCGGTGGCCAAAGGCTTCTTGGCGCTTGACCTCCAAAAAGGAGACCATGTGGCCGTTTGGGCAACCAACGTGCCTGCTTGGCTGCTGACGCAATTGGCAGCCGCCCGAATAGGTGCCGTGTTGGTCACCATCAACCCAGAGTGGAAGCACAAGGAACTCGAATATGCCCTCGCCCAGTCCGACACCAACCTGCTGGTGATGATTCCGGGGTTCCAAAAAACGGCCAAGGGCAAAGTCTTCGATTATGATTACCTCGGCATGTTCAACGAAGTCTGCGCCAGCCTGCCCTGCCCAGATAAATTCCCGGCATTGAAAAACGTGGTGGTTGCCACCGACAAGCCCGTAAATGGCCTGACCAATTGGCAACAGTTCATCGAGCAGGGTAAATCGGTTGCAGACAGTGCGCTCGATTGGGCAGCCGCACAGGCCACTTGCCACGATACGGCGGTCATCCAATATACTTCCGGCACCACCGGATTCCCAAAGGGCACGATGCTGAGCCATTACAACATCGTCAACAACGCCCTGGCCGTCTGTGACCACATGGGCTTGGATACCAACGACCGGCTCTGTGCGCCCGTGCCATTTTACCATTGCTTTGGAAGCATTCTTGCCAACCTCGGTTGCCTCGTGAGCGGTGCGACGCTGGTGGTACCGGCCCCCATGTTCAACAGCCACCTGACGCTGGAGGCCGTCCAGAACGAACAATGCACGGTGCTGTACGGCGTGCCGACCATGTTCTTGGCGGAGCTGGAGGAAATTGATTTTGACCAATTTGACCTGCACAGCCTGCGCACGGGCATTATGGCCGGCGCCCCGGTGGACAAGGAACTTTTCGAGGCGGTCACCCAGCACATGGGCGCTAAGCAGATGACCATCGCCTATGGCCTCACCGAGGCATCGCCCGTCACGCACCAGACCCTGGTCACCGACCCCTTCGAGCAACGAATCACCACGGTGGGCAGGCCCATCGAGCATACGGAGGCCCGCATCGTTGACCCAAGCACCTTGGAAACGCTGCCACCCGGCAAGGTCGGCGAGATTTGGGTGAAGGGCTTCCATGTGATGAGCGGCTATTACAAAAAGCCAGATGAAACTGCCAGTGCCATCGTCGAGGACGGCTGGCTGCGCAGCGGCGACCTTGGCGTGATGGACGAGAACGGGTTTTACCGCATCGTCGGAAGGCTCAAGGAAATGCTCATCGTCGGCGGGCACAACGTTTATCCTGCCGAGGTGGAACAGGCGCTCCACTCCTTGTTGGACGACAAAGTGGAAATTGCGCAAGTGGTGGCCGTGCCGCACCCAAAATTGCAGGAGGTCGTGGGCTTGGCCGTCAAATGCCTGCCCGGCAAGACCTTGACCCTGAAAGAAGTTCAGGAGCGCTGCGAGGGCAAGTTGGAATGGTCGAAAATTCCCCGGCATTTGCTGGTCTTGGACGATTTCTCAAAAGCCATGACCGTGACCGGCAAAATCCAGAAATTCAAATTGGCAGCGTTGTTTGCGGAGGCGGTGGGGTGAGTTGTGTTAGTTTTGAAAATAGGGAATTAAAGCTGCTCGCTTAAGAACTTAATGCTTGTCAACTTCGAGCGGGGGATTTGGTAACCATTTTGATTGCACCCAGAATAACATCTATCATCTTGTAACCACTCGTTTTAACGAGTGGTTATGCAAAATACTTGGCCCCCATCTATCTTCTTTTCAAAACATCCACATCGGCGCATTATGTGATGTTTTGTAAAGAAGATAGAAGTAGGCTTGTTGTATCCCAAAGCCCCCGGTTCAAACCGGAGGTTACAATATGATAGATGTAACTTGTTCATTATCAACTTGCTATTAGGTGTGCAATCAACTGGGGTTGGGAACCTCTCTGCTCGAAGATGACTGCTAACTTGATCTGCCTCCATTTCAATTTCAAATTCTATTATCCTTAAAACAACAAGCCATGAAACAATTCCTCCTTCTCCTCCTCCTGTGTTTCCAAATGGCATTAAGCGCCCAAACCGTCAACAGCCCCGATGGTAAAACGACCATTGCCATCACCTTGACCGACCGCATTTATTATAGTGTCCAACACAAGGGAGATAACATACTCTGGTCATCGCCCATCAGCATGGAACTGGGCAACGGGGCCGTTTTGGGCAAAAAACCGGAACTGCTCCAAAGCAAAACCAGCACCGTCCGTGAGGCCATCAAGCCGGTGTGGGGCATCCGCAGCCGCATAGAGGACAGCTACAACGAACTCCGGCTGGATTTCGAGGGCAATTTCAGCCTCCTCTTTCGGGCCTACGACGACGGTGTGGCCTATCGTTTTGAAACCCAGCTCAAAGGGGAAATCGAGGTGGTGAACGAGGAGGTGGAGTACCGTTTTTTGAAAAACCATGAAGTCGTTTCGCACGTCGTTGGCGATTTTCAGACTTCGTTTGAGCAATTTTTCACCCGCATTCCCATCGGCGATATCAAGGAGGCCGAATTTGCGTCCTTGCCCCTGTTGGTCAACCAAGGCGGGGTGAAATTGGCCATTGTGGAATCCGACCTCTTCGACTACCCCGGCATGTACCTGAAGCGCAAGGGCGAGAACAACCGCTTTTACCTCAACGGCCTCTTTCCGAAATACCCATTGGCAACGCAGCCCGGCGGCTGGTGCCAGTTCAACTTGCGGGTGACCGAACGGGCCAATTACATCGCTAAAACGAATGGCACCCGCAGTTTCCCTTGGCGGGCCATGGTCATCGCCGACAGCGACCTCGAACTGGCCGACAACGACCTCGTCTTCAAGCTCGCCCGACCCGCTGCCATCGAAACTGCCTGGATTAAACCCGGCAAAGTGGCCTGGGATTGGTGGAACGACTGGAACCTCGAAGGGGTGGATTTCCAAACTGGCGTGAACAACCGCACCTACGAGTACTATATTGATTTTGCATCGAAAAACAAGTTGCCCTACGTCATCCTCGACGAGGGCTGGTCGGACCAGTTCGACCTGCTGCTCCAAAAACCGGGGATTGACGTGCCTGCCCTCGTGAAATACGCCAACGAGCGCAAGGTCAAGCTCATCCTCTGGTGCGTCTGGCATACCCTCGACCGCCAGCTGGACGAGGCGCTCCCCCTGTTCGAACGCTGGGGCATCGCTGGCCTCAAGGTGGACTTCATTGACCGGGACGACCAGGTGGCCATCAATTTTTATGAAAGAACGGCCCGTGAGGCCGCCAAGCACAAACTGCTGGTGGACTACCACGGCTGCAGCAAGCCTACCGGCCTGCACCGCACCTACCCAAACATCATCAACTTCGAGTCGGTGCGGGGCAATGAGTTCAATAAATTCAGCGAAGGCTTGCCCCCTGGCCACAACGTCATGCTCGCCTACACCCGCATGCTCGCAGGGCCGATGGACTACACACCGGGCGCCATGCGGAACAGCATCGAGGGCGGCTTTTTCATGAGCAACAGCAACACCATGAGCCATGGCACCCGCTGCCACCAGTTGGGCATGTACGTCTCCTACTACGCCCCGCTGCAAATGCTCTGCGATGCGCCCACGCAATACGAAAAATACCCGGACATCCTTCAATTCCTCTCCGATGTGCCCGTCACCTGGGACGACACCAAAGTGCTGGCTGGCGAGTTGGGCAAGTATGTCGTCATCGCCCGGCGCAGCGGCAAGGACTGGTACATCGGCGCCCTGAACGACTGGACGGAGCGTAGCCTGCGCCTTGATTTGTCATTTTTGGATAAAACGGCCTACGACGCCGTCATTTTTCAGGATGGCGTGAACGCCAACAAACTGGCAGAGGACTACCGGGTGGAGCGCAAGCAATTGAGTTCGGGCGGTTCAATAGAACTAGTCTTAATGAAAGGCGGGGGAGCGGTGGTGCAGTTGAAAGGGCGGTAGGTAGGCTTTTTCAGGGATGGAACCTCCCTAATGTTTCTTCAACCAATTATCAAGCATATCCTTTGCCGGCAATTTTGGTTTTTCAAAGCTCGTTTTTTCGTTCAAGGCATTGCGCATTTCCTGCATGGCGGGCCGGTAGTCCACGCCCATTCCTTCAAATTTATCCACTGTTCGCAGTACCCGCTCCACTTCCCAAGTAAACCTTCCAGCATAGAGGTCGTAATGGTCACGGCATTGGCGGATACTTTTCCGGATGAGCTTGGCCTGAATCAATACGCCTTGCCGGACGGGTTCGGGGAATAGGGCCTTGTTGTCCACCTCATTGGAGGCCAGAAAGGTAAAGGCTTCGGGTGCCCATTCGTTTTGCAGGCGGCGGGTGAGTTCTTCTTGCCAGTCGGGGCGAGTTTTTATCTTGGCCAAAGCTGCTTCCCGCACGTCCTTCGGGTGGTTGGCGTCGGTGTAAACGTAGAGGAAAACCCCGTCTTTCATCACGTCGGTCGTATCAATGTGGTTGAGGTGATCCTGGTGGATTTTGTCTTTGAAATCACTGTCATATTTCAATTTGGCGGCGGAATTTTGAACATTAGCCAGCACGACAATTCCAAAGCCCAAAGCACTGAGTATCAAGCTGCCATAAACAGGGATTTTATACACTTGGGGCGGCAGCGATGTGTATTTGTAATTGAGCAAAATACCTGCACCCACCAGCAGCAATATGGGCAGCAAGGCGGGAATCAGCCGCACGATTTGCCGTACTATTATTGGCAGATCCCGTGGATTTTCTCCCATCATAAAAAAGCCATTTCCCACCACAATCAATAAAAAACCGAGCAATACCAGTCCTGTCCTTGTACTTTTTGATGCTGCAATCCAGGCAAATCCGCCTTGCCCGCCAATGATAGCCGTTGTAACTCCCAAGCACAACGAAAAGGCAATTACACAAAAAATAAGTGACCAGGCATAGCCTACCCCTGCATCGCCGCCGGGCATGGTGCGTAAATAAATTAGATTGAAGGCAAATAGGAAGGCCAAAGCTGCAAATGCAAGGAAGAAGTTACCGATGATGATCATATTGTTAGTTTATAAGTTTGGACTAAGAGCTTGTTTGCGATTTGGTCACTTGGCCAAAAAACGGCTCTTTTCCGCCATTTTTTCACCTTTTTTCAGTTGCGTAGCGCCACTATGCGCCTTCAAAAAGATAAAAAACTGACGAAAAATGGCTCGTTTTTGCCTCAAGCACCAAATCGCAAACAAGCTCTAATATCAAGCATTGGGCTATTTCCCATGCTTTATAATTGACAGTGAATCAACTGCAAATTAAGATACAATCCTCCTGCACGTCATAACGGCCACGCCCGCCATTTTTTTGCCGGATGGCTTCGCTGCCGATGTGGTTCAGGATGTTTGCCCGTTTGGATATAGGAATCTTGGTCTGTGCCTCCCATTCTGCCTCCTTCGGCACCCAGATGATGACAATTACGTCGCCACCGCCGAACTCCCAATACATGCCAAACGTTCCGTCGTCGTCTTGGTAACCTACCCTCCCACTTCTCCCTTCATCCACGAACCAGACCTTGCTGCCAGCGGGCCTTGGCGAGTTGTTTCCGCCAAAACTCTTTTGATTGTTCTTATTGGCAAAAGTGCTTTTGATGAAATTGAGCGCAATGCCCATGAAACCGGAAGTCATGATTCAGAATTTAATTAGGATGAAAATACTGCCCAATATGAGCAGAAAAAACAAGAGAAGCATACCTGCTAAATAGCCCATTCCTATGCCAGGGCCTTGTGTGCTATATGCGCTCATTATTTTTTCCAATACAAAATGCCCGCCCAGGATGCAGGCTATCCAAACCCGCAATAAAAGCCAACGTTTTTCCACCTGGGGCAGCCACCACATTGCAAAGCAAAACAGCACCAATAGTGGCACATAAAACCAACTTTTTTCAATAAAATCATCCATTGCTTTTGACGGAGGCACATTTGCCTTTGCAATTAATTTTGCTGCGCCAAAAGCCAACAACCACAGTAGTTCTGGGCCAATTATATATTTCACAATGATTGAGTTTTTTTATAAAAAATAATGTGACTATTAGTGTATAATATAGATTGATGTGGATGTCTGCTCATTTTATTCACGTATGATTTCAATATGATAAGCATTATTATTTTCCATATTAAAATCCATTGAAAAATAGCCATCCGCTTCCACGTATTGGCTATTGGATATTGCATCGGTATGGTCTTTATCTGTAAATGGAAATTTGAACCTGAAAAGCAGTGGTTCCTCGCTGAATTGTTCATACTCGCTCACTTCCATGAGAAAGTAGGGTTGTTTGACATGTTCCTTTGCCCAAGCATCCAGCGCAGACCTTGCATTTTCAAGTGCTTTATCAAATTGTTCATTGCTGGTGTTGAATTCCCATTCTTCCGATTGGCCATTCGTCGTACTTGACTGAATTTCAGTCAATTGGAGCCTAAAAATTGCTTGATTCCCGTATTGGCTATTACCCTCCAAAAAATAGGACAATGGCAGGATTTCACCAGGTAGGCTGTCTTGGGAGGTAGGCTCCATCAACAGGATTTCCTTTGCATATTTCTCCGTTTTTGACCATTTTTCAAAAACAATTTCCAAACGCTTCGACAGTTGCTGCCTGTTTTCTGGTGTAGCTGTTTCAAATAGCAAAATAATGGCAGTCCAATTCTTGCTGCCTACCGCTGATTTATCAAAGCCATTGGCCTTCAAAAGTCGGTTCAGTTCCTGAATATCATTTAAGGCCATTTGAGCTTGTAAAAATGCATCGTCCACTGCCGCAGTCGAGAGGCTGAAGTTAGGTTGGCGCTTGTCCCATCTCAACTGTGCCTGTACCAATGGGTTTGACTTTTCAGCCACGAGCGATTTTTTCACTTTGAAACTAAGGTTTCGGATAGCGTCGTCGGGGCCAGTGGACAAGACTTGAAAGCGGTCGGGATAGTGCAGATCCAACCAATCCTGCAAATTGTCAATGGCCGCTTTTTTGCGAAAGCAAGCTGAAAATGGTGATAACAACAGGCCCAAAGCAGCTATTTTTAATAAGCGTTTCATATCAAGCTCCTATTATTTTGATGACTTTTTCAAGGCCACGGGTGAAATTGGGATCGGCGGCGCAAGCGTCCTGCCAATTAAGGCTAAGCCATAAGTCCCTATCCATCAGTGCATTGTCGCCTTTCATTCCCCAGAGTTGTATAACTTCCACTGCTTTTTTGAAATGGGTTTCATTGTCGCCCTTGAGGCATTGAATAACGAAGCGCTGCACGGCCCGATTGTTCCGCATCCGGCCCAAGGCATTGAATACATAGTTTCGCCAATAATCGGATTCATCCTCATATTCGAGTAAGGAAAGGGTAACTTGGGCTGCTGCCTCGCTGTTGAAATGCTCGCTCATCACCTGCCCAATGGCCTGCCGAGCCTTCAAGTTGGACGTTCTGGCGGCAGCGACGAACAAGGCCTCCAATTCCGGCACACTATGGTAGCGCAGCACAGTGGCGATGTAGTTCAGTCCCGAATAATGGTCAATCATTTTCAACCGTTGCGTCAATTCATCCAATAATTCCCGTCTCCAAATAAACTCGTCAATGGGGCTGGCACTGTAGCTATCGCCATGTTCCCGGTGGATATGGTGGTGCATCCCCCCGTTTTCCATGAAAATCTTCTTCATTTTGGCTTTCTGCGGGTCTTCCTCTTCCCGTTGCGGCACCTGATCCTTCACCGATAAATGCTCCAACAACTCAGCCCTGATGTCCGGCGAAATGATCCTTTCCAGCACCACGGGATCGGCCAGAAACCGTTCGAAGGAAATGAAACCAAGATATACCAAGCCATCGTGCCAGTTCGTACAGCCATATTCGATTCCAAAATGCCGTAGGTTGACAAAGTCACTGCTTTTGTGGTCGCCCTCTTCCCAAAAGCGGTCAATCGGCAGTTTCGGGTATTCGAACAGTTGGAAATGCTTTTGTGAAACGGGGCCAATCTGCAAGAAGGAATTCCGGATTTGTGCCACCACCCATTGCCGGGTCTTCAAGTCAGGAATTGGCATTTTTGGGCCGAAAAACCAAAAATCACTGAACAATTGTTCGTGTATTTGTCCAGGTATCTGGCTATACATTGGGGTAAGGTCTTTGTAAAATAGCCCCTCGGAATTGACCGTCAACTCCCAACGATAAGTTTTGCTGACCGTCACCGAGTACTCGTATTTGCGCTCTTCGATGCGGATGGGGCGCAGTTGTTTCCAAAAATGGTAGCGGAGCAGGGCGTCCTCCGAAAGTTCGTTGTACATAGCTTTGGCCAAGTTCATCACCTGTTGCATGGCCAGCATCCTCACGGCCAGTGGCTCGCCCGACATTGGTTCGTAGCAGGTAAGCAATTCGCTGACCGACCAGTTTTTTTCATTGCCGTTCAAGAGCTGCTCTATGTAGTTTTCTTTGAAATTAAGCATCAATACAGGAGTTTAGGGCTGCTTGATTATTTGTTTGAGCCGCCAATGATGAACACTACCGCCAACCCTCCCCATATCATTACCACGATGAGCATGGGTGCGGCGGGAATCCATAGCAGGATATTAGCAGGCAGCAATTTGCCAGTTTTTTTTAACCAAAATGCGATGGCCATCAATCCCACCAAAAGCAAGGGGATTAGCCAAATCAGCAGCCGGCCCAACATTGACATTGGAAGGCCCTCCGCTGGTGTAGTGGTAAGCCCTTCTATCGGGCGTTTCATTGCCAAAATATTTGAAATGGAAAGAAGAAACAGCATAGCATCAATCGCCAGCCCGCTGTAGAAGATGTGGGTTGCTTTCATTTGTTTGTTCTTGCTTGCGGTTAAATATGCCAATTCAATTTCGAGGCTAAGTTAACATCCTTGGCGTAGCTGATTAAATTTTATTTGACGGAGTTCATGCATTGTGATGGCTTCAGCTTTTGAATGTATGCACCACATTCTTGTTAGCTGCTCCCCACCCTGAACTTCTGACGAACGGCCACGGTAGCGGAGTTTGATGTTGAAGGTGTTTTCCATAGTACAAATGTTTTGAGTAGCAAAAGGTAGCTGAAAAACAATACGTTTCTGTGGATTTAGAATGAACTTTGTACATGAATATCAGAGTGCTTTCTAAAAACTGTATTAAATACAAAACTGGTTTTAAGCATGACCTTATCAGAAGTACAATTTAAAATAGAAGCACTGGCAAAACTGATAAATGTGCCAAAACATCTATTGCCAACTTATGGTCATTCAACTCAAGATAGTCTTCCGCACATTGAAGTTGATGGGAATTTTGTCCACTATGTTATTTCTGAACGAGGAGTAGAATTTAGTAGGTCAACCCATTTCTTAATAGATGAAATCTTGTATTTGGTTTTTAGTGGAGTCACCTTCTCAATGGCTGCGAGATACGAAGCTGAAAACAGGAATGTCCGCCAAGATTTCAGAAGAATTCTTTTCCAAAAGCAATTGGAATTACTGGGTATGTTGAACCCTGAATGGCAGAAAAGACAAGCGGCTGAACAGCAACGGATTTTGGTTCACCATCCCTTTAATGACGGATAAACTCCGCCCCCAATCTTAAATCTTACGTCTCAAATCTTTTATCTCAAATCAAAACACCCACGCCACTAAAGCCGACGCTACCTCATATACTCCCAAGCCGTCTGGTACCCTCCATGCGTCTCGCAATACTCCAACAGCGCCTGGTAAAACAAATCTGCCCCCACCGTCCCGCTATCCCCGACAATGACGAGCAGCTTTCTCGCACGGGTCATGGCCACGTTCATGCGGCGGTAGTCGGTCAGGAAGCCAATTTCGCATTTGGGATTACTGCGTACCAATGAGATATACACCACGTCCCGCTCCTGGCCCTGGAAGCCGTCTATCGTGTTGATGTCCAAGCCTTTATCCTTTAGGGTGCTGTCTTCGGCCACGGTGTCCTGTATATGCATCACCTGCTCCTTGTAGGGGGAAATGAGGGCAATGCTCGGCAGTTCCTTGCCCTCGTGGGCGGCGAGCAGCAGCAGCAGGTGCTCGCACAGCAACTGGAACTCTTCAGGATTGAAGCGGCTCTGCGTTTTTTCGTTAAATCGTTCCTCGAAACCCGTGCCCGCCGTGTCAATGAACAGCACGGGGGCATGCGCCTCGATGTCGAGCGAGTGCTCCGCAACGTCCTCGGCGGCGGTCAGCTTGCCTTGGTAAAACCACTGGTTCGAGAACTCCATGATGCGGTGGTTCATGCGGTACTGCACCGTGAGCAGGCTGGTGCGGGGGATGCGCTGGAGGCATTTTTCAATCATCGTGATGGACAGGCCGCCCCGCCGTGCCTGCTCCGATTTCACCGTAGGTGGCAACTGGAAAGGGTCGCCCGCCAGCACGACCTTGTTGGCACGGGTGATGGGAATCCAGGTGCCGGGCTCCAGCGCCTGTGCCGCCTCGTCAATCACCACCGTGCGGAAATGGCGGCTGCCCAGCGCCTTGTGCGTGCTGCCGACGAGCGTGCAGGTGATGACCTGCGCCGAGTCCAGTATCTGCTCCGTCAGCAGGTCTTCCAGCCGATTGGCCCAGCCGCTGAGTTCGCCCGCTTGCCGGAAGAGGTGGTTGCGCTCGTCCCGGTCGGCCTGCCCGAAGCGCCGCTTGAAACGCTGCGCCTGCCGTCTCGTTTCCGCCGCCTCTATCCGCACTTTTTTGATGTTCTTGCTTTCGGGGTGCGCCGCAATTTGGGCCTCCAGCGTATGCCGCACGATGCTGTCCTCTACCCGTGAGAGGTTGCCGAGGCGCAGCACCTGCAAGCCCTCGTCGCTGAGGCGCTCCGTGAGCAGGTCGGCGGCGGAGTTGCTGGGGGCGCAGACCAGCACCGTGCTCTCCGTCTTGCAAAGCTGCCGGATGGCCTGCACCAGCGTCGTCGTCTTGCCCGTGCCGGGCGGGCCATGTACCACCGCCACGTCCGAGGCGGCGAGGATTTCGTTCACAGCCCGGTTCTGGGCATCGTTCAGCTTCGGGATTTCGACGTAGGGCAGTTCCTGAAAATGGGCGGGTTTTTGTCCCAACAAAACGGCCCGCAGCTCCGCCAAACGGCTGTTGGGCTTGGCCTCCATGACCCGTTTCATGGCCTTTTCCATCTCCACGTAACTGCGCTCGTCGAACTCCAGGTCCACGCCCAGCGAGCCAGCGTTGACCCAGTCGGGCAGGTCCTTGGCGTTCAGCACGATTTTCATTTTGCCCTTGGCAATGGAGTGGATGACGCCCGATTGCTCCGGCCTTTTATCGTCCACCGCCGCAGCAGTGAAGAACCGCACGGGCTGCCCCGCCCGGAACTGGTGCGGCACAAGGCTCACCTTCGTGCGCTGCACGGTGACGAAGGCCCGCTCGCCATAGGTAAACCCCGTTTTGTCCACCTCCACCGGATGCCAGGCATAGCCCTCCGCCACCCGTTCCGGCAGCGGCAGCCGCTGCACGTAGGCTTGGAACTGCTCGAAATCCTTCTGCTTTTCGAGGCGCAGAAGGTCGAGGAGGGAATGGAGTTCGTGGAGTGGGTCTTGCATGTGGCAATTATAAGGGGCAAAGAAAGGAAATTCCCTTTAGCAGTAATTCACATGCATGAGATTGTTACATTGGCGATTGGCCAATACTGTTCATCAGCCATAGATTGGACAGTTATTTTTGGCTTTTCTTGCTTTTTGGTGTTTTTTCAGCAGAATTTTTTCCACCATCTACGCGGGTGCCTTTGATGCTGCCGCCCATTCCGCCGCCCTTTGTTTCATCGGATGTGTCGTAAATGTCTTCCTTAAGCAATGTGTGTTTTCGGTTATTTCCACTGATATTTTTGGCATTTTGATCGGATTCGGTCTGTTGGAGAGAACCTCTATATCCGTGGCCTTGATTGCTGGTGCTGGCAGCTTTTGACATGGGTTGAAGAATGTCTTGTTCCAAGCTTTTTTGATCGTTTTCAGTTCGGCTGCCCTTTTGGTTTCCGGCGGAGGGTTTGTTGTTTGATTTACTTTTATCTACCATTGTTGCATTTTTTTGGTGAAGATTATTTTGGAAAAAACGGGCATCACGTAGAGAGGTTCAATTTAATGGAATAGAAAACGGCGGCAAGTAAACACTTGCCGCCGTTGTGATGATTATTATTACACCTAAAATGCAGCTATTATTTCCGCTTATAAGCCAAGGTATTTCCAGTTCCATTTATCATGGACAATTCCAATGACTTATTATCCACTTTTACAACAGCAAAACAGACAATATCTTGCCCACGGACAGCAATACAGGGGAAATCACCGGCTGGGTCACAATCTTTCGGGCATTTTGGATGAAATTGATAAGGTGAGCTGGCCATATCCTTGCCTTCATATATTTCCTTATAAAAGCCATTTTCCAATACCAATTCACTTTTTGGATCGCTGGTGGAAACCCAATGGCCATGCAGGTTTTTGGCAGTTTTGGCATCAGCCGCTGACAGGAAAGGATCGTCGGCATCTTTCATGATATATGTTTGGTCGGCCACCACTCCATTGCCAAAGCCACAAGCGGCAGGATCGCCCTCTAAAGTTTTTAGCGTAGCGTTGTCCATTTGGAAGCTAAAACTGATTTTGCAGGTACTACCATATTCATTGGTGGCAAATTCATATTCATTTTGTGCGGTCATTTTGGCTACGCCTTCCAATGTGCCTTGGTTGTGTGCGGGCGGACCGGCCACCACATCCAAGCTGAAACGGATGCTCTCATCATCAGCTATGTTTACTTTCAATTCACCGGAACCCGCATCATTGGGCAATTCAAAAGCATAAGTGCCAACGATTGGCGCATAGCCAAAGACATCGTCCTCTAATTCGGAAGCAATGGCCAACATCTCCACTTCGCCGATGATGGACTGGGCAAGTTCACCATACTTTGGGTCATTTTCATAAGGTTTTGCAGCATTGATAATAGCTTGCTGCATAGCAATACGGTCTTCAGTTGGGCTATAATCCATATTTATCAAAACACTGTCACGCATAATATACAGCCATCCTATGAAATGATCCTCGCCCCGCTGACCTGCTTCGTCAAATTTGGCCAGCATGGCTTTGGGATCTTTTATAAAGGCGTCTTTTACTGCTATGGCCTCAGTTACGCAGGCGCTGGTGGCGCATTTCATGAAGTCTTCCCATGGGCCGGGAGCCGTGGTTTCACAAGAAAATATGAAAAGGGAAATTGCCAACAAAATGGCTTGAAAATAGAAGGTTGATTTTTTCATGTTATTGATTGTTTTTTTGAATATAATATCCCCTACCCTCTTGAAAAAAATTATTCAAAAAGGTTTTAGGAGCGCAAAATTTGCAAGTTTTGGCGTAATTTGATTTCCTTCACTCAAATTTATTTTTCAGTGACCTGAAAATATTCTGTTAAAATATTTTGTGCATTATTTTGCAATGAAATGAAATAATTTCCGGGGATCAAGCTTTGTTGAAATGGAATATTGAATTCGCCCATTCCTCCATTCTCCAGGCTGCCTGTTTGGATGGTTTTTCCAAAAATATCGCTGATTGTATATTTATTGATAGAAGGAACCTGACCCAGTATTTTTATATTTATTTCATTGCCAATGGAAGGGTTGGGATACAATACGGTGGTATAATTGATATAGTCCACCTGAAATGTTCCATTGTAGGTTTCAATATCATCGGTGTGGACATAAATATCAACCGGGTTGGTAAAGCTTTCATCTGCTCCATAGAAATAACCGAGTAAATGGGCAAATGTCCCTTTGCGGTAAAATTGGTATCGGTAATTCACATTGGTTTTTTGGCCTTGTGAAACGCCAAATGCTGTCAAAAGTGCAGAAGGGGCAGGCTGCCCGGCCAGGTAAAAACTATCCAGCGTATATTCACTTGATTTATCCAACAATACATCGTATTCAATACTGGGGCCTGCGGACGTATAAACCCGCATTTTGCCATAAGCAATAATAGTATCCTTGCGTACCCAGGTATAAGCATGTGTCACGGGCGCATTGTTCAGGCCAAAAGATGGTACATTCAAGATCATTTCCGTTACCCTGCGGCTATTGCTGTTCCAGGAACTATTGGCGGTAAATGGAAATTCAACTATCCGCCTGGGTTGATTGAGAATATAACTTTGCGGCAGTATAAAAATACTATCACTTATATTGCCCGTAAAAGGCTGCAAAGTATTGGGCTGATAAGGCACATCTACGGCGATATCGTCTATTACATTTTCATTGAAATCAAATTCTTGCCACATCTGATAGCCGAAACTGGTGTTGAAATATTTAAACATGCCCCGATAAACGTCAACACCTGCATCGGTGAATAAAGTAATCGTTTCAGGATGATAGGCAGCAAAATCCGGCATATTGCCAAAATAGGTGCTATAATCCCACTGCGCATCTTGTGCAATAGTGGGAACAGATGGTGCCATACCAATGATGTTGTCGTAATTATAATTGACAGTTGGTACAGGCATGTCAGCCGCTTCGATGGTGATAGCCTGTGAATTGGCACAGTACCAAGAAAATACAGCAGCAATAATGAGCAATTGGGTTTTGTGCGTAAAATTTTTTTTCATGGAAGATTGTTTTGGAAAAAGCAAACACCAAAACTTTTTATGCTTGGGTGTTTTGCTGTGATGGTGTAAAATATTTGATGTCCAAAAGTATGCTGCCTTATCATGCCTATTGGGCCAATGTATATAAACAAGCTTCCCCGTGATGTGAACGCTGGGATTTTGTAAGTGAATTTGTAATATGGATATTGGCGGAAAGGAGATCGGGAAGAAGTAGGGCCAAAATGTCCGCTTATTGGCTTAAAAACAGTTCAAAGTTTGCCCCATTGTCATTCCATTGCCGCATTTTACCGCCCAATTGGCCGCTCAGGGAGCCTATTAATTTTTCACCAAAAGAGCCTTTTTTGTTGGGTTTTTCGGGCAGTCCACCTCCATTGTCTGCATAAAAAAAGCGAAGCCCACCTTCGACCTTTTCAAGTTGGATGGTAATGCTGGCTTGTTGTTTTCCATCAAAGGCATATTTGAAGGAATTGGTCAGCAACTCGTTGAGGATGAGGCTCATAGGCATTGCCTTGTCCACATCTATTTCTTTTGTTTTGAAATGAAAATTGAAATCCACAGAGCCTGGTGGAAAGTTGTAAGCGAAGGCGATTTTCTCCGATAAATCCACGGCAAATTGCTGCATGTTGACCAAAGTAATTCCTTCCTCCTGGTACAGCCGCTGGTGGATAAGCGACATGGCCTCCACCCGCAATTGCCCGGCCTTGATGGCGGCTGCGGCATTTTCGTCGCCAATCTGGCGGGACTGCAAGCGCAGCAGGCTGCTCACCAATTGCAGGTTATTTTTTACCCGGTGGTGCAATTCCCGCATCAACAAATCGAGTTGTTCGTTTTGCCGTTGAATCTGATCATTGCTGCTGGCAAGTTCTTGGTTGGCCGAAATGGTTTTTTGGCGCTGTTGCCAAAACAAAAATGACAAAAAAGCCAATATGGCCAAGCCAATGGCCAAGCCCCATTTTTCCATGCGTGTCCGGGCCAATTCCGATTGTTGCTGCATAATTTGCGCTTCTTTTTTGGCCGTTTCATACTGGGTTTGAAGGCTTTGCATCGTGCGGTTTTTCTCATCGGTAAAGGTCGAATCCTTGAGTGCCTGAAAGTTTTTTAAAAACCTGTAAGCTTGTTCAAATTGTCCATTTTTTTCATACAATTCGATGAGAAAAGGGAAGGCTTCAAATTGCCCTTCTTGTTCGTCGTAAGCCACCATCAAATCCCAGGATTTTTTGGCAAATCGCAGCGCTTCCTGGTATTTTCCTTCCCGGTCCAGCACGATGGCATTTAGTTGCAAAGGATAGGCTTCGAATACCTCCATGCCCACCGTAGGCACCCATTCTTCTACTTCTCTGATACATTCCCTTGCTTTGGCAAGCTGGTTTTTTCGACAGTAATATTCCACCAAATGGTAGTTGAGCACAATTAAACCTTGGGCATTTTCCGTCCGCTTGGCAATGTCCATAGCTTCCCGTAAAGTGTTGAGATAGTACAGGTTATCCCGAAATTCAGTTTGGTTGATGGCATAAGCCAGGTTGACAAGGCAGGTCAAGGCCAAATCTTCCCGCTGAATGGATTTGGCCAAATCAATCCCTTCCTGAAACAGGGCAAAAGAGGCTTTTGCATTGTATTCGCTGAGCGAAGTGCCTGCTTCAAAAAGCCCTTTGCACACCAGTTCGGGTTCATTCATGGCTTTGAATTGCCCCACACATTCCATTGCCAGCGTGTAGGATGCTTCAAAATTGCCCTTGATTCGGTGGCCCAATGCAATGATCAAGTTGCGTATGATACTTTGTAAATGATTAGGATATTTTTTGGCAAAAGGCTCCGTGGCATTGATCCAATGTTCAAATTCATTCGGCTCGTAGGCTGAAATATCTTCCAGGATGGCCACGGCTGTAGCATACTGAATACTGTCGTTTTTTGAACTTTCAAAAATAAGCTGGAGGCTGTCCCGATACGATGACTGTGCGGCAATAGCAAGCGGGAGAAAATATGTAACCAGTTGAATGAAAAAACGCAGCATGTTGATTTTTATGAAAATTCAAAGCCCCCAATAAATTCATCACGGTAGGACCCGCCGATAGGAATTTCGTGTCCCGCAATGCTTACTTCCTGGTCGGTAAAACTTTCGATATTCAAGCGATTGACTGCATAAGAACGGTGGATGCGCACCAGAGGCGGATAGTGCAGTTTTTCAATTACTTGTTGAAGGCCCAAGCGAAGGCTGTATTTTTTGTCCCTGGTAATCAAGTCTGTGTAAACGCCGTCAGCTTGGCAATAGAGCAAGTCTTCCGGTATAAACTTGACAAATTTGTAATTCTGTTTGATAAAAATGGCCGTTTCTGTTCGCAGGATATTGTCTGCCGTCAGGGCTGCTTTTTCTGGGGTGGAATTGGCGGGCATTGGCAGCGAGGCGCTTTTATGGAAAGCAAAATTGTGGAGCGCCATCTCAATGGCGAGGTAAAGGTTTTTTTCGTCAAACGGCTTGGCCAAGTAAGCGGACGGAAAGGTTGCCTTGGCCCTTTCAACAGTAGGGATATCTGTTTGGGCTGTGAGGTAAATAAGCGGCACTGGTCGTAGTTTTCTGATTTGAAGGGCCGTGTCCACCCCATCCATTTCGCCCCTTAGATGAATGTCCATCAGTACAATGTCAATACTTTTTTCCTTGAATAAAGACAAGGCTTCCTGACCCGAAGCGACTGGGCCGGCCACCACATAGCCCATCATTTCCAAGCGGTCGGCCAGGTCCATTGCCAGGATGGCTTCGTCTTCCACGATAAGGACTGTGATTTTTCCCATTTAATCTTCAATTCTTGTATATTATTTGGTCAAAACTATGGCCAAATGTGGGCGAAGATAAACAGCGCTTCAGCCTGCGGAACAAAAAAAGGCCTACAACTTCCGTTGCAGACCTTTGTCTCGTTTTGCATAAGTGCCGAAAGAGGGACTCGAACCCTCACGCCCGTGAAGACACACGCCCCTGAAACGTGCGCGTCTACCAATTCCGCCATTTCGGCCAAAAAAAAGAAGTGAGCGGTGGGAAGGATGTGCAGACTTGACAATCCGCCTTGCTTTCCTCACCCCTCACTTCAAAAAAAGGGTACCGAAGGTGGGACTCGAACCCACACGATGTCGCCATCACTGGATTTTGAGTCCAGCGCGTCTACCAGTTCCGCCACTTCGGCTTTTTTAGGCGAGTTCGCTTCGCAAAGTGCTGAAAACGAACATTTTATGTCAAAGAAAAACAAATAGTGGGAACCCTAATTTCTATACTTCCTTTGAAGCGGGTGCAAATCTATCCAAATTTTCCTGAATTCTCCAAAGGTATCTTTTCTTGAAAAAAAAATCTTTTACAATTTCTAAATCGCCTGGCCTGGAACTGTTTTCGTCAAATGCCCGCAGGATGGGCATCACATCGTCCAAAAGATTTTGTTCGAGCGACGCCAAGTCGGATTTTGCTTTTTGGTAAATATCAACGTCAAATCCAAATTCCAGTTCCATAATGGCTTCGTTGAATTCCATCATCTCCATCAGGAAATCCTGGGGTACCTCGTTTTTGCCTTCTTCTGCCAATATTCCTTTTTGTTCCAGGATATAACCCATCCTTTTATCAAAATCGGACAGGGTTCGGTAAGCCTCGTTATTGAAGGTGGAAAGTTCCAGGGTATCGGCCTGTTTTTCGTCTGATTCCAGGGTAAAAAAATCAGGATGGGATTGCTTGCTTTTTTGCAAGAAGCGCTTCTTTAGTTCACTTTCATCCAATAAAAAGGAAACTGGAAGATCATAAAACTCGAAATACTGCATAATCGGACTTTAGCTTCTCCCCGGCCCCGCCTTTGGGGCCGGGGAGAAGCAGTCTTTTAGAAAAACCTCGAAATATCCAGGCCAAGGGCATAAACCATGATGGCAATTAAAATTACAAAACCTGCCATGGTAGAATATTCCATCACCTTGTCGCTCGGTTTTTTGCCAGTCAGCACCTCGAATAGCAGGAACATGACGTGGCCGCCATCAAGCGCAGGGATAGGCAAAAGGTTGATGAATGCCAAAATCAGTGACAAAAAGGCCGTCATTTGCCAAAAGCGTTGCCAGTCCCAAGTGGAAGGGAACATAGAACCTATGGTAAGGAAGCTTCCCAAGCTATCGCTGGCCTTGATTTTACCCCTGAACATCTGTCCAAATGCGCTGATTTGGTTGCCCAAAAAATCAATGCCTTCGCTGACGCCAGCGGGTATAGCTTCTCCCAAGGTGTATTCCTGGTGGGCAAAATCAAAGAAATGCCCCAATGGGTAAGGCCCTGCCCCTATCCTACCCTCCGCTGTGGTCGTCAAGGCAATATTCAAGGTGTCGGTCCTGTTGGCGGTTGAGTCGGTTCTCAGTACCGTGACACTGATCTGTTTGTTTTTGTAGGATTCCTGATCAATGGTTTCAAAAAAGTCATTGAAATAGGGGGTTGACTTGCCGTCAAGGGCGATTACCTGGTCGCCAACTTTCATGTTCGCCAATTCGGCGGGCAGTTTTTCACATTTTTTCTTCAAAAAATTGCCAGTACATTTTTCATCAAAACGCCCGATCACAAAGGGTATTTGTGGGGCGATGATGGAAAAACCTTTGTTTTCGTATTTGGAAAGGGATTGGGCAATATCCTCGCTGACCGGGAGATCCAGTTTTTGGCCATTCCGTTCTACCGAGATGCTGCGGGCCTCATTGATGATGATTTCCGTTTTTAAAATTCCGCTGTTGAATTCTTCAAATTGCTTGTCGCCTACCGACAGGATTTTGTCGCCTTTTTCAATGCCGATCAGCCTACCGATACTGTCAGGAGCCACTCCATAAGCTAGGTTATCATTTGGCAAGTAGTCACGGCCATAGTTCCAGAAAATCATGGAGTAAATGAAAAAGCCCAAGATAAAATTGACCGTCACCCCGCCCACCATGATGATGAGTCGCTGCCAGGCTGGCTTGGATCGGAACTCCCAAGGCTGAGGCGGTTCTTTCATTTGCTCCGTATCGAAGCTCTCGTCTATCATGCCCGCTATTTTCACGTAGCCGCCCAATGGCAGCCAGCCGATGCCGTATTCCGTTTCGCCTTTTTTTGTTTTGAACAAAGAAAACCAGGGATCAAAAAAGAGGTAGAATTTTTCCACCCTTGTCTTGAACCATTTGGCAGGGAAAAAGTGGCCCATCTCGTGGAGGATGATGAGGATGGAAAGGCTCAATACCAACTGCCCCACCTTTATTAATATATCCATTGTGCTTTGGTTGGCAATGGGCAACATTCCACGTGGCTTGTTGCGCAAGGCCTGTTTTTGTTAGTTTTTTGAAAACGCCCGCAAAAGTAAATGGATTACCAACTTTTACCGAATTTTTCGTCCGTTACAACCATTCTTAGGTAGAAAAGTTTGCACCTGCTGTCGTACTTCACGTTTTCCGAAAAACTACATTTGCGGCATGAACCTGTTTTATACGACCGATATCCGAGGCGATTTCGCCTATTTGGGCGAGGAGGAAGCCAGACATTGCAGCCAGGTTTTGAGAAAAAAGCCGGGAGATACCCTCTTTTTGGTGGACGGCAAGGGCGGATGGAACGAAGGCATCATTGACGAAATCAATAAGCGGGAAGTGGCGGTGAAAATTGGTTTTTCACAAATAGAAAAAGGGAAACGGGACTTCTACCTCCACATGGCCATTGCCCCAACCAAAAACATGGATCGTTTTGAGTGGTTTTTGGAAAAATGCACCGAACTGGGCATTGACGAAATCACCCCGCTGCAATGCGACCACTCCGAACGGGTAAAAATCCGTTTGGACAGATTGGATAAAATATTGCTCGCTGCCATGAAACAAAGCCTGCGGGCCTACCTTCCCCAATTGAACGATTTAACTAATTTTGAGGCTTTTGTAAAAAAACAGGCAACCAATGTTGGGGCACAGCGTTTCATAGCGCACTGCCAGGCGGACAATTTGCCACACCTAAAAGACAACTGCCTGCCGGGCAATGGCGTTATCATCCTCATTGGGCCGGAAGGGGATTTTTCAAAGGAAGAAATCCAAATCGCCGAAGCCAGTGGTTTTAAATCCATCAGCCTTGGCCAGGCCAGGCTCAGGACTGAAACAGCGGGCATCGCTGCCTGCCACATTGCCAACTTGTTGAACGAGCCATGAGGCTGGTTAGCCTAAAATGTGTTTTTGTGTTTAGGTATTTGAGTGTTTATATTCAAACACATAAATACATCAACACAAATGCGAACATTCCCAAGATTTGTCAAAGCACCAAATAAAAAAGCCTTATGCGTTTCTTATTGCTGTTCTTGTTTTTGATCCCCCATTTTTCAAAAGATACCTTGCCCATGAAATTGGGCCTGCTGAAATACAATGGCGGCGGCGATTGGTACGCCAATCCTACAGCCTTGCCCAACCTCGCCAAATTTTGCAATGAAAGCCTCGGCACCGATTTCGACCCCGACTATGGGACGGTGGAAGTAGGCAGTGCGGAATTGTTCAACTTCCCTTTTGTTCACATGACCGGGCATGGTAACGTGGTTTTTTCTGATGTCGAGGCGGAAAACTTGCGCAACTACCTTATCGGCGGCGGCTTTCTGCACATTGACGATAATTATGGCATGGATCCTTTTGTGCGCCCGGCCATGAAAAAGGTGTTCCCGGAATTGGAGTTTATAGAATTGCCTTTTCAGCATCCCGTTTACCACCAGAAATTTGAATTTAAAAACGGTCTGCCCAAAATCCACAAGCACGACGAGAAGATTCCGCAAGGATTTGGCCTGATCAGGGAAGGTAGGTTGATCTGTTTTTACAGTTTTGAGTGCGACTTGGGAGACGGTTGGGAAGATCCCGAAGTTCACAAAGATCCGGAGGAAAAACGCCGCCAAGCCCTGATGATGGGAGCCAACCTTGTGCAATACGTTTTTCAGCAGTGAAGCGCTAAATGCTGTGCTTGTTCCCCCTCTTTTTCGCCTTCTTTTCTTGTCTGGAAAGTTTCTTTTTCGGCACCGGGTCATAGCCGCCGTCCGACCAGGGATGGCAACTAAAAAAGCGCTTCGTTCCCAGCCAAAGCCCCTTAGCAATGCCCCATTCTTCAATGGCTTCGATCATGTAGGTGGAACAAGTGGGCTGATATCGGCAGGAAGGCGGAAACAAGGGTGAAACAAACCGTTTGTAGAAACGGATAGGCAGGATAAAAATCAACTTGAAAAATTGCTCCATGAATAATATCGGCTGAGGGCCGCAATATAAAATGCGATAAACTATTTGGGCAAGCATTAACGGCTTTTCACTTTCGATTAACACCATCTATTGCTATAAGTTTTTAAAATTTGCAGGTGAAAAATGCCAATTGCCACGGCCAATCAGCCGTATCTTTTCATTCTGGTTTTTTCAGCTACTTTTGCGCAAAAACAAGGTCGAGTGGATAAAACCCTGTCACAATACGACGCAGTCACATCAAGATGCAAGGAGCTTTTCCTGAAAAAAGCCCACGATTATGGCACGGCATGGCGCATCCTCCGGCCTTCTTCCCTGACGGATCAACTTTTTATCAAGGCGAAACGAATCCGCAGCATCGAGGAAAAAGGAGGCCAAAAGGTGGCGGATTCTATTGACGATGACTACATTGGCTTGGTCAATTATGCCGTGATGGCGCTTATACAATTGTCGCTGCCGGAGGCGGAAGGCATCGAATTGAGCATGGAAAAAACGGAAAAACTCTATGATCAGGCCATCCTCAATACCCGTAGCCTGATGGAGTCAAAAAACCATGATTACGGCGAGGCATGGCGTGATATGCGCATCAGTTCGATGACGGATTTGATTTTGATGAAAATCCTCCGCATCCGTCAAATTGAAAACAACAAAGGCAAAACATTGGCTTCCGAGGGTTTGGAAGCCAATTTTCAGGACATACTCAATTATGCCATTTTTGCCCTCATTCTATTGGGCGAAAATGCAGCAACTTAACCTGTTCAACTAAAACACTGTTTATTATGACCCTTTTTACATTGTTATCCTATATCGCCATAGTAGCAGTTGTGCTTACTGGCTTGACAGCCATTTTTTACAAAGGCAAAAAAAATTGGTTAATGACCTTCCTGCAACATTTTTGCGGGTCCTGGTTTATTTTTTCTGGTTTCGTAAAAGCCGTTGACCCGCTGGGCACGGCCTTTAAAATGGAACAGTATTTCTCCGAATTTTTCTATACATTCAAGGATTCTTCCCTTTCGTTTCTGGCACCGATGTTCCCTTGGTTTTCCGAGCATTCTATCAGCTTTTCGGTATTTATGATCATGTTTGAAATCGTATTGGGACTGATGCTGCTTTTGGGCTCAAAACCGAAGCTGACCAGTTGGCTTTTCTTTTTACTAGTGCTGTTTTTCACCTTCCTCACCGGCTTCACTTTCCTCACCGGCTATGTGCCTTCCGGCGTCAATTTCTTTGAATTCGGGAAATGGGGCCCATACGTGGAAACCAATATGCGGGTGACGGACTGCGGTTGCTTCGGTGACTTTTTAAAACTAAAACCAAGGATTTCCTTCTACAAAGACTTGTTTTTGCTGGTGCCTTCCCTTTTCTTTTTGTTCAAATTCCAAGACATGCACCGCCTCTTCAATTCCAAGATCAGGGCGGCTTTGATAGGTTTGACCACGATTGGCTTCCTCTTGTTCTGCTTAAGGAATTTTGTGTGGGACGAACCCATTTTTGATTTCCGCCCATTCAAGGCAGGCACCGACATCCGGGCACAAAAGGAATATGAAATGGAGCAGTCCAATCTTGCCAATGAAGTGACCGGCTATAAAATGACCAACAAAAACACCAAACAGGTCGTGACCCTTCCAATGGACCAATACATGAAAGAATACAAAAATTATCCAAAGGAAGAATGGGAATTGGAACAGGTGAAGAACAACCCGCCCTATGAGGTTTCAAAAATCAGCGAGTTTGAAATCAGTGCTGAAGACGGGCAGGACATTGCCGAACAACTACTTGCCGAAGAGGGATATACTTTTATGGTGAATGCCTACAAACTAAAAACCTTGGGCGGCAAAGAACAAGTAGCTACCACGGTAAACGATACTATTTTTAAAGTGGACACGGTACGGATAGCCAACACGGACTCTTTTAATTTGGTAAAATCTGTGGCTGAAATCAAGCTAAGGCAGGAAACCAAGGAGGTCAGCAAATTTGACGATGAATACACCCAGCGTTTTTCAGAAATCCTGAACCCCATTCTTTCTGCAGCTGAAAAAGATGGCCACAAAGTCTTCGCCGTCACCGCCCCCAACGATCCGGCCACCATCGAAGATTTCCGCCATGCCAGCCAAAGCCCTTATCCGTTTTACACTGCCGACGATTTGTTGTTAAAAACAATCCAGCGTTCCAACCCAGGCCTTGTGCTTTGGAAAGACGGCAAAATCGTGCAGAAATGGCATATTAAGAAAATGCCTACCTACGAAGAGATAAAGTCGAAATACATTCAATAAGCAATGGACGGTGAACGGAAAACTCTCGGTGTCCGTTCACCGTCCATCCTATTTTAAATACTGCTTACGCTTTTAGAAAAAAATACATTTCTTTGCGTCATATTTAAACCAAACCAAACCGCCTCCTGCTTTTAGTTTGACACACGCAACGAACAGGATCAAAACACGGCAGAGGAGGTCACATTTGAAATTATATGCTAAGCAGAAGAAACATCCGCATAAAAGTAATGCAGGTGCTCTACGCTATGAGTAGGGATAAGGAAATGACAGGGAAAGATGCCCTACAAATGTACCGGGCCAACATCCGGCAATCCTTTGAACTCTATCTCTTGAATTTGCTCCAGTTGATCCATGTTGCCGAGTATTCCAGCCTAGATTTTACTGTAAAAACCGCCAAGCTCCGACCGACCGACGAGGACAAAGCCTTCCGCCCTAAGCTGGGCCAAAACGATCTTATCGCATCCTTAAAAGAAAACAAGGGTTTACACTCGATGCTAGCTACCCATAAAACACATGGCAGGATCAATGAGGACAACACCCGTTATCTCTACAACGAGTTTGCAAAAACCGACGCCTATAAATCATACCTCGAACAAAAAGAAAGCAAGCAGGATGACCACCGCCAAATCCTGATTGATTTGTATAAAAGCTTCAATAGCAGTGAGTTTTTTAATGACATCATGGAAGAAAACTACCTCTCATGGACCGACGACAAATCGCTGGTGGTAGGTGCCATGAAAAAAACATTAAAGGCCCTGCCTGCCGAGGGTGCTTTTTACGAGGAATTTCAACCGAATGACGAAACGGTAACTGAATTTGGAGAAACCCTGCTTCAAAAAGTAAGCGGCGATGACGTTGAACTTCTTGAACTTATTGAACCAACGCTCAAAAACTGGGATGCCGAGCGGGTGGCCGTCATTGACATGATTTTGCTCAAAATGGCCATCTGCGAACTGATCAATTTTCCAACCGTACCAACCAAGGTTACCCTGAACGAATTTGTTGAAATCTCCAAAAGCTATTCCACCGATAAAAGCAAAGATTTTATCAACGGCATTTTGGATCGTTTGATGAAAAAGTTGAACAAAGAAGGTAAAATCGTAAAAGAAGGAAGAGGCCTCATTGAAGAGTGACTTTGCTTTTACAACAATTTAACTACCTTTCCTGCCCAATCGAAATTGTTCCGTGACTAAGAAGCTGTTTGAATGTACCTCAATGGGCTAAAAAGGTGTCTTTTCCGCCCTGCGGCAAGCAAATTTTTCGGCAATAGCGATGCTATTCCCTCAAAATTTCCTTGCCGCAGAACGAAAAAACCACTCTTTTTTTCACCATCAGGCAAATTCAAACAGCTTCAAAAGGAAAATCACCCGTCTTATCAAGATAAACCACACATTGGTTTTAAACTTTTCTTTTCATCAAATCAGGACAATTATGAAAAAGACTGCACTTACCCTTCTACTGGCATTCTCCCTGTTTGCCATTCAAACAATTGCACAAGACGAAAACGTAAAAAACGGTTTAGCCTTCCGCTGGACCTGGAACAACTTCCAGTTCCCTTTGGGCAATGACCTGAATTCCGAGGATTATTCATCTGGTGTGGAACTTACCTACATCCGCCATTTGAACAAATTCCTCAACCTGGCCGTGCCGCTGAAAATCGGGAAAGCCTACTTGCCCTTGGATGGTGACGGCAGCGTCTCTCGGGACGAAGATCTCATCGGAAGCCTGGACGTCCTTGCCCACCTCAAATTTTTCAATTCGGACAATTTCCTGTACCCCTACCTCCTTGGTGGCGTGGGCATCATGGACGAATTTGACAATGGAAACCAAATCAACATGGAAGTTCCACTTGGGCTTGGGCTTAATTTCCGCCTTGCCCCGCATGTCTATCTGAGCGCTGAAACCCAGTACCGATTTGACTTTTCTGATAACAGGGACCAGTTGCAACATGCTGCTGGCCTTTGGTTTTTAATAGGCGGCACTTCTGAGCCAGAAGTCAAAGTGACAGATGCCGACAAGGACGGTATTCCTGACAATGAAGATCAGTGCCCGAATGAACCTGGCGATATCAAGTTATTTGGTTGCCCCGATTCGGATGGCGACGGCGTAGCAAACAAACTGGACGATTGCCCTAACGTGGTCGGTCTTGCACAGCTAAAAGGCTGCCCTGACAGCGACGGAGATATGGTTCCCGATCATTTGGACAAATGCCCCAATGAAAAAGGTTTGGCAGAACTGGGAGGCTGCCCCCAAAATGACCGTGACAACGATGGTGTAAAAGATGCCGAAGACCGTTGCCCCGACACCCCTGGCCCTGCCATCAACAAAGGTTGCCCCGATCAGGACAGCGATGGTGTGGCAGATGCAGACGACAAATGCCCAACTATCGCTGGTTTGCCTATATTCAACGGCTGCCCCGATACTGACAACGACGGCGTGATGGATCCAGAAGATCGCTGCCCGAATACTGCTGGTACTATTGCCAATAAAGGTTGCCCAGAATTAAAACCCGAAGAAAAAGAAGTATTGGAATTTGCCATGAAGGCCGTGCAATTTGAAACGGGCAGTGCCTTTTTGCTGCAATCATCCAAAAAAGTCTTGGATGATATTGCCACCATCATGGGCCGGTATCCTGAGCAAAAACTCCGTATCAGTGGCCACACCGATAGTATTGGGGACGCAGAACCCAACCAAAAATTGTCGGAAAAAAGAGCAAAGGCTTGCTACGATTACTTAGCAACTAAAGGCATTCAGACTGCCCGTATGAATTTTGCAGGCTATGGTGAAACGAAGCCTATTGCCGACAACAAATTTGCACCAGGCCGTGAGAAAAACCGCCGGGTGGAGTTTGAAATTTATGCAGAATAGGGTTAAACGAAGAACGAGGAATGTTGAACCATAAACGAGGGGGCAGCCTGATATTTCAGGCTGCCCCCTCGCTTATTATTCTAAGTTCATTTTTCACATTGAACTCAAACTTCCATCACTTCAGCAGTGGTCTTGACGGCTTTTTTGCGCTCAAAATCTTTCAAGTGAACTTTGCGGAGGCGTATGGATTTTGGCGTGACTTCCACGTATTCGTCCTCCATGATATATTCCAGCGCCTCTTCAAGTGTAAACTTCATAGGCGGGATGAGTTTGATTTTTTCATCAGAACCAGAAGCACGGACGTTGGTGAGTTTCTTGGTTTTGGTCAAATTCACTGTCAGGTCGCCGGGGCGGTTGTTTTCGCCCACCAATTGACCTTCGTAAATTTCCTCATTGGCATCCACGAAAAAGTGGCCCCTGTCCTGCAAGTTGAAAATGCTATAAGGAATGGCCTTGCCAGTTTCCAAAGCGATCAAAGAACCGTTTTGGCGTTTTGGCAAATCGCCTTTGTGAGGTTGGAATTCAATAAAGCGGTGCGTCATAATAGCTTCGCCAGCAGTGGCCGTCAATAGGTTGCCCCGCAGGCCGATGATGCCCCTTGAAGGAATTTCAAAACGCAGCACTACCCTATCGCCTTTAGGCTCCATCGAATTCATGATGCCCTTGCGGCGAGTCACCATGTCTATGGCCGTTCCCGAACTGGTTTCAGGTACGTCAATGGTCAATTCTTCCACAGGCTCATGGATTTTTCCGTCAATCCTTTTCAGGATAACCTGGGGCTGGCCGATTTGCATTTCGTAGCCTTCCCTGCGCATGGTTTCGATCAGAATTGAAAGGTGCAAAACGCCCCGACCAAATACACGCCAGGCATCGGTTGTTTCAGTTTCCTGCACCCTCAAGGCCAGGTTTTTTTCCAATTCTTTGTCCAAGCGGTCTTTCATGTGGCGGGAGGTAACAAATTTGCCTTCTTGTCCAAAAAATGGCGAGTCGTTGATGGTGAACAACATGCTCATGGTCGGTTCGTCTATGGCGATAGTGGGCAATGCCTCCGGCACTTCTGGGTCGGCGATGGTATCGCCAATATCAAAACCTTCGATGCCCTGAATGGCGCAAATATCGCCAGCCTGTACTTCGTCCACTTTAACTTTGGTCAAACCCTCAAACAAATAGAGGCCACGTACCCCTTGACGAATCACTGTGCCGTCCCTTTTTATCAAAACCACCTGCTGGTTGGATTTCAAGGTGCCACGGTGCAGGCGGCCAATGGCAATCCTGCCGATATAGTTGGAATAGTCCAAAGAGGTGATGAGCATTTGCAAAGGACCTTGTTGAATCTTTGGGGCAGGGATATATTCGACGATGGCGTCGAGCAGAGGCGTGATATTTTCCGTGCGGTTTTTCCAATCGTTGTTCATCCAGCCTTGTTTGGCGGAGCCAAAAAGCGTGGGAAAATCGAGTTGATCCTCAGTGGCACCGAGGTTGAACATCAGGTCAAAAACGGCGTCCTGCACCTCGTCTGGCTTGCAGTTTTCCTTGTCCACTTTGTTGATGACCACGATGGGTTTCAGCCCAAGTTCAATGGCCTTTTGCAGCACAAAGCGGGTTTGGGGCATGGGACCTTCAAAAGCGTCAACGAGCAGCAGCACACCATCGGCCATGTTGAGCACTCGTTCTACTTCACCGCCGAAATCGCTGTGGCCTGGGGTATCAATGACGTTGATTTTCAATCCTTTGTACCAAAAAGCAGCATTTTTTGCCAAAATAGTAATGCCCCGCTCCCGTTCCAGGTCGTTGCTGTCCATGATAAGATCCCCGGGGGTCTCGTGCTCCCCGAAAAGTTTTCCGGCGTGGAGCAGTTTGTCCACCAAGGTCGTTTTACCGTGGTCAACGTGGGCGATGATGGCAATATTCCTTAATTGCATGAATGAATGAGTTTACTAAATTAAAAACAGGAGGCGGCCAGATGTTGCAGTAGGTTCCGGCAAGAAAATTTGGTTTTCCATACAGAAAACCGCTTGTTTTACCGGCCAATCAACTGCTTGCTGCTGACCGCCTCCTGTGGTTTTTCAAAAAGAGGCGCAAAGGTAAAGATAAAACCCAGCGCTTGCAATGTGCCGAAGAATAATATTTTGTAAACTTATTTTTTTAGGAAGCTTTTCCAAATAATCCTCTTAACCAGGTTTGCTTTCTACTTTTGCGCTCTAGAATAATACGGCAATACAATGAAAAAATCTGTTTTGACCTTTCCAATCTTTTTTCTTTTTATGGCAATGCTTTCTGCACAGTTCAAAGTTGGCGAATACGACAAATACCCTGTCTATGAAGGCAACGACCTCGGCTTGACCTATTCGCCGGAAAAATCCATTTTCAAAATTTGGGCACCGACAGCTTCCAAATCCAAAATCTTTATCTACAATTCAGGCACAGATGGCGAACCAGAGCAAACCTTGGACATGGTAAAAGACGAAGCTACCGGCGTCTTTTCCATTGCTTTGGATGGGGATTTGGAAGGCAAGTTTTACACTTTCCAGGTTTACACCCTGATGCTTGGATGGATGAAGGAAACGCCAGATCCCTATGCAGGGGCGGTGGGCGTCAATGGCCTTCGGGCAATGGTGGTTAATTTAACAAAAACAAACCCAGAAGGTTGGGAAAATGACAAAAAGCCAGCTCTCAACAGCATTGCAGATATCATTTTGTATGAACTGCACCTGCGGGACATTTCTATAGATCCAAATGCTGGCATCAAAAACGAAGGGAAATTCCTGGGCCTTGCCGAGCAGGGAACCCTTTCCAAGGACAGCCTCAGCACCGGATTGGACCACATCAAAGAATTGGGCGTGACCCATGTCCACATCTTGCCCGCTTTTGATTTCAAATCGCTCGACGAAAGCAAACTGGAAGAAGGCCGATACAATTGGGGCTACGATCCCCAAAACTACAATGCGCCGGAAGGCAGTTTTTCCACCGACCCATTTGATGGCCGGGTACGCATCAACGAGTTTAAACAAATGGTGAAAGCGCTCCACGACAATGGCTTGCGGGTGGTAATGGATGTGGTTTATAACCACACTTTCAATGCTGAAAACTCATCTTTTGGACAACTGGTGCCCAACTACTATTATCGTTTGGATGAGCATGGCCATTTTTCAAACGCCTCTGGTTGTGGCAACGAAACGGCTTCTGAACACTTCATGATGCGGAAGTTTATGCTGGAATCCATGCGCTATTGGGTCAATGAGTACCATGTTGATGGCTTTCGGGTGGACTTGATGGGCATTCACGATTTGGAAACAATGAACTTGATTTCCAGTGAGTTGCATAAACTTGATCCCACCATTATAATATATGGTGAAGGCTGGACGGCTGGCACAAGCCCGATGGACATGCAGCGCTTGGCCGTGAAAACCAATGCGCACAAACTGGTAGGCGTGGCAGCATTTTCCGATGAATTCAGGGATGGCGTGAAAGGCCACGTTTTCAAGCCAAACGCAAGGGGTTTTATCAATGGTGAAACTGAACTGGAGGAAAGTGTAAAAATGGGAATTGTGGGCGCCATCAGCCATCCCCAAGTGGACAATAAACTGGTGAATTATTCAAAATATCCTTGGGCCAATTCGCCTACCCAGTGCATCAACTACGTTTCCTGCCACGACAACCATACCCTCTGGGATCGCCTCAAAAACGCTAACCCTAATGCATCGGATGAAGAGCTTTTGCAAATGAACAAACTGGCACAAACCCTGGTGCTTACTTCTCAAGGCATCCCGTTTTTACATGCAGGTGAGGAGATGGTGCGTACAAAATACGGCGTTGAAAATTCCTTTGAGTCGCCTGACAGCATCAATATGATTCGTTGGGAAAACAAGGCGAAGCATGCCGATTTGTTGGATTATTATAAAGGCTTGATCCAATTGCGCAAACAACATCCGGCTTTCAGGATGGGAAATGCTGACGCTGTCAGGGCCAATTTGGAGTTTTTGAAAACGCCATTTGAAAATGTAATTGCCTACGTGCTAAAAGACAATGCCAACGGCGACTCCTGGAAACGCATCGTCTGCATTTTCAATGGAAACAAAGTGGGCAAGGCTGTGTCCATACCCACTGGAGATTGGAAGATTATTTGCCAGGATGGAATTATAAACTTGGAAGGAATGGGCAGTATCGTTGCATCTACTGCCATGGTTGCCCCATTTTCTGCCCTAATTTTAGCTGAAGAATAAAAGTAACTCAGAGAGTGTGGGAGGAGAGTGAAAAAATTCATTTTTTCACTCTCCTCCCACTGCCAAGTAGTTATGAATCAAAGATATGAAAATTGATATACTTGCCATAGGCGCTCATCCCGACGATGTGGAACTGAGCTGTTCGGGCACCTTGTTGAGGCATATCGCCGACGGCAAAACTGTCGGCCTCTTAGATTTGACCAGGGGCGAACTTGGTACTCGTGGAAATGCAGATTTGAGGGACGTGGAGGCTCAAAATGCTGCCGAAAAAATGGGTGCACTCTTCAGGAAAAATCTCGCCATGAAAGACGGTTTTTTTCAATATGGCGAAGATAACATGTTGAAAATCATTGCCTTCCTTCGTTGGTGCCAACCAGACATTGTACTTGCCAATGTCCCCGACGACCGACACCCCGATCATGGACGAGCCGCCAAATTGACCGCAGATGCTTGTTTTTATGCTGGTTTGGCCAAAATTGAAACCTATGGCCCCGATGAAAAAAAGCAGGGCCATTGGCGGCCCAAAGCAGTCTATCACTACATCCAGGACAGGGATCTCAAACCAGATTTGGTGGTGGACATTACGCCGTTTATTGAGCAAAAAATGGGATTGGTGCTTTGTTTTCGCTCCCAGTTTTTTCAAAATAATACTGAGGAGTATAAAGACGAGCTGAACACGCCGATTTCCGGCAAGGATTTCCTGGATTTTCTTCGTGCCAAAGGCCGTTCGTTTGGCCGCCCAATCGGCGTTGAATATGCCGAGGGCTTTATTGCGGGCAGGACACCCGGCGTCAATAGTTTTTTTGATCTTTTATAAAAACGCTTTTACCGAGGAATTAGTAATTGATTTTCCCTTCCAGCCTATCCACATACTGCACATCTCCCAAGCGGAATTTGATGGGAAAACTGACTGCCTTTTCGAGCTTTACTTCCACTTTGCAAAAAAATGCAAGTGCTTGGTAATCATATATTTCTGGAATTGTAGAATAATATGGCGACTCAGATAGGATTGGCAATTGCCGAAAATAACGCCAGGAAGCCTGTTTATAATTTTTCGAAAAATCTGTGTGCAGGGAGCGCTGGAATGTTTGCGCCATTTTTGTTGAAAACCTCAGCGAAGCTTTTTGCGAGAAGCTGTTTGAGCAATATCCTACCAATAAAATTCCAAGTAAAATCAGCTTTTTCATCGTCCAAAATTGCCAAAGTTTGATTGAAAAAGCAAATGGCCTGGACTGCCCGGTTCCTTTTGATCACCTGGCAGCCCAAGCCATTTCTGCTCCGTTATTTTGACAATTTTTTAGCGGTCTTTTTGGCCCATTTTTGCAGGGCAGCAGCTTCTGCGGCAGTCAATTTTTTGCTCGGATCCTTTTCTACCAAGAATTTCGGCGGCATGGAGCCATCGCTGGCCACCGCTTGGATATTTTTTAATTTCTCCAATTGTTGGGTCTGATCGAGGTTCTGCAGTTCGTCCCAGTTAAGTTTCATCCTCGCTTTTTCGCCCTTGCCATTTGGGCTGTGGCAGCCGTAGCACTTGGCCTGGATGACATTATTGGCCTTTTTTGAATACTTGATTTTGCCGGCGGGCGGCTTGGGGTTGTTGAAGCTTGGCAAGGCCAATGCACCCACTGCAAGAAGCAGGAAAAACAGGATTTTTTGTTTCATGACAATTTGATGGTTTGAAAGTAGTAAATGCCAAGGGGCAACGTATTGCCAAAACATGGCGGGGCAAAACTAAAAACCAAGTTTGTGCAGAAGCCAACTATTTTGTTTTAGAAAAGTTAAGAACTGGTTATCTGCTATTGCATTTTCGCTGGTTGGCAAAAAAAAGCCCAGTGCAATCTGCACCGGGCTGCGTTTTGTAGCGCGAGGCGGGCTTGAACCGCCGACCTTGTGATTATGAATCACACGCTCTGACCAGCTGAGCTACCGCGCCATTTTTTCAAAAGCGGGTGCAAATATAGGTCAATTCTTTTTCAAATAGTTCCATCCGAAAAAAGTTTTTACCGATAAATGTTCCTATTCCAGGCGGCGCAAACCAGCCTTAGCCTGTTGGTGCAAGCCTGCTTTGTGGTCGTCGGGCGACATGGACAGGCAAAGCTTAAAAGCGGCCTTGGCTTGGGCAGTTTTTTTCTGGATTTCATAAATGTGTCCTTGTTCCAGGGCAGCCCGGCAGGCAAAATACCAAACCTGGTTTTTACCACTGTCAACTGTTTTTTGATAATAATCCATCGCTTCGATGTACTTTTTGAGCTTGTGGGTTATGCGGCCCATCCGATAATTGTATTCCAGCCTGTTTTTCAGGGCCATATAATTTTCGGCTTTGTGATGAATCAACGCATCGTAAGCTTTTTGAAACCTACCGCCGTCGAACAACAACCTTGCTTTTAGCAATTCCAATAAAGGTGTTTCACCCGATTTTGCGTCGTTATTGGCATTTCGATCACTTCCTACCACGGTGTACCCCTTTTTTTTGCATAAATCCATGTAGCGGTGGTAAGCGCTATTCTCACCAAAAAGCAAGCTGTGCCAGGCCAGTTTTTGATAGGCATCTTTTATAAAATTCCTCCCTCTATAATTTTCAACAAAATGTAGCAGGTAGCGGTCGGCGTCTTTATCCAAGCGCTGCAATTTGGCTAAGCCCAACATGTAATCCAAGTAATAAAATGGGTGGAATTGCTGTCCAGTAGGTTTTTTTTCCAACATGGAAATTGCCTCGTCCCCCCTATCGGTCCGCATGGCTACATTGGCCATAACAAAACAGGCCATTGGGTTATTGTCCGCCTGCAAATTGGCCGTGTTGATGAGCTTCCAGGCTGCTTCGTTGTCGTTGTCCAGATGCAGCAGGAGGTAGGCATAATAAATATAGGTTTCCTGTTCAAAAATGAAATCGTGCTTGCGGGAATATGCGACCACCTCTTCCAGTTCGTTTTTGCCCTGTTCCAATGTGCCCTCCATGCTGCTGAGCCAATCCACGGCCCACTTGTAGCCATCTGGGATGGTGCCGACCATGGCGTGAAGGATGCCAAGGTCTTTTTTGTTGGGCATAAAATCGGGGAATTTTTCAGCGTTTTTGGTCAGTAGTTTGAACGCCTTGTTTGTTTCAAAAAATGCGGTCGAATACTCTTCAAACTTTAGCCTGGCCAATGCCCATTGCAAGCGGATGTCGGCCTGTAAAAACAGAAAATAAGGGGAATTGCTGTCGCCTTCTTTTTCGATCAAATCCAACCTTTGATCTTTGTTGGCTTCCAGTTTTTTAAATTCTGTGGCCTCTTCATTGATATAAACCCGAAAAAAATCAATGTAATTTTCGATGTGCAGGTAAAGCAGGTTTTGAGGATCATTTTGGCGGATGGCGGCCAGTTCTTTTTCAGCTTCCTTAAAACGGAGGCTGGTGGCTTTCAGGTAGGCGGATTTCATGGCAGGCGTCCATTCAAAATGGCCTTTTCCAAAAAGGGAAATGCAAAAAAATAAGGCGAAAGCTTGGCAGATCAGTCTTTTGGTTTTCAATAGTCAATGGCATTTGAATTTAAACAAGAGGCAAATTTAGGAACAACGAAGGTTAACCACGCATGGTCATTTAGGCTAATTTTATCTTTGCTGTCTTGTGCAATTCTATCGAACGACTGCTGGTAACACAGTTATTAAAAACTATATTTGCGGCCTAATCGCCTGATTGTTAAGCCAAAAGGATAGCAATGAACAACCCGTTAGATCGCATAGAAGACTCATTTGAACTGGAGATACCGGCCAGGGAATCAATGGACGACTATCTGGATACCATCCTGCCGCAGATCCGGCAGTTCAGCGAGGATTTGCGGGAGCAAAAATTTTACTCCATGCCCGGTGGTAAACCTTGGATTGAAATAAAGGACGATCCTGGCTTTCAGGAATCCGTCCTGCATTTTTTCAACGAGGGAGGAGAGTACCTCCAATCTGTGGACGGGAATGTGACAAGGGGCCGGTGGCGGCTACTGGACGGCACGAACAAAATCATCATCGAACAAGGAGGGGGCAAGGGCAGCGGCGGCGACTTTAAAGGCAAAGAAGGTGGCCATCAAGGTGGCAGCGGCGGCGGTGGCGACAAAGAGCCTTCCAGGAGCGAATTATTTGAACTGGCCTTTTTGAACCAACAGTTTTTTGTGCTGAAAAAACACGGCGACCAACAACGAAAAGGCCGCAAAAAATACATGGTAATGGCCTTTGAACCTGCCGTGAAGGGTTTAAAATGGAAGGACGTAATCGAACTGATGTACAACGAATTCCGCAGCCACTGGGGCACATTTCAATATTTGATGTTGGCAGCCATCGTCCTTGCCATTATCGTCATTTTATTTTCGGTTTTATAAAAATTACTCCACCAGTTCCATCTCGATTTGGCGTTTGCTCAAATTGGTGTCAATGATTTTCACCGTCACCAAATCGCCCATTTTCAAAACCATTCCAGAGCGGAGCCCCTTGGCTTTTAGTCTTCCATCCTCTACGTCGAAGGGTTCGCCCAAGGTTTCAAAACCAATCATACCCTCACATTTAGTTTCCTTTAGTTCTACAAAAACACCCCGGTCAATGATGCCAGAAATGTAGCCCTCGAACTCTTCGCCCACGTGTTTTTCCATAAATTCCACCTGTTTGTACTTGATAGATTGGCGTTCGGCGTCCATTGCCTTGCGTTCTTGCAATGAAATATGCTTGCATTGTTCCTGCAAACGGCCTTTGTCCACCCGCATGGTTTTATCGTCCAGATTCGCCTCCAATATGCGGTGCGACAGCATATCAGAATACCTCCTGATGGGCGATGTGAAATGGGAATAATAGTCAAACGCAAGCCCGTAATGGCCAATGTTGTCAGGTGAATATTCGGCTTTGGCCATTGTGCGGATGGCAATGGGCTGCAATAGTTTCAGTGCATGGTCCTCTTCGGCAGCTTTGACCAATCGGTTAAAAGATTTGCCGATTTCCTTTGGGTTGCTGATGTTCATGTGAAAACCCATTTCCTTGGCAAACCTGGCCAGTTCGGCTACTTTGTCGGCATTCGGGTAATCGTGGATACGATATACAAAAGGTATCTCCATGCCTTCGCCTTTTTTATGGATAAAAGTGGCAACCTCCCGGTTGGCCAACAGCATGAACTCTTCTATCAGCATGTGGGCATCCAGGCGTTCCTTTACAAAAAGCTCGACAGGCACCCCTTTTTCATCCAACTTAAAACGCACCTCTTCCATATCGAAGTCAATGGCACCGTGCTTGAACCGTTCTTTGCGGAGCTTTTTTGCAAGGGTGTTCATTACGTTGAGTTCCTTGTAAAAATCACCTTTTTCATTTACCAGCACTTCCTGGGCTTGTTCGTAGGCAAATCGGCGATCCGAATGGATGATGCCCTTGCCAAACCAACGTTTGACCACTTTATCATCTTTGTCAAATTCAAAAACTGCTGAAAACGTGAGACGATCTTCGTTGGGCCGCAGGGAGCAAAGGTTGTTTGAAATGCGCTCCGGCAACATGGGCAGCACCCGGTCCACCAAATAAACAGAGGTGGAGCGGTTATAGGATTCCTTGTCCAAGGCACTTCCTTGTTTCACAAAATGGGTCACATCGGCTATGTGAACCCCGATTTCGAAGTTGCCGTTGTCGAGGTATTCAAGGGAAAGGGCATCGTCAAAATCTTTTGCATCAATTGGGTCAATGGTAAAAGTGGTGATTTTCCTAAAATCCCTCCGGCGGTGGACCTCTTGCAGGGAAATTGTGTCAGGTAAGTCCTCCGATTCAGCCACGGCTTCTTCTGGAAATTCCAGGTTGAAGCCATTGTTGATCAAGATGACTTTCATCTCTAAATCGCTGCCTTCAGCCCCCAGTACAGCGGTCACGATGCCTTTCGGGCGAGTATTTTGGTTTTTGTGCCATTCGGTAATCCGCACCACTACCCTATCGCCCTCTTGGGCATCCTTCGTGTCATTCAGCTCCACCATGATGTCAACGGGCATATCGTCCCTGCTCGGTGCCACAACGGCGAATTTGTTTCGGAAAAAAATGGTGCCGACAAAGCTGTCGGAGGCACGTTCCACCACTTTCAGCACTTCGCCTTCAGGTTTTTTTCGGCCACGGGGCGTCCAGACTGTAATCTGGACCAGGTCGCCGTGCAAGGCTGGGCCAAGGTTTTTGGCAGTCACAAAAACATCATTTTCAAGGCCCTCGCATTCAATGTAGGCTGATCCTTGGCGGGTCATGTCCACGTAGCCTTCGTAGATTTTTTTGGCCAAGAAGGGCTTGTCCCTTTTGCGCAGTATAAACTTGAAATCTTCCAGGGAGGAAAGGTGACCAGCTTCGGTCAATTTCATCAGGGCGTGCAAGACGGAGTCTTTGTTGTTGCCAGAATCGAGGCGCTTGGAGATTTGCCTGGGGTTAAATTGTTTGTTTGGGTTTTGGGTAAACAGCTTCAAAATTTCACGCTGAAGCTGACCAGCGGAAAATTTCTTTTCCTTGGTTTTCGTCTTTTTTCTAGTCATTTTAAATTAAAGATATTTTGGGTTAAAAGTAAGAAAATTGGAATTTGTCTATGCAGGAACTTCTCAGGAAGGGACGGTCTGGAGCAAAAATTAACCCTAAGAACAACCCCTGTGATTAAAAGTTCCTTTTGTTAAAATGCTAAACACGAAATTTGTTTTTGACGATGAAAAAAATCAACAAGCCATGCACAAGGTTGATTATAACGAACTTATTTCATTACTTTGCTAATCCATTCACAATCAGTAGCTTATTCAAACATAAAAATTTAAGAGAAAATGACACGTACAATTCTTTTCCTACTTACAATTTTTCTTTTTCCATGCTTCAATTTTGCACAGGTTGTTTACCTGAAGTACGATCCCAGTTGCATGGATCGGCTCGAATATACATCTGGGTACAGCACTGCACCCTACATTTCCTATTCCTTCAATTTGGCAGGTAACAAAAAGGCCATTTTTGATGTCGGCCAGGAAGAATCCAAATGGCTAAAAGAAGTGCCAGGCAAGGTGATCACCTGCACCTCGCTGCCAGTGGACAAAAGCCTCGTGCAACAAATCAATGATGAAAAACTGAAGTTGTACATCGTTCAGGAAAGCCCCACACATTATAATGTGTCACCTGTTGACAAGGCCGTGTTTTACCAGGTTTTTGGGAATTCGCTTGAGTTCCTTGCTTCTGATGCAGATTTTGTCCTGCACACCGACAACCTCGTTTCGGACATCAATCTGGCCAAGCCTTCCTCCAAAATGGAAGTCTATTTGGATGGAACGCTGAGGATGCAGTGTGCCAGCGCCTACATTTTAAAGAAAAAAGAAACCTTCAACAGTGAAAACTATAAAGAATATGTCATCCTCCCCGAAACGGGCATCGTGGAAAAGCGTTCGGTTTCCTCTTCTGGTACCGCCGATGCCAATGCTTTGAAATTGGACAAAATCAACAAGGAGGCGTTCAAGGATGTGCTTTCAAGATTGTGCGACAAAATACAGGCAACCTATTATGATGGAGGCACCGCTGTGCCAAGCAGCTATGATGCCTCTACCACCACGAACCCTGGTGCTGTCCCCACTTCCTATGCCAGCGATCCATGCGCAACGTCCACCATTGATGGAATACATGTGGTGCAAAAGGGCGAAACCATGTACAGTATTTCAAAGCGATATGGTGTAACACTCGACCAATTGGGAGCGTGGAATAAACTGGAAAATGCAAACGTCATCAGCCTCTGCCAAAAATTGTTTGTAAGAGAACCTTCAAGCGTCAATACAACGACGACCACAGCATCAACCGAAAAAGGCAATACAACGACGTCTACCGAAGGTTACTGGATAACCGCACCGGAGGTTCATGTGGTAAAACCTGCCGAAACAGTAGCGGGCCTTTCCTATACCTATGGCTATACGGAAGAGAGGTTTAGAAAAATGAATGGACTTGGCCCAAATGAAGGGATTGTTGCAGGCCAGCGGCTCCGTACTTCGGACTGTGTTTGCCCCACCCTGGCATCCACCACGAAGGATAAGCCCCTCCCCTACAATGTAGAGCCAGAAAAAATCGGGACTGAAGCCAACACCAACCAAGAAGATGTTTATTTCAGGCCAGTTAAAATACACCAGGTAAAGGCCAATGAAACACTTTTCAGTATTGCCAAACTATACAATACTACAGTGGAGCGCCTGATGGAACTGAACGATATGAAAAAAGGTGATGGCGTAAAACCGGAACAAAAAATCTATGTGCAATAGAACAGGGAAGTGAATGATGAACTATAAATGATGAACTATGAACCTGCAAAACATTGATTAATAGGTTCTTGTAAATCAATTAGGCCTGTTTTTTTCAATTTTACATTCGTTTAAAGATTTGCATAACGAATTCCCGCAAAGTCAAACTAAGGTTACAAGTAGCGCTACTGGGCGAGACCTCACCTGACTTTGCGGGATTTTTTTTGACTTTTCTTAATGCCTCAAACGCTGCAATAAGAAGGCGCTTTACATCCAAAGGGACAAAAAGGCGAGTTTCAGCCCATTTTTTGAAAAAAAATTTATTTACAAGTATCAAAATTCTATTCTGCTAAGTATAGATTATTAATAATTTTTTCTTATATAGAGACAGAATTACAATGTATTTCAGAATAAAATACTGTTATTGTGCAGTTTTGAAAAATTTTAACACTATTTTGTGCGCAAGATTAAATGGTAAATCTATATTTGCGCCCGTTAGCCACCTGGCACCCTGAATTTAGAGTTAGATTTTATAGCCCACCATGTCCGAATCCGGCCCAAAAAATTAGAAAAATGGGCCGTTTAATTTTCAAAAAGTTACTTACTGGATACCTATGGAAATTAATTGTTCCATTTTGGAACAGATGGCATTATTACTATCTGACAACGCCTGTTTTCCACAGGTAAAACAAAAAAAGTTAGAGTGGACACGATAGATTCAGTTAAAAGAACAATTACCAACTTTCCTAAAAAGAAACGCAAAAACCTTGCAACGCTAGGAACTGCTTTAGGCTTGTTGGCCACTATTTTTTACCCTTCAAAGGAAAATCCCAATTTCGCTGGTGCGTCCATGATGCACTCCGAAACGTTGGAAGAAGAACAGCTTGGTTCCTTTCCTGTTACAGTCCCTACCTATAGATTTGGAATAATCGTAGATACTTTCCAGGTAGTGGAAGGCAGCATCGAACGCAACCAGACCTTGGGTACCCTGTTGGCCTCCCATCAGGTTGAATTCCAAACGATAGAAAAAATCATTGCCAACTGTAAAGGCAACTTCGATATCAACCGGGATTTCAAGGCCGGTAAACCGTTCACCATTTTCGCTTCCGAAAGGGATTCAAAACCAAACTATATTGTACTCGAACCCAATGTGTACGAATATGTGGTTTTTCACCTGGATACGGAGGCTAAAGTAGAGCTGATTAAAAGGCCCGTTGACTCCATCCTCACCATTGCCAATGGGAAAATCGAATCTTCCCTGTGGGATGCTTTGACCAAACAAGGAATCAGTTTTGAGGCCGCAGCAAAAATGGAAGATGCCCTCCAATGGTCGGTTGACTTTAGCCACACGCAGGAAGGCGATGAGTTCAAACTGATTTATGATCAGCACTTTATCCAGGACGAAGCAGTCGGCTCCGGCGACCTACATGCGGCCTTCTACAAGCGGGAAGGCAAAGAATACTACGCTTTCTGGTTCAACAATGGCGAGTACAAAGGCTATTACGACCAGGAAGGCAGGCCCGCCAAAAAGGGTTTTTTGCAGGCTCCGGTCAAGTTTACCCGCATTTCTTCCAATTATAATAGACGGAGGTTTCACCCTATCTTGAAAAGTGTCCGCCCGCACCTCGGTACCGACTATGCAGCGCCGCACGGCACACCGATTTATGCCATTGGGGATGGAACGGTGGAGGAAGCCGCCTATACCAAAGGAAATGGCCGCTACGTAAAAATCAAGCACGACAAAACCTACCAGACGCAATACCTTCACATGTCGAGATTTGCCAAAGGAATCAGGCGGGGAGCGCATGTGGAGCAGGGACAGGTCATCGGCTATGTAGGCAGTACAGGACTGGCCACCGGCCCCCATGTTTGTTTCCGTTTTTGGAAAAACGGAAAACAAGTGAACCATTTAAGGGAAAAAATGCCGCAGGCTAAAAAGCTGCCACCCCAGGTACTGGAAGAATTTTATCAAGTGAAAGATAAGTACATGAAAATGTTGGCATCTGAACAAACACTCATCCAATCGAATTTGAGCGAAAACATTGCGAATTCTGCACCTTAATCGTTGTTGGTCTCAAATCTATTTCCAACTTCTCTCTGTATCAAACGAAACGAAAAGCATTATCAACAAACACCTGGCCTGACGACTGTAAAAAGTTGTCAGGCCATTTTCATTTTTTACAAACCGATTTGCTCCATCATTTGGTCCACTTTTTTGCTGACTGTTTCATCCACTTCCAATTCAGGGGCATGGTGCGGTTTTTTCCGTGCGTCCAAAATTAATGCGCCCTTGCAGCCCCAGTGCTTGTTTTCCAAAAAACTTGAAACGCCATAAGTGTCGTGCGAAGGATTGACACGGGTAAAAGTCGCCCATAAAAAGTTTTTCAAAGTAGCAGCGGAAAAAATCGAATCGTCCACCAGGACAATCATTGGTAGGTGTTCATCCAAAAATGGCTCAAACCTTTCCAAATGCACAGCAAGTTGTTGTGCCTCTTTCTGACCTTGCCCCTCTTGAAATTTTGGCCCTGCGATGGCCAAAATACCTGGCTGCACAAAAACTGGTTTTTCAAAACCAACTGGCAGTGTAAATCCTACCGGCAATTCCGCTTTCAATTCACGGCGTTTTTCGCCCCGGCAGGCCATTACCAGTTTGCTTCCTTCGTTCCAGCCGCTGCCCGAATAATCCAGCGTGTCAATAGTGGTTTTCGTATAAAAATGCAAATCCCGCCGCCAATCTATCCTTTCCAGTACGTGATTAAAAAAGTCTGAAATATCGTGGGTGTGCAGTTTTGGATAGTCGCCCCCATCGGCAATGATCAGGAACTTTGCCAATGAAGTTTGCCCCTTGCCCAGCAGGTGGTTGGCCTGGGTCAAAATTTCCTCCGGCTTTTTCTCCCTAAACGGCATGTAACGTTCGCTGCCAATGGCCAACAACAAAGGATGGACCCCAGAGGCATCCACCGCATGTATTTCCTTGATTCCGGGAAACTCTTGTGCTGTGAGTGGTTCTACCATTTGGTGGATCAACCAACCAAAGTAAGAGTCTTCCTGTGGAGGCCTACCTACTACAGTGAAGTGCCAAATGGCATCCTTGCGATGATAAACATTTTCCACCTCCATGACCGGAAAATCGTGTTGCAGTGAATAGTAACCCAAATGGTCGCCAAAAGGCCCTTCCGGTTTTTTCACATCCTTTCTGATAATGCCCGTGATGACAAAATCGGCATCCGATGAAATAACATAGCCATTTTTCCAAGCATAGCGGAACCTTCGGCCACCCATCATGCCAGCAAAAGTCAGTTCGCTCATACCTTCTGGCATTGGCATGATGGCAGAAAAGGCATGGGAAGGTAAACCTCCAACAAAAATGGAGCATCGGAATGGATCCCCACTATTGTTGTACTGAGTGTGATGGATGCCAATGCCACGATGTAATTGATAATGCAAGCCAACTTCCTTATTTTGAACATAGTCGTTCCCTGATAGCTGTATCCTGTACATTCCGAGGTTGGAGTGCATGATATTTTTATCGCCGGGCGGCAGGGTAAGCACCTGTGGCAGCGTAATAAAAGCACCGCCGTCCATTTTCCAGGATTTTATTTGAGGCAATTGGTCAATGGTTGTTTTGCCGAACAGGACCGGGGACGACCAAGCTTTCATGGGAAGGGCGGTAAGTGCGGTCAGCGGGGCACTTAGATACTTGAAAGGTTGCCGAAGCAATCTGGTCGGATCTGCCTTTAAATCAATGACTTGTCTAACCTTTTTCAACGTATCCCTGAAAATAAACTCTGTACGCTCCTGAGTGCCATACAAATTGGACAAAGCTGGGAATGGGCTGCCTTTCACGTTTTCAAAAAGCAAGGCAGGACCTCCCTTGTCAAAGACCCTGCGGTGGATTTCGGCCATTTCCAGATTTGGGTCAACCGCTATGGGCACACGTTTTAGAAACCCATTTTTTTCTAAATCCAAAACACAGGCACTCAGACTTTTGTAAGGCATGGCTTTAAGTTTATGACTTCATTTTTTGAATGCTCAAAAATAATTTGAAGCATTACAACAAAGCAGCAAAAAAATGGCTTTAAAATCCTTGAATTTTAATTCGCACCCTGATATATAAAAAAAACTAACAATTTGGCAGCGTTTTTGAATCCATGCTTGCGACATTCATCTCACCTTCAAACAGTCTATTCTTAAACTATCCTCATTTCGCCACTGGATTTACCTGGCGGGTTCTTCAAAATGGGCAAAGCCCATCTGTTGACTGTGAACCATAACAACTCACCTTCAACGATAAGATAATTTTATTCAAAAGAAAGTACACCATTTTACTGTTCGCAGGGAAAGTGTGCAATCCGTGTTGCCTATTGGCATTGCATCTTTCGTGCGTAAAAATCAAGTTAAACATGAGTATCCCCCGCTTCAACATTGGTTCATTCTTGCCCTGGCGTTTGCCACAGGATAAGTTTTTAGGCAAGATGATGATTTGCTGTTGCCTGTTGCTCCAATTCCATTTTGCATTTGGCGAAGGCTCAAAAAACTTCCTGGATTACCCCGGCTACCGGATGTTCCTGGATACCAGGGACACCCAGTCCATGAAGGTTTATGCGGCTGCTGGTGAGTTTATCAACCTCGGATCCAGCCATTTGGGCATCCAAAACGGGTTCATCAGGGTTTTTGACCCAAACGGTAACCTGGTTCAGACCTTTACCGGACAAAATGGTATCGGCATCATTTACAATCGTGATCAAGAGATTAAGGGCCCCATTGGCGGCCAAATCGGCGGAACCGACGGCTATTCCCCTGCCGTCGTGAAAGTGTTGCCTGGGCAGGAAGGAATCTGGACAGTCTATTTTGGCTATCATGTTTATTCCCCGGCTGATTTTCCGAACTTATTAAACTCGGCCTATTGGACCCGCAGTGCCAACCAACCTAACACACCCCGTGTAGTGTTGGCGTGGGACATTACTGTTTCACAAAATTCGCCCGGCGACGAGGGTGGTATGTTGAAAACGGGCCGTGTCTATACCAACGAGTATATCACCGTTATCAATGACAATGGTTACAATACTTCTCCGACTTTTCACGTGATGACAAAGGGCGGTTTTATTTTCGAAGTAAAATTCCACAACGCAGATCCTTTCCGTTTTCCCATTTCTTCCAATTCGAGCGGGATGGTTTTCAATAACCTTCAGCCCACCTACATGTCGCAACACAGAAATATGGTGGAACGATCCGATGATCCCAGTTCGTGGACACCGGGCAATTATTATTTGTACGAACCCCAGGCCAGGGACTATAACGGAGGTACCATTATCAATAACAAAATATTTTTCTCCTTGCCTGATACAACGATGCCCCATGAAGCTAAGACTACCGATGTTTTCAGGAACGATACCCACTTGACTTGGCTGTACAAAAAGCCGACAGACCTATCCGTTACGGTAACCGATTTTAAATTGATTGCATTGAATACTAATGGTGATCCATGTGTGCCAGGCTCCTTTGAGATCGGCGTAGGTGCTTTTATTGGGTTCAATGCTTCTATTGGCGGGACGGCCACTTTGAGGCTGGATATCAACAACAACAATATTTTTAACGAACCAGTGGACAGGGTTTTGTACCAACAAATTGACGAGGGCCTGAACTCTATTTTTTGGGACGGAAAAGACGGGCTTGGCAATGATATTACTATAAATCAAAGTTTTTTCCTGAACTATCAACTCACCGTCAGGGGCGGTGAAACGCATATATTGCTTTCGGATGTGGAGAATAATACTGGCGGGGTTACATTCAACCTCCACCCAAGCATCCCATCGCCCAACCCCGATATATTTTACTACGACCACTCCCCCGTTGGTGGCCCGGCAAGTGGTGGCGGTACCACCGGCCATGCTGTCGCTACCACTATTCCATATACCTATCAAAATGGTTTTGGCAATGACCTTATTCTCGACTATTGGACTTATTTTGAATTCAATGGATCCGGGGTTGGGGAATTTACCATTGTAGTGACAGAAGACTGTACCGGCGGCCCCGACCACGATATGGACGGAATTCCAGATGTTGTTGACATTGATGATGACAACGATGGCATACCCGATTTAAAGGAATTTTGCAACCCGGCTGGTGGATTTGCCTGCCTGCCTGGAAGCCTCGACCCAAGCAAAGACAATGACACGGACGGCGTTTTAAATTATGAAGACGCCAACGACCCAATGGTCAACAACCCCTGTTCCGATGTGGACGGCGATGGTATTTGCGATAAAATAGAATTGATTTATGATACTGATCGTGATGCTGTTCCCGATCATTTGGATCTGGACAGCGACAATGATGGAATTACGGATCTGGTAGAAGCTGGCCACCACCAGCCAGATGCAGACGGCAATGGCGTCATTGATGGCCCACCTGCCATTTTTGGGCAAAATGGTTTGTACAATCCAATAGCTTCCCACCCCAATGATTTAAACGCTGTTGAAACCTACTCAAGATGGGAAACGGACAATGACGGTGTGCCAGATCACGACGATTTGGACAGCGACAATGACGGCATCAACGATGTGGCTGAAGCTGGCTATATCCATTTGGATACTGATAATAACGGCAGGATTGACGAAGTTAACGGCAGCCCGTCGCAGGTAGGGGCAAATGGTTTGGTGGCTGATATCAACCCAGCGATTACCAACCACCCAATCCCGCTGCCACCCGATAAAGATGGAGACGGAGTGGCCGATTGGCACGATTTGGATTCCGATAATGACCTCATCCACGATGTGGAAGAAGCCGGAAAACCCGACCCGGACGAAAATGCCTTGATCGGCGCTGGGAACCCAACCGTCAACAGCGACGGTCAGGCCACTGGTGTCAATGCTCCTACTTCCAATCCTTTGGATACAGACAACGACAGTGTTCCTGATTTTCATGACCTGGACACCGATAATGACGGCATCAACGATGTTAGGGAAACCAACGGAAATGACCCGGACAATGATGGAAAACCAGGCGTTGGAAACCCTTCAGTAGATGCGGACGGCTTGCCTGCCAACGACAATTTAGGAGTTTCACTTACCACCACCTCCAAACCGCAAGATACAGACAACGATTTGGTGCGTGACTTCCGTGACTTGGATACAGACAACGATGGCATCAATGACGTTGCCGAAACCAATAAACCTGACGCCGACAACGACGGAAGGATGGGTGTTGGCATCCCGGCTATCAACGGCAATGGACAAGCTACGGCCTCTGCCCCCACGTCACACCCAACTGACACTGACGGAAACGGCAATCCCGATTTTCGTCAATTGGAAAGCGACGGCGATGGCATTAACGACGTGACTGAAACCAATAAACCTGACCAGGATTTTGATGGTATAATTGGAAATGGAGTTCCAGTTGTAAATTTAAATGGTCAGGCTGGCGGAAACAACCAGCCAACTTCCAACCCTACCGATACGGATGGAAATAACCTCGCAGACTTTCAACAACTGGACAGCGACGATGACGGCATTTTTGATGTAGAAGAATGTCCGGTTGATACGCCTTGCCGTGATTGGGACAGCGATGGCACTTGGGATTTTCAAGATCCAGACAGGGACGGAGACGGCATAGCTGATGATTATGAGTGTGAAACTGGTATGCCATGCCCAGATACTGACCTCGATGGCATTTTTGATGTGGATGACGATGACACGGACGGCGATGGACTATCTGACATAGCAGAATGCCCACAAGGAAAACCTTGCCCTGATCCAAATGGCAATGGCCTGCCTGAATGGAGGGAATTTTATTGTGCCCCTGGTACTGCAACGCCAGTAGCGGTGGCAGTGGATGGCAATGGGAGTTTCTGTGAAGGAATGTCCACAGTCTTGACTGCTTCCAATATCGTAGATGTGGATGGCGATGTAGTGCAATACACATGGGTCGGCCCAAATGGGTTCACTTTTTCTGGTGAAGCCTCCGAAGCGGGTCCCTTTTCCGTTTCGTTGCCAAACCTAATGCCACTCGACGAAGGGGAATATACCCTTTATCTTTCAACAGATGCTGGTTGTCCAGGTACGCCTATCAGTGTCAACATAAATGTAGATGATACGCCAATAACCCCAGCCCTGGATATTAATGCCGATCATTTGTGCCCAGGTGAAACATTGGAACTGAATAGCTCCATATTTTCTGGAAATGACGTTTCCTATATTTGGTTTTTCAATGATGGAAATAACAGCACTTTAGTTGGCACGACCGATATTCCGACATTATTTATTCCAAATGTCAATTTCAATAATACCGGGATATACACGGTGCAGGTTTCATCAGGCGCCTGTTCTTCTTTGCCCTCCAACGGCCAGGATGTAATTGTGAACAATATCTTGGCTCAAACACCCAGCTTGAGTGTGTCTCAAGATGTTTTGTGCGAAGGTCAAACCATTGAATTAAACAGCAGTATCCTGAACGGAAATAATGTTCAATATTCATGGTGGTTTGAAAATGGCAATGGAAACATTCTGCTTGCAACCACCAATATTCCGACTTATTTTATTCAAAATACCACAGCAGCCAATACTGGAATATATACGGTGACGGTTGGTGTAAGCAACTGTGTTTCACAATTTTCCAATGCCCAGGATGTGACCATTGACAACAACCTGACAAGCTTGGCCCCAACAATTGCGGCAAATCAGGATATAGTTTGCGAAGGCCAAACCATCGAATTGAACAGCACCGTTGTTGCGGGAACTGACATTCAATACAATTGGTATTTCGACAATGGAAACGGTAGTGTTCTGATAGGAACTACCAATAATCCAACTTATTTTATTCAGAATGCAACAAGTGCAAACAGCGGAGTTTATACTGTCTTAGCTTCCAATGGCAATTGCATTACTCAGTTATCCAATGGAGAAGATGTCTTGGTCAATAATGATCTTTTCAATATGGTTCCTGCGTTGAGCATCAATCAAGATGTATTATGCGAAGGCCAAACCTTGGAGCTGAACAGTACCATTGCTTCTGGTGGGAATATATCGTATGAATGGTGGTTCAACAATGGCAGTGGAAATGTTTCATTGGGCGTGACCAATATCCCAACGTTTTTTATCAATAATGTAACGGACAATAATACAGGTATTTATACGGTAACGGTGACTATGGGATTGTGCGTTACACAACCTTCCAACGCCCAGGATGTATTGGTGGCGGATGATTTTTCAACCCTTACGCCTGAATTGTCGGTAACACAAGATATTTTGTGCAAAGGGCAAACTATTGAATTGAACAGTACAATATTTAGTGGTGGCACTGTGACTTATGAGTGGTGGTTTGACAATGGTAATGGCCCTGTCTCTTTGGGAACTACCAATATTCCGACTTATTTTATTTCAAATGCTGCCATAAACAATTCTGGTATTTATCTGGTAACAGCAAGCATCGGCAATTGTACCAGTCAATTTTCAAACGCCCAGGATATTGTTGTTACACAGGATTTGACAGATTTTACTCCGTCACTCATTGTGGTGGATGATGTCTTGTGTCCAGGCGAAATATTGGAATTGAACAGTACAGTAGTCACAGGAGCCAATGTTGTTTACAATTGGTGGTTCAACGACGGAAATAGCTTGGTTGCATTGGGTAGCACCAGCGTACCGACTTATTTCATCAATGATGTAAATAATACAAATACAGGTGTTTATTCAGTGACTGTCAATGTTGGCAATTGTGTTTCGCAGTTTTCCAACGAACAGGATGTCACTATCAACAATGCCCTCAACCAGGCCCCTACCCTTTCCATCGCAAACACAACTTTATGTGAAGGAAATATGCTGGAATTGAACAGCTCTATTTATCCAGGCAACAATGTCTTTTATGAATGGTGGTATGATGCTGGCTCAGGTGCTGTTTCCTTGGCTACAACAAATGTTCCGACCTATTTCATTGAAAATACAACAGAAGACAATTCCGGCGTATATTCTGTATCGGTTCATGTTGGGGGTTGCAGTTCTCAAAACTCCAATGCACAGAATGTAATGGTTCAGCCTGCTCCTGAACTGACTGCCACTAATTCAACCGATGAATTGACGGTAGCTTGTGCAGGCGATTTGGTGCAATTCAATTTGGCTACCATCGTCGGGGCAAATTACCAATGGAACGGCCCAGCAGGGTTCACTTCCAACCTTGCAAGTCCTGCCATTGAAAATGTACTCCCCACCAACGCTGGTGAGTATTTTGCACTGATAACCACAGCAGGATGTACATTTAAGTCAACGACGACGCATGTTTTTGTTTTCGATAATGTAAAGGCAGAGGACGATAATTTTGAAATTCTAAAAAATGAAAACCTCGAAACGGTAGATCTGTTGGTCAACGATTATTTGGGAAATGTTGAGGAATGGAATATCCGTATTACTTACAACCCGCAACATGGCACTATAAATAACACGAATGGTGTCATTTCATACATCCCCAATGCGGATTATGCTGGTTTGGATAATTTCAGTTACCAAATTTGCAACAAAGATTGCCCCGATATTTGTGATGAGGCAGTGGTAAATATCCGAATTCGGGGTGAAAACGAATTTGAAGATTGTTTTGTCCCAAATATCATCACGCCCAATGAAGACGGCAAAAACGACGAGTTGTTTGTCAATTGCTTAGAGGATTTATATCCCAACAACAATATCAAAATATTCAATCGTTGGGGCGATATGGTCTATCAATCAGAGCCTTACCGAAATGACTGGAAAGGCACCTACAAGGGTGAGCCCTTGCCTCCGGGCACATATTTCTACATTCTTCAATTGGATGTAAATGTGAATGATTTGCTGCAAGGTTATTTTACCATCACACGATAAAAATTATTTGGAGAATGGAGAATTGCTGGGTCTTTCCCAATTCTTCATTCTCCAAACCTAATTACATGTTTTGCACATGAAAAAGCTTTTCAACCTCTTCATATTAATCACCTTTTCACTGGGTTGTTTTGCGCAAAGCGATTTGTTGTACTCCCATTTTATGTTCAACAAATTGGCATTTAACCCAGGATATACAGGCAGCAAAGGCTCCTTTGATGTATCTGCATATTATCGCCGCCAATGGTCAGGAATTGATGGTTCGCCAAGGACCATGAATTTCAATGCACATACCCCTTTTGGGGGCGGGAAAAATGCCTTGGGCATTGCTTTCACTGCCGACGAAATTGGCGACGTCAATAGCACAGCGCTCGATTTGTTTTATGCTTATCAGATTAAATGGAGCGCCAAAAGCAAATTGAGCATTGGCCTGCAAGGGCGCATCGAGCAAGGCCGTTTCAATTGGTCCAATGCCAGTGCTGTTGAAAAAGACGATGAGGCAATACCTAATACGAACGATACCAATTATGCACCCAACTTTGGCGTGGGTGCCTATTATTTTGCTGGAAAATATTATGTGGGCCTTTCGGTGCCGAGATTGTTAAAAAACCCGCTGTACCTGAGCAACGACAATACAGGCACTTCCAGGGAAGGCGTGTTGACATACTATATGACAGCGGGTGCTCAATTGAAATTGACCCGTCAAATACAGCTAATGCCCGCTGTATTATTGAGCTATAATACCAATGCACCTGTAGATGTGGACTTAAACGCCAATTTCTTGTTCCTGGATGCCTTTTGGTTGGGTGCAAGCTACCGTCTTGCCGATTCATTTGATGGTCTTATGGGGTATGAATTCAAAAATGGCATGAGACTAGGTCTTGCGATGGATTTCACCCTGTCAAAATTGCGCAAATTCACCAATGGCAGCTATGAAATTATGCTGGGATATACTTTCAAGTGCAAGGAATGCGATGTTCATCACTTGCGGTATTTTTAATAAAATGGTCAATTGTTAAAAGTTAGATGGAATTGGGTATAGGTAATAATTACTTCTGGAATTCACTACTTTAACTATTCCCCCCTCCATCAACAACCAAAAAAAATATGAAAAGAATATTTTCACCATTAACACTTTTGTTAGTGAGCACAGTTTGGCTACACGGCCAAACCAGTTCGATAAGCAATAATTCTGCGCCGCTTTCAGGTTATGAAGTCATCAATTTGGAAGCAATTAATTCTGACCAATTGGACTTTTGCGCAATACCATTGGGGAACAAGGTAATTTTTACCTCCACCCGCAACAATGATCGCTTGTTTCATTGCGATAAGGACTTGGCAAGGGGCCATTATTCCGATTTGTGGATTTCCAAAAAGGATGGTGCAGGTGAGTTATTGTCCCCAGAAATGGTCGAGGGAGAAGTTAATGGAAAATACCATGACGGGGCCTGTACATTTACACCTGATGGGGCCACCATGATTTTTTCCAGAAATAATAAGAAGGGACCAAACGCCAACGGTTCCATTGATTTGAAATTATACCAATCCAAATTCAAAAATGGTGCATGGATGGAAGTGGCGGAACTTCCTTTTAATAGCGACGATTATTCTACATGCCATCCTGCTTTAAATCCCACTGGCAACTGGTTGTTCTTTGCTTCCAACCGCCCTGGTGGATATGGAGGGGCTGATATATATGTAGCGGAAAAGAAAGGTGAAAGTTGGGGGCCTGCAATAAACTTGGGCCCAGAGGTTAACTCCACTGGAAATGAGCTTTTTCCCTTTGTAGCGATGGATGGCTACCTTTATTTTTCTTCTGATGGACATCCAGGATTGGGAGGTTTGGATATTTTTTCCATAAAAATACATGGAGGGAGCGAACCGGAAGGCCGGACAAGACTGGATGTTCCAGTAAATTCCTCTTTTGATGATTTTGCTTTCACTACCAATTCCAATGGGACTGCGGGCTATTTGACATCTGATCGTCCGGGCGGGAAAGGTTTGGACGATTTATATTCCTGGAAATTTACTGGAATGAAACCTGTCATTGCCAATATATGTGTCGTGGACAAAAATAGCAATGAGCGAATTTCAGACGCAGATTTGACCATTGAACCGCTGGGTAATAATTTGTCGCAAAATACTGCATTCTCTGGCCCCAACGGCTATTCGTTCCTTCAATTGGAAGCCACAAATGTTAAAGGAAAGGAATATCTTATTTTAGTGCCTTATGAAAATAGCCTGACTGAAGCAAGCAATAAATTGGGCAATAGCTGCAATGTAAAATATGCCGTTTTGCCGGGCACTAAATATCGGATCACCGCCAATAAATCTGGCTATCAACCTACTACTAAAATAATTTCTGCAGAAGAATTGACAGCTACGCCCGAATGGCTCCTGCCAATTGAACCTACTCGTGGGCCAATAGCCATGAGTGGCAAGGTTAAAGACAAAAATGATGGTTCTCCCATCCCCTTGGCAGATGTAACGGTGAAAAATAAGTGCAGTAATTTGGAATTGTCATACACTGCCGATAATTCGGGAAATTTTAACTTCTTGATGGAATGTGGTTGCGATTATGAAATTATCGCATCAAAAGGGACATACCATTATGACGTAGAAACGCTCAGTTCTATGAATATTCCTTGCGAAAAAAATGATGTAACTGTTCTATTGTATTTGGAAAAGGAGTTTATTCCAACACCCAGGAAAAACGACTTTGAGGTGGGCAAGGTCATCCAATTGGAAGATGTGTATTACGACTACGATAAATTCTTCATCCGCTCGGATGCCGCTTCTGAATTGGAAAAAGTAGTGGAATTATTGCAGGATTATCCAAGTATGGAAATAGAATTAAGTTCCCACACGGATTCAAGAGGTTCTGATGAATACAATGAATGGTTGTCACAAAAAAGGGCCGAAGCTGCAGTGGAATACATCATCAGCCGTGGTATTAAACGTTATCGCCTGAAAGCCAAAGGTTATGGTGAATCAAGACTGGTGAACGGTTGCCACAACGGTATTGAATGTGATGAAAATGAACACCAACAAAACCGCCGCACAGAAATTAAAGTCACTAAACTGACCGAACCAAACGTGAAAATAGTGGACTAATATGAACGATGAATGATGAACCTTACAAACGTTCATCATTCATCGTTTATAGTTCATCGTTATTAAGCAGCCATTTTGGTACGGAGAAACGTTGGCCGTGCGCTGTTTTTAGGGCTTCTGAGCGGGCAATAAAATTATCTTTTCCATAATCCCTCACATATTGTATTACCCCACCTTTAAAAGCAGGAAATCCCCAGCCAAACACGCTGCCAAGATTGGCTTCGGGGACGGTATTTATAACTCCTTCCTGCAAGCACCAAACTGCTTCCAATACTTGCGCAAATAATAATCGTTCAATGATTTCTTCATGGGGCAAGTTCGTTTCCTGCTGAGGAAAAACTTCTGACAAATCATTCCATATTTTCTTATTTCCCTCCATATATTCATAAAATCCCACCATTTTTTCTGCACCGGGCCGTTTTAATTCATCCAGCATTTTATTCAAGACAGTTACGGCTGGATGGCGGATATATTTGGTGCCATAATGCGCTGAAGCTTGTTTTTCATATCGCAAAACCAATTCCAGCGAAAGTTCGTCGGCCAGTGCCAAGGGGCCTTTCGGCATCCCGGCATGTACGCCCAGGTTTTCAATTAATACAGGAGAAATTCCCTCCTGCAACATGGTAATTCCTTCCAGGATATAGGTATTTTGTACCCTGGCCACATAAAAACCCCAGTCGTCCTTCACCACAATGGGGGTTTTGCCAATGGATTTTACAAAATCAAATGCTTTTGCCACCGTCTCTTCGGAGGTGTTCTTTCCCCGCACAATTTCTACCAAAGGCACTTTTTCTACTGGCCGGAAGAAATGCAAGCCGATGAAATGGGCGGGGTTATTGGTGTTTTCCGCCAATCGGGTGATAGGAATAGACACTGTATTGCTAGCCAAAATGGCATATTCGTCCAAATAAATCTCCGTATCGGTAATGACTTTCTTTTTCAGGTTGGTATTTTCAAAAACTGACTCGATGACCAGGTCGCATTCCTTGAATTCATTGGCTTTTTCGGTGGTCGTAATTTTTTTGATGGCCATATCTTTTCCCGCCCAATCAAAATCGCCCGTGCCGATGTAATGGTCGAGCGCCTGCCCTACCCTATCCTTGCCTTGCTCCGCAATCATTTTGGAAACATCCTTTAGGACCACGTCCATACCATTCGACAGGCAGGCGGCGGCGATGCCCGTCCCCATCATGCCCGCCCCGACAATGCCCACTTTTTTAGCCCGGAATTTCCCAAAACCCTTCGGGCGGCTGATGCCCTGGTCTATGGCATTTTGGTCGAACCACAGGGCCTGGATCATGTTTTTTGACTCCCGGCTCAGGAGGAGGGAAGTATAATAGCGGCTCTCGATGCGGGTTGCGGTTTCAAAATCCACCCTGCTGCCTTCGTTCAAGGTATTTAAAATGGCCAATGGCGCAGGGAAATGATTGTGCCAGGTAGCTGCCACACGGGCTGCGAGTTTGGAAATCAAACGGGCCGTAGCGGGGTCTTTCGCCGTGCCGCCGGGGATGTTGGCAAGGGCATCGTCCCAAGGGCGGCGGGCTTCCTGGGTATTGAGCAACCAGTTTTTGGCCAGCGTTATCAATTGATTTTCATCCTCTGCCAACTCATCTACCAGCCCCACCTGAAGGGCATCCTTGGGTGTCCAGATGCGGCCCCCGGTCAATATGTCAAAAGCCTTTTCAATGCCCAATTGCCACATGAGGCGGATGACGCCGCCATTGCCGGGCATCAGGCCAAAATTTACCTCCGGCAGCCCTACCCGAACGTCCGTTTTATCCAATAAAATGCGGTGATGGCAAGCCAATGCCAATTCAAAACCAGTCCCCAAAGCAGAGCCATTAATAGCAGCAACCACAGGCACACCCGGCCTTTCCAAATCACGGAAAAACGCTTTCAGTTTTTGTGAAAAATCAAAAATCTCCTGGGGGTTGTTCGACCTCGACAGGTATTCCAAATCACCACCTGCCAGGAAGGTCTTTTTGGCAGAATTGATGATTACGCCCTTTAGTCCCCCTTTTTCTTTCTCCTTTTTCAAATGCGCAATAACTGGGACAAAGGCATCAACAATCTCGTGGTTGAGGATATTGAGCGGACGGCCCTTCATGTCGAGGGTGATGATGGCGATGTGATCAGTATCTTTGGTATAGCGTATCATGCGGCTTGGTTAGTTTTGCCCCGTTTTCTTGAGCGTGCAAAGGTAGCAGGATGCATCAAACCGCTCAATCAACGATTAGCACTCATATAAAAAACATTGAACATCCTTCTGAAAAATACAATCCTCCTGGCCTTTGCCCTCTGGCTTTGTCTGCCCTGTGTGGCGCAGGAGGGCCGCTCCCGTTTCGATTTTGCCCAGAGCTACATCGGCCTGTCGTCGCAAATTTTGCCGGGTTTTGGCTCCACGCAAATATTGGCCGACGAGTCCGATCCAGATTCCAAGGTGAAAAAACGCCTCCCCACCACCTACCAGCCCCGCCTCGACATCGGCGGGATGCACTTCTGGGGGCATGTGGACATGATGGCTTCCATCCCCCTGTACGGGGCCATCCGCAGCTCCGTTGACGGTGTTTCGTATGAAATCTCCACGGGTTTTTCCATGAACATCCGCTATTATCCCTTGAGTGTATTTCAGCCCACTTCCTTTCGCTTGCGGCCTTTTGGTGGAGTGAAATGGAGCGACATGCACTATCGGCAAAAAGCGGCGGGCCAGCAAAAAGGTATCCAATGGAACAAACAAATCCTCATGCTGGAAACGGGTTGTGCTTTTGAACGCAAGCGCTACCTGGCCGATTTCACCTTGCAATGGCTGCCTAACCACGATTACCAATACCCCATTTCACGCCAGCAAAAAGGAAAACTCGAATTCCCCTTTCTCTCTTATCATATCGGGGTGAAATACCTGTTTGATTTTACGGCCATCAATAACCAAGCGGAAGTTCAATCGGCTAACGCCATTTGGTTTCAGGAATTGGAGCAAAAAAAGAAACTCAACGCATTTGCCATCGCCATCGGCATTTCGGAACTGTTGCCCGTTGGGCATTCGGAATACAAGCAGCGGCCTGACAGGCAGTTTTTGCAAAACCCCGGCCCGATGTCGGTTTTCCCCGATATCGCCCTTTCGCAATATTTCCACCGGCCCGATGCGGAAATCCGCCTGGCCTTCCGACCGACCGGCAACAAACAGGAAGGATATGGATTTTTGCATAAAAGCAAGCGCTTGTCACTCTCGTTGGAAGCCTATAAATTCTTGTTCGACTACAAGGGCTTTGTGCCATTTGCGGGCGCAGGCTTCGGTTACAACTGGCTTCGTTTGGAAGAATTTGACAACGGAACACAAGTGCAGTCTGCCGCCGACAGCAAGTTTGCGCCACTATTTGTCATCGGCTGGGACATCAGGCCCACCCGTGCGGAATGGATGCTCATCCGCAGCAATATCCGCTGGACACCCTGGCTTTCAATGGAGGTGGAAGGGGCAGATCTTCAATACAACGACGTGGAAATCAATTTCCTTCAATATGTCTTCTTCCCCGGCAGGTTTCATTTAAAATTTTTTGGTCGCTGATTCAGGGTTGTCATTTGTCATTGGTCATTTGTCATTGACAAGGCCTCGCCCCTATTCCAAAGTTCCGACGCCCCTTGTCATTGCCGCAGGCAAGCTGCAACGTCAAGTGAGAAGCCCCGTCGTGACTTTGTGGATTGCCTGCGGCAATGACAAACGTGACGTCGCAGTTTGCCTGCGGCAATGACAAAGCACCGCCCCTGTTCCAAAGTTCCGACGCCCCTTGTCATCGCCGTAGGCGACCCGCTACGTCAAGTGGAAAGCCCCGCCGTGACGTTGCAGTTTGCCTTTGGCAATGACAAAGCGGCTTTCACTTATGACGATGCAGCTTGCCTGCGGCAATGACAAACGTGACGTTGCAGTTTGCCTTCGGCAATGACAAAAAAGGTGAAACCTCAAGGCACCCCAGCCCCAAACAATTCATCCAAATAATAGCTCCGGCTGGCCGCCGTGTAATTGTCCCGGCAATCCCCTTCCCCACTCCGCATGATGCTGGCGCAGGTGCCATTCGACAAAGCAGCTTCGTTGTGATCCAAAGCGAGGTAACAATGACCTAATTCATGGAACACCACCATTTCCTTGTACAATTGGCTGGCATTGCTGTTCCAGAAGGTTTTGTCAATAACGATATTGTGGCCAATAGCGGCACCATAACTGCACTGCCCCGCCACATATTCTTGGGTGATTTCAGCCACCTTTCCTGTGATGCCAGCATCTTCCAAATCCACATTATAGCCCCGGATGGCCGCTTCGTATTCAAAGCGTTCAAAAAAATCCCACAAAGCCCGCTCTACTGCTGGATACGTTTTGGCGGAAACCAAGATTTCTTCTTCTGTATCAGGTTTACAGGCAGAGGAAAAGGCGATAAAGTAAAAGGCAATGGCAAGCAGAATGGTGTGTTTTAGCATGATTAGAATTGGTTTTGAAACAGTGGCGGATAAACCACTGCGGGAAACGACGCTATCTCGTGTCCCTACGTGGCTCAGTGCCTCCGTGTTGAACATGGACGAATGCTGAATCCTTTAATTTTGAGAAAAATCAAGGCAGGTAAAAGAATGGCAGTATAGGCAAGTAATTTTCGGGCAATAACTTTCAGAAATTACAAATTGTTGCCTCCGAGAACCAAAATTTTACTTTTCGGGTTCTCGTGCGTTGAAATGAAGGAAGCCCCCAAACCCGTCAAACAAAAAAAATGGCCAAACTTAAAATCTCCGGCAAAGAACTCCGCAAACTCGGCTATCCCGAAGGGCGTGCCATCGGCATGGCCATCAACGTGGTACACCAGTTTTACAAAAAAGAGAAAAAAGAAAAGGTGCTGGCACTGCTGGAAGCAGTTTTGGACGAGCCGGAAACTTATGCTGCCGACGAAGCACTGGGCCGAATCGTGGCGGAACTGGTGGAAAAGAAAAGCGAGCGGCCAGCGGAAATCCCCATTAATCCTACAGGCGTCCCTTACAAAGCCTTCGGCCTGGAAGCCATCGAACAAGGTGCCCTGGAGCAAATGAACGTAGCCACCCGTCTGCCAGTGACTGTAAAAGCCGCCCTGATGCCCGATGCCCATTCCGGCTACGGCCTGCCCATCGGCGGTGTATTGGCCACGGAAAACGCCGTCATCCCCTACGGAGTGGGCGTGGACATCGGCTGCCGCATGTGCCTTTCGGTCTATCCCTTGCAGGCTGAGTTTTTGGAGAAAAACCGCTCCAAGCTCAACCTCATTTTACAGGAAAATACCGCCTTCGGGCAGGGCGAACAAAAAAGGCCGGAGGACGACCCCATCTTCGAGCGCCCGGAATTCAGGGAACTGGCAGTGGTGAAAACGCTGAAAGACCGGGCTTCCCGGCAAATCGGCTCCTCCGGCTCCGGCAACCACTTCGTGGAATTTGGCCTGGTGGAAATATTGGAATTCGACGAGCGCTTGGGCCTGCTGCCCGGTAAATACCTCGCACTGCTATCGCACTCTGGTTCCCGCAACCTCGGCGCCACGATTGCGAAGCACTACACCAACCTCGCCATGCAAAAATGCCCGCTGCCCAAGGAGGCCAAACACCTCGCCTGGCTCGGCCTCGACACGCAGGAAGGGCAGGAATACTGGCAAGCCATGAACCTGGCGGGCGACTACGCCTCGGCCAACCACCACCACATCCACCGGCGCATGGCAAAGGCCCTCGGCGAAGACCCCCTGGCGATGGTGGAAAACCACCACAACTTCGCCTGGAAGGAACAACTGGAAGATGGCCGGGAGGTCATCGTACACCGTAAGGGCGCTACCCCGGCGGGCAAGGGCGTATTGGGCGTCATCCCCGGCTCTATGATCCACGACGGCTTCATCGTGCGGGGCAAGGGGTCGGCCACTGCCATCAACTCCGCCTCGCACGGCGCTGGCCGGGTGATGTCACGCACCAAGGCGAAAAACTCCATCACCCAGCACGAACTGAAAAAAGTGCTGAAAGAACACGGCGTGGAACTCACCGGCGGCGGCCTCGACGAAGCGCCCATGGCCTACAAAAACATCCACGAAGTGATGGCCTTCCAAAAGGATTTGGTGGAGATTCTCGGCACTTTCTCGCCGAAAATTGTGCGGATGGATGCGTGAGGGGGGCTTTCGGTCATTGGCCATTGGTCATTTGGTCATTATTTAAATCGTTGAAAATCAATATTTTGAAATACAAAAACCTTTATGAAAAAATGGATTTTCAAAGCATTTGATAGCACTCATTGGCCGTTTAAACAGACTATGTGGTATTGCAGTTTGCTATTGCTTTTTACCAAAATAGGTAGCATCCTTCCTTAAAGGCTGCGCATTTTCAACAAAAACGAACATATTTCCTGCTGGAGGCTGCGTACCCTTGACAAAAACGCACGTAACTTTAGCTGGAGCCTGCGCACCTTTAACTAAACCCTGCGTAACTTTAATTGGAACCTGCGCAACTCTAACAAAAACGTGCGTTTCTCCTGCTGGAAGCTGCGTAACTTTAACTAAAACAATAGTACCTTTTGTTGAAGAATACGTATCCGTTAGAAATTGAACAATGCCAATTGTCAGTGGGTACGTATCCATTGCAAATCAAGTAGCACCTTCTTTTATAAGATGCGTATCTTTTAAAAGGAAAGTAGCAGGTTTTGGACAAAGTTGCGCAGCTTCCAAGCTCGGAATACACGCTTTCAGGCAGAGATGCGCAGCTTCCAAGGTCGGAATACACTCCTTCGGACAAACATGCGTATCATTTTTGCAGAAATTACATGCATTCATGGACAAAGTGGGTTCATGTAATGGCTTCAATGCGCTTTTTAAATTAAATTTTTCCCTACCTTGTCGCTGTATTTTACAAAATGATCAAGCTAAATGCTGACCTCATTCCCCATTCAAATATGACACCCTCCCAATACCTCGATAACATCTCCCGACGCTACGCCCAAGGCAACGCCACCGAACATACCTTTCGGGGCGACCTCCAACAACTCATCGAAAGCCTTGTGCCGGACATTCGGGCCACCAACGAACCCAAGCGCCAGTCTTGCGGAGCGCCCGACTATATCCTCACCCGCAAGGAAATCGAAATCGGCTATGTGGAGGCCAAGGACATTGGCGACCGTGACCTCGACGGCCAGAAGAAAACAGGCAACAAGGAACAGTTCGACCGCTACAAGGCCGCTCTGCCCAATATCATCTTTACCGATTACCTCGATTTCCGGCTCTACCGGGATGGGCAGTTCGTGACGAGTATTGCCATTGGCGAAGTGACAGACAAAGGCATCCGGCCACTGCCCGATCATTTTGCCCGTTTTGAAAACCTCGTCAAGGACTTCTGCACCTACGTCGGGCAGACCATCAAAAGCCCGAAGAAACTGGCCGAAATGATGGCCGGGAAGGCCCGCCTCCTCTCCGATGTGATAGAACGGGCGCTCCTCAGTGACGAGAGCCAACAGGAGGACAGCACCCTAAAGGCGCAACTGCAAGCCTTCCAGCAGATACTCATCCACGACATCACGCCCAAGAGCTTCGCCGACGTGTATGCACAGACCATCGCCTACGGCATGTTCGCCGCAAGGCTGCACGACCCTACGCTGCCCACCTTCAGCCGACAGGAGGCCGCAGAACTGATACCCAAGTCAAACCCCTTCCTGCGCAAACTCTTCGGCTATATCGCCGGGCCGGACATTGATGACCGCATACGCTGGATAGTGGACAGCCTCGTGGAAATCTTCCTCGCCTGCAACGTGGAGGAAATCCTGCGCAACTACGGCAAGGCCACCAAGATGGAAGACCCCATCATCCATTTCTACGAAACCTTCCTAAGCGAGTACGACCCCCGGCTGCGCAAGGCACGGGGCGTCTGGTACACGCCCGCCCCCGTGGTCAGCTTCATCGTGCGGGCCGTGGACGAGGTGCTGAAGACCGAGTTCGGGCTGCCCAGCGGCCTCGCCGACACCAGCAAGGTGAAGATGACCGTGAAAGTGCCCACCAGCGACGGGCGCACCAAGTCTGGCTACAAAGACCACGAGGTGGAAACCCACCGGGTGCAGATACTCGACCCCGCCACGGGCACGGGCACCTTCCTCGCCGAGGTGGTGAAGCACGTCCACAAACGGTTCGAGGGGCAACAGGGCATCTGGAGCAATTACGTGGAGCAGCACCTGCTGCCCCGCCTCAATGGCTTCGAGCTGCTGATGGCCAGCTATGCGATGGCGCACCTACAGCTCGACCTACTGCTAACGGAGACGGGCTTTAAGCCAACCAAAGCGCAGCGCCTGCGGGTGTTCCTCACCAACAGCCTCGAAGAAAGCCACCCGGACACGGGGACGCTCTTTGCCAATTGGCTCAGCGATGAGGCGAACGAAGCCAATAAAGTGAAAAGGGATACGCCGGTGATGTGCGTGATTGGGAATCCGCCGTATAGTGTGAGTAGTACCAACAAAGGCGAGTGGATTGAGAAACTAACGGCTGATTATAAAAAGGATTTGAACGAAAGGAACATTCAACCGCTTTCAGATGACTATATCAAATTTATTCGGTATGGTCAACATTTTATTGAAAAGAATGGAAGTGGGATTTTGGCCTACATTTCAAATAACAGCTTCATAGATGGGTTAATTCATCGTCAGATGAGGAAAAGTTTGTTAGAAAGTTTTGATAAAATTTACATTTTTGATTTACATGGAAGCGCAAAGAAAAATGAATCAACATCTGATGGCTCAGTTGACCAGAATGTTTTCGATATAATGCAAGGGGTATCAATTAATATCTTCGTAAAATCCAGGCAAAAAAAGAATGGGGAATTAGGCAAAATCTTTTTTCACGAATTGTATGGCAGCAGAGAAAGTAAATACAATATTCTTAGCTTAAATAGTCTTGTAACAGTACCTTGGAAAATATTAGAGTATAGTCATCCTAATTATTTTTTTGTAAAAAAGGACTTTAAAAATAGAGATGAATACGAAACGGGAATTATTCTCAATAAATTGTTCAAGGTTAATGCGAGTGGCATTAAAACAGAGAGGGACAATGTGACAATTCATTTTGATGATGCTTCACTTCTGAGTGTAGAAAAAGATTTAATTGCATTAGGTATTGAGGAATTTAGGAAAAAACATTCCCCAAAGCCAGACGGCAGAGATTGGAAAATTAGTACAGCAAAAGATGATATTCTCAAAGGTTTTAAGCATTACGTCAATGTCCAATATCGACCATTCGACTTTCGGAAGACTATATATACTGGAAAGACTAAGGGCTTTATGTCCTATCCAAGGAATGAGGTAATGGGAAACCTATTAAAAGAAAATATTGCATTGCTTTCTTGTAGACAACAATCAACATTTGATTTTCAACATGTTTTTGTGTCAAAATCTATCGTTGATATGTGTACAGTTTCTTTACAAACCAAAGAGACCACTTATGTCTTCCCCCTCTACCTCTATCCCGACACCACCACCGACGGCCTATTCGCCCAGCAGCAGCGCCAGCCGAACCTGAACATGGACATCGTGCAGCAAATAGCGAAGGGGCTGGGGCTGGCCTTCGTGCCGGAGCGGGAGGGCGGCAGCGGGGTCTGCTTCGCCAACCAGCACGAGGGTATGCAGGATGCCTACAAGCAAAGCTTCGCCCCCATAGACCTCCTCGACTATATCTACGCCGTGCTGCACTCGCCCAGCTACCGGGAGCGGTACAAGGAGTTTTTGAAGATAGACTTTCCGAGGGTTCCGTATCCGCCTTCGGCGGGCAAGTTCTGGCAGTTGGTGCGCCTGGGCGGCGAGCTGCGGCAGCTCCACCTACTGGAAAGCCCCAAGGTGGAGCAGTACCTCACCCAGTACCCCGTGGATGGCGACAACCGGGTGACGAAGCCGAGGTTCGAACCTACTGACCGGGTGACTTCGAGTCACCCGGTCAGTATCGTGGGCCGGGTCTATATCAACGATACCCAGTATTTCGACCTTGTGCCGGAGGTGGCGTGGTCGTTCTACATCGGTGGCTACCAGCCCGCCCAGAAGTGGCTGAAGGATAGGAAGGAGCGGGTGCTGGGGTTTGAGGATATTCTGCATTACCAGAAAATCATCGTGGCGCTGGCGGAGACGGGGCGGGTGATGAGGGAGATTGACAGCCACTGGTAACTCGGCCATCATTCTTCCAGAATGATTTCCGGATTTTGGTATCTTGGCTGGTCTGTTTCAAACGTGTTCAAAACAGCGGAGAAAGGCAACGGCAGCATGGCCGCCTTCAAACTGCATCATCAACAAACCTTATCCAATATGAAGACTTATTTTATCCAGAATTTTGATGGCTCAGACATCTGCATCGTTGACAATGGCAACATGGAGGCAGAGAAAACGCTGCTGTTCCTGCACGGCAGCAACCTAAACTCCGATATTTTCAAACACCAGTTTGAAAGCCCGCTGCTCAACAAATACCGCCTGGTGGCCATCAACCTGCCGGGCAACGGCAAATCGGGCAAGGCCCATTCACCGGAAGAAGTCTATACCTTCAAAGGGCTGGTCAGGACGGTGGATCATTGCCTGCGGCAGTTGGACCTCACGGAAAGCATTTTTGTGGTGGGCCATTCGCTCGGTGCCCATTTGATCACCAACAACACGGACAGCCCCAACATGGTAGCCGGTGCTTTTCTGATAGGTTACCCTCCCCTGCACGAGCTGGCAGATTTCATGCGGGCGACCATCCCCATTCCATCGTTTGGAAAAATATTCACCGAATCGCTCACAGAGGACGATATTGCGGAGGTGGCCAACGACCTTATAAACGAAAACCATGGGGAAGTTGACATCAAGGAGATGATTCGCTCCATCGATCCAGTGTTCAGGCGGGTGTACGGCAGTTCTATTGCGGAGGGTGTGTTGTGCGACGAATATGAGACCCTGCAGCGATTCAGGAACCCGGTGATGCTGGCCCATGCCGGCAATGACCGTTTTTTAAGGTACGAATATTTTGAAACCGCCAATGTGCCGAATCTTTGGGAATCCAAAGTGCATGTGCTGGAAGGGGCATCGCACCTGCCCTTTATTGATGCGGCTGAGGCCACCAATGCATTGATAAATCAGTATGTATCGCAGGTGGTCTAACAGTAGGAGACGTTGCATGCGACGTCTTTACGTCCACCACCCTTAGTCAAAAACACGCCGTTCCAAATCAATTGTAGCCAGATAAAAAATCCTGGCTAAAGAAATTCGGTAGGTCTATCAACTGATCATAAAATAACTTTAAAAACAACATAAAACATGGAAAACCAACCCTTAGATTACGACGAACCTCTTCCTCTAAATCAATTCTATTTTAACAAGCCGAGTCTGATACTTCGTATAAAATCCATGCTAATTGATGCTGTAGTCATCATTGTGCTGATGTTAGTAGCAGCATGGTTGTTGAACGCTTTGTCCATAGCATCTGGCGTAGTCAGAGGGGCTGTTTTTGTTGCAATATTTTTATACGAACCTCTGACGATGGCTTTTGGCAGGACTTTGGGGCAAAAAATGGTAGGATTACAGGTGCAGCGAAAGGGTGATGTAGTGGCCAATACCCTTCAACGGCGAAGTATATCTTTGTTTGCCTCAGTAGCCAGATATATAGTAAAAGGACTGCTGGGCTGGATTTCCTTGCTCACAATCCACTCTGACCCTTACGGTCAGGCCATCCATGACAAAGTGGCAGGATCGGTGATGTGCTTTGCGAAATGATTTATCTTCGCCTTATTGGAATTTGGAAAGCAGATTGCCGAAATTTAACGGTATGAATATGCTAAACTAATTAGTATAAAGTATCTCTTAAAATAGTCGAAATCCATAATTAATTCAATCAAAATGAAAAAGCTAATTCCCATAATTTACATCTTATTACTATTGCTGAACTGTTCACCTCGGTACAAGCCTTACATGGACAGTTCAAATGAATATAAAGACAAATACGCAGACCAATTAGAGCAAGGTTCTACTCTTATCAGGGCCTACTACCATTATACCATCGAAAAAACAACCACAGGCGAATACGTCCATAAAATATATTATCCGGATACACGTCAGATAACCAATTATGACACATATACTGACCCCGATTTAAGAGTCAAGAATGGCCTAAGTAAAACTTGGACAGACGATGGAATGTTGACTTCTGAAGGTATTTATAAGAATGATAGGAAAGAAGGAACCTGGAAAACATTTTCAGAATCGTTTGTTAGCTTAACAACCTTTTCTGGTAACTATACCAATGGTAATATGGAGGGGGTATGGACAACCCGTGATTCAATTGGAAATGTTTTATCTGAATATTCCTATCAGGGAAGCAAAAGAAATGGCCTTTTTAAAGTTTGGGATGTGGAAGGCAACCTGGTGGAGGAAGGAAATTATAAGGACGGAAAATTGGATTGGAACAAAAAATATATAGAGGAATCTTTCAAATACAACGACTCGGATGTAGAAACAATAAAGGAGATTGAAAAACAACCATTGTTCCCCGGTTGTACACTAATGGAAACTGATCAATTAAAAAAATGCGCTGACGAAAAGATGTTACAGTTTATTTATTCAAATATTCGTTACCCAGCCAAAGCAAGAGAATATGGAATTGAAGGCATGGCCATAGTCAAATTTGTCGTCGAAAAGAATGGCAAAATTACCAATATCAAAAGTGTCCGTGGCATCTGCAATGAAATACGGGATGAGGTCATACGGGTTGTGCAGTTAATGCCTGATTGGATTCCAGGGGAACAACGAGGTAATCCAGTTCGTGTACAATTTAGTTTGCCTGTAAAATTCAAGTTGGAATAAAAAAGCCTCGCAGGCAGGGCGTGGGGTGCATTTTTTCAGAATTCCCCTATATTTGGCAAAGCAAAACACAGGCACTTGATGACACCGAACTGACTGTAACCCTTTGTCACCTTTAAATCCTTTCCGATGCTGCGAACTGTGCTGCTTTTGCTACCTGCATACATCCTTTTCACCGCACCCAGCTTTGCCCAGAACACGATATGGTACGACCCTATTACTGGCTTTACCTTCGAGGAATTTGTGTCCAAATCGGACGGCAAAACCTACGTCTATGCGGGGCATCCGGACGAATATTCCATCGCTGCCTACAGTTTTGTGCTGCCCGATAAATCAACATTTGGGCCGCTGTACAAAATTGACGGCAAAAAAATAAAGCGCCTGGACGATGTAATAGCGGCGCTCAAAGACAAGCATACCTCCGTGTTGGTGGAAGATTACAAATTCCCCTGGTCGCCCCAGAAAAACCCGACCTACGAACCAAGTGGCAGGACGATGCCGCTCCTTTTGCCCAATCCGCCGGGGCAGCGTAGCCATGCGTGGGGGGAATGCGTGACGGGGAACTGTTCGAGCGGTTTTTCGGAGCTAAAATCAAGTGACGGCTTTGTCTATAAAGGTTTTATGGATAATAAAAATGGGCAATTGGGCTTGTTCCTGTCGCCTGAAGGCAAAAAATGGAAGGGCAGTTTTTCCAGCAATACCAAAGACGGGTTCGTGTTCAGCCTCCGTTTGCCGAACCTGGACGGCGATACTTGCGCCGTCGTTGCGACAGCCAGTGCGTTCACGCCCGGCAAGGCCAAGGTCACGGAATTTATCCGAAAGGGGGAGCGGTTTTATGCTACGGCTGCAGGGCCGACGGTGGAGGAATTTGGCAGGAAGCGCTTCGCCGAGTTACAGCCAAGCCTGAAAACGCAGGCCGACATGGACAATACCTTCACGGGCACTAAAACCATCTCCGAAAAGCTGCGGCTGCCAGGTTGGAACGAAATACACAATGCCCGTTTTGAGCAAAGAATAGAAGCGGGCAAAAATAGGGGCACGGAAGAGATTGCTTTTTTTGTCCTCAATTCCTCAAAGGCCGAATACCTCCTGCAAGGCACGGGCTTGTTCGTGAACAATGGCAAAATATCGGGCAAAAACCTCCGGCTCGTCGAAGCGGGAAAGACCATCATGAGCATTGAAACCATGCGCAACGACACAGCGGTCGGTCGGGTGAACATCAACAATTACCCATTTTACCAGAAATGGGGGATGGACGGGACCTTCCAGTACACCACCGACCAGCACGGCATGGTCATCGGCACATACGCCACGGAGTTCACGGGCGTTGACAAAAAATGGGAGCGGTTTAGCTTGGTTGCGGAGCAACCTATGCTGTTGAAAGATGCGGAATTCAACATGGACTGGCTCGTGGGCAGTTACCAAAACAAGCACAGAAAGCCTATCCCAATTGAATTGCCCAAATTGCCGTTCAACAATGAAAAGGAAGAAATACAGTATTATATAGACCGTGCGACGGAGTACGACAGCGAACCAGTTGCACAGGGTGTCGTCGAAACTAAGGTGGACAAAGGACTTTTCACGGGAAATTCGAAGGTATTTCATACAGAGCTTAAACCTGGCGAGGTACTACTGGTTAAAACAGCATATCCCAAACATTTAAAAGTAGATATCACCAAAAACATCTTGGACAAATGCAATTGCGATGAGGATGAAATTGGCCCAATTATCATTGAGTCTTGCCTGATGGCCAATTTCAGCGGCTGGGGCGTGACGCAGCGGGTGAATATCTACAAAACTGGAGACGGCCAAGTAGGTTATAGGCTCACCAAGTCGTTGAAATATTGACCCTTTTAGAGTACTTTGAACAACAAACTGAGTTGATGGAGCGAACAAGGGGGCAAGCCCCTTTGGAATAGTCGCTTACTCCAAGGGGGCTTGCCCCCTTGTCTGGAAACACATCAGTTATTCAAAGAACTATAATCCTTAAATACTTGATTTATGCAATTAAATTCCATCGTTTTATTAATACTCTTGCCGTTCAGTATATTGAACGAACTTCAGCAGCCAATTACCCATCCAATTGCCAAACCGGAAGTCGCCTTCTGCGATGAATTGGCGAAAATATTAGCGGGTATGAACGATAATTTCAATGCCCTGAAAGGCAATGAAATGGGCCATAAAATCAAATATTGGAACTCAAAAATAAGCCTGTCAAATACCACGTCCAATTATATCATGACCACCTATGATTTTAATGGGAAGCCCCTGACCAATTCCTATTATGCCGTACTCGGAGGGGATGTAAGCAAGGATGAAAAACAGCGGCTAATCAAGAACTTTGCCCAGTATTTGGATAACTGTTCGCTGCCCGGTTTCACCCGAAAAGTGGACGAGGGCATCATGCAATTCACCGACGACCCCGCACTGACCACTGATGCTGCACAGTCCATTCATTGGGTAAACAAGTCGGCGAATATGGAAATAGCTTTGACCTACTATTATGATATTATCAATAATAATGACAAGGTCGGTATTATATTTAAAGCCCCTTATAAAGCGGGCGCGGAGGCTCAAAAATCGGGAAGGAGCAGCACCGCTTCCAAGTTTACCATCAAGAACTTTCTTACCGAAGAAATAATGGGCTATTGGGTGGACTTTGACGGGAAGGAAGTCTATTATTTCAGCCTAAAACCGAATCAACAGGTTACGATGGACTCCTATACTAGTCATATCTGGCGATTTAAGTCGGCCAAAAGCAGCGCCATCCTACAGACCACCACCCTTGGAAAAGCGGTGGAAATGCTGGAACTGAAGTAGTGTGGACTTCCATGCTGGCGCAACTTACTGACGCAGGGCATTCTCCTATTTGTTTCTCGGATGTTTAATCATTGGCTCACCAACTCTTCTTCTCATTGAAAAACGGCACTGTTTATAGAATGCTGTGGGATCACACGCTAAGGCTCCGGCAAGCAGTGCTGTATTTTTGCAATATGGTAATAGGTAAACGACTATAAAAAATGGACTGGTCATGGATGGGTTGACGGCGGCTTTTGTGTCAATCACCAACTGGGAAGAATACAAGTCAACCAAAATCCTTGACATTGTGCCAATGAATAAAATGCCTTTTTACTTTAATCAAAACGCCATATTTGCCAAAAAATAGCCTATGCCACTCCCCCTCGTTGACCAGCAATACCTCATCGAAAAAATGCCCGGCAAGGGCGGCTGGACTTATGTCGTCATTTCGGAAATACCAAAATCGGAGCGGCTGCCCTTGGGTTTGGTCAGGGTGCGTGGTTTCATTGATTCGTATGAACTGAAACAGTTCAACCTTCTGCCCATGAAAGATGGCCGGATGTTGCTGCCATTGAAGTTGGCCGTTCGCAAAAAGATTAAGAAACAGGCGGGCGACCAGGTACATGTTGTATTGTACGCCGATGATTCTGCGGTGGAGGTGCCGGACGATTTGCTTGCTTGCCTGCTGGAATCGCCCAAGGCTTATGCGTTCTTTCAAAGATTGTCGGACAGCAACAAGAAATATTATATTGATTGGATAGAGGAAGCCAAAAAACTGGATACCAAAGTGGAAAGAATCAGCAAGGCCATCCACCTTTTGGAAAACGGGCGGAGGTTTTATGATTGGCCGGTAAGGGAATTGTAATGTTCACTGATGCATAAGGTAGATTTTTGCTTTGGTGGCCTTATCCAGAAGGCTCCCTCCAACTTGTAAGATGCAATTCATTCCATAGTTTTGCCTTTTGTAAAAACCGTCCATGTGATAAAAATAGACCGCCCTACCCTAGCCGACCTGCCAGTCCTCACATCGCTGGCCCGCCAGTCATTTCTCGAATCGCACGGGCACAGTGCCGCCGCCGAAGACATTGGGCATTATGTGAACAGCAAACTCACAGAAGCGGTTTTTCGCTTTGAGATGCTGGATGAGCGCAATATTTTTCATTGGATCCACCACGAAGGCAGGACAGCGGGCTATTCTAAAATCATCCTTGATTGCCCTAGTGGGTATGTTGCTCCGCAAAACGTCACAAAACTCGAACGGCTTTATGTTTTGGAAGAATTCCACGGGCTGGGGATTGGGCTACAATTGTTTGAACACAACCTGCAAATCGCCCAAAACACCAAGCAAGCTGGCATGTGGCTAAACTCTTGGACGGGCAATCACCGGGCCATTGCGTTTTACCAGAAAATGGGTTTTGAGGTTGTCGGTGAGGCAGATTTCAAGATTTCGGAGCGGCATTCCAACCCAAATTATGTTATGTTTTTGAGGTTGGATGATTGAGAGTTTATTTTCGATTTATCCTTCGCTGTAACGGCCTGAATGATGAATCAGCACTCACAAAGTCGGGGTGAAGTCGCTATGACTAAAATACAGCGGCCATTTGGGTGAGACAAGAGCAAGGTGCGGGACGGATTGGTGGAATGGGTATGTTTGTTATTTCGGAGCGATCATGTCCAATGTTTCCACCCTTGCGAAGTGCTTTGTGTTCAAAGTGGCAAGTGTCAGGCTGTGCGCTATGGCAGTTGCAGCAATGGTCAAATCAGCCAAATCAATAAGCATACCTTTTGCTTTCAACGATTTATAAATCTTGGCAGATTCCGTGGAACATGCAATATCGAAAGGCAAAATGACCAATGTGTTGAAAAGTAAATCCCAGAAAGCATCTTGAAGGTCGTTGCTGCCAGAAAGGATTTCATAATGGGTTATTGTTGAAATCGCAAAATCATCGTATTGACCGGAAAGCTGGAAGAAGTAGGTACTGGTTTTGTCCTTTTTGCGAAAATGATCCACCAGCACAGAAGTGTCCAAAAGTATCATGCCTGACGGAATTGGTTGAGGTGGGCCTTTGCTTGAAGGTAGTTTTGGTATTCCTGGTCCTTCCAAGTTGGAGCCTGTAATAGGAGCTTTTGCAGCGGTGTCTTTTGCTTTTTTGGCTGATTGGCCTTTAATTGTTGCTGTATCACAACGGCTAACTTCTCCAGTTCATTAGCTGGAAGCTGTGCAATAAGTTCCAAGAATTGCTGATAACCGATGCTTATTTTTAAGTCCATATAGGCGATTTTATGACAAATATAGTGAAAGGCATAGAAGGATCAAACTGGTTAGTTCATGATTTACCTCGTTGTCCAAAAGTCTTCCATTAAAAATAACAACACCCGGTTACGAAATCCAACCAAAGTCGGACAGGCTTATCGGATACCAGATCTATCACGTCTGCCACTTGTGCAAATAAAATCACCCGGTAGGCTATTTTAGTTAACACATGGCCAACACTACCGATGGCCTATGCCTTCCTCACAAATTCGCTTTTCAAGCCCATCGCCCCAAAGCCTTCGATTTTGCAGTCAATGTTGTGGTCGCCCTGTGCTAGGCGGATGTTTTTGACCTTTGTACCGGCTTTGATGGATTTGGGTGCGCCTTTTACGGGCAGGTCTTTGATGACAATCACGCTATCGCCGTCGAAGAGTTCCTTGCCGTTGCTGTCGAGCACCTTGGTGGCCCCATCGTCCGTTGCTCCCGCCTCGTCGGGGTTCCATTCGTGGAAACATTCTGGGCAAACCAGTAGATTGTCGCTTGGGTAGGTGTATTCGCATTGGCATTTGGGGCAAGGTGGAAATTCTGGCATATATTGTTTGGATTAAAATGGCGGTATATGTTGTCACATACCGGCATGGTTGATTTGGGATGAAGGCGCAAAGATAGCGATTGGCTGCGACCCTTGTGACTTGTCGGATTGGAGCCGCACCCCTAAAATTCCATATTCCTTGGTTCGCCCAATATTTCACGGCCATCCAGGATGTCCTCCTTGAGGGGCTGTTTATCAAAAGCGGCCAAACGACGATGCATATATGCTTCTACATCTTCGACAACGACAACAACGGCGTTTTCTTTGGAGCCAATTCGGGCGATATTTTGAACTGTAGCCTATTAAACAATACTTGCCTGAAAAACGGGAGTCTTGAAAATTTTACGATGGAGATTTTCCTGCAAAAGAGCACCAATTGCTCCATTGCCAATAATATATTATATGCCCGTACATTGAGCCATTACGCCATTGGACAATTTGGTTATACAACTGTAAACCTCAATATTGATCATAATTTGGTCTTCCGGGAGGGTGGCAATTTGAGTGAATTGATAACGGGCGATCCCGCTGCCCCGCTTCATACTAATACCTTGGAACTTGACCCCCTGTTGGTTAATCCAAGCTTACCTTCTCCGGATTTCCATCTGCAATCTTCTTCCCCAGCCATCAACCAGGGAAACAATAGCTATGTTGCCGCCAACGAAAAAGAATTGGACATGGGGGACAGGATAGTAAACACGGCAGTTGATCGGGGCGCAGATGAATTTGGTAGCCAAGCTTGTGCAGCGTCATTTTCCTTAAATGCAATTCTGCCGTCCAACCTATTTCAGGCCATCGGCGATATTTGGTCCAATGGAATTGTCGAGGTGGAAGCCATTGTCACCTTTCGTGCGCCAGACACCGTATTGGGGCCAGGGTTCCAAGTGCTGCTCGGTGGACAATTCGCAGCGGAAGTTGTTGGCTGCGTGGTATTGCCTTAAAGATAATTGAAGCCCTAATAGGACTGTTTTCATTTTTCAAATTCCACTATATACTCCGAGCAATATCTCCCCAAGTCAGAATATTTAAAAAATAATCTGGCACGTTGTCCGAGACGCAAACAGGTACGTTTTTTCGAGATGTCCTCAGGCGTGTTCATTGGTTGGAGGGATGGATACCACATCGTATGGCCGGGCTTGTCCACCAGCAATTGCGGAGGAGTCCAGTCTTGTGAATGGTTGCCAACACCGAGATCCTGATGAGGGTTGAAGGAAATATACATGCTGCTGCCCAGCCAGGATTGGCCTACTACTTTGCCCATGAGCATGACCCAACAGTTCAGGTATTCGTTCCAACTGACAGAAGGCCCCCAATGAAAGCCGCCTGTAGGCGAAGATGCAGGGCCACCGCCTTCCGACTGTGGGATTTGCAAGGAAGCGACGGGTTTGCCAATGCCGTCCCAGGCTGCGTTGAAACCCTGGCCATCCCAGCGCTTGGCTTTGCCTTGAGGATTGTCAAGGTCTGCCAAAGCAATACGGGCGACACTGATACACTGACCACCCCATTCTGTGCCTGGGCTATAATTTTGGGCATCGTAAGCGCCGGGATAGCCATATTCACCGTAGAACAAATACAAGTAATCATCCACCGCAACGGCAGAAGGGTCGCCCACCCCTCCAGCAAATGTTTTGGAAGTATTATGTGGCTTGAGGATCATGCGGGGCTGTTTGTCTTCAATGAAGAGGCCCTTGTTTTCCCATGACCAGCCGCCATTGGTGGATTTCATAATGCCGATTCGGCAGACGGCAGCGGGCGTGATGCGCTCGGTGAGTCCAAGCGGCCAATCTTTGTCAATGTAGCCTTCCCCTGTGGCTGGGTCAAATGGCAGGGTTTCGGGATAGTTTTCATTGTGGTAAACGGCATAAAGTGTCCGGCCACTGCTGTCCCTTGCATCTTGGTAAACCGTTTCGAACCAGACGGCCCCGTGCAGGCCAGGCGAGCCTTTTGGGGCATTTTTGGGCATTTGGGGTGGAATAAACTCTTCGGCTCTTTTGGCAAACGCCTGATCTGGATGGCTGCCGCTGGCAAATTTCAAGTCATCCGAAAAGCCGCCCCAAACTGGGTCTTCGCCGTATTTGCCTGGAAAAATGCGGAAGGTGTCACCTATCCAAGCCTCGGCCATGTTGCAGTCCACAAAGTTGTTGAAGCGGAAGGTATCCGTCGGGATGAGTTTGAATTTTGGGGCAACAAATGCATTGGTTTTTTCGGCAGGAGTCTTGTGTTCATTTGCCTGTTTACAGGAAAGTAACAATAGGATGAAGGAAAGGAAGCAAAAGCCCAATGTGGTTGTCCGTGTCATGTCTATTTTGATTTTTGGCAAATGTAATGAAATATGCAAGCCATTGGGAATTGGTGGTTCGGGGGCCGTGAATATGTAAAACATATTGGCCAAACTCCCTCGGCTCTAAGTCATTTTCTTAGATTTGTCCGAAAATCAAACATATCAATGGCAAATCTAAAACCTACCACCATAAACGAATACATCCTCGCTGCACCGCCCCAGGCGCAGGAGAAATTGTCAGAAATCCGGGCCATCCTGAAATCCGTTGCCCCAGATGCGGTAGAGCTGATAAAATGGGGCCAACCGGTCCTCGAGCAAAAACGGATATTGTTTTCCTTCTCGGCCTTTAAATCCCACATGAATTTTATGCCCACCGGGCCGGCCATGGAACCTTTTAAATCGGAACTAACAGCTTATAAAACCGGCAAGGATACGATTCAATTCTCCTACGATAAGCCACTGCCAAAGGACCTCATCCAAAAAATAGCGGAGCACCGATTGAAAGATGTTTTGGAAAACGATGCGAAGTGGATGTATTAGTGAACGATGAACTATAAATAGCTTGTCCCGAATTTACTTCGGGAATAAACGATGAACGATGCCAGCCTGTCAGTTTATCTACCTATAGTAGGCAGACAGGTACTTGCAAAACCTTGATTAATAGGTTTTTGTAAATAATATGGCCTATTTATTTTTTCAAATCCACTTTTAGTATTTCAATTTATTTTCGCAAATACAGAAATTCATCTCATATATTCACCATCCCACAATCGCCATATATTCATTGGATTATCATCTTTCAATTCTTCCGGCAAAAGAGCCTGCGGGAAGCCCTGGTAGCAGACGGGCCGTGTAAATCGCTGAATGGCAGCCGTACCGACCGACGTGCTTCGGCTATCAGTGGTGGCCGGGAAGGGGCCGCCGTGAACCATCGCATAGCAGACTTCCACGCCCGTTGGGAAGGCGTTGACGATTACCCGGCCCACCTTTTGCGCCAATAAATCCAATAAATCTCGATAATCTTCAAGGTCCTGATTTGTGCCAAAAATACTGGCCGTCAAATGGCCGCTGAGTTGTGCCGCAACGCTCATCAGTTCTTCCCGACTGCCTGCCTGCACTGCCAGGGTGGATGGCCCAAACACTTCTTCCTCCAGTTTTTTATTCGTCAAAAAATGGCTGGCGTCAACGCAAAATAGTTGAGCTTCGCCCCGGTTGGCGGCATTGGCAGCTTGGCCCGTCGTCAATCGTTGCACACCGGTCTGCTCAGCCAACATGCCAAGCCCTTTTTCGTAGGCACTGCAAATGCCTGCCGACAGCATAACGCCTGCCGCCGAATCTTGGATATTGGTGCTCAAGGCATCCATAAAAGCCTTCCCATTGGCCGAATTTTCAATGATGGCCAAACCTGGATTGGTGCAGAACTGGCCAACGCCCAAAGTGACCGAGGCGGCCAGCCCTTTGGCGATTGACTCGCCGTTTTCCCGCATAGCGCCCGGCAATACAAAAACGGGGTTTGTACTGCCCATTTCGGCATAAACGGGAATGGGTTCTGGACGTTGTGAAGCCGCATCAAAGAGCGCTTTGCCTCCCCGGAACGAACCAGTAAAACCTACCGCTTTTATCATTGGGTGCTTCGCAATGGCCATGCCCACAGCCGTTGAAACACCATGTACCATGCTGAAAACACCATCGGGCATATTGGCTTTTTCCGCCGCTTTTAAAATGGCCAGCGCTACCATCTCGCAAGTGCCAGGGTGCGCCGGGTGTGCTTTCACAACAATTGTGCAGCCAGCCGCCAAAGCAGAGACGGTATCGCCCCCGGCTACTGAAAATGCCAGCGGGAAATTGCTGGCCCCAAAAACGCCGACCGGGCCAATGGACTGTCTCATGCTGCGAATATCGGGACGGGGCAGCGGCTGCCTTTCGGGCAGGGCCGGATCTATGCGGGCGTCCACCCAGGAACCTTCCCGCAGCACTTGGGCAAATAGTCTTAATTGGAACACTGTGCGGCCCCGCTCGCCCACAAAACGAGCTGAAGGCAAGCCCGATTCGTCGCAATATCGCTGGCCAAGTTCGTCCCCTAAAGCCAAGATTTCGTCGGCAATGGCTTCCAGGAATTGCGCCTTTTCCTCCCCTGTTTTTTTTCTATAAACTTGAAAAGCAGCAGTTGCTTTTTCAACAGCAGCGTCCATTTCGTCGAGGCTTGCTTCGTAAAACACATGTGGGAGTTCTTCGCCCGTTGCGGGGTTTACCGCATAAAAGCGGGCAGTGCCGTTGGAACTGGTGGTTTTTCCTATAAAATTGGAACCGGTTAATTTCATATTATTTGTGGCTGGTCAATATTTTTATTGTCATCAAATTTTCAATAGACTTGTTTGAAATTGTCATATTGATGATCAATAAACATGTTCGGATTTAATTACCAACATTCTGTAAAAGTTTTGATTTCGACCGGAAAACCCAACCCTTTTAGGGTTTCGAAACCCTAAAAGGGTTGGGTTTTCCGTCGAAATTATGCACTAACGGCAATCAAATTATTAAATCCGAACAGCTTCAATGAAGCTTTGCCTGTAAAATTACGAAGGGAATGGTAGCAATTAGGAATGGTATGAGCGATTAGCCACGTTTTTACAATATTGGCAAATTAAAAATTTTGATAAAAACCCCTGACCTGCCACTTATTTAAACAGGACACACCTTATTTAACCTCCTCATATTCAATTTCTTGCGAAGGGATTTTTTGTTGTTGTGACGGAGGCTTGGCAGCACAGCCGGATGCCCCGCAACAGCCGAAATCGAAAATGGCTTGCACTGCAAAAAAGCCGCCGAAGGCCAGCATAAGCCAGTCGTGGGTGCGGGTATATTCAAAGATTGCCCATATAGCAATTGCTGCCCGAAGAATGCGCATTAAATGCCAATTTGAAAATAAAGCCATGTTATTTAGTTTGGAAAAATAAGTCGCAAACTTAGGAGGCATGACTGCCAAGGAAAGTAACATTTATTACATGGGGGAATAATTGTTAAACTGCACGAATTTTCAATGTAAGGGTTCAGCACCAAGGCGACATCTTTTTTCTTGCCCGGATTTTTCAATATTACACAGCTTTCGCAAGGAAAAAAGGTGTCGTGCGATGATTTTTAGAAAAACCATTGAAATAAAAAATCTATAACTTTCTAAAAATCAACCACAACCGAATTGTGTTTAGACTCATTTGAGGCCAAAAAAGGGTGTGTCTAAACACAGTTCGTCACCTTCATC
>JBGSKQ010000134.1:0-64844 GCA_041741095.1 Saprospiraceae bacterium
ACTGCTTGGCCAAACGGAGCAACCCCAACTTGTTTTTGATAATTTTGTCTTGAGTAGTCATGATTCTAATCTTGTTTTAGTGATGAAATGTGGTTGTTTCAAAATTACTAAAACTGTCAGATTAAGTCGTGACTACTTCATATTATGCTTTCTTCGTAGCAGTCCATTTAGTCTCTGAATTAGCCCCTCTATCCTGTCTTTATGGTCTTGATAGTAAACTTTACAGTCAAGTGGCAATAATTGCAGAAGTTGTTTATCAATGCTCCGGTTGAAATTTGGGAAGCTGTAACCGATAATTACCAGTGTTTCGGTTTTTGTCATAATCCTTTTGGCTAATGATACAGCTTTAATAGATACTTCGTCCTTTTCCCATGCGAAACTCATTATAGGCTGCATATTTTCTTGACCACTGAGAAAATTAGAATATACATATAACAGGCTTATAAGAGAAGGAGGTGTGATTTCACGCCTTGTTTTTGGCCTTAAAAAATTAACATCTAACTCCGGAAAATATACACCCTCAGTGCCTGAAACAATTGTTTCATGCCCCTTGGTGGTCCCAAACAGTCCGGCTGTACCATTTAACTTTATTATTCGAGAACCATTTTTGTTGTTACCATAGCCATTAGGATAAACTTTCAATTTTGTGTGCGGGTTCTCGTTATTATTATAATCATAATAAGCGAGCTCAAGTTGTAAGTCATAATTCCAAGAAATGATGTTTACTCTTTTGTCTAAACAAAGCGTATTGCTTTTTAAAAGGGTTGCCAAGAAGACATCATATCTTTTATCAATTTGCTCTCTTTGGCCTTCATAGTCTTCTGTCAATTGATAACCAATTGATTTATTTTCTCTATTCTCGTCTTCCGTGTACCAGCTATGAAAATCTCGTATTCTAATTTGTTCAAAAGCGAAAAAACAAACCAGTAAATGTTTAAGGCTTAAGAGCTTTTGAATAGAATCATGTGAATTCTTCAGAAATAGTTTTTTGGCATAGGTGTCAATCGTTGCGTGGTTAATCCCCTCTTTCAAAAGATTATTCATTGCGGCAATTACAACATCCTTTTCAATTCCTTTTTCTTTGAGGTAAGAGGTATCTATTCTAAATAGAAAGTGAGAAAATTGCTCCAATCTATGGTTCCAATTAGAAACAACCGGAAGCGCTTTAGCGCTCGCTCCCGCCCCAATCAAATACGTTACATTCTGTGCCATTTTTAAAGTCGTTTTTACATATTCCTCCGATACTGCCCCCCCACCTCGTACAGCGCATTCGTAATCTCGCCCAATGAGCAATGCTTCACCGCCTCCATGAGCGCCCCGAAGATATTTTCGTTGTGCAGCGCCGACAGTTGCAGGGTTTTCAGTGCCGTGTTGCCAGCATTGGCTTGTTTCAAATTCTCCACCGTGGCGATTTGTGCCAGCTTCTCCTCCTCCGTCGAGCGGATGACCTCACGGGGCAGGATGGTCGGCGAGCCGGTGCTGCTCAGGAAGGTGTTCACCCCGATGATGGGGTATTCGCCGCTGTGCTTTTGGTGCTCGTAGTACAGGCTTTCCTCTTGGATTTTGCCACGCTGGTACATCGTTTCCATGGCCCCCAGCACGCCGCCCCGCTCGGTGATTCGGTCGAACTCGGCGAGCACGGCTTCCTCCACCAAATCGGTCAATTCTTCGATGATAAAAGCGCCCTGGAGCGGGTTTTCGTTTTTCGCCAAGCCCAGTTCGTGGTTGATGATGAGCTGAATGGCCACGGCCCGGCGCACGCTTTCCTCGGTCGGGGTGGTGATGGCCTCGTCGTAGGCGTTGGTGTGCAGCGAGTTGCAGTTGTCGTAGATGGCGTAGAGCGCCTGGAGCGTGGTGCGGATATCGTTGAAGTCAATCTCCTGAGCGTGCAGCGAGCGCCCGCTGGTCTGGATATGGTATTTGAGCATCTGGCTGCGCTCGTTTGCCCCGTATTTCAGCTTCATCGCCTTCGACCAGATACGGCGGGCCACCCTGCCGATGACGGCGTATTCCGGGTCAACGCCGTTCGAGAAAAAGAAGCTGAGGTTCGGCGCAAAATCGTCAATATTCATGCCCCGGCTCAGGTAGTATTCCACGAAGGTAAAACCATTGGACAGCGTGAAAGCCAATTGCGAAATAGGGTTCGCCCCGGCCTCCGCTATATGGTAGCCGGATATACTCACCGAATAAAAATTGCGGACTTTATTTTCGATGAAATATTGCTGCATATCGCCCATTAATTTCAAAGAAAACTCGGTAGAAAATATGCAGGTATTTTGCGCTTGGTCTTCTTTTAAAATATCGGCTTGCACCGTGCCACGCACAGCGTTGAGCGCCTTATTTTTCAGGGGTTCGTAAATATCGGGGGATAATATTTGGTCGCCCGTTAACCCCAATAATAATAAACCCAATTGATTATTTCCTTCGGGAATATCGCCTAAATAGGACGGGCGTTTAATCCCTTTATTATCATATAATTCCACCAATTTATTTTCCACCAAATACTCCAATTTATGCTCCCGGATATATAGTTCGCATTGTTGGTCAATGGCGGCATTCATAAAAAAGGCGCATATCGTGGCCGCAGGGCCGTTGATAGTCATGCTCACCGAAGTATTGGGCGCACAAAGGTCGAAGCCGGAGTAGAGCTTTTTGGCATCGTCGAGGCAGCAGATGCTCACGCCGGAATTGCCGATTTTGCCATAAATATCGGGGCGTGGGTGCGGGTCTTCGCCGTAGAGTGTCACCGAATCGAAGGCGGTTGAAAGGCGATTGGCAGGCATCCCTTTGCTCAGGTAGTGGAAGCGGCGATTGGTGCGCTCCGGTGCGCCCTCCCCAGCGAACATCCGGGTAGGGTCTTCTCCCTTTCTTTTAAATGGAAAAACGCCCGCCGTGTAAGGGAACTCGCCCGGAACGTTCTCCTGCAAGCACCAGCGCACGATTTCGCCCCAATCCTTGAACTTGGGCAGGATGACCTTCGGGATTTTTGTGCCGGAGAGCGATTTCCATTTGGTCGGCACTTTTATCTCCTTGCCCCGCACTTCGTAGATGAACTCGTCGGAGGCGTAGTTGGCTTTTTTTGCTTCCCAGCTCTCCAGTAATTGCCTTGTGCTGCCAGCAATTTCGACTCCGACTTCCTTGAACCGCTTGTCCAGGCTTTCCAAAATCTCAGCCTTGTTCGGCAGATTGGATTGCTCGATGCTCGTCATGGACTGGCGAAGGGCAAACATCTCCCTTGCGATGTTCTCCTGTTTCCCCGCCCATTCATCGTACTTCCGGTTGTTCTCCGAAATCTCCGACAGATACCTCGTCCGGTGCGGCGGTATGATGAAGATTTTCTCGCTCATCTCCTCGGCGGCGTGGAAATTGGACTTCAAGTAAGTGCCCGTTTTTTCCACCAAGAGCTTCATCATTTTGGCGTATAAAACGTTCGTGCCGGGGTCGTTGAACTGGCTGGCGATGGTGCCGACGACGGGCATCTCGTCCACGTCCCGAGTCCAAAGTTGGTGCGCCCGCTGGTATTGCTTGCGCACGTCCCGCAGGGCATCCTGTGCGCCCCGCTTGTCGAATTTGTTGATGGCGATGAGGTCGGCGAAGTCAATCATGTCAATCTTCTCCAATTGCGAAGCGGCCCCGAATTCGGGCGTCATCACATAGAGCGACACGTTGGAGTGGTCAATGATTTCGGTGTCCGACTGCCCGATGCCGCTGGTCTCCAGCACCACGAGGTCGAAGCCCGCTGCCTTGAGGATTTCCACCGCTGACTGCACGTATTTCGACAGCGCCAAATTGCTCTGGCGGGTGGCCAAGGAGCGCATGAAGACCCGCTCATTGTTCACGGCGTTCATGCGGATGCGGTCACCGAGCAGTGCCCCGCCGCTCTTGCGCTTCGAGGGGTCCACGGAGATGATGGCGATGGTTTTATCCTGAAAATCCAATAAAAATCGCCGCAAAATCTCATCCACGAGACTCGACTTGCCCGCTCCACCCGTGCCCGTGATGCCGAGGACGGGCGTGTTTTTCAGCGCCGGATTTTTATCAAAAACCGCCTGCAACTGCGGACGGATGGCCGTTTCGTAATGGGCTGCGTCGTTCTCCGCCGCCGAAATCATGCGGGCGATGGAAACGGTGTCTTTCTTCAAAAACTTTTGGACTTCGCCGTTCAGGTTGATGCCCACCGGGAAGTCGCACTGCTGCAAAACGTCGTTAATCATGCCCTGCAAACCCATGTGGCGTCCGTCGTCGGGGGAATAAATTCGGCTGATGCCGTACTCGTGCAGCTCTGCAATTTCCGAAGGCAGGATGGTACCGCCGCCCCCGCCGAAAATCTTGATATGGCCAGCGCCCCTTTCTTTCAAAAGGTCGTGCATGTACTTGAAGAACTCGTTGTGGCCGCCCTGGTACGAGGTGATGGCGATGCCCTGCACGTCCTCTTGGATGGCGGTGTTCACGATTTCATGCACTGAGCGGTTGTGGCCGAGGTGGATGACCTCCGCCCCACTGGCCTGCATGATGCGGCGCATGATGTTGATGGCGGCGTCGTGCCCGTCGAAGAGGCTGGCGGCAGTGACGAGGCGGATCTTGTGGTGGGGGTGGTAGGGCTGTACGTTTTCCATGATGCTAATTTGGTTTGAGCGGTTTTTTTGGGTGGGCAAATTTAGGAAAAATGGCTGTCCGATAGCCACCAAGATGGCCGAACCCAGCATCAGAAACCAGTTTTTCGTAACATTGTCCCTTAATTTATCAATTTATGGCTGACGCATTTTCAAATAAAATTAAAGGCCTGGAATTGGAAAACAAATGCACATCAACTTTCGCCACTCCCCCCGTTTCCTCCCCCACTTCCTCGCAGGCAGCACTCCCCGCAACATCTGGAAACTCCTGAAAGACAACCACTTCCAAGTTGAAAGCCGCTTCCGGCCCAAGTTGCTATTGAGCTTGGCAATCGCCTTTTTCAACCTACCTTTTGTTTTGATAGAACGTCTTCTCTACAGCAGCCGCATCGAAAAAACGCAAGTACAACCGCCCATTTTCATCCTCGGCTATCTGCGCAGCGGGACTACTTACCTGCACTATTTGTTGAGCAAAGACACCAGTTTCGCTTTTTGCAAAGTCTATGAGTGCATGGGGCCACACGTGCTGTTCACCTCCGGGCGGGTGATGCGCAACATCGCCAAGTTGGTGCTGCCGAAAACGAGGCCGATGGACAATATGGAATTCGGGGCGGAAATGCCGAAGGAGGAAGAGTTTGCCATGTGCAACATCGGCATGGCCTCTATGATACACGCCAATTTTTTCCCAAAAAACTTTCGCCATTACTTCCGCCGCACGGTGTCATTTGAGGATGGACCGGAATATGAGGCCAAATGGGAAAATGACTTTATTTGGCTGTTAAAAAAGCTGACCCTGAAAAACAAGGGTAAACGGCTTTTGCTGAAAAGCCCTTATAACACGGGCCGTTTGAAGGTGCTGAAAGAAATGTTCCCCGACGCCAAATTCATCTACATTCACCGCCACCCGTACCAGGTTTTTTCTTCTAACGAGCGGCTTTACGAGGGCATCCTGCCCGAATTGGCCCTGCAAACCGTCAGCGAAGCAGAGATGGAAGAGGCCATTTTTTATTCTTTTGAAGAAACAGTGAAGCACTACTTGCGGGAGCGGGAAGGATTGCCTGAAAACCAACTGGCCGAGGTGGCCTACACCGATTTTTTTCAAGACCAAAAAGGACATTTGAAACGCCTGTACGAACAACTTGAACTGGGCGATTTCGGAGCGGTCTGGCCGTTTTTTCAGGAATATATTGTGGAACAAAAGGGCTATAAAACCAACAAATACGGCCTTTCCGCAGAAAAAGAAAAGGAAGTTTACGGGCGCTGGAAGTTTGCTTTTAAAGCGTTCGGCTATAAGGAGTAGCATCGGTAGCACAGCCTTTAGGCTGTCCCGTTGTACGCCCTTTAGGGCGGTGGTGCAAACGCCGCACACATGGAATTTTTAGGGTAATGGCGGCGTAAACGCCGCACAACAGGACAGCCTGAAGGCTGTGCTACCGAGTCGAAAGCAATAGAACCTTAATGGCCCCCAAAACCTCCGCTTGTTCCCTGCTGGAAAACTGACCTTCCACCCAACTCGACATCAAGCGCAACTGCCCACGGAATTCGTAAAAAACCACCGTCAGCCCTGGCACGATGAAATTGGAAGGGAAATTCTGAATATCCAAAACGGGCAGGCCGAGAAAATGCTCCAAACCGGGAAACGATTCCCCTAAACTGGAAAAGGAAAACGTGGACAATTTGCCCCACGAAGGCAGGTTGAACATGGGGTAATAAATGGGCAGTGGCACGAAGCGGTAGCCATTGGTAAATTCCAAAAAAGCCTGGGGCAATTGACGGCGCATTTGGCTTTTCATCTGCGCCTGGATGGCCGCCACGGTGCTGTCCACAGTGGCCAAATCCGCAGGGCTTAGCTTGTAAAACAAGAAGGAAAGTCCATTGAGCAGCACGGCATCCTGACCGCCTTTTTTCCTAAAATTTACCGGCACGGGAGCCCAGATGAACGAGTGTTTTTGCTGTTGGCTGAAAATTTTATCGTGCAATGCCTTGCAAACACAGGCCAGCAAAAAGGCGCTGCGGTTGTGCGTGACGCCGTGTTTTTTGCTGTTTTCGAGCATCGCCTGGCTTTCAGATTTTGTAAAAACAACTTCCTTAAAAACAATACTGCGTTTCCCAATCTTGGGTAGTGGCCGCTCGATAGCCGTCATCTTGGCGTTGCCCTGTTTAAAAGCAAAACCAATGGCCCTGAAAAATGCCTTGAATCGCTCGGAAAACGGCGGGTGCTTTGGCTTGGGCGGGAAGAGCGGTACCCCCGTTTTCCCGTTCAGCGAATGGACGAGCGCCTGCACTCCCGCATGGTCGAACACCGTGTGGTGAAAAGAAAAGAGCAGGCAGGTTTTATCTTCATTTTTGAAAAAAAGCACCTGGATGGCGAGCGGCGGATTGTGGTGAAAATCAAGGGGTGCGTTCAGCAGTTCTGAAGGGATATTTTTATCTAAAACTTCTTGATAATCAATGGGAATTGCGATTTTTCTTTTGGTAAAAAACAGCGTAGAATAACCCAATCCCCAATGGCTGTCCAGCCGCAGCCGTGCGATTTGTTGGCACAGTTCATTTTCAAAAACCGCTTGTTCCAGCGCCTCTTTTTTTAGTTTTCCTTTTAAAAAAATGGCCAGCCTCGTCACATGCCCCGGCCCCTTTTTCCGGCGGATATGGTGGTCCACCAGCACTTGAAAAAAGTCTATGCCGGATAGATGGATTTTTGTCATTGGTCATTTGTCATGGGCCATTGAAAAAACGATATGAAATTGATACCAATGACCTCAATGGCCGATGACCATCTCATGTGCCTTTCGTTTGGACTGCTTGGCCACCAAATCCGAAACGATTTTGGCAGAAAGGAAGGACAGCGGCACGCCCGCCCCGGGGTGTACCGTGCAGCCGCAGAAGTACAGGTTTTTGATCTTGTACGAAAAATTCGGGTGGCGCAAGAAGACGGAGAAGGTGCCATTATAGCTGTTGCCATAAATGGAGCCGAATGCAGCTCCCGTCCGTTGCTCGAAGTGGTGGGGGTTTTGCACTTTTTCAAAAGCGATGTACGGCTCGATGTTTTCACCCAGCACCTTGCTCATGCGGCGGATAATATTTTGGCGGGTGCGGTCGGTGATAGACTGCCAATCCTGGCCTTGCAGATAGGGCGCATTGATAAGCAGATACCAGTTTTCGCAGCCCTCCGGGGCATCAGGCTTGTGTATTTTGCTGCTGATGTAGAGGTAAATCGTGATGTCGTTGCCGATGTCGGCATTGTTGAAAACGGTGTTATACTCGTCCCGCATGTCCTCGCTGAGCACCATGTTGTGAAAGGCCAATTGCGGGAATTCCTTTTTCATGCCCCAATGGAACACCAGGGCCGAGTGCGACTTTTGGCGGTCGAGGTAAAGGTTGGGGGCTTTTTCCTGGGGCATGAGGCGGTGGTAGGTGTTGTAAACGTCGAGGTTGCTCACCACGAGGTCGCTGTGTAGTTCCCTGCCGTTCACCATAACGCCTTTTGCTTGGCCGTTTTGGGTTAAAATGCGCTCAACGGGGCTATTGTATTGGATGTCCACGCCCAGTTCGCCAGCCAGTTTGGTCAGCGCTTTAGCGATAGAATACATGCCGCCGACAGGCAGGTAAATACCAGCGTTCAACTGAAAATGCGAGATGACATTGAGGACGCCAGGCGCCTTGTAAGGGCTTGATCCTAAATAACTTGCGAAGGCATTGAAGAGGCGGCGGGTACGGTCGTCCTTGAAGTTTCGCTGGTTGGCCTGGTCCATGCTGCGGAAGACCTCCACCTTGTGAAAATTCACCACACCCCTGAAGGCGTCACGGGTAAGGTAGGTGGACAGGCTGTGCAGGGAGTTTTTCAAAAAAACCTCTTCGGTCAGGTCGTATTTCAGGGCGATGTCGGCCAGGTAGCGTCGGATGGTAGCCTCGTCGTCGTGGGTTTTGGCGGCCACTTCCCGCACGAGGCGCTCGGTATCGGCGTAAAAATTCAAACAAAGGCCGTCCTCGAAAAAGTAGTTGAATGGGAGTTCCGGGCGGAGTATTTCGATATAGTCCTTGGGGTTGCGGCCAGTCAGGTGGAACAGCTCTTCCACATATTGCGGCATGGTGAACACGGAGGGTCCCATGTCGAAGCGGTAGCCATCGTTGTGCCATTCGTACATCTTGCCGCCCGTTTCGCCGTTGGCCTCAAAAACGGTGACCCGGTGGCCTTGTGCCGCCAAACGGATGGACGCTGCCAAGCCAGCGAGGCCGGAGCCAATGACAAAAATATTTTTAGGTTGACCAGCCTGTTGGTCATTTATATTGAGTACGCCATTCATGGTTGTTATCGCTTGGGTTAACCGAACGCTAATCCTGTTCTTTAACTTTAAAAATCCCCTTTTTATTGGGGGCAAAAAACTGCGGCGAAGTTACGGATTAGCGGGAAAGTGGGATGTTTGTATCAAAAAGGATTCTTAAAAGCTTGAAAACGCTGGCTGCCCGTGCTAAATTTTGTAGCCATTCGGCGGCTTGTTTACCTTTGGCCAGCGTTTTTTTATTGCCAAAACAACCACTATGCAGCGCTTGCTTTTTTTGCTTTTATTTTTTGCTTCATTGTCAAATGTTTTCTCCCAAAAAACCCTGGTATATGGCCGTGTAGTGGAAGCTACCACGGGCAGCCCCATTTCCTTTGCCAATGTTTTTTGCGTTGGCACTACTTCGGGTACCTACACGGACGAACTGGGCAGCTACCTCGTGGAGACGGAGGAGCGCTTTGATTCCATACGGGTGTCGGCGCTGGGCTATCAGGATACCGTGGTGTCGGTGAAGGTTTTTCAAAAACAGGAAATCATTGTCCGCCTGAAGTCAACGGACTACACACTGGGCGAAGTGGTTGTTTTTGCTGGCGAAAACCCCGCCTTCGAGGTGTTGCGCAAGGTGGTGAAAAACAAGCCGCAGAACGACCCCGAAAAATTCACGGCCTACGAGTACCGCTCCTACAACAAGGTGCAATTCGACCTCAACAATTTTACTGATAAAATCAAAAAAAACTTCCTGTTCAAGCCTTTCCCCTTTGTGTGGCAGTTCCAGGATTCGCTGGCCAATGGCGTTCGCTATCTGCCTTTCATGTTCAAGGAAAACGTGCGGCAGCATTATTACCGCAAAAAGCCCAAAGCCTATCGGGAGTACGTCATCGGCGAGCGGGAGGCGCAGTTTTTCAAAGGGCCCAAGTCGGACGAGTTCATTTCGGAGCTTTATTTAAACCCCAATGTCTATGACAACTTCGTGGTCATTTTGGACAAAAGTTTCCCCAGCCCCATCAACGACAATTTCAAACGCCACTACAAGTATTTCCTCGCCGATACACTAACGATGGTGGACGGCCTGCCCTGCCATTACCTGCGCTTTGCGCCCACGGGCGAAAGCGATGTGGCATTCACGGGCAGCATGTTTATCCACGACTCTACCTATGCCGTTAAGCGGGTGGAACTCAACTTTAGCATCGAGGCCAACGTGAATTTCGTGCGCAGCTTTTATGTGCGCATTGACTACGACTGGCTGGAGCAAAAGCACTGGTTTGCCAAAGAATTCAACGTGCTGGCCGACTTCACCGCCATCGAACATTCGGCAGAAATGACAGGCTTTTTCGGCCACCGCCATTCGGAACTGAAGGACATCGTCGTTGATCAGCCAAAGGAGGACGACATCTATTCCCCCATCGAGCAGGTCATCGAAATGGACAGTGTGCGGCTGCGGGACGATAGCTTTTGGCTGGCCGAGCGTGGCGATACCCTCAGCCAGGAAGAAAGTGACATTTTTTACCTCGTGGACACCATCCAGCGCAACAAGAAATTCAAGCTCATCAAAAAGGTTTTCAACGCCGTCGGCACGGGCTGGGTGCCTTTCAAATACTATGACATCGGGCAGATTTTTACCTTTTACAGCTACAACGACGTGGAGGGGTCGAGGCTGAAATTTGGTTTTCGTACCCCAAAAAAAAGCACTTTCCCCTTGCAGGCAACAGGCTATGCGGCCTACGGCACCAGGGACGAGCGCTGGAAATTCAATGGCGAACTGAACTGGGTTTTTGGCCAAAAATACAAACGGCACACGCTCCTCGGCGCTTCCTGGAAAAAGGACGTGAACCAGATCGGACGCAGCTACAGGGCTATTCCGCTCGACCACGTTTTTACTTATTTCCTCCAAATCGCACCTTTCGATACCCGCACCTTTGAAGAATATCAATCTGCATTTGTGGAGCGGGAATGGTTTCTCGGTTTCGTGACGAGGGCTTCTGTTTTTAGGCAAAATGTGGCACCCTTCGGCGATTATAATTTCCTCAATGCGGAGGGGGCCGTCGTGCCTTCTTTTGACCTATCGGGCTGGAAAATTGCTGGCCGTTTGGCTTATGGTGAAAAGGATATCAATGCCCGTTTTTACGACCCCGAAAACGTATTTTTCATGCTGCGCTACCCGGTGGTGTCCTTTGATTTTACGGCGGGTATCAAGGATTTTTTAGGTTCCGATTTCGACTACCAGCGCCTCAACCTGCGGGTGGAGCACCAGCAGCGCCTCAACAAATGGGGCTACCTGAGCTACCTGGTGGAGGGCGGCAAAATCTGGGGCAAGGTGCCGTACCCTTTCCTCGCCATCCCTTTCGGCAACCAGGCCGTGCTGGCCGACAAGGCTTCCTTCAACATGATGAACTACCTCGAATTTGCCTCCGACGAGTATGTGGCGCTGCACCTGGAACACCATTTCGAGGGGCTGTTTTTTAATAAAATACCCGGCGTGCGCAAACTGAAACTGCGGGAATTGGTTTTTGGAAAAGTGTTTGCCGGGCGCTTGTCGGCGAAGAACAAGGCCACAGACTGGCAGTTCCCCGAACGCCTGCACCCGATTGAAGAGCCTTATGTGGAGGTCGGCTTCGGCATCGAAAATATCATCAAGCTGGGCCGGGTGGATTTCACCTGGCGCCTGAACTACCTCGACCACGAGGACACTTACCGTTTTTTGCCGAAGCCTTCTTTTCAGTTTAGGTTTTGAAAAAATGCGGGATATTTACGGGGCAATTTTAGCAGCTTGCTTCCGTTTTTAAACGTCCATTATCATACAGCGATGAAATACATTTCCATTTTCCTTTTGGCAATATTGTCCTTTTCTGCCTCCGCATACAACGAAGATGATCTCTTGATGGAGATACGTGGCAATCTGAAACTGGCAACGGAAAACGAAAAAATCTGCGAAAATCTGTACGCTAAAGTCAAGGATTTAAAAAATACAAGCCCGCTTTTGAAAGGCTACATCGGGGCCGTCACCATCGCCAAATCGAAGCACGTCCCCCTGCTCGACAAACTCTCCACTTTCAACAAAGGTACCGCCATCCTCGACGAGGCCATCAAGGCCGATCCGAAAGAAACGGAACTCCGCTTCCTGCGCCTCACCCTCCAACTCAACCTGCCCGGATTCCTCGGCTACCGCGACAATATCGCCGCCGACAAGGAATTTATCTTTTCCAACTTCGGCGTGGCACAATCCGTTTTGCAAAAAAAGATTGCAGATTTTGTCAACACGTCGGGGCATTTTTCGGAGAAGGAGAAGGGGCGGGTGAGGATATAAACTTCACATCTTGTTCAATATCAACCACCAAGGTTTTGATTACCCATTCCCTTTTCTACATTTGTTTCAAAACAAATAAAGTGAAGTGTTTTGGTAAAAATATAGGGGGCAATAAAGCGCCCATCCAATGTGGCACAACATGCAAGTACTTGCTATGGCTGCTCCCCACCCTCCTCCTCCCCCTCGAAATCTCCCACGCCTGCGGCCCTTCCAATCGCAGTTTTCACGGCTATTCCTTTGTGAAAATGGAAATACTGCCCAAAGATGAGCAGAAGGGCTTGGCCCCGGTTTTTCTGAGTTTTGATAAAATGTACCGGGACTACTTCGAGGCTGCCGACACCCTCAACCAAAACGACAACCTGGCCGAGTGGCACCGTATTTTTTGCGGGGATGTGGAGCGGGAAGATTTGTACTACATCATTTACAAAGCACCCGTCGAGGAATTGGATTTGCTGCTCACGGCCACCCAGAGCAAGTCCCTGCAAGTGCCCGTCAACCTGCGGGGCAACACCTTTGCCGATTTTGTTTTTACCAAAAAATGCGACGAGACCATCGAGTACCTGATGTTCGCCAAACGCTGCGAGCCGTATGTGGTGCCCACCGACCAATGGGAAGCGCCACCCAGGGACAAGGAGGCCATGCAGCGCCTGATAAACGAAGGCAGCAAACTGTTCAGGCGCACGAAATCGCACTACATCCGCCTGCGTTACGCTTACCAGATCATCCGCCTGGCGCACTATGCCGGACAGCCTGAGCAGGTGCTGGAACTGTACGACGAGCTCATCCCCAAAGTGGACAAGGCGCTGGGCCATTGGGATACCAGCATCATCCATTGGTGGATCGAGGGACATAAGGCAGGGGCATTGCGAAAAATGGGCGACAACGTGCAAGCCTCCTACCTGTACATGCAAGTTTTTCTGCACTGCCCAGGCAGGCGGGCTTCGGCCTACCAAAGTTTTTTTATCAAAAACAATGAAGAATGGGAAGGCTGCCTGCGCCTGTGCCAATCCGACCAGGAGCGGGCGGCGCTCTACGCCATCCGTGCCGCCGCCCCCAACAGCCGGGCCGTGGAGGAGATGGAGAAAATTTATGAAATAGACCCCGTCAATCAATTCCTTGAAGTGCTGCTGGTGCAGGAAATGCGAAAAATGGAGCGCAGCCTGCTCGGCCTGGAATTCAACTCCAACAAAGCAGAAAACAAGCGCTATCATAATATTCCAAAAGCCAATGCCGGGCGCTATGTCATTGATTTACAAAAATTTGTGCGGCGGTGCAGGCAAGAGGGGAAAGTGGTGAGGCCTGTACTGTGGCACATATCGGAAGGTTACCTGGAGTTTTTGGCTGGGGATTTTTACGCCGCCGATCTGACCTTCCGGGAAGCCGCACGGGAGGTAAACGACAAGCTGCTGAAAGAGCAATTAGACATTTTTCAACTGGCGCTCAAGATTGCAGCTTTTGAAAAACCCAGCAAGGAAGTGGAGGATTTTGCCTACGAACTGCTCATGGAAGACCCCCGCTACCGCACTTATAGCAGCTTGCCCAATTACCTGCGGGACAAAATGACCTGGCTCTACAACGAAGTGGGGCAAAAAGGCAAGGCCTTCCTCAGCCAGCACCCCTTGAAGGAGATGAAGCCCAACCCGCAGATGGAGCTGCTCAACGACCTGCTGGCCACTGCCCTGAAGCCCGACCAGAGCCGCTTCGAGCGCCTGCTGATGAGCGAAAACCCCACCAACGAACTGTTGGACATGAAGGCCACCCTGCTGATGAGCGAGGGGCAAATGGAGGCTGCTTTTGAAACTTTCAAGCGGATTCCAGTGGAACAATGGAACGACTATGGGCAGTTCGACCCTTTCAAGGAAACCTACAAGGACTGCATCAGTTGTTACGAGCGGACAGATAGTGTGTCTTTGTCTTCTTATTTTAACAAAGGCGAACTGCTGGAAGCTTTGCTCGATTTGGAGTACAAGGCCAAGGGCGATCTGGACGGGGCAGCCACACATTATTATAAATTGGGGCTGGCCTATTACAACATGAGCTACTTCGGTTATGCCTGGCGGACGATGGACTACTTCCGCAGCGGCAGCACTTGGGCCAACCTGCACCGTAGCAACGGAGGCGTTTATCAGCACTACCAATATCCCTTTGGCAACAAGGAAAACGTGGACCTCTCCCGTGCGCTATTTTTTTTTGAAAAAGCCCGCCTCAATGCCACCACGCCCGAATTGGCCGCCAAGGCTTCTTATCAGGCTGCTCGCTGCGAGCAGAAGATTTATTTTCAAACGGATGCCTACAAGCCAGAGCCTTGCTGCAACCGCACCCCCCGCCTGCCATCGGAATACCTCGTCAATTTCAGCCGCCTGAAAGAGCAGTATTCAGAGACGGAATTTTATAAGATGATCATCAAGGAGTGCAAGTATTTTGCGGTGTATGCGGGGAAGTAAGCTTTAGTATTTTAGGCAAAAGAACAGAAGTCTCTATTGGCTGTTTACAAAAGTAAAACTGCCAAATACATTTTATGAACCACCTTCAACACGAAACTTCCCCCTATTTACTTCAACATGCCCATAATCCCGTGGACTGGTACGCCTGGAAACCAGCCGCTTTTGAAAAAGCGGTGAAAGAAGACAAGCCTATCCTCGTCAGTATCGGTTATTCGACTTGCCACTGGTGCCATGTGATGGAGCGGGAAAGTTTTGAGGATGAAGAGGTGGCGGCATTTATGAACGACCACTTTATCTGCATCAAAGTGGATCGGGAGGAGCGGCCCGATGTGGACCAGATTTACATGGAAGCCTGCCAAGTGATGACGGGCGGCGGCGGCTGGCCGCTCAATTGTTTCCTCACGCCCGATAAAAAGCCATTTTTTGCAGGCACCTACTATCCGCCCATGCCTGCCCACAACCGCCCCTCTTGGCTACAGGTACTGATGAGCATTTCCCATTCCTTTCAGAATAGGCGGGCAACAGTGGAGGATCAAGCGAAGCGTCTGATGGAGCTTATCCAAAACTCCGACAACACCTTTACCGGCAACAAACTACAAGTTGTCACGGACGATTATCCGTTTGGAATGCCCGATTTGAAGAACATTTTTTCCAACCTGGAAAAACAGTTTGATTCCAACAACGGCGGTTTTGGCGGGGCGCCCAAGTTTCCCGGCACGATGAACCTGCAGTACCTGCTGGGCTACCATTACCATTTTGGCGATGAAAAAGCACTGGAACACGTGCTGCTCTCCTTGGACAAAATGGCGATGGGCGGCATTTACGATCATTTGGGCGGCGGTTTTGCCCGCTATGCCACTGATGCAAAGTGGCTGGTGCCACATTTTGAAAAAATGCTTTACGACAATGCGCTGCTGGTGGGCGTTTTGGCAAATGCCTATAAATTGACCGAAAAACCTTTGTACAAAGCAGCCATCGAAGAGACGCTCGAATGGGTGCGCCGTGAAATGACGAATGAAGAAGGTGGATTTTTTTCCGCCCAAGATGCCGATTCGGAAGGCGTGGAGGGGAAATTTTATGTTTGGGACAAACAGGAAATAGAAGATTTGCTGGGAGAAGACGCAGCGCTTTTTTGCGAATTTTATGACGTGACGGAACATGGCAATTGGGAAGAAAAGAATATCCTTTGGCGGAAGCAGAACTACGAGGAATTTGCGGATCAAAACGGATGGGAGCTGGATGAGTTAAAAAATAAGCTGGCCGATGCCCGCCATTTGCTTTTCAACAAGCGTGATCGGCGCATACACCCCGGCCTGGACGACAAGGTTTTGCTTGATTGGAACACCCTGATGTGCTCGGCCTTCGCCGCTGCCTATTCTGCGCTGGGAAATGAAGTTTATAAAAATATGGCCACCAAAGCTGTGGAATTTATCACGGAAAAAATGTCGCAAAAAGATGGCCTCAGCTTATTTCACACCTACAAAGATGGAAAAGCCCAATACGATGCCTTCCTGGACGATTATGCTTTTTTCATTGATGCGCTGATAGCCGTTTATGAAATAACTTTCGACACTGCTTATCTTTTGCAAGCGGGGCGATATACCGACTATGTTTTGGACAACTTCTTTGACAGGCAGGGCAAAATGTTTTATTTTACCTCCTCCGGGCAGCAGGATGTGCCGATGCGCAAGAAGGATTTGTACGATTCGGCTACGCCGTCGGGCAACTCGGTTATGGTTCGCAATTTGCAGCGACTGGGCATTTTGATTGATCAGGAAGCGTACCGAACAATTGCGGCAGACATGCTTTTGAAAATGAAAGATGCCATTGTGCGCTATCCCAGTTCATTTGGCCAGTGGGCCAGCGCCCTCATGGACGAAGTTTTCGGAATGCCGGAAATTGCCATTGTCGGGAACAAGGCGTTTGAGACTGCCGTGGAATTGAACAGGGAATACCTCCCTGCCAAGGCCTTGATGGCATTGGTAGATGGAAGTGAAGGTTTTCCGCTCTTGGCGGGAAAGGGTGGGGTGGGTGACACATTAATATATTTATGTCAAAATTATGCCTGCCAACAGCCGACAGAAACAATCGAAGCTTTCAAACAATTATTGGAGGATCAAAAAAGTTCTTATTTGGTGTAAAACCTTCTTATCGCAAAACTTCTTTATTGAATGCCTCATAAACAAGAATAAAGTCTATGAAAAACATCTTTACGCTTATTTTCTTACTGGCGGCCCTGCCTTTTTGTTTGGCGCAGCAGCCCCCCCAATACAGCCAGTATATGCTAAACAAGTTTGCATTCAACCCGGCTTATGCTGGCCTTGACAATTCGGTAAGTTTCACGGGAGTTTACAGAAAACAGTGGGCAGGTTTGGAAGGGCAGCCAGTATCCCAAAACCTCAATGTGCATTCCCCGCTTTACCTCCTTGGTGGGGGGCTTGGGCTCACCCTCGAAAATGAAGCTTTGGGTTCATGGAAGCAAACCTCTGCCATGCTCGCCTACGGATACCAATTACAAATTGGGAAAATGGGAATTTTAAGTACTGGCATTAGTGCTGGTTTAATACAGCGGCAATTGGATGGCTCAAAGGTCAGGACGCCTGAAACAGTTTTCGACGACGAAGGCAACCCTATCAACCACAACGACCCTTTGCTTTCCACTGGCAAGGAAAGCGGTTTGGGCCCAAATGTTAATATTGGTGTTTTTTATCAGGGAGAGCGCTTAGAGGCAGGCATTTCGGCAATAAATTTGTTGGGAAACGAGGTTGCGATGAATTCTTTGTCGTATAAACTTGAAAGAGCATATTTTTTTAGCCTGGGCTATCGCTTTGATTTGGGCAAAAATTTTACCTTGCACCCCTCAGTTTTGGCCAAGTCAATTGTATCGCAAACACAATTAGATTTTTCCTTAATAACCCGGTACAACGAAAATATTTTTATCGGGGCCTCGTTAAGAGGATACCATTCGGAAAGCCTGGATGCCGTAGCACTGATAGGAGGATTCAAATTAAGTGAAAAAATAACCATTGGCTACTCGTACGATTTGACACTTTCTAATCTAAAAACGGCCAGCAACGGTTCTCATGAAATTTTGGTGAACTACAACCTGGGCAAAGCGATTGGAAAAGGAAGGCCTCCAAAAATAATCTACAACCCAAGATCACTATAATCTACCCACACGGTTTGCCCCCTTTCTCAAGACACACTGCAAAAATCACAATCCTGTTAGTTGAATTTATTCGGAATGCAACTGCTTTGCGAAGCAAAAATTTGCCAAACTGTACTAAGCAGAAAATCCTTTTCGTTTGAAGTTGCGCAAAATGTTAATTTTGCCAACCAAATGGCAGAATTCTAAGCTTAATATTTGTTTTATACCGTAAAGCGCTATTTTTACGGCTCTTTTTCACAAAGAAGGAAAACTCGGGTGTTAAAATGAAAAGACTATTAAAAAATTCATTTCCGTTGCTTGTAGCAGCAATTATTCTATCCTCTTGCGGTACCAAGCAAACTGGCCAGTTGATTGGTGTGGTAGAAAGGCCAAACTGGAAAGGGATCAACCCTTACGGAATGGTTTACATCCCATCGGGTACCCTACACATTGGGCCTAGCGACCAGGACATCACAAACACGTTTGTCCAAAGGCCGAAGTCCATCTCCATCCAGGGGTTCTATATGGACGACACGGAGATCACCAACAACGAATACCGCCAGTTCGTCTATTGGGTAAAAGACTCCTTGGCCCATACTTACCTTGACCACTTCATCGAAGATGAAACGACTGGTGAAGAAAGGATTGACTGGGAATATGAGATTGACTGGACTGACGAGACGCTCGAAGACCTCTACTATCAAGGCGACGACCGTTTTGCGGGCCGTAAAGAACTGGACGTAAGCAAGATCGAATATGAGTATGAGTGGTACGACTGGCAAGCCGCCGCCCATAATCAGGGCCGTTCACCACGTACTGCTTTCATCAAGCGCAAGACGATCAACATTTATCCAGACACTTTGGTATGGATTCGTGACTTCGCTTATTCGTATAATGAGCCGATGACCAGGAACTACTTCTGGCATCCTGCCTTCGACGACTATCCGGTTGTGGGCGTTGATTGGCACATGGCCTCTGCATTTTCCTATTGGAGGACTAAATTCTGGGATTCATTTCAATCGGTCAGGGATGACGGTGTGAACTCTGAAGACTTCCGCCTCCCGACTGAGCACGAGTGGGAATATGCCGCCCGTGGTGGCCACGAAGCTGCACCTTACCCTTGGGGTGGTTATTATTTGAGGAATGCCAAGGGTTGCCTTTTGGCCAACTTCAAACCTGGCCGTGGCAACTATCCAGAAGATGGTGGGCAATACACTGTCAAGGCTGATGCCTACTTCCCGAACGATTATGGCCTTTATAATATGTCGGGCAACGTAGCTGAATGGACCTCAACAGCATATTCTGAAAATGCTTATTCGTTCATCCACGACTTGAACCCAGACATCCGTTACGATGCACAGGACGACGATCCAGAAGCTTACAAGCGCAAAGTCATCCGTGGCGGTTCATGGAAAGATATAGCATGGTTCCTGCAAACAGGCAACCGCCATTGGGAATTCCAAGATACTACCAAATCATATATCGGCTTCCGTTGCGCCCTTACCTTCTTGGGCCGTTCACTCAGCGATTTCTAATGGTAGAAAAAAATAATAAACTAAATGGATAGTAGGGTTGCCTTACTATCCATTTCTTTTATTTTTGCGCCGCAAAAGAAAATTCGCCTTTCTCTCCAAAATTCAAAAAAATCCTCTCTTCCAAAAATTAGCATGTTACCTTTTTAAGATAGCGTATTATTGGAAAGGGAATTTTGATACCCAACAATTATTGAATTTAATTAGCTAACCTTTTTAAATTGTCTAACAATGAGTTTCTTAAAAACAAAAGGATTCAAGTATTTAAAAAACCTTTTCATCGGTATTGGCGCTGCGATTGTATTGATGGGCGCACTTTTCAAACTTGAAAGCCTTCCCGGAGCGAGCATGATGCTTACCATTGGTTTGAGCGTAGAGGCATTAATATTTCTTTTCCTTGGTTTGATAGGCCCTGAGCCTGATTATTATTGGGATAAACTGTACCCAGGCCTTGCTGACTACCACTCCAACATTGCTCCATTGACTGCTGGTGAACAAAAGGATTTTGGCGCACCGCTGCATGGCGATGTAATCGAAGCACAATTGGGTGGCATGTTGACAGAACTTCAATCCATGTCAAAGAATTTGTCTTCACTCAAAGCGCTACAAGAAGTTGATTTTTCTGGAACAACCGAACAGGTAAAAACCATGAACAACTTCTATTCGAAATTGAATGAAGCTATGGCCGACCTCAGCGATTCCTTGGAAGATACCAAAGCTTATAAATCACAGATTGCAAGCTTGAACAACAATCTTTCTGGACTGAATAACGTCTATGGAGGATTGTTGAACGCTATAACTCCTTACAACCCAAGGGGTTAAAAAAGCACTTAGTGTGCCCTATCCTTCTTCATTTTTAAACTAAAAATTTTAAGCACATGTCCATTCCAAAGGAGCCCAGGCAGCTAATGATCAACCTCATGTACTTGGTGTTGACCGCATTGCTAGCCTTGAACGTCTCAGCAGAGGTAATGAATGCCTTCATTACATTGGATGAAGGAAACCAAGCAAGTATATCCACCGTCAATTCTCAGCTTGATCAAACGGTAAAGGGCCTTAAAAGCCTTTTGAGCGATGATTCCAAGGCAAAATACCGTGCTATAGAACCGGCAGTTGACAAAGTAAGAGCTGAAGTAAGCACGTTTAGCTCTTATGTTGACAAATTGAGGGATCGCCTGCTCGATGCTGCTGGCAATATGAACAAACAAGTTGATGAAGGCGACTATACAGTCAGTTATGGTAAAACCGTGCCCAAGGGGCAAAAAAATAAAGACATCACCACCCATATTTTGGTCAATGAAGGCGTTGGCGAAGAACTAAAAGCCGAAATAATGAGAGCCAAACAAGGGATGGTGGATACTTACACCAAACTGCTCCAAGAAAATGGTGAAGCATTTGGGCTAAGAAAAGAAGAGATTGACAGCCGTGTCCAAAACATCGCCAACAACCTTCCCTTGAAGGTTGACGACGAAACCTGGAAAAAGAGCAAAGACAAAAAAAGCTGGGCGGACTTCAAGTTTCGCCAAATGCCATTGGCTGCTGTGCTTCCTTTGTTGAGCCAAATGCAGGCAGACGCCAAAAGCTCTGAGGCTGCTCTAGTCAACAACATGGCAGAATTGGCAGGTGGCCGTGTGGTTGAATTCGATGCTTTCTTCCCAGTTGTTTCAGCCAAAAAATCCTATGTGATCATTGGCGAACCATTTGAAGCAGAAATATCTGTTGGTACTTATAGCTCACAGATCAACCCTTCTGATATTAAGATTTTTGTGAACGGAAGTTCCATAGCAGTGAAGAACGACGGCAAGGCAGAATACAAAGCTTCAACCAACGCAGTCGGCGAAAAGACGCTGAAACTGAAGGCTGAGGTAAGGAATCCATTGACAGGAGAAGTTACTCCGGGCGAATCAACTTTCACTTACGAAGTAGGCGAACGTTCTGTGGCCATTTCTGCCGACAAAATGAACGTATTCTATATCGGTGTTGAAAACCCGATTTCCGTTTCCGCAGCAGGTGTTTCCAGCAACGATTTGCGGGTAGGCATCTCTGGTGGCGGAGGACAACTTTCAAAAACTGGCAGCAACAGCTGGATGGTCAAGGTATCTACCCCGACAGATGATTGCAAGATCAATGTGACAGGTGGTGCCATGAACGCCAGCAAGCAGTTCAGGGTAAAACGTATTCCTGACCCAACTGCCAAATTGGGCAACAAAGAAGACGGCGCTATGGGTAACGGCGAATTTAAAGCCCAGCAAGGCCTTATCGCCTGGCTTGAAAACTTTGACTTCGATGCCAAATGCGACATCCAAGGTTTTGCCCTGACAAAAGTTGCAAAACGTGCCGACCCGGTTGAGATTGTAAACTCCGGTGGTCGTTTTGGCAGCGATGCAGCCAGGCTTGTACAGTCTGCTTCTCCTGGCGATACTTACTATTTTGAAAATGTAAAAGCGAGGTGCCCTGGCGATGCCGCAGGCCGTAAGATCAACTCGCTTGTGTTCAAAATCAAATAAATTTTTTGCTTAGGATACTAACAATCGGAAATGGAGAGTTTATTACCGACAATTAGTATTTTATTCATTTTGAAAAACTTTTGAGAAACATGAAACTCGCTTTGAAATTGTTCGGCTTAGTTTTGATGTTGGCAGTTTGCAACCTAGCAAATGCACAAGAACCGGAAAACATTCTGACGGAGTCCAGCGACCCCGATGCCGGTAAACCTTTGGATGACATTGTTGACAAGCGTCTTACCAATGAAAAACGGCTGTTGGCATACGACCATGTAAGGGAAGCAGATATTTTCTGGGAAAAAAGGATTTGGCGGGTCATTGATATCCGCGAGAAAATGAACCTCCCGTTTGCTTACCCAGAACGTCCTTTCTTTTCGATATTGATGGACGCTGCAATCAATAGTGAGATTACAGTTTACAGCACCGAAGACGATAAGTTTTCTGCCAGCCTTACGCCCAGCGAAGTCGCTACAATGGGTGCAACGATTGATACCGTTATCACCTTCGACCCTGAAACTTATGAAGAACAGTTGCAGGTGGTAAGGAACGATATCAACCCAGAGGACGTGAAGCGCTTTCGCCTAAAAGAAGTTTGGTTCTTCGACGAAGAAACTTCCACCCTTCAGGTGAGGATTTTAGGCATAGCCCCGTTGGTGGACAAAACTGATGAAAATGGCAACTTCCTTTATGAAAAGCCTATGTTCTGGGTGTATTATCCAGAAGCAAGGGAAATTCTGTCGAGGGAGCGGGTTTTCAATATCGGTAACGATGCCAGCCCGATCACTTGGGAAGATTTACTTGAAATGAGGTATTTTGCCAGCTACATCTACAAAGAATCCAACGTAAGGGATCGCCGTATTCAGGACTATCTGACTGGTATTGACCTCTTGTTGGAAGCCGACAAGATCAAACAGGAAATTTTCAATTTCGAGCATGACCTTTGGTCATATTGATACAGGTTCTATTTTAACAGAATCAAGAAAAGGGTTCAAACCTGTGAAGGTTTGAACCCTTTTTCTTTTTACCTGTATTCATAGACTTGTTTTTTTACCTTCAAAAATCTATGGCTCAAGCAAAAGATAAACTCTCCTACCGTCAGCAATTCTCCGCCCTAAAAAACCTGCCCCGGTTTTTCAAAATGATTTGGGAAACCAGCCCTTCAATGACCATCGGTAATGTCGCTTTACGCCTGATAAAATCGGCCATCCCACTGTTGGTATTGTACATCGGCAAAGAAATCATTGACGAGGTCATTCATTTAATTGACACAAAAGGTGATCAAGAAAGGCTTTGGATGCTGGTTGGGATGGAGTTTGCTTTGGCCATCGCATCAGAACTCATCAGCCGGAGCATCACATTGCTGGATAGTTTGCTGGGCGATTTGCTTTCCAATGTTTCTTCCGAAAAACTGATCCGCCATGCCGCCCAACTTGATTTGTACCAATTTGAAGACCCTCATTTTTATGACAAATTGGAACGAGCCAGAAGGCAAACCATCGGTCGAACAAGCCTCATGTCAATGGTGCTTTCGCAATTGCAAGACATCATTACGGTATTGATTCTGGGCGCAGGTTTAGTAGTTTTCAACCCCTGGCTCATCCTTATCCTCATTGTTGCGGTCATTCCTTCTTTTTTGGGCGAAACCCATTTCAACCAGCGCACTTATTCACTCACAACCAGTTGGACGCCGGAGCGCCGTGAACTGGACTACCTGCGTTATATCGGGGCAAGCGACGAGACGGCCAAAGAGGTAAAAATCTTTAACCTCGCCGATTTTATAGCCACCCGTTTTTACAAATTATCCCACCAATATTACCTGGCCAATAGGACGCTGGCCGTGAGCCGTGCAGCCTGGGGAAGTTTCCTATCGGCCCTGGGCACCATATCCTATTATGGGGCTTATGTTTTTATACTAATCCAAACTGTAGGCGGCTTGATAAGCGTAGGTACGCTCACATTTTTGGCAGGTTCCTTTGAGCGGCTGCGGAATATGCTACAATCCATCATGAGCCGTTTTTCGAGCATTGCCGAACAAGCCCTCTATCTGCAAGACCTTTTTGCTTTTTTTGAAATCAAGCCCCAAATCGTTTCAAAAGAAAATGGGCATACAATACCGAAGCCCATTCAACACGGTTTTGATTTTGAAAATGTCAGCTTTAAATATCCCGGCAGCGAGAAATGGGCCATCCGCCAATTGTCATTTCACTTGAAGGCAGGTGAAAAATTGGCCCTTGTGGGCGAAAATGGCGCTGGCAAAACCACCTTGGTGAAATTGCTCGCCAGGCTTTACGAACCCACCGAGGGCCGTATCCTATTGGATGGCATTGATATTCGTGATTATGATTTGGCCTCGCTCCGCAATTCCATCGGCATTATTTTCCAAGATTATATCCGTTTTCAAATGAAGGCGGCGGAAAACATTGCCATCGGGAACATTGCCCAACTGGATGAAAGGCCCATTATTCAAGATGCTGCCCATAAAAGCCTGGCCGATACCGTCATTGACCTGCTGCCCGGAAAGTATGACCAAGTGCTCGGCAAACGATTTTCCAACGGCATAGAGCTTTCTGGTGGCCAGTGGCAAAAAGTGGCGCTCGCCCGTGCCTACATGCGGGATGCCCAATTACTCATCCTCGACGAACCGACCTCGGCCCTTGATGCCCGTGCAGAACATGAGGTTTTCCTACGCTTTTCGGAATTGATTCAGGGCAAAACGGCTGTCCTGATCTCGCACCGTTTTTCCACAGTGCGCATGGCAGATCGGATTATGTTTTTGGAAAATGGCCAGCTCAAAGAAATTGGCAGCCATGAAGAATTGGTAGAAAAAGGCGGAATGTATGCGGAGCTATTTAGACTACAAGCCAAAGGCTATCAATAAGTTATAAATTGTTTTCTTTCCAGGTTTTGTAAAAATTTTCTTGTTGGGGCCTGTCTTTCGGCACTTCCCGCAGTGGCTCGCACTCCTTAAGGCTGCCAAAGCACTCCTTGGGCAATTGCTGGTAAAGCGCTGTGCCTTTTGTCTTCCATTGGAGCATTTCATCGCTCACTTCCCTGGTTATTTTTCCCGGATTTCCTACCACAAGGCTCCTTGGGGGGATGACAGTTTCTGCTTTTATAAAACACAAAGCACCAATGATGCTCTCGTCGCCAATGTCAGCATTGTCCATAATGACGGCGTTCATACCCACGAGGCAGTTTTTGCCAATGTTTGCCCCATGAATAATAGCCCCATGGCCAATATGCGCCGACTCTTTCAAAACAAGGGTCACGCCGGGAAACATGTGAATCGTACAGTTCTCCTGTACATTGCAACCGTCTTCCAGAATAATTCCACCCCAATCGCCACGTATGGCAGCGCCTGGCCCTACATATACATTTTTGCCAATAATCACATTGCCCGTGACCGCAGCTTGAGGGTGTATGAATGAGCTTTCATGGACGACTGGCCGGTAGCCGTTGAATTCGTATATCATTTTTCGTAAATAACCATCCTGTTTCGGGAATATTCCACAGTAGAAAATGAAGCTTTATACTTTTTCCTTTGGCACAAACTTCATGGAAAGTGAGTTCACGCAATGACGGGTGTTTTTTGTGGTCAAGCGCTCGCCTGTAAAAACATGGCCCAAGTGACCTCCGCAATTGGCACAAACGATTTCAACCCTTCTGCCGTCGGCATCCGGCACCCGCTTAACGGCACCAGGGATTTCATCGTCGAAAGCCGGCCAGCCGCAGCCGGAGTTGAACTTGTCCTCCGATTGATAAAGCGCTGCCCCGCATCGGCGGCAGATATAAGTGCCTGCTGCAAAATGTTTATCATATTCGCCCGTAAAAGGATATTCCGTGCCCTTATGCACAATGATGCGCTCCTCTTCGGGCGTCAGCGCATTCCACTTTTTGTTCGTTTCCATTTTTCAATATTTTGAAAAAAACCAATGCCGGATTCTTATTCCTTCAGCCAATCCGCATACATCTTCCTGAATTTCTGCACTTTAGGATTGATCACGATTCGGCAGTAGCCTTGACTGGGGTTGTCTTTGTAATAGTTTTGGTGATATTCTTCTGCCTTGAAAAACTGGCTGAACGGGCTGATTTCCGTCACGATAGGATCGTCCCAAAGTGTGGGGGCGAATTCCTTTTTCATGCGTTCGGCCACCGATTTTTGATCATCATTGTGGTAAAAAATAACGGAGCGGTATTGGGTACCGGCATCAGCGCCTTGCCTGTTTAGGGTCGTCGGGTCGTGGGTGGTGAAAAACACTTTTACAAGATTTTCAAAAGAGACCACCGATGGGTCAAACTGGATTTGGATGACCTCGGCATGGCCAGTTGTGCCAGTGCAGATTTCCCGGTAAGTAGGATTGTTGACTTGTCCGCCGGAATAGCCGGAAGCGACCGATTCGACCCCTTTTAAATCTTGAAAAATAGCCTCGACGCACCAAAAACAGCCAGCGCCAAAAGTGGCTGTTTCCAATTTTTCATTTAGCATAAGTTGTTCTTTTTCAATAGATTGCTCGGCAGTCGGCTGCGAGCTTGCCTGCCCACAGGCAGCTAAACAAACACAAGCAGCCCCTATTTGCAATAATGCAGTTTTAAACATAAAATAATTTTATTGGCAAAGCTGCCGAAATGCAGGTTGCAGCGGTGTTACTCCTATAACATTTGGCTCAAAATAAAGACAGCTATTCAATATTATTGGCTTTCAATACTTTATTAGCCTCGTCCACATTTTCCGGCAGCGTGTAAAGTACGGCCTCGCCGAGCATGGGCAGTGCAGAATCGGGCTTGTTAAGGATGTGGCTGGCGATGCCCTCTTGTTTCAGCACGTCTTCGGCCATTTTGACACGCACGAGGTCGGAGGAGGAGAAAATTTTTACCCAGTTGTCTTTCATGATTTTGAGTTTTGTTTGGTGAGGAAATAATAACAACCGAACATAAAAAGGGTTGCCTTTTTGAATGTTCATGCCTCAAGGTAGGCCTAGGCACGAGTATGCGCAAAGAGAAAAATCATTTCAGAAAGCCGTTCTGCAAAAAATTTAGCTGTTGTACGAAAATAATCGTAGAAAAATTTGACAATACGAAAACCTTCGTATAAAATTGCACTACGAAATCTGTCGTAGCAACCATAAGGCATTTTTCAAAGTCATTTAAACAAACAAAAAAGCATGTCGGATAAAATATTTCCAAAGCCCACAGAGGCGGAGCTTGAAGTCTTGCAGGTACTGTGGGAAAACGGCCCTTCCACTGTGCGCTATGTCAACGATGAACTCAGCAAGAGGAAGGAGGTTGGCTATACCACCACCCTGAAAATCATGCAGATCATGCACGAAAAAAAAGGCCTGCTCACCCGCAACGCCGACAACCGCAGCCATGTCTATGAGCCGGCCTTACCACAGGAGCAAACCCAGCAGAACCTGCTCAACAACTTCGTGGACAACGTATTCAGCGGTTCGGCTATGAGCCTGGTGATGCAGGCGCTAGGCAACCACAGGGCCTCCAAAGACGAATTGGAACAAATAAAAGCACTCATTGCCAAAATCGAAAAATCGGAAGGCTGAGGCGGTGTCCTCAAGAACGATGTAGGCCAAATCGTTTTACAAAAAACTGTCAGTCAATGTTTTACAAGTTCATCGTTCATCATTTATAGTTCATAGTTCATCATTCACTTATGGATTTCATCACCAACATCCTACCGGAAAAAACCCTCTATGCATTGGGCTGGACGGTCGTCCACTCCCTTTGGCAGGCCTTCGCCGTGGCACTGCTGCTGGCAGCTTACCTGCTCGCTTGGCAAAAAAAGGATGCCCGCCAACGGTACATTGCTGGTAACGTGGCGCTCGGAACCATCCTTTCGATGGCCATTATCACTTTTTTGCTTTTGGTAAAAACACCCGAAGCCGAGCAAGCCTTTACGGGCCAAGTTTTTGGTGAAAATGGCGAGGTGTTGGGCGTCTATTTTTTAGATGAACCGCCTTCAATGTTTCAGCACTATTTTGATGAAAACATGCCCGCCATCGTCACGCTGTGGCTGGTCGGGCTGGTGTTTTTCCTATTGAAAATGATCGGTGGGCTGCTGTATATACAGCGGTTAAAACACCGCTACACTTTAGAGCTTTCGTACCAATGGGAAGAACTGTTGCAATATTTGGCCGACGGGCTGCAATTGAAAAAACAGGTGCGCCTGGCAGAATCGGCCCTGGTCAAAGTGCCAATGGTATTGGGCTGGTTGAAGCCCATCATCCTCCTGCCGATGGGTGCCGTGAACAACCTTAGCACCGAACAGGTGGAGGCCATCCTCGCCCACGAATTGGCCCACATCGCCCGCCACGACTACCTGCTGAACCTGCTGCAATCCGTCATCGAAATCCTGTTTTATTTCAACCCTGCGGTTTGGTGGATTTCTACCAACATCCGCACCGAGCGGGAAAACTGCTGCGACGACATCGCCGTGCGCCTCTGCGGCAACAATCTGGCTTATGCCAAGGCGCTGGTTTCCTTGCAGGAAATGCACCAGGCCGCCCCGGCTTTCGCAATGCCGTTTTCAAAAAACAAAAACCAATTGCTGCACCGCATCCAACGTATTTTAAAACAAGAACCTAATAAATCTAATGCTATGGAAAAAATGACAGCCACTTTGATGTTGCTGGCAGCCGTCGTCATGCTGTCCGTACAAGCCAATACGCCTTTTGGGCGCTGGTTTGATAAATTAAATGACGAAGATTTTGTAGCGGAAGCAGGGACACCTGCACCCGAAGATTTGGCCCACTGGGAGGCCGTGTATGCCGATACTTTCCCGGCCCGGGGCAAAGGCAATTACACCATCGTGCAAAAGGACGATAACCGGGACATGGAGGTGGAACTAAAGGACGGCGTCATCACCCGCCTGAAAATTGACGGCGAGGAAATACCTGAAGAGGAATTTGCCAACTATGAAGATGAGGTAGATGAATTGATCAACAACATGCCGGCACCGCCAATACCACCTGTGCCGCCGATTGCCCCGATTGCTCCAATTGCCCCGATGCCGCCAATGCCGCCGGCACCACCCTCCCCTGCCGAAGCCCGTACCCGAAAGATTATCACGGAAAAAGACGGCAAAGGCACCACCATCATCATCGAATCGCCCGATGGCAGCGAGCCGATTGAAATTCAAATGAAAGACGGCAAAAACGGCGTCATCACCATCAACGGCCAGGAAATAAAGGGCATGAAAAAGGGCGATAAAACCGTCATCATGCAGGAAATAGAAGGCGCTCCTGGTTATATGTACTGGAATGGCGACGGGCAAGGATGGGGCAATGTTGCTGTCGTGCCAGAATTGCATGATTTACATATCAGCCCTGATGCATTTGCTTACGAATTCAAAATGCCCGAAATAGCATGGGATGCTTATTTACACCTGGGCATGCAATCTGAAGACTGGCACTTGGAGCAGCAGCAACTGATGGAAGAATATCAGGACAGGCTGCAGGACGGCAACCTGAGCGAAGATTGGTTGAAGGAATTCAACGAGCGTATGAAGGAGGGTTTTGGGAACAGCCCCCAATTATTAAGGCTCGAAGAATTGAGGGGCAGGGCCGACGAGGAGCGCCAACGTGCCAAAGAGCAAAGCCTCGAATTGCAGCACAACCATTTGCAGCGTTCCAGGGAAATGCAACAACGGGAACTGGAAATGCTGCGCCAAAGTCAGGACAGGCAACAACAACAAATGGAAAAAAGGGCCAAGGAAAGGGCACATGGGCGGAGATTGATCAACCTTACAAATGAGGATGGGAGTATGTGAATCGTTTTATAAAAATGAAAAAGCCCCGGCAGGAGATTCCTTGCCGGGGCTTTCTTTTTTTATCTTCTATCAAATCACATAAACCGCTCCACGTGCGCCCCCACCAGGGCTTTCAAAGCTGCCAGGCCAAGCCCTTTGGCCTCTTTGGCATCAAAGCCCTCGTCCATGAAATAGTCTTCGAAGAGCACTTCTGTTTGAAAATAAGAAATCTTCAGGGCAGTGGCCATTTCAGACAGCATGGGATCACGGCTGGCCCAGGCGTCAATGCCTGTCCAGACTTTTGTGTTCCAATCTTCCAGGGCCTTGCGTTCGTCGGCGGTCATTGCCTTGGGGGCGAGGAAGAGGCGTGACAGCTCCGATTGGCTATCGGCGAATTTCGCCTCGCTCGACTGGCCCTGGCCGTTCAGGTCTTGCGCCATGGCGTTGAGCACTTGCACTTCTTCCCACTCCCAAAAACCGCCGCAGTTTTGCAGTTTGATGGTGCCGTCGCCGCCTTTTGGTTCAAAGGCTTTCATGGCCGTGGAAGAGTGCTTGCGGAACAACCAGCATGGCACGGCCACCTTTTCAGAAGAAGCCTCGTGGATGTAGCGCAGGTGCGTAAGCAACTGGTCGAGGTCGTAATAGGCATAAGTGGCCGAATAGTCGAATTTGGGCAGGTTTACTGCTTTGTTGTTGGCAAATGCGCCTTTGATGGCGTCGTTCATCAAAGTGTTTACCTCTTTGCTGGGGCCTTCGTTTACAAACTTAAAATAAGCCCTATATGCCTTGGCAATTGGCGATTTGGAAGCCTCCAGTCCGTCCACAGATGCGGTGGGGTTGTTCCAAAGGTTGTTGATATTGTCCTGCAAGCTGCCCTTGGACGCACTATTATCCGGCGTACTCATGTGGCGGGCCAGGATGCGGTATTTCTGCAACTGGCGGTTGGTGCTGAGGGCGTAGTCGTAGCTGGCACGGGTGCCTTTGCCGTAGTAGCCATCGAGCGAACCTTTGTAGGCACCTTCGGCTTTCAGCACTTTTTGCAGTTCGATGGCGGAAGTGCGCTTCACGTCGGGCCGGATTTCGGGCATCGTGAATTTTGGCGCAGCTATTTCCTCCTTCACGGGCGTAGCCTTTGCTGCGGCGGCAGGAGGGGCAGGTTCCGCTTTTTTGGCGGCTTCCGGCTCAATTCCTTTTGCGGTGAGCTTTGGTTCTTCTTGTTGCTTGGAAGGGGCGATGACGACGACTTCATCGTATTGCTTCGGAACGTCTGCCTTTTTGGCTTCAGCCGCTTTTTCTGACGCTTTTTTCTCGGCGGCTTTTTGTTCTTCGGCTTTTTTAACCTCTGCTGCGGCGAGTTCCTGCTGGCGCTGTTGCTCGGCTTTTTCGGCAAAATCGAGTGGGATCAGCGGTTTTTTGGAAACCGAGCCGCCCATTTCAAATTCCTTCACTTCGTGCAGCAGGGCGTTGTTCACGTTTTTTACAAATGCATCCTGATAGCCCAATTTTTGGATATTGGCCAATTGCGCCTTGGCGGCAGCCACGTCGGGATAGCCTCCGGCCACAATCTTTATCTGGTTGCCATTGATCAAAACAAAAAGCTGCCCGGCCTGCGTTAGGGCTTCCCAGTCTATTTTGTCGCCAGCCCTCACGGTGGCTATCTGAATGATGGTGGCACTCTGGCCACCCTCCACGTTCAGCTTGGAGACAAAGGCATTGTCGTAGCCCTGTGTTTTCAGGGTTTCGGCCACTTTTTGGGCTTCCCTGTCAGTGGTATAACCTCCGATGAAAACATCCGTATGATTGGTAGTGCGTTCTTTGGCATAGACAAAGCCGGTGGAACGGAGCTGGTTGAAGTCGGCAGGTTTTGGATTGACAAAATTACCGATTTGGACGGTGTATTCGGGCACGTCGTTTTGTGCGGAAAGAAACGAGGCTGCGAGTACAAAAAATGCCAGGGAGAAAATACGGTTGATTAATTTCATGTGCTATGTCTTTGGTAAAAAATGGATTTGCTTAACGGCTGAAGGGTTTGATTAGTTTTGCATAAAAATGTCACATTATGCAATACATGATAACATGCTTTTAACCATCAAACCATCCAGCCTTCAAACTGCCATCATAACTTGCTGAAAACCAATGACCAGCATAAACGCAAATTTAACGCAATTTAATGTTTTTAAGTAAAACAAAAAATTGTACCCAAATGCACTGGCCATAAAATCAAGGACAATAAATGGGTTTTGGAGCATCGCAGGCGGTGACATGGTCTGATTCCTACGTCTGACTGCTCACTATATTAGTAGAGTAGGTGGCCAAAATCGAAACAGTTCATTCTTACTTTGCCGCAAAAAAATATTTCCAGCAGAATCGAACCTTTTAGGGGGTTAATACCTTACATGGAGAAATCCACAATTAATTCTTATGAGGTAAAAACCCTTACACTTATATCAAAACCATTTTTTAAACCTCGTAAATTTTTTTAATCATGACAACTAACAATCCATCCAACTTCAACCAGGATAAATCGCAGAAACAAAACTTCATGGCCATTGCCATCACAGTGGGCGTTATCCTCCTTGCGATCATTGGCTTTTTGGCATACAACAACATTTCCAAGTCGCAACAACTTGATCTGACTATTACAGAAATGGAAGAGTCGGAAAAACTCCGTAGCGAAGTAGAAACCCAGTACAATCAGGCATTGGCTGACCTGGAAGCACAAAAAACCACCAACCAGGAACTGAATGCCATGATCGATCAGCAAAAAGCTGAACTGGAACAACAGAAATCCAAGATTGATGGCATGTTGGCCAACAAAGGCAAACTGGACAAAGCTCGGGTTGAAATTGAAAACCTGAGAACACAGACCAGCGGTTACCTCGCCCAAATCGAAAAGCTGAAATCTGAAAACGATGCTTTGGCTGGCGAAAACGCCAACCTGAGCGCTGAAAAAGATCAGTTGTCAACTGACCTCCAGAGCAAAGCGGCTGAAAATGAGCAACTTGCCTCTGCCAAGGCTCAACTGGTTAGCGAAAAAGACGACCTGACAGGCAAAGTGAACATTGCTTCTGTCATCAAAATGAAAAGCGTGACCGCCGTGGGCCAGAAAGTGAAAGGCAGCGGTAAAGTGAAGGATGAAAACTCCGCCAAGAGCATAGATCAAATCAAGGTTTGCTTCACCACGCTGAGCAACGAAGTATCGAAACCGGGTTCCGAGAAATTCTACGTGCGCATCGTTGACCCTAGGGGCGAAACCCTGGCCATCGAAAGCATGGGTTCCGGCATGATCACCAACAAGAAAACTGGTGAGGAAATCCGTTTCACACAGATAGAAGAATTGAACTACTCAAACGACGAAGCTCAGTCCTGCATGGTTTGGGCGCCTACTACGCCTTCTTTCCAAAAAGGTAGCTATACTATAGAAGTGTATAATAAAGGCTACCTCGCCGGCACTGGCAAGATGAGCCTGAAATAATCCGAAAGGATTTCAAGATAAAACCTTTTTAACTAATTAGAATACGAACACGGGCTTTTACAAGTCCGTGTTTTTTATTTTGTTGCTTTTCAAACGCAGCGGCATTGCCTAACTTCCCGCCTCAAAAAGTGGTTGCCATGCGTATTCTTTCCTTCCTTTCCATTTTGTTTTTTTTGTCGCTCCAAGCCTGTAAAAACGATGCACCGAGAGCATTGAAACAAGGGCTTGTCATCACGGAATCCACCACCATTGCCGCAGATACTTTTTTGTTAAAAGGCGCAGACAGCCTGGGCCAACCCATCCTTACCATCGAAGGTGAAAATATTACCGTTGACTTCAAAGGAGCTTTATTAAAAGGCTCCGACAATGCGCAGCGACCCGATGCTTTTTCCGGCACGGCTATTTTGATAAAAGGAAAAAATATTACCCTGAAAAATGCCCGTGTGCGTGGCTACAAAGTGGCGTTGATGGCCGAGGGCGTGGACAGCCTGCAACTGATTGACTGCGATTTTAGCTACAACTACCGCCCCTGCCTGCACAGCTACCGGGAGCGGGAAGACTTCAGCGACTGGCTCAGCTACCATCAAAACGACCAAGACGAATGGCTGCGCTACGGAGCTGCGGTGTATTTGAAAAACTGCCACCACGCCCTGGTGAAAAACCTGACCGTGACAGGCGGAATGAACGGCCTGCTGCTCACGGGCTGCAACGACGGCCTGTTTTACAACAACAACATCCGCTTCAATTCCGGCCTGGGCATCGGCCTGTACCGAAGCAGCCGCAACCGCATCCTGCACAACCGCCTCGACTGGAACGTGCGGGGCTATTCGCACAGTTTTTACCAGCGGGGGCAGGACTCGGCAGGCATTCTGGTGTACGAACAAAGCAGCGAAAATGTGTTTGCCTACAACTCCGCCACGCACTCCGGCGACGGCTTTTTCCTCTGGGCCGGCCAAACGACGATGGACACGGGCGAGGGCGGCTGCAACGACAATTTGATCTATAAAAACGACTTCTCTTATGCGCCCACGAATGGAGTAGAGGTGACTTTTAGCCGAAATAATATAGTGGCCAATAAGATGGAAGGATGTACTTATGGCGTATGGGGAGGCTATAGTTATGAGTCTTATTTTTTGGGAAATGAAATAATTAATTGCAAATATGGCATTGCCATAGAACATGGACAGGACAATAAAATAATAGGCAATATTTTTAAAAACGACAGTATTGGAATACAATTATTTGAACGTGAAAACCAGCCCAAAGACTGGGCTTATGCACAAAATAGGGATGTTCAAAGCAAAGAATATTTTATTTCGGAAAATAATTTTGACGGCGTGAAATATCCCATGAAAATAAATTCCTCTTCCAACATTGCAATAGAGGGAAATAACCAATTCAATAATTATCAAACAATATTGATTCAGGAAAAGCCCAATGAGAATCTTTTACAAGGTATAATAATGGATCTCATTCCAGAAGCCACTGCAAAATATCAACTGGAAAAAAACGCCATGCCGCCCCTGCCGGATGGCATCTCCACCCAACTTGACACGAACCAACTGCATGGCCGCCAATACATCCTCATGGACGAATGGGGCCCTTACAATTTCCAATATCCTTCCATTTGGCTGCGCAACATCGAGGGCGATAAATACACCTTCTTGTTGTTAGGCCCGCCAACGGGCAACTGGAAATCCGTGGGCGGCGAAGGCTGGAGCGGTCTTAATCAGAAAACGGGCGCTTTTCCCGCCACGCTCATCGCCACCAAACAGCCAGGGGCTGAACTGCTCACTTTGCAACTGGAATTCATCGGCGAGGCATTCACGGATAGGTTTGGAGATTTTAACAAAAAGGGGAAAGTGTTTCCCTTTGGCTTTGCCCGTTTTGAAAAAAAGCTGGACTGGCGGGTGCGTTGGTACAACTATGATGATGCCACCGACCCCTTGCAGCACACCGATGCATTTCAAAACCTGAAAAAAGGAAATCCTGTAAAATCTTCCACTTCCTCCGGCCTCTTTTTTGCCTGGTGGGGCAGCCCCGCCGAGGGCGTGAATGAGGACAAATTCGCCACCTTCGCTGAATCTGATGTCGAAATAGCCCCCGGCAAATACCTGCTCACCCTCAGCTCCGACGACGGCGCCCGGCTTTATTTGGACGGCAAAAAAATCATTGACCACTGGGATGTCCACGAGCCAATGACCGACGAAATGGAGCTGCAACTGGGCGGCAAGCACCGCCTCGAAATCGAACACTTCGAGGCAAATGGCTTTGGCACCTTGGATTTTAGGTTGAAACCCGTTTTAGAACAAAAACTAAATTAAATTTAGACGCAAAATATTTTTAGGCTTGCCTAAAAATGGTTTATATTTGTTGCCATTCCGCCTCAAGCCCACCAAATTTTTTCCAAAGAATCATGGAATACCACCTCTCCCCAGCGGAGGAAAACTACCTGAAAGCAATTTTTCACATTTGTTTTCAGGAGGAAAAAGCCGCAACGACCAATGCAATAGCTGCAATGGTTGGCGCATCGGCTGCTTCGGTTTCAGATATGTTGAAGCGCCTCGCTGCCAATGATTGGATACACCACAAAAGCCACCGTGGGGCTACCCTGACAGAGCAGGGTAAAAAAGTGGCCACTTTGCTGGTGAGGAAGCACCGTCTTTGGGAAGTTTTTTTGGTGCAAGTGCTCCATTTTTCCTGGGACGAGGTGCATTACATGGCCGAACAGTTGGAACATGTGCAATCGGATGAACTCGTGGAACGGCTGGATGATTTTTTGGGCAGGCCGAAATTCGACCCGCACGGTGACCCGATACCCAATGCCAGAGGAAAGTTTGCCCAAAGGAATCAAATGCCACTCTCGGCTCTAAAAGTAGGGGAATCGGGCATCATAGTAGGGGTGATGGAGCAATCTACCGCATTCCTGCGCTACCTCGACAAAATCGGCCTCGGCATCGGGGCACAGGTGGACCTGAAGGAAATCTTTGAATTCGACGGTTCGCTACAGGTAGAACTAAATGGAAAAAATTTGTTGACCATTTCCAGCAAGGTCGGAGAAAATTTGCTGGCACAGAAAATCAAATGAAACAATAAAGGGAATGACCGGGCGGTTGGGTTTTCCAAAGTAATAGATGAACCAACTTCCCGGCGTTCCCTTTTGCTTTTTAGAGGATGAGAGGAATGAGAGGTTGAGAGGAATGAGAGAGAGAAGGCATTCAGAATCAAGTACTTGCACTTCCATTATTTATGAAAATAACTTTTGGCTCATTATCAGTAGCTTTGGCCCTGTTAAGCACAAATTCAATAGGATGCGCATTTTATTTTTCGGCAAAAAAGGCTGGTTTCCTTTCCTGATAGCTCCCGCCATCTTTTTTTCCGCTTGTGGCGACGATTTTCTTTATGAAAAAAACATCCCCGTCGAGAGTGCCTCCTGGGCTTATGAGGACACATTGACATTTGATTTCAACATAGATGACAGCACAAAAATCTATTCCCTCCTGCTCGAAGTTTCCCATTCGCCCGACTTTGGCTTTCAAAACCTCTACGTGCAAATGCACACCCGCTACCCCAGCGGGAAAGAGGACAAACAAGTGTTGAGCCTGGAACTGGCCTCCCAATCGGGCGTGTGGAACGGCAAATGCGGTGGGAAAAAGTGTACGCTCGAAATCCCCCTTTTATCAGATGTCACCTTCCCTGAAACCGGGAAATATTCGCTGGCCATAGAACAATACATGCGGCAAAGCCCACTGCCCGGCATATTGGGAATGGCCTTGAAAATTAAGCCTGTGGGCATGAGGTGATTTTCAGTCCGCAGTTTTCAGTCCACAGACCACAGGCTTTTAAGTTCCAGACTGTGGACTGCGGACTGAAGACTCCTAAACCGTACTTATCTTCAACAATTCCCCCAACTTCAAATAAGCGGCCTGCCAAGCCGTGCTCACATAAACCCACTCGCCACGGCGGTAGCCCTGCGTCATACGGTAATAGAGGTTTTGGCTTTTCCAGAGTTCGGGGCGGATGCCCAATTGCGAAAGTGAAACCAGGATAGTGTTGAGCAAGTTGAGGTGTTCAAGGCCGGCCTCTCCATTGTCTATTTTTTTTAGTTCGGTAAAAAAGCGCTCCCCGGCGGCAAGGGTAATGCCGGGTTCGTCGCTCAATTGGATGTTCCATTTATCGAACTCGCTGGACAGGAATTTCAACCGGCGGATGCTCATGTCGCCGTTTTCAAAAAAATCACGGAAATCACGGTTGATGATGTATTGGGCAATGTTGCGCCAACCCTCCGTGATGGGCAAATTGCTCTGCAACATGCCCGCCATAAGTTGGTAGTTGTCCTCGTAATAGTCCCTGATGGCAGTCTCGACAGGTGGCAGGCTGCGTTCCAATATCTGGTTCAAAATCTTGCGGCGCTCGTCCTTAAAAAGGTGTTTGAAAGTAAATTTCTCCTTGCCAAAATCCTGCATCAGCCCGATGACATCGCCCAGGCTGGCGTTGTTAAAAGCGGCCACTATTTCAACCTGTTTCTGGTCAAAAAGCTCCTTGTCCATGTCCAGTGAAATATTGCCGAACATGTTCTGTTGACCCAGGTACAGCACCACGAAGCTGAAGCTTTTTTCAGAATAGGTAAGCTGTGAAATAAGCGTCGTTCGGCCCAGTGCCAGCTTTTGGTAGCCTGCGGGGATGCTCTCAAAAACCTCGTTTTTGACGGTATAGTGGAGAAACTCGTCCGTGTCTTTGTATTCCCTGAAAATGGAAGAAGCCGCATAGTGCATCCCAATGCGGGTGAGGTTCATCTGGGTAGGCTCTACGTTGTTGCGGTAACTTACAGCACCGTTTTCATAGACGTTGCTGGGCGCTTTGGCCAAGCGTTTTTCAAACTCTTCCTGCAAATCCAGTTTGGCCACATATCGGGCATAGTACATGGCCCGAAGGGCGTATTGCAGGACTTGGTTGGTCTCGATGCCCGATATTTCGGAAAAAAACCAGGCGCAACTGGTGTACATCAACATAGAGTGGCGCTGCATCTCCATGAGGCGCAGCAAGCGAGTTTCTTCCTTTTCGTTGAGCTGTTTTTTCGCATGTCGGCTGATAAAGCGATCCGTAGTGGTTTCGTTGCGGTCGAGCAGCACCCTGATGTAGTCGTTGCGGGCATCCCAGGGATCTTTTACCAAAGCGCTTGCTTCTTTTTCAAAAAGCGGCAAGAGGCTGTCCCGCAGCCAATCCAATGCTTCCCGCAAGGGGCGGCGCCAAGCTTGGTTCCAGCCAGGCTGGCTCCCTGTGTTGCAGCCGCAGTCGGAACGCCATCGCTCCACGCCATGCACGCAGCTCCAGGAGCTTTCTTCAAAAATCTGTATTTCGTAGTTGGGCGGGAATTTTTCCAAAAATTCACCATAGTTGGTGATGGTGGCCAATTTGCTTTCTTCAATGGAATCGAGGCAATGCGCCAAGGCCATTTCGCCAAAACGGTGGTGGTGGCCGTAGCTTTCGCCATCGGTAGCGATGTGCGAAAGTTGTGGCTCGTCGTTGTTGTCGAACACGCTGACCATGCGCTCGGCAAAGCCTTTTCCGCTGTTGAGCAGGCCCTTGAATGCCACGTCCTGCGAGATGTTCCCATCGTAAAAAAACAGGGCAATGGTTTTGCCGGACGGCAAAAAGTACAAATAGGGGCGGCGGGGGTCAATGTTTTCGTGGCAGGGCGTCCAGTGGATATCGCCTATTTTGCGGAAGGCCCTGGCCTGGCGTGGGGCGAGAATGGTGAAACGGATATGCTGTTCGGCCAACAGTTCCAAAGTGCCAGTGTCCACTGCTGTTTCGGGTAGCCACATGCCCTCTGGCCGCCTGCCGAAGCGGTGCTCGAAATCGGCGATGCCCCAAAGCACCTGCGTCTCCCTGTCGTGCTGGTTGGCCAGTGGCATGATGAGGTGGCTAAAGGCTTGGGCAATGGCACAGCCGTGGCCGCCGAAGCGCTCATGGCTGTTCCTGTCGGCATCAAGTATCTTTTGGTAAGTTTCGGGGTCTGCCTCCTCCAGCCAGGAGAGGAGGGTTGGGCCAAAATTGAAGCTGATATGCTCGTAATTGTTGACGATCTTGCGGATCATGTCCTTTTGGCCAAGGATGCGGGCGGCAGCGTTGGGGGCGTAGCATTCAAAGTTGATGCGTTCGTTCCAGTCGTGGAAGGGCCTGGCGCTGTCCTGCATTTCGATGACTTCCAGCCAGGCGTTTTCACGGGGCGGCTGGTAAAAATGGCCGTGTATGCACACGTATTTATTCGCTACCATAGGGATTTGTTGAGGGTGGCAAATGTAACAAATAACTCAGCTTAGAACGGTGATGGAGCTTGGTGCTGTGGTAAAGGTTATGCTGAAAAGTTGGTGTTTGACACCTCACCCCCGACCCCTCTCCTCGTAGGAGAGGGGGGTAGAGTCTGCTTTATTTGCAAATGTTGGTTGTTGCCAAAGGGGGCTGGGAGTGTGGTTTTTCATATCAACTGGACAAACCACTTTTGCAACAGGCCAAATGCCGTAAGTGATAAAAAACAGCGGCTGCATGAAAAATCTCCCGCCAACTTTATACATTTGCCTTTGTTTTTTTACTTGAAAAAGCGGAAGTAGCTCAGTTGGTAGAGCATCAGCTTCCCAAGCTGAGGGCCGTGGGTTCGAATCCCATTTTCCGCTCAAAAAACGAAAGAGGGCCTCTGGTTTTCACCAGAGGCCCTCTTTCGTTAGCCCAAATCCAATAATGGCGGTACATCAGGGCAAATGATTCTTTTTGATGGCTTGCAGTTGCTCCTTTAGGGCTTCCCTTTCTTTTTTTTCATTTTCAAAATTGTAGCGCATTTGTTCCAACTCGCCTACGGCCTGTTCGTATTGCAATTCTAAGTCGGCACGGAGGCGGTGCGCTTCATCCAATTGCTGTTCACGCCAGTCGAGCAAGGTATTGCCACGCATCAATTCATAGTTCAAACCTGCCAAAAAGGAGATGAAAACCAAACAAAGCATCAGATAAAAGTGATGAAATTTCGATTTGTCGAAAAACGGGAAGTATGTACTTTCAGTGTTCATAATGAAATAATTTATGCCAATAATATGCTATGGGATGTGGGCGCTCAAGGTGGGAAAGAAGCATTGCCAGCGGCAATAAATGTTAGAGGTGGAAAGGAGTTGGTTTGTTCGCTAGCTCCTTCAATTTAATTTTTTTCTCATGTATAGTCAAATATCAGATTAGAGGGGGAATTGGGCAGGACACGCGCAATTTTGTAGCATCGGAAGAGAAATTTAAAATCCCCCTCAAAAGACAGTATCCCAAAATGGCAGTAGCAGTTTTATATCTGCCATTTTCCAGCATTATTCCAAAACAAGGGGGGGCAGGGTTTTCCTGCCCCTTTTTTGCTTTTGCAGCAAAGGGCTGGTAAAAGATTCGGTGATTTATCAGCGCTATGAATTTGGTCGGATGACCATAATTCCTCGCTATTGCTTGCCCTAGAGAACAATTCCCCCCACCACTTCGTTTCACTTTCAAATAAACACCAATCCCATAAAATCAAATTTTTTTATGAAAACTACTGTTTTTAGTTTACTCCTTTTGCTGCCCTTTACGTTTGCGTTTATCAACGTATCGGACATTTACCACGAAAATTCGACCCCTACTGTTACCGTTACCTCCTGCGCTTCCCCTTCCAACTTGACATGCACCGGACAAACATCTACCACTGCTTCCCTGAGTTGGAACAGTTGCAGCCCTTGCCTTATTTCAGGTTTTCAGTTATACTACTACCGCACCGAAGACAACTACACCAGTTCTGCCGTTCAGACCGGGAACACGTACTATACCTTCCAAAATTTGTCGCCAGGCCATTACCGGTTTTTTGTGGCGTCCATTTGCAACGAGGGCGGCACCTCAAGCGATATCTGGTATGATGTGATTCAGAATTGATTACTGTTTCTTGAAAAAAGGAGGTTTAGGCGTTTGCCTAAACCTCCTTTTTTTCACAGCCTTGTTTCATAAAGAAACCTCAGTCTGTGTGTTAACTAACATCCAACATCTGATTACTGAATTCTCAGGTCAAATTTCTATCAGTTATCCATTCCTATACCACCAAATCCAGTGTCGTTTTGAAAAGAATACCGAAAGGTATGGTCATTTGGGCCAAGAGTTTCGCTTTTGTTCATTTCCAAATCACCATCATTAAAGTGGGACAAATGTTTTGCAGCATTCCGCAACAATTTTACTGCAACATCTGCATGCAAACCATCACAAAAAGATGAACTGTGTTTCCGATTTTTAGGATTCAAAAACTGTTGGCGCATCATAGGAAACTTGTTTTAGCAAGTGAGACAATATTTAAAGTACCTTTTGGGAAGAAGTTCAGGAGGTTTTTGGAGATTGGCTGCTGAGGGTGCAGCCGATGAAAGGTATTTTATATTCCTACGGGTTTCAGGGGGAGAAGTTCAAAAAAGAGTGGACAAAAGTACAAAGCGTTTTAACCTTCCCATTTGTTCAACCTATCTGTGAAAAAAATCGGGCAGGCGGGAAAAATTTTGACCGCTGGTCTGTGGATTGTACGGAGGATTAATTTCTCGAAAAAAGAATTCTATATGTTAAAATGTTTTGAACATACGCTACAGTAAGAATTTTAAATGAAAGAGGCTGCGAATCCTTAATTTGCAGCCAAGGTGCCTAACAAGCAACTACTTTTATTTTGCGCCATGTTATTGATAGAAAAAACAGTCAAGCTGCTGGATGATTTCCATTTCGGCATCTTTAGGGAGCATGTAAAGAATCTGAGCCTTCGATCTTATTACCCGTTGGCCCTATTAGACGTTATTGACCGCAATTTTGAAAAAGAACAGGACAGCGAAAAGCTCTTTAAATCGGTGTACGGCGAAGCTCCCGATGGGGAAAAGGACATGAAAAAGTTTTTTCAACTGGCCCACCACACCTTTAAACTCACCGGTTTTCTCGCCCGAAACTATCCCGATTACCTGCAACACAACATTACCAGAATACAGCATTTGGTGAACATAGGCAAGTTGGACAAGGCTAGCCTTTTGGCAGAAATGGTGTTGGATATAAGCGACAAAATAGAAGATTTTACCGCCGAAATTAAGGTTTTGCAGTTTTTAGCCCAGCGGGAATCTTTGTTAGAATCATTTAAACAATCAATGGACTATCATGAAAGAATCAGGATAGTGCTAAAACACAAGGAGGCGCTGAATGAAATCATGTATGTAGTTTCGGAACAATTAAAGGAAAAAATTACAGAAGACAAGGCGAAGCTAAATGAGTTACAGACGTTTTTTAAAAAATATTATAACAGCGAAAGCATCGTTGTGCAATTAATGGCGAGGCTAAATGCATGTTTTTTCATGCACATGTTTCGGGATAGCCGTTTTTATGAAGAAAATAATTTCAGGGAATTGGAGGCAATAGAAGAATCCATGGAAAAAAACAGTTATGTGGTTTATCCGCACCTTTTTAATCTTCGGCCTAAATTGGGTTTTCTTAAATTGAATTTCTCCATACGTCAGCTCAATACTGACAAAGTCCTAAACGAGACTGATGAAATTATCCGGCAAAATGAAGAAGACTTGTTTTGGAATAGTTTTGTTAATAGGGCCGAAATCAATTCTATTGCCATCCAGAGCAGCCATTTGGTCACTAATTCATTTAAAAGTTATCGCTCTGATCATATTGAAAAATTGCCTGAAGAGACCAAAGAGCGCATCGAATTCTTAAAAAACAAATGCGAGCACCTCTTGGAAAGCAGGCACCTCCAAGAACAATTTATCCGGTATATTAATGTTTCTACCATTTATGCAGGCTTATTACTGTTGGGAAGCAAAAAGGATATTGAAAAAAGCTACGCATTGTTGGAAAACCTGCTCCTTTCCTATCAACAGGTTCCTTTCCATGCTTTTATCGATCCTATCTACCTGAATATGATAATGGCTGCTTTTTGTTTGCAGGATTTCGAAAAGGTGGAAAAAAGCTACCGCCGCTACAAAAAATCCACTAATGGCAAAGCCGTGAACCCCGAAAACGATCTCACTTTGCACGGTTTCTATTATGCGGCTAAATGGTTGGAAACAAACAGGGATCAATACATCAAAAAATTTGATAACATCCTTCAAAAGACGATGGAAAACCCGCATTTGAATACAACCCGCCAGCTTTTGGAGGAGGTCAGTTACTATTTCCGTTTTCACCAACCTTCAGCCTGACGCTTGTCTCGCAATGGCGAAAGCATTTAACAAGGTGAAACACTTGCAGCATTTCCAAATTCCTGATAGCTTTGCCGCACTTCTTTTCTTTGGTCTTTATCTGGCGATTTTCCTAAAGTATCAAACACTTCAAACATCAATTAAGAGCTTGTTTGCGATATGGTCACTTGGCCAAAAAACGGCTCTTTTCCGCCATTTTTCACCTTTTTTCAGTTGCGTAGCGCCACTATGCGCCTTCAAAAAAATAAAAAAACTGACGGAAAACCTGCCTGGCGGCAGACAGGTAGCTCGTTTTTGCCTCAAGCACCAAATCGCAAACAAGCTCTAAAGAATGATCGCCATGAAAAAAGTTTTGACCTTACTGTTTTTCACCTTACCCTTTTGCCCATTCCTGCTTAGCGCACAAAATCCCGGAGTTTTTATCAATGAAGTCAATTACTTGACAAGCAACCCTTTGAAGAGGGGAATAGAAATAGCCGGGGAAGCTGGCTCCAATATGAACGGATGGTCCGCCGTATTTTACAACCCATCAGGGATGGTAGTTGCCTCTAAAGATTTGAGCGGAGAGGAAATCCCGGATCAGGAAAATGGATACGGATCCATTTGGTACGATGTGATACAAAATTATCAACCAAGCGGCGGCGGTGTCGCCCTCGTCAACTCCAGCGGCGGGACAGAACAATTCGTCAGCTATGGGCTATTAGGGCTTGTGCTGGAGGCTGTTGAAGGCCCTGCCAGTGGAATGACAGCACAGTTTATCGGTGTGCAATTGCTGCCATCCAAGTCCTTGCAACTGACGGGGATTGGCATTTCCTACCTGGATTTCCTTTGGGCCTTGCCCGGCACGGCTACTCCGGACGATGTGAACATCAACCAGTGGTTTGGCCAATTGCTGCCTCTGCTCTTCATGGAAGGAAACCAGGGCCAGGGCTCGGTCGAGGTTCAAGGTGCTGATTTTCAGTCGATTGTCTTTGATGGGGATACAGGCTTCGAATGGACAGTTTTTCCGAACCCTGTGGCTGACCATCTAGAAGTGAGGCTTTCAAAAAACGTAGCAGAAGATACCCAAGTGGAATTGTACGACTTCCAGGGCCGCCTTGTCGGCAGTGCCAATGTCGGCAGCGAGTTTAATTCGGTCAGTTTTGAAATGGCCCATTTGCCTGCCGGGCCTTATGTGGTCAAAGTTGGCAAAGATTCAAAGCTGGTGGTAAAGCGATAATACCCGGTTTTTTTTCCAAGGAATTTAATTTTTTCAGAATGAAACCGCAGCCGTTTCGGCTGCGGTTTTTTATTTTTATAAAAATCCAGAGACAATTTTAAAGAATTGATAAACAGATAGTTAAGGTAAAAATATTAGCCGAGTCATTGTTTTTTAAAATGTAGGCTGATTACTGAAATCCAAATGCTTCCAATTTACCGTATCAATGGAAAGAATTTTTTTTCCCATGTTCTTTTCAATATCAGATAAAAGCCCCTACCCCCTCTCCACGGTCTAAATTTGCATCATGTTTAGGTTAAACACCAGATAATAGCCTTTAGGAAAGAAGTCAGATAGTTAGCGGAAGAAGCCTAATTCAACGGCTTCTTCCTTTTTACAGTTTCCGTGCAAATGAACTGGAGACAATGTAGAAATCAAGCTGTTTGAATTGGCGAAAAAGCTTTGACCTGCTTCCTTTTCAGAATATCCTAATCCCATATAAAAAAAACTGCCCTGCTGTTGCGCTATGTTTCTTTAAACAAACAGACGACAAACGGGGCCTATCCACTTGCTGCTATTCACCCATTTTGACCATAGCCTCAAAAAAATGAGGGCAAAAGTGGCGCAGTTTCTCAGGCTGGAATTGTGCTACTGCCCTTTTTGAAAGAGTAACACCCATTGAGCCAATAGGCTTTCCATAGTCGTTCTTTGAAAGTGAATCGTTGCACCCCATTTTGTCTGCTGGAATTCCAGCCACCAAAATCCCTACTCACCTTCACCCACATTTATTCTTGACGCTGTAGCGGCCCTCACACTAGCGCTATTTAAGTATGAAAAAGCACCCACTGAAACGGCGAACTCCTTCGCAGCAGCATTGCCTCCTGTATTTACACAAGCCTTATGGAACACCTCAGTCTTAAATTTCGGGTGTCTCTTTGCAACAATTTTATCTGGCAGAATCGGATAGGAAGTTATTCTTGAAAATATATTGTCATTAAAAACAACGAACTTAAATAATATTATAAACTAAAAAACGGACCACTATATAAAGAGTAATTAAAGCAATACATAAAAGCATAAATTAAAATTAATCAAACAGGCAAAAGCGAAAGATATAACTCAGCAACAACAGGCAACAATGACTTTTTTAAAAAATCGAATTTGGGCTTAACTTTTTGTATATTAGCAATTTAAAAACCAAATGACTAGTTTTTTATGAAGTGATTTTCGATTCATTTTTTTAAAAAAGACAAATAAATAATGAACAAAAACGCTCCTTATGCTATCTAATTAATAGTTTTTTTTCACTGCCCTGTTGCCTGTTATTTGAATTTGAATTAAGGTTCAATACATGGCGATAAGGGGTGAATTAAAAGCCGCAATTGCATTGCTTTTGTGGCTGATTTACCCCTCCTTTTTTTGCATTAAAAATTCGGTTTCAATATTTATGTTTTGTGTTTAGTCAATTATCAGTTAACCCTCTCCCCCGTGGTACAAACAATTCCTAAACAGACAATGTACCTGGGGGAGAGAGGTGCTTTTTTTTAAAATAATCCCGAAATGACACCCAAATGCCGATTCCTTTAAAAAATTCTCCTATCGAAAAAACGACTACCGTTTAGATCATTCAATTTACCACCACCGTTTCATCTTGGGCGTCTGCATGCTATGCCTTGGAATCTTGCTTAAGATAGGGCTGTCCCTTTATATCCAGCTATTTTCAAGGGTTCAGGCGATACACAACGCTCATGTGACGGAATCACCAAAAACAAAAATCTATGTGTACCATGAAGCATTTTTTAACAGGAGCGTTGCTCCTGACGGGCCTCGTTTTTTTTACCAATTGCAAAGATGACGATGACGGGCTTTCCGGCTCTACCGGGAGCGTCCAGTTTGAAATCACGGATGGCCCGATTGACGACACCAATATTACGGCAGCTTTTGTCACCATTTCGGCCATTGAAGTAGATGGGGAAACCCTCGATATGACCACCAATCAGACGATTGACCTGATGGCGTACCAAAATGGTGAAACGAAAATCCTAGGCATGATGGACTTGGAAACCGACACTTACAACGAAGTAAAGCTCGTGCTGGATTGCGGAACAGACACTACTGGCAATTCGCCAGGCTGCTATGTACTGACAAAGGACGGTACGAAACACAACCTGCAAGTCGGCTCCGATTCGAAATTCGACTTGGAGATAGAAACGGGCAGTTTTGAAGTAATGGATTCTGCCACGACCAACGTTGTGCTGGATTTTGACCTCCGCAAAGCCATCCGCTATGAAGATTCACCGACTAGCGACGACCGATTCGACTTTGTCACGGAGAGCGAACTGGAAGACGCCATTCGCATAGTGGCCAAAGCCGAAGCAGGGATGATTGAAGGAAGCGTGAGCGACGACCTTGGAATAGTGGGCGACAAGATTGTTGTATATGTTTATGAAAAAGGCTCCTTCGATAGATCAGAAGAAATAGATGGCCAGGGAGAAAGTGAAATCCAATTTAAAAATGCCGTTGCCAGTGCTGCCGTGGACGCTCAAGGCAATTACACGCTGGCATTTTTGGAAGAAGGAGATTATGAAATCCACGTCTTTGGCTATGAAGATAGCGACAGCGACGGCGAAATGGAACTGATGGGCGAGCTGAGCCTGGACTTATTGGGCAACCTCGGCCTTGACCTGAACGACATCAGCGTTGGCAGCAATGCCACGGTTGAGTTGTCCTTGCTGGTAACTGGCATTTTGCCCTAATTGTAATGCACAAAATCAGAAGGTCAAATAGGTTGAAATATCCGGTTTAATTACCGCCTATTATTACAAAAAGAAATGCCCCCAAATTGCGAAGAGCAGCTTGGGGGCATTTCTTTTATTATTGATCCCAGAATTAATTGTTAGAAAAATATTTTTGATGCGCAACTGACTGTTTCTCTCATTCTTTCATTCTCTCATTCACTATAAGAAGCAGCTCAAACCGTTTCGCTTACCCTAATCCTGATTTTTTCAACCTCGCTTTTCAGCCATTCGTCCAGGTTGCGGTACCACTCCAAGTGCGGCGACCATTGTGAGCACCCGCCCGCCCAAGGGCCGAGGCATTGGGTGTCTTCCCACACTTTTCCACAGTTTGGGCATTTGCCACCCGTATCGAAGGTGTGCCAGGAATGGCCGCAGGAGCAGCCCCAGCGATCGGAAGGCGTTGGCTCCCAGTTGCATTTCGGACAGGCTATTTTGATTTCGGCCATGATGTGAGGTTTTTATGCAACTTAAGTTTCCAAAAACAGAAAAACCGGGCACCGGAGGAAACAGTCCTTAAATGCTAACCGCATCTTGCTTCCGGTGCCCGGTAGTCAGGGCAAGTTAAAAAAAATAACTGCCGTGTGGATCAAAGCTCCACTTCCCGCTTGCGCTGTTCTTTGTAAACCGCTTTCAGGATTTCATGCCTACGCTTTACAGAAGGCTTGGTAAACTCTTTGCGGGTGCGGAGTTCCTTGATGATCTGGGTGCGCTGGTATTTGCGCTTGAAGCGCTTCAGTGCCTGATCAATGGATTCGCCGTTTTTAATATCTATTATCAACATATTGAATGATGTGGTTTCAGTTAAATTAAAATCTGGCCGGCTGTTTTTTTAAATCTAAGCGGCCAAAATTTTTAGGGGCGCAAAGATAGGGAAGTTCTGAAAACTTGGGTAGGTAAGGGATTGATTTTTTTATTTGAGGCAATGCTGGCCTGTTTTACAGGGCAGGGGCTGTCAGCTTTCATTATATTTGTGCTGCAACAACAAAACGAAAATACAATGCTGAATGCTTTCATCATTGACGACGAACCGGAAAGCGTCGAAGTAATCCGATCACTGATAACCATGTTTTCGCCGCAGGTGGCCATCAGAGGGGCCTTTACCGATCCTTCCTTGGCCTTGGAGGCCGTTAAACGGGAAAAGCCCGATGTCATTTTATTGGATATTGAAATGCCTGGCATGACCGGCTTCGAAATGCTCCGCCGGATGCCCTCCATTGATTTTGAAATCATCTTCATCACCGCTCACCAGCAATACGCCATCAATGCCATCAAACTGAGCGCCATTGACTACCTGCTCAAGCCTATTGACCCGACAGAACTGGAGCTGGCGCTGCAAAAAGCAGAGAAAAAGGTCCAATCCAAAATGAGCGTGGAAAAGTTTGAGGTTTTGGTAAACCTCCTGGAAAGCGAACGAAAACAAAACCACCACACCCAACAGCACAAAATCGCCCTGCCCACCCTGGAAACCGTTGTCTTTGTGGAATTATCCAATATTGTAATGGTGGAAGCCGAGAAAAACTACTGTGGGTTTTGCTTCCTGGACAGAAAGGACATGCTGATTTCCAAAAACATCGGCTATTATGAAAATACCTTGGAGCCTTTTGGCTTCATGCGGGTACACCGTTCTGGAATTGCCAACTTGCACCACGTCGTAGAATTCGTTAGGCAAGATGGCTGGTTTTTGAAAATGAGGAACGGCAAGTTATTGCCAATTGCCAACAATAAAAAAGACGAAATTCAAAAACGCATCGAAAACCTTTTTAGATAGACAAGCCCTTATTCATCCAACCCTTTGATTGGTACAGCCGTCGGCAAGGTTCGTTCATTCTTCCTAATTCTACTTCCTGCTTTATTCAACCTTGCATTTGGAGGCATACTCTCTCTTCCTTTCCGCATCAGCAATTGTATTTTTTCATTCTTACACCTAAAACATCTATACTATGGCACATACCCTCCTCAGCCAGGTCACCAAAGGTGGCGGTGGCAGCAATGGTACCGTTTCCTTTTACATCGAAGACATCCGCGTAGTTGAAAACCAGAACTTTGCAGTTTCTACCGGCTATGTGAACGTCATTTTTCAAAATGAAGAGCTCACTGTCTATGCCGCCCAGGATGGCCAGGGCCAAACCCTCAACAAACTGGCCTTGCCCTGCCCGCCGCACACGCCGCCCAAATCCTTTCCCGGCGATTTGGTTCTTTAACAATACCCAGCAAAGAGATGGGTTTCGGATTAAACCTCTTGTTTTTTTACCTTTAAACGGACAACTATGCCAATCATTAATCAAACATACCGCAGCGAAGAAAACAACATGGACGGAAGGCTAATAGCCCCTGCTATCCGTGATTTTTATTATAAAAAAAGGGAACAGCACCAAAAAAAACTCCCCTACCACGACAACAACTACTATTCAGAACTTGACCAATTGCTGCTCAAACCTGCCGTCAATGAGGACGTAGGCAAAACCAAGGATCTTTTGGAAGACCTACAGGCCAACATCGTAAAGCACCACCGCAAAGACAACACCTGTTTTGTATTCGTCCAGTTTATTGATGGCAAAAACGACAAGGCCAAAAGCTGGATGGCCCATTTTGCGGAGCAAGAAATAACATCAGCCTACAAGCAAATCAAGGAAGACAGGGGCGAGAAAAAGGGGCAGCTCGCAGTCATTTGTGGGCTGTACTTCAGCCATCATGGATACGAATTTTTGGGCATAAACCCCGTCAAAGTGCCCGGCAACGAAGTGCAAAAAAGTGCTTTCAGGGATGGCATGATGACCAGGACGGTTTTCAACAAAGGAAACGCCGATCCAATGTTCAATGAAAAATGGCACGCCGTGCTGCTTTTTGCCTCCGACAGCCAAAGCCTACTGGATTCTAAATACAATTCGTGTGAAAATTCACTCAACGGAATCGCCTTCACATATCGTCAAAATGGCGCTTTGATATCAGACAATGGTGAAAAAAAATCGAGCGATTGGTTCAAATTTAGAGACAATGTCAGCCAGCCATTTTTCTTTCCCAGCCTGAGCGCAAACAGGGAAAAACATTTAAAATTAAGGGACGTGTCCCCCCTGGCCCTCGTGCTTACGCCCGATCTATGTGGCCACCATCAGCATAGTTGCGGCAGTTTTGTTTCTTTTATGAAATTGGAGCAGCATGTAAAAGCCTTTAATGATACAGTTAAGGATCTTGCCGAGCACCTCGACAAAGAACACCCCGATGAGCAATTGGCAGGCGCATATCTCATCGGCAGGTTTAAAGATGGCACACCTGTCACCAGTTCGTCCAAACCCACTTCGCCAGCCAAGCCAGACAACAGTTTTGACTATTCTGAAATTGTAGCAAATGATAAAACCTTAAACACCGATTTGGAGGGAACCCGCTGCCCTTTTCATGCGCACATCCGCAAAGCAAACCCACGCATACCTGGCACCGAGGCCCAGCGGATAGTCCGCCGGGGCATTGCCTACGACGAGCGAAAAGAATCAGAAAGGGGGGACGACCAACCGGAAAATGAGGCGGGCCTATTGTTCCTTTCCTTTCAAAGCAGCCTAGAAGAACAGTTTGAAGGCATCCTTTTCGATTGGATGCAAAACAGCTACCCGGCAGGCATTGATGCCATTTTGGGCGACAGCCACCTTCAGCCGCTTTCTTTTCCTGCCAAATGGAATGACGACGCCACCAGTGAAAGGATCGAATACCAAATGAGCAAACCCTTGGTTACTTTTAAAGGCGGCATGTACCTCTTTGCGCCCTCCATTTCCTCCCTGATAAGGCTTGACCCCGATGTGTATTTAAGATGGCTAAACAGGAACAGTCAGTCAAGGGTTGTTTTCGACCCTTATACGCCATTTATAAAGAAAGCAAGAAACCAGAACGAACTGACCAAAAGGCCCCAGTTTGTTGGCAAATTAGAATAAAAGAGCTTGTGAATTTTCGGGCTTTATAAAGTTGTAACGTTTATCTTTCAGTCAATTAAACGACTGGCAATGGTATAAGATGGGGTTTATGGTTATTTAAAATAAAGTCTAAAACAGCTTTATTTCAAACAATAGCCCGACGACAAAAAAACAATTTTCAGAGCTTAGTATCTTGTGCCCGTACTTAGTACGGGCTTTCCTTTTTTTTTAACCTAAATAGCTTTTACCAAACGCTGGCCAAATTGAAAACAGCCAAATTTTTCCTACTTTTTTGCGTGGCAGCTTTCATTGCCAGCAGCCTGTTTGGGCAGGCACCCAAGGCTATTTGGCTCCACGAACTGAGCACCAGGCAGGGCCTTTCTGAAAACACCAACAACTATGTTTACCACGACTCCGAAGGCTTTGTGTGGATAAGTTCTATTGCCGGACTCAACCGCTTCGACGGGCAGCGTATCAAGCAATACCGCTTCGACCCAAATGACACGACTTCCCTTTTTGGTAAAAACATCCAGAGCAATTTTTACGAAGACGACCAGAAAAACCTATGGTTTTGCACCTACGAATCCATCCTGTGCTACGAGCGCAAAACGGATAGCTTCCGGCACTATTTCATCAAAGATGGTTCGGGAAAGGACATCAAGGAGGACTATTATGTTTTTTTCCTCGAACGTGATTCTTTTTTATGGCTCCGGGCCAAGGATACTATCTACCGGTTGAATACGCACCGGGCCGGCTCCCAAGTAAAAATTGCCCAAACGACTGCCTTCCACTGCCGTGCCTTTGCCGATAAAAAAGGTTCGGTGAACTACCTCTACCTGCTTGGCCAATCGTCGTTTAGGGGCGTGGAAGTATTGAAACTAAAAAACGGGCAAGTAACGGATCGCCAAACGCTCTTTGGCCTACCCAAGGGTGCCCTGCCAAGCCTGGATGTCAGGGATGTGCTGCACGAGCCGGATTCAATCACATGGTTGGCCACTACCATCGGCCTATTTGCCTGGAACAGGAAAAGTGGCCACTTGAGGCCGGAACCCAGGTTCTTTGGCAAGCTGGTCTATTTTGCAAATTGGAAGGAGAGGCACCTCTTATTGAATGTGGACGGCGAAGGCTTGTATTTATATGAAAAAAACGAAGGTACGGCCACCCCGCTGACCATCCGGAAAATCAGTGGCGATTCCATTGACGAGCGCAATCTGACCTGGCTGCACGTTGACCAAGAGGACAACCTCTGGATGACCGTTATTTCCGATGGGCTACTTTATGCCAATTTGCTGAAAGGCAAATTTGATTTCCTGCCTTTGCCGAAGGCCATACAGGGCAAAAAAAACCCTTTTTACCAAAGCCTGCTCGAAAGCCCGAACGGCAGTTTTTGGTACAGCACCTATATGGAAGGGTTGTTTTTGCTGGATGAAAAAGGGAAGGTTTTGCAGCATTTTACCCATCAAAAGTCCAATCCTTTTTCTCTGCCTTCCAACAGCATTTATCACATGGCATTCGATGGCAAAGGCAGGTTGTGGGTAGCCACCACCAATGGCATTGCTTGGTACGAAGCCTCCTCCCGGCGTTTTCATACAGTAGCCGATGAGAATGGGGTCGGAAGCCGCACATACACTTATCTCTTGTTGATGAAAGACGGCACCCTGCTGGCTTCTTCCATCGAAGATGGGGTATATGCTATTCGACAATTTACTGATAAAATCTGGTTGGAACCCGCTTTGGAATGGGGCGAAAAGGGAAATTTTACCACCATTTACGAAGGTCAAAATGGCCAGGTTTTCATTTGCCGGAACGAAGCGGAAGTAAGTGTTTTTAAATGGGTAGGAAACAAGCTGCAACAACAGGGCGCCCTGCCAATACAAGGGGCCGTGAACGGATTTTATGAAGATGGAAAAAACCTTTGGATGGCCACCACTTATGGCCTTGCAAAAATGGACAAATCCAAGCCGGGCGACCCTCTCAAGGTGTTGACGGAAAAGGATGGGCTGCCCGACAATTTTATCCGATCCATCGTCTCCGACAACTCAGGAAACATCTGGTGCAGCATGACCAACAGCCTGGCCATGCTCCCTGCCGGTGATACGGTTTTTCGCAGCTTCGGCATTGCCGACGGTATCTATTCTGATGAATTTTATGTGCCGGCAGCCTTCAAGCTCAGCAATGGGAAAATATGGTTCGGGGGCTCAAAGGGCATTACCATTGTGCAGCCCAGCGACCTCCGCAAAGCCATGACACCGTCAAATATTAGAATAACGGGTATCAATATTAACGACGAACAGAAACTTGATTTAAAATGCCACAAAACAGAGGCTACGAACTTCTCCCTCATGCAGGAAATCAAGCTTTCTTACCAGGAAAGGACCATTTCATTTGATTTTACGGCCACAGACTACAGCGATCCAGCTTCCACCAAACTTTTCTATCGTTTGAAAGGGGTGGACCCTGATTGGGTGGCCCTCCCTAAAGGCGAGTATGGCTTTGCCAGGTATGCCAACCTCCCTTCGGGCAACCATACTTTTATGATAAGAGCTACCAACAGTGAAGGCATCTTTAATGAAACCCCGCACGAGTTTAATTTTTATATCGAACCCCCGTTTTGGTGCCAATGGTGGTTCATCCTTTTATCGCTTTCGATTGGGGCGATTATAGCCTTGGTTTGGCTAAAAGAAAGGGAACGGCGCATCAAGGAAAAAGCAGAGCTCAAAACCCGCATTGCCGAAAACAAAATGGCCGCCCTGCGAGCGCAAATGAACCCGCATTTCATCTTCAACAGCCTGCAATCGGCCTCGGGCTACGTGGCCCGAAAGGATTTTCGGGGCGCCATTGAATACATCCACCAGTTTTCAAAGCTGATGCGCATGATCCTCGATTTTAGCAGGGAGGGCCTCATCACACTGGAAAAAGAGATCGAACTGCTCGATTTGTACATGAAGGTCGAATCCAAGCGCTTTAGCCAACCTTTTACTTATGCGTTTTCCGTTGACAAGGAATTGGACACCTTCGAGGTGAAAATACCCAGTATGCTACTACAGCCTTTTGTCGAAAACTCCATCAAGCACGGCCTTTTTCACAAAAAAAGCCAAGGACACATCACCATTTCATTTTTAAAGGACAAGGGCATGTTAAAATGCGTGGTGGAAGACAATGGCATCGGGAGGGACGAAGCCAAAAAAATCAATGAGCAGCAAGGCAGAGGGCACGTTTCGAAGGGGCTGGAAATTGTGAAAGAACGGCTCGACATCATCGGGGCTACACACAGCGGCAATTACGAAGTGACCGTGACCGATCTGTTCGATCTCGAACACAATCCCACCGGAACAAGGGTGGACGTCACGCTGCCTATAACAAGCTAATATCTTTTCTGCTACAACAATAAAAGGCTTTCGTACATTCAAAATGCCCGAACGTTTATCAATACTCCTTTTGTTGCAGTTATATCGGAACTTAGCCATTCCAAAGAAGCTTATGCAAGAGATTTGAGCCCAGCTTATTTAACCCAGAAAAATGCTTTTGCTATTGAAGCACTATTCTATTTGGCTTATTTGGCTTCTTAAAATCGCCTCCTAAAAAACCAATTTACCTAAAAAACCAATTTACCTAAAACCCCCAATTGCCAATTCTCCCCGTTGAGAACGTTTATGAGAAGGAACGAACATGCCCAAAACGACCCATTGTGAAGCCTGGCTTTTGTCAGGCTTCACTTTTTTGAGCCTCCTGCCAAATGTTTCCACAGCTACCAATTTCTACCCATCCTTCCACCCCATCTACTAAAACCCACTGATCAGCTATTGGGCAGGCAGCCGCTACAACTTACGGGCCGCTCAGTGCTTCTCTTTGGATTACCTGCGCAAGGCTGTTTTCTTACCTTTGCGCCGTTTTTAGCGAAAACAGGCTAATCAATCCATTGAGAGCTTGTTTGGGATTTGGTCACTTGGCTCAAAACGGCCATTTTTCGCCACTTTTCCACCTTTTTCAGTTAAATAGCCCGCTATTCTCCTTCAAAAAGCTGAAAAATTGACGAAAAATTTCTCGTTTTTAGCTCAAACACCAAATCCCAAACAAGCTCTGAATTTCTACACAAACACAACACTTATGATTCAAGAACCTAAAGGTAAATTGGGCATCCTCACACCGGGGATGGGGGCCGTGGCGTCCACGTTTATGGCAGGCGTCATCGCTGTCAACAAAGGAATAGCGCTGCCCATCGGTTCGCTCACCCAAATGGGCCGTATCCGCCTGGGCAAGCGCACCGAGCACAGGAACCCGCTGATAAAGGAATTCGTGCCGCTGGCCGACCTGAACGACATCGTCTTCGGCGGCTGGGATATTTTCGAGGACAACATGTACGAATCCGCTGCCAATGCCAAGGTGTTGGAAAAATCCCTGATTGATCAGATTAAACCAGAATTGGAGGCCATCAAGCCCATGAAGGCTGTTTTTGATAAAAAATTTGTCAAAAACCTCGACGGCCCCAATGTGAAGCAAGGGAACAACAAAATGGAACTGGCCGAAGCCGTCATGGAAGACATCCGGCAGTTCAAGGAAAAGAACGGCTGCGACCGACTTGTGATGGTCTGGTGCGGCTCCACGGAGGTTTACACTGAGGCCACCGACATCCATTTCTCTATTGAAAACCTGGAAGATGGGCTGCGCAACAACGACCCAATGATTCCGCCCAGCATGATCTATGCCTACGCCGCCGTGAAAATGGGCATCCCTTACGCCAACGGTGCGCCCAACCTCTCCTCCGATGTGCCTGCGATGGTAGAACTGGCCAAGCAGACCAAAACGCCCATCAGCGGCAAAGACTTCAAGACCGGCCAAACTTTAATGAAAACCATCCTCGCACCTGGCCTGAAGGCCCGTTCGCTCGGCATCCGGGGCTGGTTTTCCACCAATATCCTCGGAAACAGGGACGGCGAAGTACTCGATGATCCGGAAAGTTTTAAAACAAAAGAGGTCTCCAAGCTGGGTGTTCTGGAGCAAATCCTTCAGCCCGAACTAAACCCCGACCTCTACGGCAACCTTTACCACAAGGTGCGCATCAACTACTATCCGCCCCACGGCGACAACAAGGAAGGCTGGGACAACATTGACATCTTCGGCTGGCTGGGCTATGGGATGCAGATCAAGATTGACTTCCTCTGCCGGGACAGCATCCTGGCTGCGCCCATCGTGCTTGACCTCGCCCTTTTCTTGGATTTGGCCAAACGGGCCGAGTTGTACGGCATCCAGGAGTGGCTTTCCTTCTACTGGAAATCCCCGCAAGCCGCCCCTGGCTTGCCACCGCAAAACGATATTTTCCTACAGCACCAAAAGCTGCTCAACACCCTGCGCCACCTCATGGGAGAGGAGTTGATCACGCACTTGGGTATGGACTACTATTATTGATGGCTAAATGGATGGATGGCTGGATGGTTAAAAAGCCATTTAGCCATTCAACCATATAACCATATATCCATGTTCTGGAAAATCATCGCCACAGGCTTTGGCAGCGGTTATTCGCCCATAGCGCCCGGTACGGCGGGGGCGCTGGTTGGCTGTTTGATTTTGTGGGTTTTGCAGTTGTCGCTGCCAAGCTATTTTTCAGGAGGTTGGGAGCAAACGGCTGGCCTCTTTTCCCTTATTCTATTGTTCTTTTTTTGGGGGGTAAAATCTGCCAATGTACTGGAAAGAGAATGGGGCCACGACCCTTCAAAAATAGTGGTGGACGAAGTAATCGGCGTGTGGATAGCCATGTTGGGAGTGCCGTTTTCTTTGTTAAATTTGGCCGTGGCCTTTGTACTGTTCCGCTTATTTGACATTTGGAAACCATTGGGTATCAGGCAAATGGAACGGCTTCCCGGCGGCTGGGGCGTGATGATGGACGACGTATTGGCTGGCGTGTATTCTTGTATTTTGATGCACATCTTTTTGAAATTTTCAACATGAAATATGGCGACTTTCAAGTCCATACCCTATCAAGGCATCCGGTTTGAACCGGAGGAAGTGGCGCAGCGCACCCAATCATTATTTGAATACATGGATCGCCGCCGCTCGGTCAGGTCGTTTTCTGATAAACCAGTACCGAAAATAGTCATTGAAAACCTCATCAAGATCGCCAGCACCGCCCCATCAGGTGCGCACAAGCAACCCTGGACTTTTTGCGCCGTGAGCGACCCCGCCATCAAATCCCAAATTAGGGAAGCCGCCGAAAAGGAAGAATACGAAAGCTACAATAGCCGCATGAGCGAAGAGTGGCTGAGAGACCTTGCCCCACTTGGCACAGATTGGCACAAACCCTTCCTCGAAATTGCCCCCTGGCTCATCGTTGTTTTTAAAAAAGCTTATGAAATAACTGAAAACGGCGAAAAACGCAAGTGTTACTACGTGAACGAATCGGTGGGCTTGGCGGCGGGATTCCTGCTGGCAGCCATCCACAACGCCGGGCTGGTTTCGCTCACGCATACGCCCAGCCCCATGAATTTTTTGCAAAAAATACTCGACCGCCCAGAAAACGAAAGGCCCTTCCTGCTCATCCCGGTCGGCTACCCTGCCGAGGAGGCAGAAGTGCCGGATTTGCGGAGGAAATCTTTGGATGAAATCTCCGTATTTTACGAAAAAGAAAAAGCGATATAGTGGAGAATATTGACCTGCTTGAAGATGATTTTGGCTCACCGCTTACGGAACTGGAAGCTGCCGACGCCAGCCCAGGGAAGACGCCGTTTTTCATATCGTGGTTTCGTTCCCATGTGGCTTCCGTCACCGCTACTTCGGTGGATTTCATGTTTACTATTTTCCTGACGGAAATAGCGGGTTTGTGGTACGTGATGTCCAATGCCTTGGGCGCATCGGCGGGCGGGGTGGTTAGTTTTAACCTTTGCCGCCTTTGGGTTTTTAACAGGCGCAGCCAGCGCTGGCACCACCAGGCGGCCCGGTACGTACTGTCCATTGGCCTCAGCCTGACCCTTAACACTTTGGGCGTATGGTTTTTGACAGAGACGTTCCACATTTCCTACGTCATTTCAAAAGTCATCTCTGCGGTTGCCGTGGGCGTTTCGGTCAATTTCCTGATGTTCAGATACTTCGTGTTCAAATAATGTCCCATCGGAAAAAAATACGCTTCATTGCCAATCCCCGCTCCGGTGCCAACCGCAAGCGGAACCTGCCCAAATTGATCCAAGAGAACCTTGATCACGAGGTGTACGAATACGGACTATACTATACGGAGTACGCTGGCCATGCCATAGAATTGGCAAAAGAAGGTGTTGAACAGGGCGACTACATGGTGGTAGCTTGCGGTGGCGATGGCTCGGTGAATGAAATTTCCAGCCAATTAATCCATACAAATACGGTGCTCGGTGTGCTGCCATGCGGTTCTGGCAATGGCTTCGCCATGCACATCGGCGTGGGCCGCAACGTCGCCAAGGCCATCGAATTCCTCAACGACGGCCAGATCATCACCATTGACTCCTGCTGCATGAACGACAAGACCTTCGTCAACCTGGCCGGTATCGGTTTCGACGGGGCCATCGCCAAGCACCTGCACACCAGCCGGGTGAGGGGCTTCATCGGCTACGCCCGCTACTCGGTGGAGGAGGCTTTTCGTTATAAAATGGTACCGATGAACATCCTGTTGGACGGCAAAACGCTGCGCCGCACCTGCATGTTGGTAGAGGTGGCGAATGCGCCCATTTACGGCTACGGTTTCACCATTGTGCCACATGCCAATTTCAAGGATGGTAAATTGGAAGTGCTCATCGCCAACAAAGCCCCCAAATGGCGCTACCTGCTGGAATGCTGGCGCTTCCTCAACCGCTCATTTCACAAAAGCAAACTGGTTGAATGTTACACCGCCAAAGAGGTCATCGTGCAGCCTTTGGAAAAAACTGCTGTGCATTTGGACGGCGAGGGCTTTGACCTGGAGGGCGAGGCAAGGTTTTGCATTGAGCCTGGCGCGGTGAAGGTGATGGTGCCGAGGGCGTATGCGGGGATATTGAGGGGGCAAAAGATTGTATAAAATGATGGAGATTGAATTTTGACCAGTTTTGGTTAGTTTTGTTATTCAAAAAGCAGCGTCATGCAGGAACTCGTTTTAAAAATAAAAGAAAGCCACTATCAGCTTTTTTTAAAATTCTTAAAAACCCTGGACTACGTAAAAATTGTAGTGCCAAAAGAAACTGCTCCTAAAAAGCACGATTTGTCTCACTATGATTTTTCCGACCTTTCTGGAAAATTAGAATGGAAGGGAGATGCAGTTCACCAACAACGCCTGTTAAGGGATGAATGGTAGGTATATTTTGGATACAAACGCAGTCATTGCCTTACTTGATGGCAATACCAACTTGTTGCAATTGTTGAACAATGCCGGATGGGTTGGAATATCTATCATCGTTGAGCTTGAATTTCTTTCTTTTCCTTCTATTTCGATAAAAGACGCCAACCTTTTCCAACTATTCAAAAATAGGGTTGAAGTGATAGGGCTTGATCCGCACAATAAAAGTTTGATGAATGAGATAATTCAAGTTCGCCAACAATTCAACTTAAAACTGCCGGATGCCATTATTGCTTCATCGGCCATTCAACAACAGGCCGTATTATTGACAAATGACGCTGTTTTTAAGCGGGTGCAATTACTCTCTGTACAAGGCTTTTAAAAAATAAGTTTGTAAAGCCAGTTTGCCCATCTATCAAATCACTGCCTACCTTTGCGCCCCAATTTCTCAAACATGAGCTTGAAACAAGAAATCCAGCGACGCAAAACCTTCGGCATCATCTCCCACCCCGACGCCGGGAAGACAACCCTCACGGAAAAGCTCCTCCTATTTGGCGGGGCCATCCAGACCGCTGGGGCCGTCAAGTCCAATAAAATCAAAAAGACGACCGTCTCCGACTTCATGGAGATTGAAAAACAGCGGGGTATCTCCGTGGCCACTTCCGTCATGGCTTTCGATTATAGAGGCCTGAAAATCAACATCCTCGACACGCCCGGCCACCAGGATTTTGCCGAAGACACTTACCGCACCCTCACTGCCGTGGACAGCGCCATCGTGGTGATTGACGTGGCTAAAGGGGTAGAAACGCAGACCGAAAAGCTCGTCAACGTGTGCCGGATGCGCAACACGCCCATCATCGTTTTTATCAACAAACTCGACAGGGAAGGGAAGGATGCCATTGACCTGCTCGATGAAGTGGAACAAAAGCTTGGCCTGCGGGTGCGCCCGCTCAGTTGGCCCGTGGGCATGGGCGGCACCTTCAAGGGCGTTTACAGCATGTACGAAAAAAAACTCGTGCTTTTCCGCCCGCACGGCAAGCAGGCCGAGGAGGATATTGTTGAAATAAAAGACCTCAACGACCCATCGCTCGAAAAGGCCATTGGCGAGCGGGCCGCCAAAACCTTGCGGGAAGAGGTGGAAATGGTGGAAAGTATTTACCCCGATTTCGATGTGGAAGCCTACCGAAACGGCGAATTGTCGCCCGTCTTTTTTGGTAGCGCTGTCAACAACTTCGGCGTGCGGGAACTGCTCGACTGCTTTGTGGACATTGCCCCAACGCCACTGCCACGCACTACGGAAGAACGGGAAGTGGTGCCGGAAGAGGACAAATTTTCTGGCTTCGTTTTTAAAATACACGCCAACATTGACCCCCGCCACCGGGCCAGGATTGCCTTCGTGCGGATATGCTCCGGCGTTTTTGAAAGAAATAAAAACTACCTGCACGTGCGGCAGGGCCAGCAGATGCGCTTTGCCAACCCCACCAGTTTTATGGCTGACAAAAAAGAGGTGATTGACGAAGCCTACCCCGGCGACGTGGTCGGCCTGCACGATACAGGCAATTTCAAAATCGGCGATACGCTAACCGAGGGCGAGCAATTGCATTTCAAAGGCATCCCCAGTTTCTCGCCAGAGCAGTTCCGCTATGTGGAAAATGCCGACCCGATGAAGTCGAAACAATTGGCCAAGGGTCTTGATCAATTGATGGACGAAGGTGTGGCGCAGCTTTTTACCAAGGAAACCAGTGGCCGCAAAATCATCGGCACGGTGGGGGCGCTACAGTTCGACGTGATACAATACCGCCTCCAGCACGAGTACGGCGCTTCTTGCACCTATGAACCCGTGAACCTCTACAAGGCTTGTTGGGTGACCTGCGACGATGCTGCCGCCTTCAAGGAATTCAAAAGCCGCCGCAACCGTGACTTAGCGAGGGACAAGGACGGCAACCTCGTCTTCCTGGCCGAAAGCGCCTGGGCACTGAAAATGGCGCAGGAAAACCACCCGAAGGTGGAGTTTCATTTTACGAGCGAAATGAATGGGAAGGAGTAAGCGGTGATTGGTGATTGGTGATTTGCAATTGGGTAGAAAAAGGTTATTTTTGCTAAAAGCTGTAGGGCAATGCATTCAACTTCCTTTTCAAAAAAAGCGACTATGGGCCATCATCAAGGAGATGCCGCACCAGTTTCTATGGAAACCTATTATGAAGAATACCGTGACAGGGAAGATGGCCAAAAGTACGAGTTGGTGAATGGCCATATTGAAACATTCGAGAAAACTATGAACGACAGCCAACTTTACATCGCCGCCAATCTTACCCAATTTTTCTATCAACTTAGGTTTGAAGGAAAGGTCCAAGGAACTTTTCAAGCGGAAAAAGACACCGAGCTTTGGAAAAACCATGTCCGCATTCCTGACATGTGCTATTTGACCCAACTGCAACTTGTTGAAACTTACGACGGAAAGCACCCAGTGGCAGCGTTTATTATAGAGGTCGTTTCTCTAACAGATAAGGCGGAAAAATACGCCGTCAAAATAGAGGACTATTTTAAAGCTGGAGTAAAGGTAGTTTGGATGATTTACCCAAAAGCGAAGCAAGTGCAGGTGCATGTGGAAGGTTCTCCGCAAATAACGGTATGCAAAGGGGAAATGGTCTGTTCAGCGGCCCCTGTATTGCCGACATTTGCCCTATCTGTGAACGATATTTTCAAAAAACCAGAACTACCTAAATAGACAAATTATAGCCAGAAGAAAAAAGCCTTGCTGCATGATACAGCAAGGCTTTTTTGTTTTTTGGCAAAAACGGCCCGATCAAAATTCCAGGCGGGAATTGTACTTGTACACGTAAATCATTAGGATAACCAACAGTACAAAGTAGATGAAAAACCACATCAGGAACTTGCCCTTTTTGCCTTCATTTTCTATGTGTGCCGACATGATTATTATTTTTGGTGAAACGCTTCATTGTTGACGGCGGCAAAAGTAACCCGCTACGCCCTACTTTCCAAACATTTGCTTTTGTTCAAAACCAATCTAAATGCCTGCCGTAAAATGCAGTGCCAAATCCGTTCACCTTTTGTCAAATTGCTATTGGCACTTGGCTTTTGGATGTTGGCAAAAAGCCCAAAAACTAACAGCGTACAGTATAAAAGCCAATGGCGGTATGGCTTTTGGTTTTTTACCATATTACTTACCTTCGCACCGCTTTTTTCGGAAGGGAAGTATGAAACAGGTCATTTACAAAGATTTGGGCATTGTCCCTTACCAGGAAGCATGGGACTACCAGCAAAAGCTGCTGGCAGCAATTATTGACACAAAACGGCAAAACAGGGAAAAAAAAGACCGTGGAGAAAGTCCCCTGCCCGTGCGGCACTATCTCCTTTTTTGCGCCCACCCGCCCGTATATACGCTCGGAAGGAGCGGTTCGATGGACAACCTGCTGCTCGATGAAAAGGGCTTGCTGGAAAAAGGCATTGAATTTTTTAAAATCAACCGGGGCGGCGACATCACTTTTCACGGGCCGGGGCAGATAGTGGGCTACCCCATTTTTGACCTCGACGATTTTTTTACGGACGTACACCGCTATGTCCGCTACCTGGAAGAAGCCGTCATCAGAACATTGGCCGAATATGGCCTTGAAAGCTTCCGAATGGAGCAGTACACGGGCGTTTGGTTGCCCGAAAAAGGCGGCCTGCCCAAACGGAAAATCTGCGCCATCGGCGTACACCTGAGCCGTTGGGTGACGATGCACGGTTTTGCTTTCAATGTGAACACCGATTTGCAGTATTTCCGCCACATCGTACCCTGTGGCATCAACGAACTGGATAAAGATGTGACCTCCCTGGCAAAGGAGCTGGGGACGACGATTGAAGAAGCCGAAACGAAAGAAAAATTAAAACGCCACTTTGCCGAATTGTTCGGCTTTGAACTGGTGGATCTGTAAATTGGGACAATGGCATGGCTGCCGATTTTCACCAATTCGCCTATCTGCTGGTTTTACCCATTCAAGCAAGTGCGCCCATGAAAAAAGACATTCCTCAATATAAAGTGGCCGATCTGGCCATCGCCATTGTGCCAAGGGAAGATCACGGGATCATTGACAATGAAATGTGGGAAGTTTTTATGCTCAACCTCAAGGACGATCCCATCGAAAATGTACTGGTCAACTCAAGGGGCTACGGCGAAATAGAAGGCGAACAAATGCGCACCACCATCCTGCGCCATTTTTTTAATGAAATCGGCCCGCTGGAAGCCGTTTTGATAGAACCTATTCAGACCAAACTCTTCGACATAGCCAATGAATACTGGGTGAGCTTCACCTACGATGGCTACATGTACGATAAAAAATACGTCTTCGTTCGAGGCAGTATCACGGAGGAAAATTTTACCCGCATCCCTTTTTTGGAGCGCAAAGGCGTGATGATAAAATAATTGCTGCATTGTTTCATTGCTGCATTGTTACATAGCTTCATTGCTCTATTGCTCCTTTGCACTCTTGTCAATGAAACAATGCAGCGATTCAACAATGAAACAGTGCAACAATGAAACCCTGCAACCATCATTTCAAATGAAGCCAAAAAAAATCAGCGAATCCATCGCCACCATGACGGAAATGGTGATGCCCAACGACACCAACCCACTGCACAACCTCATGGGGGGCAACTTGATGCGTTGGATGGACATCGTGGGCAGCATCTGTGCAGGCAAACACTGCGAAGCCCATGTGGTGACCGCCTCGGTGGACCACGTTTCTTTTCACAAACCGATCCCGCTTGGGGAAATCGTCACGCTGACGGCCAGGGTCACCCGTGCCTTCAATACTTCCGTTGAGATATATGTGGAGGTCTTCGCTGCCGACATCAAGGGCGGCAACCCACGCAAGTGCAACCACGCCTATTTTACCTTCGTGGCCTTGGAGGATGAAAGCAAAAAACCTATTCCCGTGCCACAGGTCATCCCCCTCACCAGCGACGAGGAGCAACTGTATGAAAGTGCAGCCCGAAGGAGGGAAGTGCGGCTCGTACTCAGTGGCCGCATGAAACCGTCCGATGCAATGGAATTGAGGACTTTTTTCGATTCTTTCAGCAAATAAGGATGGAAATATTAAAATAAAAACAGTATTTCAACACTGCACTTACTTCGTTTTCCAAGTTCCATTCCTCGCCTACTTCATTACATATTTTTGTAAATCACATAGAGCAACAGCATCAATATCACCACTGCAATACCGACCGCAGTGAAGAATTTTTTTGAATCCTTTTCATCCAATTTTTCCTGCCTTTTTTTCTTTTTTGTTGAAATAGTCATAGTGAGGAGTTGTTGGTTAGATAATTATTTAGTCGCTTTGTACTTTGTAAATTAAGTTTCTTGACATTTTGTAATGGGGGCTCGGGGGCTATAGCC
>JBGSKQ010000135.1:0-257341 GCA_041741095.1 Saprospiraceae bacterium
CGTTACCGTATATGTACCCGGTGTGGTGACCGACAAAGCAGCTGTAGTTGTTCCGCCTACATCAGACCAGAGGTAGCTTCCGCCGCCCGTTGCGGTCAATGAAATGGAGGTGGTCGTACAAGTCAGCACGGTGGTGCCTGTATTGTTCGTGATGCCAGCCGTTGGAGGCGTAACATCTTGTGTGATGGTCAATTGAGAAGTAGCTGTACAGCCATTTGCAGCGGTGACCGTTACCGTATAGGTACCAGGTGTGGTGACCGACAAACCAGCCGTAGTCGTGCCGCCTACATCAGACCAGAGGTAGCTTCCGCCGCCTGTTGCAGTCAATGAAATGGAGGTGGTCGTACAAGTCAGCACAGTAGTGCCAGTGTTGTTCGTGATGCCAGCCGTCGGCGGTGTAACATCCTGTGTAATAACCAATTGTGATGTTGCTGTACAGCCATTGGCAGCCGTTACCGTTACCGTATATGTACCGGCTGTGGTGACCGACAAAGCAGCCGTAGTCGTGCCTCCTACATCTGACCAGAGATAACTTCCGCCGCCCGTTGCAGTCAAAGAAATGGAAGTCGTCGTACAAGTCAGGACCGTTGTGCCCGTATTGTTCGTAATGCCAGCAGTCGGCGGAGTGTTGTCTTGTGTTATAACAACCTGGCCAGTTGATGTACAGCCATTGGCAGCCGTTACCGTTACGGTGTAAGTGCCAGGTGTACTGATGCTTGTGGTTGCCGTATTGTCACTGTTTGACCAGACATAGCCCGTGCCGCCGGAAGCGGTCAGGTCAATACTTGGGTTGGTACAGGTCAGCACAGCAGTAGCAGGCAAGGTGTCAATATCAACTGTTGGAGGCGTAAGTTCAGTTACGACAATGTCACAACAGTTGCCGCCAGAACATGCCCCGATATCTCCTCCGCTGACCACATAATTGTACGTGCCAGCCTGGGTGATGGTGTAGTTTTGGGAAGTTGCCCCACCGATGTTGGCACCGTTTCTTGTCCATTGATAAGAAGCGTAGCCAGCAGGTGCAGTTGCTGTGATGTTAATGGATTGACCAGTGCAGAATGTAAATGGCACGGTGACACATGCCGCCCCGTAATCATCCTCCAATGGGCTGTCGTCCGCCGGGTCAGAATCCCCATCGTACTCGTTCATGTCGGTAATGTTGGAACGAAGGGTTTGGGCACCTTCTCCGACTACCGTAAAGTCTAAAGTTAAGGAAACTGAAGCAGTTGAGTTGGCGATGGCCCCAATGGTCCACACATGAGTAGAAGTGTTGTAAGAACCTGCGCCGGGCGTTGCAGCATCAAAAGTCAGCCCTGCTGGGATGAGGTTTGATACTTCTACGCCGGTTACGTTGGTAGCCCCTTGGTTGTTGACTGTCACGGTGTACGTGACGTTGTCTCCAATCGAAACTGTCCCTGAGGCAGTTGAGACGCTGATGGAAAGGTCGTTTTGACCAAAAAGGGAGAATGCCGTACAAACCGTCACTGTCCAGATGGCCAAAAGTTTTTGTAATGATGCTCGCATTTTTTGTGTGATGAGTTTGGTTAAAATATTTAATAAAAAACAGCCTAGGCTGCCCCAGGGGGATAGGTAGTTATGAGAGGGAGGCGCTCAACACTAAAAAATGCGAAAGCCTCCGAATTTTATACTTTATGAAAAACAATGGTTGGAGAACTGACGGCGGTTCGTAGTTTATCCAGTCATCGTTAGTTATTCCTGATGGTGGTCACAGGTAGGCAGATCTGCGGGGGGCAGCACCTGTAAACAGTGATTGTCCATTCTTCGGTGTCGTTTGTGCAGGGAGGGGACCCATTTACGGTGTATCGAAAAGTGTAAGTATCCAGAGGAAGGCCGTTGGGATTAAGGATGCCAGTGCTGGCATTGAAATTCAGGCCGGGGGAGCCGCTGACGACCGACCAGATGCCTCCAGCATCTTCTCCGGTCAATCGGTCAAATAGGTCAATGTTGGAAAGGCCACTTCCTTCCAGACAAATGGAATCATTTGCAACTGCCGTGCCAGCATTGGCGGGCTGGTTCACATTTATGGAAATTGTTTGGCTGGCCGTGCAGCCATAGTTATCGGTAATGGTAACAAAATAGGAACCAGCATGGGAAGTAGTAGCGCCGGTTATTGCTGGATTTTGTGCGCTGGAGGCGTAGGAAGCCGGCCCTGCCCATGACCATAAAACCGCCGATCCACCACTTTCGGTGAGATAAATCACATCGCCTACACAGACCGGCGAATTGCTACCCGCTGCTACTGTTGTGTTGGTTTGAATAAACAAATAAGGGCAATCGGAAGTGTAAGAAGCTCCGCTGACCGGATGTTGTGCAGTAAATGTAATTGTATCCACCGCCGTGGCGACGCTGGTAACTACGTAAGTAGCAAAAGTGGCAACTGGTATGGCCACTCCGTTCCTGTACCATTGATAATTGCTCAAACCCGCTGGGGCTTCCAGCGCAAAAGTACTGCCAGGGCAAAGCGGTATTTTTACCGAAATGCAGGCGGTGTCAAGATCGTCTTCCGACAAGGAGCCGTTGCCAGGTTGAGAATCAGGATCATACACCAGGCTTTCGCTTATTTCTGCTGTATTTTCAACTACTCCAAGGGCTGTAGCAGTGCCAGTAATTTGCAAGCTGGTACTTGCCCCATTGGCAATAGAGGCTATGTTCCAAATACCGGTTGTTGAATTGTAAGCCCCGCCCCCATTGTCGCTTTGGTAGGTCAAGCCCGCGGGCAGCAGGTCTGTCACCTCCACATTGGTGGCTGCATCGGGGCCGCCATTTGTTACATTAATAGTAAAAGTTACCGTGCCGCCCAATGTTGTATTTGTTGGGGAAGCCGTTTTTGAAATGGACAAATCTGCTTCCGGCACGGTGAGGGTGGCGGCGTCTTCGTCGTCTTCGCTTTGGTCGCCGTTGTCGTTGGCAGGCGAAGAGTCTGGGTCGTGGTCGTAGCTTTCCGATACCTCTGCAACATTCTTTATGATGCCAGATGCTGCCACTTCTGCTGTGATATGTAGGGTTGCCGATACTGAAGCGTTTAAGGCACCCACCGTCCAGACGCCACTTGATTGATCATAATCCCCTCCCCCATCGTCACTAATATAAGTCAAACCAGTTGGCAATGTATCCAGCACTTCCACATGCACGGCATTGTCGGGGCCATTGTTGCTTATTGTTATGGTAAAAACAACTGTGTCGCCAACATTGGGCGTGGCGTTGTCCACAGTTTTCACAACCGATAAATCGGCCGTACCAACGAAACCAAAATTATTGGCACAATCCAGCTCATTGGAAGTGGTAAAAACAGCAGATTCTACATTGTCGGTTGTCAAAATACCTGCGCCGGGCAAAGTGCTGGTATCCACATCCATGACAAAATAAGCGGGTAAGGAAGCAGTAGCAAATTCTATATCAAGTTGAGGCTCAGGCCCGCCAGATCCGTCATTGGATTCCGCCCGCCTCCTACCAGTACCCTCAATGATAAAAACTATGTCGTTTCCACTGGCCCAGCCTGACCTACTGACCAGCTCTTGAACAATGGTCGAAAGGTCAGGACTTTGGTAAGTGACATTATCTGACCACGTAGAAACACTTGACCATGCCACCGAAGCACTGGTTTTGGTGCGGTTGGAGATGTTATAATTAGATGAGGAAAAAGTAGGTGCGTTGTCAATGGCTTGCCCGTAAATGGTCAGCGATGTAGCTGTGCTATGGTTGCCATCAGCATAAAAAGACAGCCTCACATCGGAAATCACAGCATTTTGAGGAATGGCGATGTTTTGAAAACGCATGCCTACGATTTGGAGGGTGCCGCCATCATCGCACATTTCAAGGTCGCTGCTGGTGGTGGACATGGTGCCTCCTGATACGTTTTGTTCTGCGTCATCAGTACTTGTAGATACATTTCTTGTAATATTTTGAGGGGAACCAACTAAATTAAGGCTGAAGGCATATTCACCATTTGAATCCGTCACATCAGTGTCCGTTTGTGTGTCGCCGCTGTCCACCAAGCCATCCTGGTTGTTGTCTTGATAAAGCCTGACAGTTACGCCGGATTGCGGGGGTTCAATAACATTGATGACCTGATTTTGATTATAATCTTTAAAAACGACCCCCGAAATAGTATGGCCGCTGCCCGATGCACAACTGACCGACACCAAAACCAAGGCCGTATCGCAGGCACCCCCACTAATATTGCAGACGATATATTCAAAAGAATCCAGGCCAATAAATCCATTGCTTGGCGTGTAGGTAATGTCGCCATTGACAGCGCTGATGCTGATGGTGCCAGAGGCGGCCTGCAAAACGCCGGTGCTGGAAAGTGTTGTACTGTCTATGCTGTCGCCAAAGTCATTCTCCAAAACATCAATCAGCACTGCCGTGCCTTCGGTGGTGGAAGCAGTATCAAAAACAGCGTTTAAAGAGCAATCGGCCAACTGGACCGTGATGCCTATGTCCTGGTTGGTGTACCACCAGGTGTTGATGGTATTCAAATCACCATAGCCGAAATTGGAGTAGGCATGGCATGGCGGGGCACAACCGTTTACCATTACCTTGTCGGCGCTGTTGCCTGGGGCATCGGGAATGTTGGAATCGTCGTAATATATTTTTTGGGTGAAACCCGGCACAATTGGCCGGATGGGGGCCACCTCATAGCCAGTCACATTATATTCTACATCATAGACCGGGAAATGCACCAAACCTTGCGCATACGTAAGGTAAATGGGGATATTGGTCAATAGGCTAATGGCTGCGCCAAGTCCATTTGTCCCATCCCAGGAAACACATCGTTCGTAAGGGGCAGATTCACCTCCATAAGGCGTCATTTTTTGATAAAGCAAAACATCCGCTGTGCCGGGATCATACTTCCCACCCCCTGTTGTGCTGTCAAAATCAAGCAAAATAAAAACCACGCCCGGTTCTGTGACGGCATAGGAGATGCATAGATTCCCCGGATCGCAATCCACTACTACAGGCGATGTAACCAATTGACCAATTATCCCTGTTGGGTAATCCGTCGAATCAGGATTATTCAAAAAGATTTTATACTGCTCCAGTGTGTTGTTGCTATTTTGGATAGAGCGGCGGTCTGCTTCAAAATCGCCTGAATTTTGGATGCCGTATTCGTTGTAAGCCAGGTTAAATGACAAGCCCCTAAAACCTGAGCCGTCAAAGTCCACCTCGCTGACGAAGCCGTCAAATGTGTAAAGGAAAACTTTGCCGTTAAAGGGCCTATCGTAATAAGTGTAGGTTGGATCAGTTCCCTGGCTGATGGAAGGTGTTCTCAAGGACCACTTTTTTGACCAAACCCGGCCATCTATGGCCAGTGGGCTGGAATCAGTTGTAGCCACGGTGATGTCCCAGTATTTAATGGAAATTTCTCCAGTTGAGGCGCTGCCGGAGTTGGTGCTGAATTCTACGTAATAATCTCCCTCTTGCAATCCCGAAGGGTCGAAAGTAAACGGTGTATAACCTGAAGACCCCACTACCGGGGCCGGCCCCGCAGCCGCCAAAGCCCAGGTGTCGGCGTTGACTGTGGCGGTGCTGATAGCCTGCGGGCCAAAGACCACGTTGCCGGATGGATCTTTTACCCTGAAATAATACGTTGTATTGGTCAAGTTGCCATCCGTGCCGTTGTTGGTACTGGCTTTTCTGGAAAAACCAAAAAAGACCTGTTCGTTATCGGGATCGCTGATATGTACGTAAAGGCGGCTGATTTCAGGGCCGTTATAAGAAGCAAAATAACCGTAAGTGGCCTCGTTGGCATACAGCATGGTCACATCCGACGATGATGGGGCAAGTTGCTTGGTACCTTCGGCATAGGCATTGTTGAAAAAATGCAAAAACACGAAGAGGGAAGCAAGGGGGAATTTGTAGGGGAAAAGTTGCACAACAGACTCTGCACACAGCAAGGCAAAATGCTGTAATGTCCTGATTTTCTTCCTTTTGGAAAGAACAAGCCTGAGGCGTTTGCCTACCATTTTTAGCAGCTTTCTATCAGACCCGTCAACCGCTGCATTAACATGTTGAACATAAAAAAGCAGACTTAGCGGCCAATTGGCCACGAACGGGAATTATTGAGTTTCAAAAAAATTTTACACCGCATTATTGCGATAGGGAAATAATCATTGTCTGGGGCGTATTTACCCGAAAAAGGACAATGACAATAGGGCGAGGTAAGTCAAGATGGGCCGTTGTATGAAGGAAAGGGGGGCAATTCAGTAGGAGTTTTACGGCCTTCGTCGCATGTTAGCCAAAAATTATACCATTGGGGGTTATATGCGGTAAGAATTGTTAGAAAAGCGGCCCGCTATTTCCAACAATAGCGGGCCGCTGGCACTTTTAACGGTTCAACTGGACATAACCCCTCAAGGGTTTTTCCCCCTCTCCCAGGTCAAGCACATAAAAATAAGTGCCGTCGGGCAGGTCTTTGCCCTCCCAGGTGCCAAACCAGTCGCTCTGGTAGTTGCTGGCCTCAAAAACGAGGTTGCCCCAGCGGTTATAGACATAGAGCTTGTGGTTTGGATAGTTTTGAAGCCCCGTTATTTTGAAAAAGTCATTCTTAGAGTCGAGGTTCGGCGAGAAGGCATTGAACACTTCCAGGCCGGTACATTCTACCGTGACAAAGACGGTGGCCGTATCGCAGTTCACTTCATTGCATATTGCGTAGGTAAAACTATCCGGCACGTCATCGTCGCAGAATCCTGCTTCCGGCACGTAGTTGATGCTGCCGTCCGGCAAAAAGACCGCCATGCCGTGTTGTGGTGGATTGACGATGTAAAAATCGTCCAGTGAAAAGATGGTGTCATTTTGAAAAACATTGATGGCCAGCACCTGTCCTTGCCCGGTCGTTTGATTATCGTCAACGGCCACGATCATTGAATCGTTGTCATTTATCACGGTGATGAAAACATAGGTAGTGTCGCATACCCCAAAGCTGTCGCAGAGGACGATACAGGCCGAATCAAGTCCTATATCCACGCCCGTATAAACGAGACAACTGTCCGAAATTTCAAAACTGGCGTTGCCTGTTCCTGTACAAATATTTTCCACGCTTTCCCATGTACCCGCCAATTCGGACAAATCCAGGCAGAGGGTATCGCTTTGGCCAATCAAAACAGTATCGGTGAAAATTTCTGAGGATACGCAAACGACTTGGGTGGTCACGCTTTCACCACATTGCAGTAAGGTATCGGCCAGCGTCAGGACATGTACACCAAACTCTAACATGACACCGAAACCGTTGGGCACAGTAGATGAATTGGCTGAAAGGGTAACCTGCAATCCACTCACCGTTTGCTCGACCAACATGCCGCCGTAAACATTGGCGGAATTGCCTCCAATGATGAAAGTGTTGCCACCTTGTACCACCACTTGCCAATTGCCGCCTGCATCCAGTGCATTCATCAAAATCACCAATTCCTGCGGTGTATCAAAATTGCCCGTGAAACTTGTGCCGTTTACCATCCAAGCCAACATGGAATATGGGCCTAAGAGACCAGAACTGGGCAAGTCACTGTATTCGTAAGCCGTTAAATTGTCAAAACCACAGGGTTCAAGTGGCCTATCATACGGAACATTGTCAACCAAAATGACTTTGTTTTGGAAATCGGCCACTGCCAAGGGCAAGCAGACCAAACCTGAATCTTGTGAACATGGAATAGACACTGCCAACATGTCCGGCAAGAAATCGGGACAGGGCTGAGTGACCTCCACGTTGATGTTGAAATTGGAAAAAGTGTCAAGGGCATACACTTGAAAACAGCCCGTGTCAAAACCTATCAAATCGCCAGAAACAGTGATGCACCAGGTTGTTTCATCAATATCGAAAGAGGCGTTGCCATCGGGCAGGCAATTGACCACAATGCTGTCAATGATGCTGGTTTCATAACCATAATCTTCGAGGCATAGCTCCAATTCCTCGCCCTGTGGCACCGTCATGTCAACGGTTGTATCAATCAGCGGGAAGCAAAGTATGCTTACATCGAAAGTATCGGTGCAGCCTTTGACCGTGTCGTTGAAAACGAGTTGATGAAAACCCGTATCCAGTTTTACAGAAATATAAAGGCTGTTGGAACTGCACGGATTCAGCAGTCCGAGGTAGGGATTTCCATTGTCCGTAACGATAAAATTGGTGATGACGAATATGGGTATTTCAACACAAAACTCGGTCAAGCTGTCGCAGTCCTCTGCCAACAAATCCAGGGGTGACAATGCCCCATTGCCGCAGCCCGACGAATCTATCGTACATGAAATATTGGCCAAAAGCGTATCCACGCAACCAGTTGCAGTTTGGAAGAAAATTATTTCATGGAAACCCGTATCCAGGGCGATTTGGGTAAATGTCCCATTGCAGGGCACAAAGCCGCCAGCGTAGGGGAAGCCATTGTCCAACACTGAATAATTGGCAATTGAGTCCAATTCAACTGGCACACAATAGGCGGCAATGTCAGCGCAATCGTCCACTTGAATTGTCAGGGTGTCATCAGGGAACAAGTTGAAGGCGCTGCAAATGGGGATGACATTTATCAAAATAAAAGTCGTGTCGCAATTGCCAAGGTCGTCGCAGACTACGAGGCAGCCGTCATCGCTGCCAGTAAAGCCAGGGAAAGGCACATAGACAAAGCAATTCCCATTGATGTTGAAAGTACCATTTTGTGGTTGCCCGCAAACAGTCATGGCTACAAAAGTCCCAGCCAGGCCAGTAGTATCAAGGCATTGAACGGAGCTTGGCACATCTTCAAATGTTGAAATATTCAGTACGTCAGCGGCATCCACGCCATTGATTGACAAGGTGTCGGTGCAGCCATCGCTTGTATTTTCCAAAATCACGGTATGGGTCCCCTCGCCCAAAAAGAAGATTTGGGTTCCGTTGGGCACTTCATTAGATGTGACTCCGATGTTGACGGAAGCTCCTGTAGCAATATGGGTCACGGTCAACACACCATAACTTCCTGTTTGGCCAGTGCCCATGATGGTGAGCGAAGTACTGATAAGCACCCAGTTACCAGTCGGATCCCAACCGTTCATCAGGTTTACCAAGGCTGCCATATCGGCCACGTTGGTCGCTGTAAAAGTGTTGCCATTGGCATTCCAATTGACAGAATATGGCCCCAGGCTACCCTGGCCAAAGACGTTGTTGTAATTGTAAATATGGGCTGAATCAAAATCGCAGCCCGCCAGCGATCCGCTATAAACCACACCGTCGAGCGTGATTTCATAGTTGAAAATGTCCATCAAAGCCACAGGCAAGCAAATCTCGCCTGTGTCATTTACCACTCCTACCGTTATTTCATCCGGGTTGAAAATCTCTGGGCAGGGGTTGTTGGTTGTATCGTTTGAAATGACCAAATACGTGGTATCGCAAACAGGTGGGGTATCGCCAGTGCAATGAATCACACAAGCAGTAGTAGTCCCAATAAAACTATTGTTCAGGTCAATGGTAACGCAGTTCCCAGTAAAATCAAGGCTAACTTCATTGGCATTGATGCCACAGATATAGGCTGTGTCAATAATGCCCGGCAATTGCAAAATCGAGCCGTCCAGGCACTCGTCAAATGGGTCCACGCCTGGAGCGTCAATGAAGACAGTGTCGGTGGGCACCAGCGTTTCTATTTGTACGTAAAATGTATCGCAAACCTGGGGCTGGTGGTCGTCGCATACTACCAGGCAAAACTGATCCAGGCCTGTGAAATTGAGGTTCGGCGTGTAAGAAACACAGGTGTCGCCAACAATAGCTATCGAACCGAATGATGGCAGCCCGCATAAGTTCATAGCTTGAAAACTGCCAATCAGCTCGCTAGTATTTGCACAAATAGGATTGACAGAGGTGTTCAAGACATTTTCAAAAAATAGGGTTTCAGTTGTTACTTGATGTTGTATTAAAATGACCACCGTGGTATCTGCACAGCCATTGGGTGCGGTCACTATCAAATCGTGGCTACCAGGGCCTGTGACGGTTATTTGCGAGCCAAAGGGTTGGATCAGGTCATCTGGGGAAAGGATTTGGATGCTGCCGCCTACTGGTGTGATGACAATATTCCCATAAAAATTGGATGGCACACCACCCTGGATGGCCTGTGAGAGTGTGTTGTTCGACCAATCCCCATTTGGATCCCAAACGTTCATTGAATCCACCAGCGCCTGGACACTCGCAACCTGCCCCGTGAAAACGTCATTGTTCACCACCCAACTGTTGAGTATGTATGGCCCGGCAGGCAGTGTATTGTACAAATAAAAATAAACCGGGGTAAAATCGCAGGGGATATAAGATTGACTATACGGCACTCCATCCAACAAAACTTCATACCCAACAATGTCACCGGGAGGGACGCCTACACAGAAGTAGCCAAAGTCTTGCGAAGACTCAATGACGATGGGGTTTTGTGTAAAAATATCATCGCAGATAATCGGCGCTTCCACATTGACGATGACGTTCGTGGTGTCGCAAATCGCACCGCTGCAAAAAACAACACAGGCCAGCGAAGTTCCCGCAAAATTGTTGACGGGATTGATAGTCAAGCAATTGCCTGTAAAGTGGATGTCAATCTGGTTGGAGTTGATACCACAAATACTGCTGGACGTGATAGCGCCCGGCAATTCGATAATGGAACTGGAAAGGCAGGTATCCAAACCACTTACCCCGGCAGGGATATTGACAGTAATCACATCCGTTTCCGGCAGCACATTGATAATAAAAATGGTCGTGTCGCAAAATTGTGGGAAGCCTCCGTCGCAAGCCAATATGCAAAAGGTATCCAGCCCTGCGAAGTTGAAATTTGGCACATAAAAAACACAAGTGTCGTTGGATAGCGGGGCCACCCCATTGGAGGGCGTTTGGCAATAGCCAACATTATTAATGGTGTTGCCGGGAAGTTCGCTGCCGTCCAGGCAGATTTCGTCCGTGTGCGAATTGACATCAATGGTCAGAAAAATGGTTTCTGTCACCGTGGGCACTACCACGGCATTTATAATCAAAGTATCCGAACAGCCGTCCACCGGGTTAGTCACTGTCAAAAGATGAATGCCCAAGTGGGTCAGGCTGACGGTAAAACCTGTGGGTTGAAAGGTGAAATTTGGGTTCAGGATAGTTGGGCTTCCAGTCGTGGCGTTGATTTTCATATCGCCATAGGTCGAAAGCGGATTTCCCCCAAAAATCAAAGCGCCCACCGGGTTGATTTGCCAGTTGCCAGAAGGATCCAACATGTTCATCAGGTCGAGCAGGGCATTGGCATCGTTAAAAAATCCGCTCAAGTCAACCCCATTTACTTTCCAATATTCCAATTGGTAAGGCCCACCAAAACCACCGCCCGGCAAGAACGAGTAGGAATATGCAACGGTAGGATCAAACTCACAGCCGAAAGGATCCACGATATTTTGCCCCTCAAATACCAAGTCGCTGCCGAACAAGGTGTAATAGGGAACTGGTACGCAATAATGCGTAGGGTTGCCTGCATAATTCACTGAAACTGAATCGAATGGAAAGACCGGATCGCAAGACGTTTGCCCTTGTGCAGTAACACTCAGGAAGGTGGTGTCGCATTGGCTTGTGCTATTGTTGAAACAATGGACAAGGCAAATCAAATCAGGTGACGGGCCAGAAAAACCATTGGCGGGCGTGAGGTTAACACAGAGGTTATTTAGGTTGGATGCCTGTACCGTCGCCACATTGCCTGGGCCACAAATGGTGGTGCTTGTGACCGTGCCCTGGATGTCGAGCACCGATGGGTTCAGGCAATAGTTGGTCGAACCCGCAATTGGAATGGTCACTTGCAGGGTGTCCGGGCAGCCAGGTGTAGCAGCTACTGTGGCATTGGCCGAAACAGTACATCCGCTACCAGCCAACAGTACAACAAGACTGTAATTGCCTGCCCCCAAATTGAAAAAGCTATTGTTCGCTTGAAAGGACAAACCGCCGTTAATGCTGTACAGCAAAGTGCCTGTGCCTGATGCACTGACACTGATTTGTCCATTGTTTTGGCCGCAGTTCCCGGTGTTGGTTACCGCTATATTATTGATGATGGGCGGGTCGCCGGGGCTGGACAACTGCACGGGGTTGGAAGGATTGGAAACCACACAATTTGTCCCTTGAAAACGGACCATCACATTGTACGAACCGTTGGCAAGGCCAGTAAAATTGGGGTTGGCGCTCCAGGCTGCACCGCCGTTAATGCTATATTCCAAAATTCCTGTGCCACTGGCCGATATGGAAATTGTTCCATCATTCAGCCCGCAAGCGCTTGGGCTGTTGGCATTTACACTGTTGATTATTGGCAATGCGTCGCCTGTCAGCGTCACCGGGCCTCCGTCGGTTTGGCAAGTGCCGCCCTGGTTCCTGACGGCTATTTGGTAATTGCCCGCCGACAGCCCGTTAAAAATATTGGATGCCTGCCAGGTGATGCCGCCATTTACACTGAATTCAAGCAAACTCGGCCCAAATGCCAATATCGTGATGTTGCCATTGGAAGACCCGCAGCCAGTAGGTTCAATGGTAGAGGTACCATAAATAGTGGCCCTGTTAAAGCTCCTCAATTCAACATAGCCGCCGCTTGTGAAACAGGTAGAATCGTCACGTACAGCGGTGATATGATAAATCCCTTCTGGCAAATTGGGAAAATTATTTGAAGTCTGATAATTCTGCCCTCCATCAATGCTGTAAAGCAAATCCGATCCATTTGTGTTTGGGGCGACTATGGTAATGGAACCGTTCGTCTCATTGCAGTTGGTCGGGTGGCCCAGGAATATTTCTGTGATATTGGCCTCATCGCCGGGACTGTCAAGGATCACATTTCCATGGCTTAATTCGCAGGAGCCATCGTTGTTGCGCACCTTTACATTATAGGTACCCGATGTAAGGAAAGTAAAATTATTTTGGGATTGCCAGGTCAGGCCTCCATCAACACTGTATTGAAGCGGGCTGATGCCCCCGGCTGTCGAAACTGTAATAGAACCGTTGTTCAAATCGCAGTCCGTCGGACCAAAAGAAAGTACATTCAAAATGGTGGGGCTTGGAGGTTCGGCGATGGTCACCGTTCCGCCGTTCACTGGGCAGGCACCGCCTACGTTCCTTACCACGATTGAATAAGTGCCAATCGGCCAAGCCGTAAAGAAGCCATTGTCCTGCCAACCATTGCCGCCCAAAATGCTATATTCAAGCGGGCCTGCACCTGACGCTTCCACCAAAATGGAGCCAGTGGGCAAGGCACATTCTGTTGAATTTCCAACTGTCACATCGTCAATGGTGGGTGGTGAAAAAACGGCCACCTGAACGGAATCTACGGTGCCGTCATCGCCCATCACATAGTATATCGTGGTGCTGGATGGCGAGGCCAGTGGGTTTGGGCAATTGGTGCAACTCAGACCAATGGCGGGTGACCATTGATAACTGTTGGCCCCGGTCGCCTCTAATTGTACTGCATCGCCGATGCAGATATTTTGGTCCAATCCGGCATCCACTGCGAACAGTAGATCCGCTGCCATTGAGTGGAAAAAATTGGAAAATGCTGGCCGTTCGGCATGGACATGTTCAGCGGACAGCATCACTGCCAAACTCAAAAAAGCTGTTTGAAAAAAGCTCCGGCCAAGGAGCTTTTGCTGTATGGGGGATTTTGCTTGCTCGTAGTGTTTAAAATTGAATTCCATGTAAGGAGGTTTGAGTTTATAGGTTTCTCACAATATTGTTCATGTGCAGGCTTGGAACTGCGGAATGGCACTGGGTTCAAAAATTGGCCGTGTTCCAACTTTTTCCAATGCCCAAGCCTCTGAGTTGGGATTAATTTTTAGCCTCCCTGTTTTACAAAAAATTGATAATAAAGGATTTACAAATCCACAAATGCGAATTTACTTAAATATTTTCTTCACGAGACCAGATTGTAGATTTTGCAACAGGAATGTCGGACAGCCTTCAATGCCACGTTCCCGGTAGTAGTTTTTCATAGATGCAGGTTCAAAATGAAACCTGTTTGGTCAGGAACTTTTACTTGTGTGTTCTTAAAATGGTGGCAGATGAAAAGGCCCAAAATGGGTGAGTAAGACTGGCTAAAAATAGTTGACGTGTGCTGGAAACGGCTTAACTAAAATCCCTTTTGGCCTTGAAAAATGAGTTTGAAATCGCTTTTCTTGCCAAGTGAAATCAGTGAGATTATTGTTTCACCGTTTTTGACGGGGGAGAAGGACGGGGCAAAGATAGTTTATTTGCTTTTATTTCAAAATCCAGTTTGTAGTTTTGTCCATCTTCAACAAAAGACTTCAAAATACACAGCCCCAAACCTTTCATTTTTCTTTCAAACTCAAAATTCTCTTTCAATGAAAAAACATACCTCCAATACCCGCCGGGCCTTTGTCAAAAAAATCGCCGCTGGGGCCATTGCCGCCAGCGTTTTACCGAAAAGCAGCCATGCTGGCCCTGCACCTACTATCCTCAAAGCAGAAAAGCCCGCCCAAAAGTTTGGGCCAAATGATAAAATACGGATTGCCGGTATCGGCATGGGCATCATGGGTTTTGGCAATTGCCTGACTGCCGTAAAGGTGCCGGGCGTAGAATTGGCGGCCGTTTGCGACCTTTACGATGGCCATTTGGAAAGGGCCAAAGCCGATTTTGGCAGCCAATTGTTCACCACCCGCAATTTTGAAGAAATCCTTTCCCGCAAAGACATAGACGCCGTCTTCGTCAGCACCCCCGACCACTGGCACGACCACATCACTATTGCCGCACTCAATGCTGGCAAGGCTGTTTATTGTGAAAAACCGATGGTGCAACATGTAGAGGAAGGCCGGGCCGTAGTAGAAGCACAGCAAAAAACAGGTAAAATCGTCCAGGTGGGCAGCCAGCGGGTCAGCTCCATTATCATGGCCAAGGCCAAGGAATTGTACCAACAAGGCGCCATTGGCGAACTGATTTCCGCTGAGGCATGGATTGACCGCCAGTCGGCCAATGGTGCCTGGCAGTATTCCATCCCGACTGATGCTTCCGAAAAAACGGTGGACTGGCAGCGCTTTATCGGCGATGCCCCGAAGCGTCCTTACGACCCGGTGCGCTTTTTCCGCTGGCGCAATTATCAAGATTACGGCACTGGCGTGGGCGGCGACCTTTTTGTACACCTGTTTTCGGGCCTTCACTTTATTATTGATACGCCCGGCCCGGAACGAATTTTTGCCACCGGTGGCCTGCGTTATTGGAAAGACGGGCGGGATGTACCAGATATTCAAATCGCATTGATGGATTACCCCAAAACGGCCACGCACCCTGCTTTTAATTTGCAAATGCGGGTCAATCTTATCAGTGGCGACGGCGGTGGCTGGATGAACCGACTGGTCGGTACGGAAGGCGTGATGGAAATCGGCTGGTCTGATTTGAAAGTAAAAACCAGCAAGGTTGACCACTATCCTGGTTTTGGTGGTTGGGACACTTACGAGACATTCACCGAGGCACAAAAGAAGGATTACGAAAAATGGTACAATGAAAAATACCCGACACGTCGGCCTATGGTGAACGAACCAACGGAACAACATTACACCGCACCCGAAGGCTACGACGAGCGGCTGGACCACCACCACAATTTCTTCGACTGCATCCGCAACGGCAAGATGCCTGTGGAAGATGCCGTATTTGGTTTTAGGGCAGCGGCTCCATCGCTTTTAGCCAACATCAGCTATTTTGAAAAAAAGCTGGTGAACTGGGATGGGGTGAATATGAAGGTGGTGTGAGGTGTGTAAAATATATGACTTTGTGCAGATATAGAATCATGCACAAAGTCATTTTGTGTATTTGATTTCATCAGTAAACCGCTGTAAACCAATTGACTATTTTGGTGGCAGTTAAAATTTTCCTCCACATTTTAATAATAGCCTTGCTTACTTTATTCACCCAAATTGGAGGAGTATTGTGGCTGGCTTGCCTTCCTTTTTTTAGACAAATCAAAAAGAAGGCTCTTGCCCCTTTTCAAAAGGTATTTATTTACGCTTTATTTTATTCACTCCTTTATTTGTTGGCCACCTTTTTTGTCATACCTCCTTTGGCAAAGTGGCAGTGCAACAGGATACCCTTGCCCATTTTTAGCAACCCACATTTGAAGCCTCACAACGTATTTTACTATTGTATTTTAAACCACCATTACGTCAGGCCGGAGATGAAAACCATTGCGGAAAATGTTGCATTGAAAATGGCCAAAAAGCATCCAGGAGCTGTCGTTTGTTATCTGGATGCCAACTTCCCGTTTATTGACGGATACCCATTAGAGCCTCATTTTAGCCATAGGGACGGAAAGAAACTTGACATTGCTTTGCATTGGAAAGATGCTATTACGGGGCATTCCATTTTTGGCACCCCGGCTTTTCTCGGATATGGCGCATGCGAAGAACCTTCACCAAACGAAGTCAATTATGATGAAAAATGCAGGATGCAGGGAAATTGGTACAGGAACTTGGAAAGGGATTACCTGGGCAGGGTTGATAAAAAGAAATTCACTTTTGATGAAACAGTGACCAAGGAAATGATCCGCCTTTTTGCAGAAGAAAAAGCCGTTGGAAAAATCTTATTGGAACCCCATTTAAAATCCCGCCTTGGTTTGAGCAAATATGACAAAATAAGGTTTCAAGGCTGCAAAGCCGCCCGTCACGATGACCATATACATGTTCAACTTTGAGCTACTTTTTGAAAATTAGGGTCAAAATCCTTCAGCCTAACAATCATGGCCAGCATTACATAGAAGACAATACTGGTTGGCAACAACGTAATGGCCTCCTGTGGATAGCTCGCCAAAGCCAACAAAAATACCGTGATGGTAAAACCCAAATACATGGTTTTGATCGTGGGATCTTTTACCCTAAAATAATAGTGGATGCTGGTTTTCATAGCCACAAACAAGAGGCTCATGTAAAGTATCAAACCAATCCAGCCCGTTTCAACGGCCAGGCGGACGTAGAGGCTGTCGTGCGCAAAACTGGCCAGCCAACTATCCGGGGTGAAGCGCTTGCCCCAATAACCTGTGCTACCAAGTCCCGCCCCAACGGGGTGGCTATGGACAAACGGCTGTACCCGTTCCTGGTTTTTCATGCGCACCTCAATCGTGTCGCTGCTTTCTCCCCGAAAGGCCGACTGGATGCGCCAGATAACGGCACTGTTTGTTGATTTCAACACCATAGCCGTACCAGCCATGAAAAAAAGTAAGGCCGCAAAAATGGTCTCCTTTTTAAAAGTCAAAATCATGAAAAATACAATGGCCATTGGCAACATGACAAATGGCGTCCTGGAGCCTGCATAGGCCATTCCCATCAGCATAGCAATGCCCGAAATGACAAGTGCCAAGCGTTTCCAAATCTTAAAAGGCCCCGTTGCCAACAAGAGGCTAAAAACACTCATATAACCCATCAAAATACCAAAGGTGGTAGGGTCGGAAAAGAAAGAAAACACCCGCAGCCTGTTCCATTGGAAAATGAGCATAAAACGCTCTTCGTCTGCGTGGAGCCAAGTCAATTCTGCGTTGCTGAAGCCTATGAATTCCTGTTTTAAGGAGTAGAGTGCGGAGACGAAGGCCAGGCCCAAAATGACTTTTACGGTTGTAAAAATTCGCTGTTTGGAATTTAGGGCATAAGCCGCCACAAAGTAAATAGCCAACAAAAGTGCCACCGTCCTGACGGTATAGACCCAAGCCAGTTTTGAGCCGGCCCAGGGGTTCAGCACTTCCAATAAGTTGTAATAAATCCAGGCAAAAATGAAGATGCTGATGGGGCTTTTTGAAAAGTTGAAATCCTTTTCCTTGATAAGCCTCACCAACAGCCCCACGAGCATCAACACCATCATGCCATCAAGGGCGGTGCCGATGGGGGCATTGGTATATTTTGAGACTATACCTAAAAGAAAACCCGCTATGAGCATCACATTGATGCCCACAAATAGGTTGGCAAAACAAGCCACCACAATGGGTATAGCGACCAAGCCACCTACCAGCAACATGGCCACTTTCAAGGGCAGCATGGACAGCACGAACGACAAGCCAATCGCTGCAAGTAACGCAATGCTGTAGCCCAATGGGTTGTTGAGCTTTTGGTACAGCACCTGCCGGACCATCCAGTCTTTCAGACTTGAGATTTGAATTGTGTTTTGGAAAGCCATTTCCTCATAGTCTTTGGGTAAGAGCTTGTTTGCGAGTTAGTCACTTGGCCCAAAACGTCCCTTTTCAGCCATTTTTTCATCTTTTTTCAGTTGCGTAGCAGAACTAAGCTCCTTCAAAAAGATATAAAACTGACGAAAAATGGCTTGTTTTTGCCTCAAGCACTAAATCGCAAACAAGCTCTAAAAAGAATGGGAACCAGCTCGCCCCGTGAAGGAAAAGCCAGGCTCCCGATTCCTAACCCATTCAAATATTTCTTCGGAGGGGGTTTTATTGAATGATAAACGATAAACTTGTAAAACATTGATTGACAGTTGTTTTTGTAAATCAATGTGGCCTATAATATCTTTTATTAAATTCACAATCTTCATTGGCCAAGTGGGCTGCCTGTTAAAAAAACATCACTTTCAGGAAACAGGCCAGCAGCAACATAAAGCACATTGCCTGTGCAATGAACTCCAAGAAGCGCTCCTTTTGCGAAAGGACTATTTCTCCATTTTCATTTTTTTCTTTCATATCAAATCAGTAAGCATAAAGTTATTTTATTTCACCACTTTTTTAGCTTTTTTTGTCAAAATAGGCGGCAAAAAGTCTTTCACTAAATCTTTTATGGCCTGTTTCGAGTTGAATTTCCTCATTTGTTTGTCCACTTCGTCGCCTTTCCTGGCCTTGAAAAGTGTCGTATGGTCTTCCAAGCCCGAGTTAATCTCATGTACTGGCCGTCCATTTGTGTAATAGTACAAAGCCAAGGATTTCCTGCTCCTATCAGGCGGACAGGTCAACGGGTTGGGGAGGCCATGATACGAAAAATCGGAGGTAGTGAACATTGCCATTGTGTTGAAGCTCGGTAAAATCTTCTTCACACAGCGTGTCATGTTCCTGTCCCACAATTCAAAATGTCCTCCATAGCTTTCGTCCCAGTCCTTATTCAAGTACACCAGCACGTTCAGCCGCCTGTCCAGGCCTGTTTGGCGGTGCTTGTTAAAATCTGCATGGATTTTCAAAAAACCGCCGGATTTGGTCTGATGAAAACCGCCGCCCTCAAAATAGGGGTCGGGCATCAGCTTTTCTTCCACACCTGTCAATTCCTGCAAAAAGAGCAGGAAAGGCTCTGAATTCAAAAAATGCACGAATGCTTTTGCCACAGGCCCAAAGCGGCGCTCTCCTTTCGAGGCCAACTTTATTTCGTTGGGCGTGTGGTAATTGATGTCGTCCTTGCCTTCCAGATTGGGGAATTCCTCCAAAATGGCGTCAAGTACGTCCGGGTGGAAAAAATTTTCAAAAACGATATTGGGGAAGGGGTTCCCATTTTGGTAAGACTGCTTAAACTCCCTTGCTACTGCCTGTAAATCCCGAAACTTTTCATGTAGGAATAAATGGGTATCGGGCAGGTGGATAGTGTTGAGTGTTGCCGTCATAATGTTTGCCAGTTTTTGGTAAAAATCGTTGGATCCACCGGTTTTAAGGTGGTTTATCCGCTTGCTATGTAGTTCATATACTTGTCATTTGGTTAATATGATTTGATGAAAATTTGTTTAATGCTGTCAGGCAAATTGTGCTACATCGGCCAGGTGTTCGTCCACCACTTCCCAAAACTGCCTGACCCGTTCGGTCCACGTGTTTTGCTTAGCGGTGGCCACACGTTGGTCAACAAATGTTTGGCAGTTCTCTCCTATGGCCTTATTGATTAAGTTAACAAAAGTTTCTTCCGAGTCAGCGAGATAGATGTCTTTTGCAAAACTACGAATATCTTCCGAAAAATCCGTAGCAACAACAGCTTTACCAGCCGCAAGGTACTCGTTTATTTTCAAAGGATAGATACTCGCAGTTAGTTTGTTTTTCAAAAATGGGATAATTGCTACATCAAAATGCTGCAAAAAGGCAGGCAACTCCCGGATATGCTTGCCGCCTGTCAAAATCACGTTTGGCATTTTGTCCAAACCATGCTCCTTGTAACAGTTGCTGTTCAAAGGGCCTACCAGTACCAATGTCTTGTCGGGGTGTATTTCGGCTATTTTTTTTAGCAAAGGATAATCAATTCGGACATTATTGAGGTTGCCCGTAAATCCAATGATTTTTCCAGTTATTCCTTTTAATTCTTGTGGCCTGGGCAGAGGTTGTGACAGCGCTTCTTCGAAAATAGAAATGTCAACTGCATTGTGGAGTATGTAAGTATGCGGGTTCAGGTGCCTTTTCATTTGGTGCAGCATCGTAGATGTCACGAAGGCTATGTCTGCTTGGCGGATGGCTTCTTCTTCTATTCTCGCACCGTGCCGGGCGGTGTACGCCTCTTCGGTCATGTCGTCAATACATTGGTAAATATTGAGCTTTGGCTTTAGGTCTTTTGGCAAAACAGGGGCATAGTAGGGATTGAAACAATTTAGATATAGGTAGTTTTTAAGCTTGTAATCCTTCACTACCTGGCGGATAGTATTGACTATTATTTGGTTGTTGTAGGCCAACATCTTGTCATACATTTTTCCTGGCAGCATCCAATTGATCGGCATGGTGAGCGGGGGCTGCACGGCCACTACTTCCGGCAATTCGGGGATGGTTTCATAGCGCATCCGATTGGCGAGAAGGTCCTTTTTGCGCTCCTGTACCATTGGTATGTTCCAACCTTGTACAAAATCTTTCACCGTATATGGGTGGTTGATGTAAAACACCCTATTGTTTTTGGCAAACTCCCGTGTAAACGAGAGCGACACGGACGAGTAGGCGTTGTCCCAAGGAAAAAGTGTGAAGTAGATGATGTCTAAACCAGAATGCATGAGGATTCGGACTTTTCAGGGGAATAGGATGAATGTATGGGGGCTACGGTTCAATGTTTTGTTCATATTTTTTGTCCGGCATTTGATTTTTGAAACTTCAATCATCATTTTCCAAAAACCAAACGCCGGACAACTTTCTATTTCTAAGCTTTCGCCCTTTCAGCTTCTTTTGTCAATAAAACAAACTCCTTAGTGATCAAATAATCAAAAGGAAAAAGGCGAAGGTTGAGGTTTTTAAAACCAGGGAATTTGTTCACCATTGAGTGGCTTTTCCGATAGGCCACTTTGAGGCCGCTGCCTTTCATCGCCTGCATCAATTTGCTGTGCGTCAAGTGGTTAAGCCCTTTGTAGGCCGAGACGAGATCGCTCTCTTCCTCCCCTACTATTTGGCGGTTGTTCTTTTCGATCATTTTTAACAACATGCCCTGCGGCAGGAATTGGCACCAGGGAATACCCGTAACGTGTTGTACGTGAGACGCATAAGGGCTTTTCCACGGTGGGTAGGAAACGTAAATCGAACCTCCTTCTGCCAAGGATTTGCTCAACACCTTGAAGATTTGTTCCAAAATGGGCAACTGGATATGTTCGGCCACATCGTTGAGCACGATGAAATCGAATTTCTCATCGAATGGCCGATCGAGCACGTTGCGCACTTCAAAAGTGGCATTTTTCACCTTATGCCTGTCATTCAGGTCATTGGCGATTTTGATGTGGTGGCGGTCAATGTCCACACCGAACACCTGGCAGTCCCAGTTGCTGGCGTACCAAAGCGTCATACCACCCATGCCGCAACCGAAGTCGAGCACTTTTTTGTTATTGAGGTTGAAATTTTCCCGAAGCAGTTGCTTGTCCACCCGGAGGTGGTTGGCCCCTTCGTTCAGGAAGTTTTGTTCGGCATAAGCAATGCCTTCTTGATAAAGCGTTGTCGTCATCATTGTACCATGCATAGTTTGATTTAACCAATCTTCAAACGGCAATTTTTGCTGCCGCCGTTTTTCCAGCAGGGGGGGCATGGTCGTTGTGTTTGTGCAGTCGGTAACTGCGGGTTCATAGTAAAAATTATTTCGGAGGTAAATGGGATAATAAGTAAACAACAGGTCAAATGGCCTCGGCGTTTGCCCTGTCTTTTGCATATTTCGTTCCGAATTTCAATGCCTTTTGGTAAAAATGCACCATGTAAACAAATGGGTTCAATAAGTTCACTTTTAAATGTTTTCGCAAAAAAGCCTGCATAAATACAAAGGTGATGGCATAAGCTGTCAAAGTGCCAATGGCGGCCCCCATTGCGCCATATTTATTGATAAAAAACAAGTTCAACAATGCCGTCAAAATGAGGCTTCCAATGGTATAAATGAAATTTATCCTTGGCTTGCCGATGCTGTCCAACACAGTACCAAACTGGACTGCGTAGGGCATAAAAAAACCAAACAGTATCGTAACCCGCAGGATGTTGGCAGCTTCGGAATATTCGTTGCCTGCTACTATGAAAATGATCCAATCGGCAAATATCATGACGGCAATGATGCACGGTAGCATAAAAGCCATGATGGCACCCACTGCTTTTTCGTACAGATTTTTCACAGCATCGCTGCCATCCAGGACTCGCTTGGCGCTTTGCGGGTACAACATATTGGCCATGCTGGCGGTAGGCACGTCTGTGAAATTGGTGATTTTAATGGCAGCATCGTAGAGCGCCACGGCCGCCTGTCCACCTCCCGGCAGCCCTCCCAACAGCAGTTTGTCAACATTTTTGTACAACTGGGTGCTGAGATTGGTACCTAATACATATTTACCAAAATTGAACAGCTTTTTCAACCATTCCCAATCAATTTCTTTGCTTAACCTAAGAAAGGGCTTCGCAAATAAAATGGCTGTTATCGAAGCTCCCATGGCTGCGGCAATTTGGCAAAAAGCCAGTTGGACAAGTGTGACATCAGCTTTTTTTACAAAAAGAAAAAGTATATAGAAAAACAAAATGCCTCCCTTTACCACATTGCCCCAAAAAATGCCCCTGAAATCCAAGTTGGCCTGCTGGATATAGTTGCCTTGAAAAAATGGGATCAGTGCGATGGTGGTCAAGCAATAAATCTTCAATAAAGTGGCCAGTTCTGGCGCATCTAACCATTGGCTGATAGGAAAGCAGAGCAATAAAAGAAACGCCACTATCCCCAAGGTCATTAATCCATTCAGCACCAGCGACGCTGTTGTTATTTTGCCGGTTTCTTCGTCGCCACTGCTCGTAGCGAGATATTTAATCATGGCATTTTGCAGCAATCCGATCCTGCCTACTTCCAGAATGGAAGTTATGGAAAGGAATAGCACCCATACACCATAAGTTTCCTTCGGCAATACCCTAAATAGCAGTATCACCCCGCCAAAGCCAAACAATAAAGTCGCCGCTTTTTCAGACAAGGTATAAAAACCGGAACGGAGCCAGTATGAGTTCTTCAAATGGGTTAATATTCGGTGAACGGTTGCGGTGGACAGTTGGCGGTTTCCCGATCGAATGCCCCTCCAGCAATCGTTTATATGTTCTTCAAATCAACATGGTTGAGAATCCCGCCGAGCATCTGGCCGTTCAATTTACGGAGAAATTCGAAGGTGTCCTTATCGGCATTGCTGATGGGCGATTGAGACGAAAATACTGCCAAAACCTTGTCAGCATAAGGCTGTAGTTCCCTCGCATCGGAAAATTTGTTCATGGCTGCCGCTTCCATGAATATGTAATCGTACTTTTTGCCGTACTGCTCCATCACTTTTTTGAAATCCTTGCCGGCCAGTACTTCGGATGGGCTTTGGCTTCCGCCCTTGTTTCCGACGATGTCAATGTTTTTCAAATAGGGATCTTCTTCTTGGCTTTCTTGCCCAGATGCCAACTGCTTGCGGCCGGTGCCGATGCTACCTAAGTAGCTGCCTGTTGGATCGGTCGTTATTTCAATAAAAGATTTGGTCTTGAAGCCCGACAGGGTATTGTTTTTAAAATTGGTGTCAATGATCAGGATGCGTTTGTTGTTCAGGCTGAATGCATAGGCCAAAAGCACGATGAGGAAAGATTTGCCCTCCTGCTCTTTTGGGCTGGTAAATAGAAAACTTTTCCCCCCAGAGTTTTCTAACGCAGTTCGCAGTTTACGGATATTTTCTTTAAAAACCTCTAAGTCCGGATCAATTTGCGTGTGTGCAAACAGGTGTTGTAGGTTCATGTTTTTTACCTTCACCCTGTTGGCAAAACCAACCAGCGGCAACTTTGTAATGCGCTGGAATTGGGAAGGAGATTGGATGCTTGAGTCAACAAATGCCAGTAAAAAAAGGAAAATACTGGTCAAAGTCCCGCTTGCCACCCCTGCAAAAACCGAGAACAAAGCCCGGTTTGATGGCTCCGGTTCAGTTGGCATTTCAGGCTCCTCCACTACTGACAGTGGATTTTCAGTGCCCTCGGCGTACAATTTCGCATCGTCAAATTCTTTTGAGACCCGCAGAAACTCCTCCTGGATCCTTTCTTTTTCCGCTTCGAGTGTTCCTAAATGGCTGTCGTCGGAAAGCAGCTTGCCTGCCCTGCCCTGCTGTTTGATGATTTCAGCCTCATACCCCCTCACCGCCGCTTTTGCAAATTCAAGTTCCATCTGTTTTTCCAAACTTTCAGTTATCCATTGGCGCACCTGGGTGGCCATGCCTTCTTTTGTTTTGGAACTGATGGGCACTGACTTGCTGATGTATTTCGATTGCTCGATTTTCAACTGTTCGATTCTGGCCTCCAAGGCTCCCGTTTTTTTGTTGCCAGCAGCTACCTGATCTATCAATTTCACTTGCAGGCTCTTTATTTCTTCGTTGAGTTTTTGGAAATCGCTGGTAAAGAAAACATTCGCTGAATAGTCGTCCAGATTCACCTTGTTGTATTCCAAAATCTTGGCATTGAGGATGGGGATTTGCCTTTGGAGCGCATTGACCTGCTGGCTCTGTTCCTCTTTTTTCAATTCCAAATCATTGAGGTGGGAAACAACCGTTTCACGCTGGGTACTCACATCAACCAGTGCATTGTTTCGCTTGTACTCATTGATTTCCTCGATTTTGGAGTCCAACTCCTGCTTGCGCTTGTCCATTTGGTTTTCATGGAACTTGAGCGCTACATTTTCTTCATAGGAAAGATCTTCTTCGTGCAGTTTGAAAAATTCTTCCTTAAAAGTTTTTACCGCAAAATATGAAAGTTCAGGACTTTCGGATTTGAACTCTATGCTCATGTAGTCCGTCTCGCCAATCCTCAGTATTTCCAATTTTTTCAAAATGCTTTCATAATCGTAGCCGTATGCTTCGGCCAGTTTTGTGTCGGCACTCTCCAAATGGGGTTTCTCGTTCACCGATGTGTCGGTGTTGTTGGTTTTCAGTTTGAGCGCCAGGTTGTCAATCTCTTTTTGTGAAACGCCGCCATCATCCACTTCTGGCATCCTAAACGGCTTGACCATGACACCATCGGCCAAAACATCGTGGGCCAGCAGGCGCTCCGTGAGCATTTTGATGCTCCTGCGGGATTTCATTTTTTCGGTCAAACCATTGAAGGTGCTTTCGATTTGAAATTGCTGGATAAAGGGGTTGTCCTTTTGCAGGCTTACACCTTTATAATCAATGATGCCTGTGGAAATGATAGCCTTAGCTTTAAAGATGGGGGGAAGTTGGCCAATAAAAAACCAGGTGGCAATGGCGGAAAGCAACACTACTGAAAGAAGAAGCCACTTTCTCCTCAATAGAATGTTGAAAAGGTACGAAAAGTCCATAGTGCTTGTAGTTTTCTCAATAAATTACCGGGGGGTGTATAGTTTGAAAATTTAGGTTGCCCGGCTAAAAGCGGTCGGAATTGGGATTACGGATTGCTGTTGTGTTCTTTTTTTATTGCCAGGGAACAAAGCGATGGAAAAGCGAAGCAACGGGTTAGTTGTGTAGGAAGTTTTAGGCTTTTCGTTTCAATGGACGGGCAAAGGTAAGCAAAAATGCAATGCGGGGAAAGAGGTGTTAACGATTCGCTGCAAAATTTTACCACATTACATTTATATGCAAAGTCAGGTTGCGCATAAAATCGGGGGTGGGTTTGTGCATTTACAATAGGGACGAACTCATATTTGCTGCATTTGTAAAGGGATTTGTTAAGCTTCAATTTTTGCAAAACGCAATAATCTATTTGTCACGCCCGTTTTATCGCCCGAAACTTAATAAAATTGGTTTTATTCTTGCTATACGGCGGATGGACATACCGCTTCTGCGACAAATTTTAGAGTTTTAACTACCAAATCCCCTTCCTTTTAAACTTGATTCTCTAATATTGCGTATCGAAAGACCTGATGGTTAAAAAATATTCCCTCGTAACTCAGGCTTTTTAACTCTTTTCTTATGAAATTCAAACATTTACTCATTCTCCTTTTGCTCATTTCAGGGATGACGGCGAATGCCCAGGACATTCACTTCTCCCAGTTCTACCTTTCCCCGCTCAACCTGAACCCTGCTTTGACGGGGGTCATGAACTGTAATATCCGCCTAACCGCCAATTACAGGAACCAATGGGCGAGCGTTTTGAAAAGCAATGCCTACTCTACCTATTCTGCATCCTACGATCAGAAAATTGCGGTTGGCCGTTACGATTATTTCGGAATCGGTGCCACGTTTTGGGGCGATGTAGCAGGCGAAGCCAATTTTGCCACTACCACCGGCAAAATCTCCGCATCTTATGCCAAGCGTTTGGCAGGTGGCCGCAAAGAAGCACATTACCTTTCCTTCGGTTTTGAAGGTGGGCTGGCTCAGCGCAGCTTAGATTTTATCAAATTGCGCTGGGGCACACAGCATGATGGTAATGGCGGCTACGATCCTGGAGCTAACTCCCAAGAAACAACCTTTGACCAATCGAATTTCCTTTTTGCCGACTTGGCCGCAGGTATCCTTTGGTTCTCGGTTTTCGATGAAAACAACAACCTTTATGTTGGTGGATCATATCATCACCTCAACAGGGCAAACCAGTCGTTTAACAGCGACAATGAAGACTTTATTTACAGCCGTTTCACGGGCCATGTAGGTGGCGAGTTTGAACTGGCCCCACGTTTTGGCTTGGTGCCCGGCATCATCGCCATGAAACAAGGGCCTTCGTTCCAATTGAATTCCGGTACGAGCTTCAAGTTCTTGTTGGGCAGCGGCCGTGGCAAGTTCAGCAACTACCAGGCATTCCAGTTGGGCGGTTGGGTGCGTATCTCCAATAAGGTGCAGACCGGCATCCTAACCGATGCGGTTATCTTGTCCACCCGTTTCGACTACAACCAGTTTAGTCTGGGCTTTAGCTACGACGTCAACGTGTCGGCATTGAAGCCTGCGAGCAACAACAATGGAGCCTTCGAATTTGCCCTTGTGTATAAATTCTGTGGCAACGAACGCCGTGGTGTTTACTGCCCGAACTTCTAAGGTTTACATCCTTTAGGGAAATATTTATTTGAACAAAATAACCCGCAGGCACATGTTGCTTGCGGGTTATTTTTTATTTGAAAAGAGGCTTTCAATAACCAGAAAGTAGGCGAAGGGACAACGCATTAAATTTTTCATAAATGTCTGAGTATCAAAAATTTTGATAGCTTTTGCTCGGTTTTTTGAAAAAATCCTATCTTCGGCTTTTGAACAGCCTCTGGGGAAACTTAGGAATTGGATTGTTTGCCAATTTTGTTTGATTGCAATTTCTTCCCAAAAACTGGAACAGGAAGGGATGTGACGAAAAAAACCCTCAAACAAAGGCAGATAAGGCTCCAGTTCTACAAAACTTCATTCCTATGTTTGGTAACAGTAAACAAAAAGAATCTGGAAAAAGCGCTATGCCCGCTGCTTCCTCCCATTCTTTAAACAGCCTCGTTCAGGGCACTACCCTCGAAGGAAAAGTAAAATCCACCAACGACATCCGGATTGACGGCACTATCAAAGGCGAATTGTACTGCGACGCAAAGGTCATCATTGGCCCAACGGGTGCCATTGAAGGAACTGTTAAATGCCAAAACGCCGTCATCGAAGGCGTTTTTGAAGGCAATTTAAGGGTTGAAGACATGCTCAATATCCGAGAGACTGCCAAAGTGACCGGAGAGGTCAGCTATGGCAAATTGGTGGTGCAGTCTGGCGCTATCATTAGCGGTTCTTACAAAGTTGCCGGAGAGCATTCAAATGGCTCCGTCAAGCACTCATCAGACTCGCACAAAATCGTATCAAACTCGAAACAATCAGACGCACAAGACATTGCCGGAAAAGCCCATCAACTCGCCAAGGAAAAAGTCAATTAACTACATGCAGTTCGCCGGCATGGCGTTCCAAATGGGAATATTGCTGGCCATAGGGGCGTTTCTGGGCAAAAAACTGGATCATTATTTTGCCTTGGAACGCCCCTATCTTACTATACTTTGCCTCCTGCTGTTTTTCTTTGCGGCCCTCTATCTCACCTTAAAGGATATAATAGGTAACAAGCAAGTCTGAAAAACGAAAAACCCAGCCATTATGAACGGACGCCGATTTTTAATGCAGCTACTCTTGCTGACAGCCGTGACCGGTGGAACCCTTCTACTGATACAAATTTTCCCTATATTCCAGACTGGTAAGTGGCTTGGATATGCTGGCCTTGCTTTTTTCGCCTTGCTCAGCCTGACCATGTACCATTTTGCTGCAAAAGCGGCCATTAGTAAAGACAGAAATGCCTTCACCCGCCTCATCATGGTTTTTACTTTTATCAAATTGCTTTTGTCCGTGTCTATCGTGGTGGTTTATTGTAAAATAACCCAACCCGCCGGTAAATTTTTTATCCTGCCTTTTTTCCTTGTTTACCTCATTTATACCATCTTTGAGACCTTGTTCATGACCAAATTGGGAAAGATAAAAGCGAGATGATTTGCCTATCCTTTTTTGGTTTTCTGCTGGGCAAAATTTGCTTATGGTAAAAGAAAAATACAAGCTAAGGGTCAACGAAAAATTTGATTTTGAGCTCACGCCCTCCGACGCAGCAGCATTGGACATAGTAGGTTCCAACGAAGGTTTTCATGTTTTGGACAACGGCAAATCCTACCACGCTGAAGTCATTTCCTTGGAAAAAGAAGAAAAAAAAGTACTGCTGAAACTCAACGGCCAACAGTTCATGATCAATGTAGCCGATAACTATGATCAGTTAGTGGAGAAAATGGGCCTCAGCATAGCCGTTATCCATAAAATAAGCGAGATAAAAGCCCCGATGCCAGGATTAGTTTTGAGCATTGCCGTCAAACCAGGGCAGGAAATAGTACACGGTGATCCGCTTCTTATCCTGGAAGCCATGAAAATGGAGAACATCATCAAATCACCGGGCGAAGGGGTCGTAAAAACAGTTCACGCCATAAAAGGAAAAGCAGTTGAAAAGGGGGAAACCCTCATCGAATTGGAATAAAAGAAAACGCCTTTCTACTATAAAAGCACTATCAGAACTTTCCAAAGGAAATGGCAAACAGAAGACAGCGTCGTTCGTTTGTAAAAAAAATGTTGCGAAAAATAAAAAGCAGTAGCTATTTTCGCAGTTCTTTTACTAGCCACTCCCAAGAAAGTATGACACGAAAATTCCTCCTAATTGCATGCCTTTCTGGCATGTTCGCTGTGGGCCTCGGAGCATTCGCCGCCCACGTCCTGAAAAAAATCCTCACCGATTATCAAATCCACATTTTTGAAACGGGGGTACGTTACCAATTTTACCATACGATTGCCATCCTTGCAGTAGCTATCCTGGGTCGTTACGTTTCCAAGCGCTGGGCAGAGATAGCCGGTTGGCTATTTGTGGCGGGTATTATCCTTTTTTCAGGTTCGCTTTATGTGCTTTCCCTCATTGAAATATTAGAAACGCCGGGCTTAGCAGCTTTAGCGGGCCCCATCACCCCAATTGGCGGTGTGTTGTTTATAGCGGGATGGGCCGCCCTGTTCAGGGCATGTGTTGATTATAAAGGAAGATCAGGCGCACACACCCACCATCACGGTAGTTCTCATTAAGCGTATTTCTTGATTTCGTCCAGCACATAAGAAATCAAAATCCCCCGGTTGGCGCTGGCTTTTTCGCCGGAGGCATTGATGGCCAAGCCGCCTTCCGACATCAGCTTGCCCGCATGGTGCAGGGCCACCACTTTCCAATCTTGGTTGAAAACGGGCGATCCGCTGGAGCCTGGTTCAGTATCGGCTTTGTAAAATATTTTGGAATCCCAGATGGAAATGACTTCGTTGGAAGTTAAAGCTATTTGCTTGTCGTCACCATTTGGATGCTGGATGATATTCACAGGGTCATTCAGTACTGGTGTGGCATCGGGTGCAAGTTCGAGATAACCCCAATCGCTCAAAGGAGTCGGGTTGGATGCTGCGTTGATTTTTACCCTGGTAAAATCAAGTTCCTTATTGGTGATGAAGGCAGAAGGATTGAGTGTGTATTTAAATCTGGTTCTGCTGCTACCAGAAGTATCCACTTCAAAATTGAATTCAATATATGCATCCGCAGCCGTTTGCTGGTTGGGCAAAACATGGTTATTGGTAAACAGATAATCCCCGGCAATCAAAAAACCTGTGCCAGTGGCACCATCTGGCAACACAATCCGGCAAACGCTTTTGGCGGCGTTCAAGGCCTTTTCCAGCCAAGAGATTTTTACCAAATGGCTTTTATCTCCCAATACTTTTTCCAAAACCCGATCATCCGGCACTTGAAAATTGTAGGCAGCTACCCCCTTCACCATGCTGTTCAACTCCATTTTTCGGGGAATCCCATCCGTGAGGGTAATCAATGCATACCGAATCTGTTGCTTCGTGCGGTTATAATATTCATACGGCACCATGCCTCTTGCATTGTCCTTCTCGTTGCTTTTGAACCTTGATTTTTGCAAAACGAGATCGTTTTCGATTCCAATTTGAAGATTTTCGTCGAGCCCCTCCAAAAAATCAAGGGCCTGTTCTATTTCGTCCTCTTCAATGAGTTCCTTTACATTTTTCAAAAGTGTCTGTTGGGCATTTTGCATGGCTGAAATTTTTAATCGAAATTTCCCCGCTTGGCGGGAAGGTGGTTGTAGGAAATGATTCGGCAAAATATCAATTCACGGTTATATGTCAAAAAGAGATTTAAAAATGCGGGAATATTTCGTTGGGGTGGACATTGGCACATCGAGTGTAAAAGCTGCCGCATTTGATAAAAAAGGGGTGTTATTGGGAAAAAAAACGGCCAGCTACCCTACCCTTTCCCCCGCCGCAGGCTTACATGAACAAGACCCCGAACAAGTTTTTACCGCAACAATCCAATGCCTAAAGAACTTATTATCAAGCACTTCCGGTTCGGTAGCCGCAGTTTCGTTCAGCAGCGCCATGCACAGCCTGATAGCATTGGACGGCAAGGGGAAAGCTATTTCGCCTTGTATATTATGGTCCGACAACAGAAGCGCAACGATTGCGGAGCAATTAAAAAAAACAGCCGAGGGCAGCGATATTTACCAGCATACAGGTACGCCCATTCATGCCATGTCGCCATTGTGTAAAATCGCTTGGCTGCGCCAATTCAATACTTCCATTTTTCAAAAAAGCGCCCACTTCATCGGCATCAAAGAATATATCATTTTTCGCTTGACAAACGAACTGCTGACCGATTACTCCATAGCGTCTGCCACAGGACTATTTGATGCTAAAAAATGCGATTGGTACTCCCCTGCACTCGATTTTGCCGGCATTACTGCCGAAAAACTCCCTACTCTCGTTTCACCCGAGCACCAGTTGAATTTTATCAAAAATGAATTTGCTCAATATTTAAAAATACCAGCCAACACACCATTCATCATCGGTGCCTCCGACGGTTGCCTGGCAAATTTGGGCGCAGGTGCTTCCTCGCCCGGCGAGGCCGTCCTGACCATTGGCACGAGCGGGGCGCTTCGCATGAACACCAACACTCCGGCGAACGACGTAAAGCAGCGGATTTTCAATTATTTACTCGTTGAAAACCAATACGTTACGGGCGGGGCCAGCAACAATGGCGGTATTGTTTACGAGTGGTTTACACAACAATTTTTTGGCACCAAGCCCAACAGCAAAAGCATGAAACCCAGGCAAGAGGCGCTTTCCCTGCTTCCTGCTGGCAGCGACGGACTTTTATTTGTGCCTTACATTTTAGGCGAACGGGCTCCAGTTTGGAATGCCCATGCCAAGGGTGGTTTCCATGGTATTGCCCATCACCACACGCTGGCCCATTTCCACAAGGCTGTTTTAGAAGGCATCCTTTTGAATATGAGCCTGATAGGCGAAGTGTTGGAAGAAGTGGTGGCGCCCATGCAGGTCATTTATGCCAATGGTGGTTTTGTCAAGATGCCAGTTTGGGTGCAAATGGCAGCCGATATGTTTGGCAAAAAAATCTGCCTGTCGGAAAACGAGGAGGCCAGCGCCTTTGGGGCAGCGCTGTTGGGCATGAAGGCCATAGGGCACTTGGATGATTTTTCTTTGGCAAAAAAAATGGCCGGGCTGAGAAAAGAGTTTCTGCCAGATTTGGGCCACCATGAAGTTTATTTGCAAAAAAGAAAGGAGATTAAAGCGGTTTATAAAAGGCTCTTTGATGAATGAAAAAGCCCTCGGAAGGATTGATTCCGAGGGCTTTTTGTATGCCGTTTTTCAATTCACTATTGAATGCCGTGCATCCACTTCTTCAAAATAGGCGACAGCAACAATAACAGTACCGCCGCACTAAGGGTGACATAAACGCCCCAGTTCATATAAACATCAACAAATGCCTGAAGGGCACTGGCGGCATCACCACCTTCACCGGGCGAAGCGATCATTTTGCCCAGTTCGCCCGCAATTTTGTGGGCAAAAGCAATGGACAAAAACCAGGAGCCCATGATGAAGCCTACCATTTTGGCAGGTGAAAGCTTAGTGACAACAGAAAGGCCCACCGGAGAAATACTCAACTCGCCTGTGGTATGGAACAGGTACATACCAATGATAAATACCAATGGGATAAGCGAGCCGACCGGAACCTCGGCATCTGCGGCCAAGCCGACCAAAGAGGGAAGGGCCGCTTTGGCACCCCAAACGATGATAAAGTATCCGAGCGCCATTTGCAGGAGGCCGTAAAAGAACTTCATCGGCGTGCGTGGCTCCTTCTTTGCCTTGGCAAGTTTTAACCAAATCCAGGAAAATACGGGCGCCAGCAGCATGATGAACAATGGATTGACCGCCTGCAACTGACCAGCCGTTAATCCTTGACGGTTCACATACCTATCAGCAAGTACCGTTAAGGAACCGCCCGCCTGTTCAAATAGTGTCCAGAAAATCATATGGAAGAAAAACAAGAAGAAAAAGACAAGCAAACGCTGTCCGTCTTCCCTGTTTTCCATTGTCAAAGCACCATAAACAATGTAACCCAAAACCCCTAATCCACCAAATATCAGAATGTAGTTGGTGATTTGCTCCATGTCAATCAGCAGGGCAAAAATCGGAATGGCTACAAGTGAAGCAACTATGATAGTTGACTGTTGATTGAGGCCAGCAAAGAAGGCTTTTTTCAACGCAGCAGGATTAGGTGGATTGCCCTGGTCTTCATATTTGGACATGTTGTTCCAAAAAACGACCAAACCAAGCACCATACCGATACCCGCTGCCAGGAAGCCAAGTGACCAGTCCACCCTTTGTGCCAAAAACGCACAAGTGATGGGAGCAAGGAAAGCTCCGATATTGATGCCCATATAAAATATGGTAAATGCGCCGTCTTTGCGTGGGTCGTTTTTATCGTAGAATGTTCCCAAAAAGCTGGAAATATTGGGCTTGAAAAATCCATTGCCAACGGCCAAGAGGCCAAGGCCAACAAAGAAAAGTATTTCGCTGCCCACAAAAGCGGCATTCCCTGCCAAAATAAACTGCGCCAAAGCCATGCACACCCCTCCCAACAGGATAGTGCGCCGGAAACCCAAAATCTTATCGGCCACCATACCACCAATCACCGGGGCGGCGTACAACAAGGCATTGAATGCGCCATAAATACCGTAGGCCCTTGCATCCGCTTCTCCTTGCGCCATTTGCTTGAAGAGCACACCCGTCATATAAAGCACGAGGAAGGCACGCATACCATAGAAAGAAAAGCGCTCCCACATTTCCGTAAAAAACAGCGTGAACAGCGCTTTTGGGTGTACTTTCCGCTGCGACAAGACCACCAGCGGCACCCAAATGAGAACAAACAACCATCCAAAAATCAGTAATCCAATTGCTGCATCCATGAGTTAGTTTTTAGTTTAATTGCAAACCTGCGAAACAAATATCCAGGTAAAGCTCGGCAAGTTCGTTTTGTTTGAAAATCAATTGATTAGGTTTGATCTGTTTGGCATAAACCGGCCAAAAATAGCTTTTTTTCTTTCCTTCCAAGGAAAAAGCGGCATTTTGTTTCGCAGGCTACCTTTTTGAAATTATGGCAACCCAATTCTTGGCTATCTTATGCCTCCCGAAACAAGTTTGGGGTTACTGCTGTATCTGCTCCTCCTGCCTCCCCTCCATTTCCAACCTCCACCCCGCCCCTTCCACGAGCAGTTTCATCATTTCAAATAAATGGTGGCGTTGCTCCAGGGCTTTGGTGTGCAGGTCGCTTTCCAGGGCTTTTTCCTTGATAAAATTTTTGGCGTTGGCGTTCAGCTTGTTGTAGTCTTCCGTGGAAAAGGAGTTGAAGATCCCCTCTTGGATGTCGTAGTAGTCTATGTCGTGATCAATGGACAGCAGTTCAGGGTCAGGGATGCCGCTGATGAGGATGGTTTTTTGTTCTGGCAAGGTCTGAATTTGCATTTTATCCAAATCAAAACCAAAGGACACCTTGGCCTTCACCCGGATGAGCGCTTTTTTCCTAAAAATGCCAAAGTCGTAGCCATAATAGTCCTGATAATCATAGATTTCCGAAAAGTAGCCTTCCACCGTCACCAGTTTGGCCACCTCTTGAATCCGTTCCAACAGCACCGTGGCCTCTTGCTTTTCCACGGCTTCCGATTTTTTATAAAACCAACGGGCCACGAATATGCCGATGGCAAAAACCACCAGCAAAATGGCCGCCCGAAGTATGTTTTTGCTCAGCATTGCTTGCATTTTTATTCTTTATTTTTTTGGTCAAATGGAGGAAAAATCACCTCCCCTGCCCATCGTGTACCGCCGCAGCCATATCCAAAAGCAAATCCGGGTCTTTTTCGATGGCATTTCCCACCACCACAACGTCGGCACCAGCCTTGACATTGGCCGCCGCTTTTTCAGGCGTGCGAATGCCGCCGCCCACGATGAGCGGAATGGTAATCGCCCCGCTCACCGATTCGATGATGTCTTCGCTGATAGGTTTTAGTGCCCCACTGCCAGCATCCATGTAGAGCAAGCGCAGGCCCAACATTTCGCCTGCCATTGCCGTGCAGACGGCGATGTCCTCCTTGTGGGTGGGAATGGGGCGGGTATTGCTCATATACAAAACGGAGGTAGGTGCGCCGCCGTCAATGAGCATGTAGCCCGTGGGTAATATTTCCAGTGGGCTGAGCTTCAGGTATGGCGCTGCGATGACGTGGTTGCCAATGAGCAAGTCGGCATTTCGGCCAGAAATGAGCGACAGGAACAGGATGGCGTCGGCCTTCCAACTCAGTTGCAACGAGTTGCCGGGGAACAGGATCATCGGGATGTGGCAACGTTCTTTGATCGCCAGCAGGCACTGGTCGAGCATGTTGTTGACGATGAGGCTGCCGCCGATGAAAAAGTAGTCCACATTGGCTTTCACGGCATGGTCGAGCACTTTGTCCATGTTTCCCAGGCGTACTTTGTCAGGGTCTATCAGTACCACGAACTTCTTTTGTCCGTTGGCCTTGGCGGTTTGCAGGTCGGTTAGGATGTTGGGCATAGCGGGTTTTGGGTTGATGTCTGCCAATCGGCAGACGTGCATGATGGGCGAAGATAAAAGAAGGATTTTTTTAGGCTGGCTTTTGCTTGCATGTTTTCCATTCCCATATCAACCAAATAAAAACAACGGCATATTCCAGGGCCACTATCCACAGGTTTTCGTGATAGGGGTCGTAGCTGTAGTTGATGTAGGTCAAAAACACCATGCCCGACCAAACGATGGGAAAACGCCATTTTGTAAAAACACAAAGTACGACGGGAAGTGCCAAGTACCAGGGGTGCAGGGTTGTTGTACAAATTAAATAAAGGCAAATGGCGAATAGCCAATGCCCCGGTAGCACAGCCTTTAGGCTGTCCCGTTGTACGGCATTCATGCCGTTCGCCGTAAACGGCGCACAACGGGACAGCCTAAAGGCTGTGCTACCAAGCGCCATCCACAAAATGCCAAACATGGCCACCCCGCCCAACAGTGGCCCAAACAATGCTATCTGGTTGTAGCCCCAAATCTTGAAACCCATCCAGCGGAGCAGGTAATACACACTGGCATTGTACTCCAGTTTTTGAAAATAGAGGCCGAGGCTGTTGCCGAAATTGGACAAGAATGACGCATTCACGATTGGTAAAAAAAGCAGGACGGTGACAAGACCGGCAAGGGTAAAATAGGCCAGGCTTTTTTTCCAGCCCAGTGCCTTTATCAAAAAAGGCAAAAAGAGCAGGGTCAACAATTTGGAACAAATAGAAAAAGCAAAGGCAGCGGAAGAGAGGAAAAGGCAGTTTGCAGTCCGCAGTCCGCAGCCCGCAGTTAGGAGCCACAGGGCGAGCAAGAGGAAAAAAATCATAGCGCCCTCAAAGTGCAAGTTGCCCGTTATTTCAATGATAATCAATGGGTTGAGGGCATAAAGCAGCACGTTTTTTTCGGGCATTCTGAAGCGCCGCAACAATTTTAGCAATAAAAAAATGGAGCCTATTTCAAATACTAACAGCCACAGCTTCATCACCACCGAACTCCAGTAAACATCATTGGGGAACAGCCAACAGGCTGTGGCGAACTGCGCCTGCGCAATGGGCGGATAGCTGGTATAGGTGTTTTTTGCGCCAAATGCCTCAAACAACTCCCTGTTGATGCCTTCCACGGCAATGTTGTTTTCCAAATAATACAATGGCAAATGGTCAAACGGATTGTAGCCCTGTATGAGCAGCCTCCCGTCCCAAATAAAACGATAAACATCGTTGCTGAGATTGGGCAGGGAAAACACAAGCAGTAGGCGGAGCAGGATGGCGAGGGCGAGCCAGAAATGCAACGATGAACGATGAACGATAAACGATGAACCTCCCGAAGAAACCAATAAATAGAGGATAAAATGGGGAATATAGAAGGCGATGATTTTTAAAAATTCATGTTGTTGGGTAAAAAAACCAAGCCCAATGGTGAGGGCAATGAAAAGAAGGGCGATGGGCCACTGGGCGTATTTTATTAATTTGTGCTTGCTGGGCATTGGTCACAGGGTCATTTAGGCGTTGGGCCATTTTTCCATAAGGATTGCAAAATGCGGTAGCGCAAACGCACCATGTAGGCGCTGCGGGTGCTGATCAGCCAGCCAGCTTTGCCGTCAAGAAAGCCCATTTTTAAAAAATAGGTTTTGAAAAAACGGGCGACCGGCGAAAGCCAGCGCTTCGCAAAAGTGGCTTTTTTGCCCTTGCTGTACTGTTCCTGGGCGGCGAGTCGGGCGTATTTTTCGATGCGGCGGAGGTGATCCTCACTGTCTTTGTAGGAATAATGAAAGAGTTTCCCTTTCAATTTAACTTCCTGAAAATCAGCGGGTATTAACAAGGTTTCATGCACAAAATCGCCTTGCCAACTCACCTGCTTACGGTTAAACAAGCGCACTTTCCAGTCGGGGTACCAACCGCAGTGCTTAATCCAGGTGCCGCAAAAATTTGTCAATCGATCCAATGCATACACCCTGCCCGCTTCTGGGATTAATTGGTTTAAAACAGCGATCAGTTCCTCGCTCAGTACCTCGTCGGCGTCAATGGACAAAATCCAGTCGTAGCGGGCCATTTCATTGCCAAGGTTTTTGGTTTTGGAATAACCCAACCATTCCTGCGGCTCCAACCTGACGCCCATCTCTTTACAAATTTCCACTGTGCCGTCGTCGCTGAAGCTGTCCAGCACCAGTATTTCACCACAAACTTTAAGCAATGCCTCCAAACACGGCCTGATAGTGCCCGCCACATTGTGCGTAATAATGACCGCAGAAATAGGCCGTAGCCCTTCTGATGACTGAAGACTGAAGACTGAAGACTGAAGACTTTCACGCACACTCATGTGGCGAAGATTGATTTTTTCCAACAAAATCGCTTGGGTTTTGTGCCAATTTGTAATTTCAGCCCCACTTGAAACTTAAACTCGATCCCATTGAATTTGCCGTTTTTTTCTTTACGGCAAACGCAGTGGGCCACAAAACAAGCTATCCTTATGGCAAAAATAGCAATGCTCGGCACAGGCTTTATCGCCGATTTTTACATCTCCGCCCTGCACGGCCAGCGCAGCCGTGACCAGGTCATCATGGCCTATTCTTCCACCCCGGAGCGGGCAGAACCATTTGCGCAAAAACACAAAATCCCGCACTGGACCAACGACTTGCACGAAGCCGTCAACCATCCCGAAGTAGAAATCGTGTGCATCGGCCTCCGCAACAACCAACACCTGGAAGCAGCCGTGGCCGCCGCCAAGGCAGGCAAGGCCATCATGTGTACCAAGCCCCTCGCCCGCACTGGCAAGGAAGCCTGGGAAATGGTAAAAGCAGTTGAAAAAGCAGGCGTTTTCGCTGGCTATCTGGAAGACCTCGTTTACACGCCGAAAAATTTAAAGGCCATTGACAGCGTGAAAAATGGGGCCATCGGTAGGGTGCTTTGGGCAAAATCGAGGGAAACCCACCCCGGCCCGCACAGCCCTTGGTTTTGGGACAAAGAACTGGCCGGCGGCGGGGCGCTCGTTGACCTCGGCTGCCATTGCATTGAGATTGCACGCAGTTTTATTGGGAAAAATGTGCGCCCGGTGGAGGTGATTTGCTGGGCCGATACGCAGGTGAAGCCCATTGATGCGGAAGACCACGCCATCGGTTTGGTGAAATATGCGAATGGGGCCATCGGCCAATTTGAAGTATCGTGGGCATTCCGGGGCGGCATGGATTTACGGGACGAAGTGATGGGCACGGACGGCACGATTTGGTTGAACAACTTTCTGCGCACTGGTTTTGAAATGTTCACCGCACCCGGCAAGAGCGGCTATGTGGCTGAAAAAGCTGAATCCGCCAGCGGTTGGCTCTTCCCCGTAGGAGACGAAACGAACGATCTGGGCTACAACCACATGTTCGCCGATATGCTAAACTCAATGGAGGCGGGCAAGCAGCCCGTTGAAACTTTTTATGATGGCTATGTGGTGAATGAAATCATGGACGCCTGTTACCGCTCCGCCAAATCCAAAAAGTGGGAACCCATCAAACTGAAGGAATGGCGTGGCTTGCCCGACGAGGCCGTACAGGTGCAAAAAGAGGTGGAATACGACAAAAAACACTGGCTGTTGAAAGAAGAAGTGATGCCCGACGGCTCTAAAAAGCTGTTATTGAAGGACAAGGTAACCGGTAAATTGGTGCAAGTAGAACAATGATGAACGATGAACGATGAACGATGAACTACGTGACGTTCATCGTTCATCATTCATAGTTCATCGTTCACCTAAAAAAGTAGCCCCTCCCAGACATTACTGGGAGGAGCTATCCCAAAAACCAATTGTTAAAGGACATCTATTCTTGCATGACTGCTTTTGAAGAGCAGCATGTGTTTATGTTTTTTTGATTGACGACCAGGTACTCCAGGCGTAAAACGTCAATTGATGAACTACATAACCTTCATCGTTCACTTAAAAAAGTAGCCCCTCCCAGACGTTACTGGGAGGAGCTATCCCAAAAACCAATTGTTAAAGGACATCTATTCTTGCACGTCTGCTTTTGAAGAACAGCATGTGTTTATGTTTTTTTGATTGACGACCAGGAGGTGAGCCCAATCGTAAATCGTCATTCGTAAATCTTAAATCAAAATTGACATCACCAATTTTCCAATCCTAATTCATCGGGGTGCGGTCGAACTTCTTGCGGCCGCTTTTAAAGTCGAATGCGATGGTAACTTCATGGGTGCCACCGTTGTATTGCTGGATGTTTTGGAAAGAAACATCATAGCTATAGTACAAGCGGAAAACGTCAATATTGGTACCCAAAAGCAAGCCAACTGCGCCGCCCAAGCCAGCCCGGTACGATACCCCAGCGATCAGCTTATCGTCTATAAATGAGCCTTTTACGTTAAAATCCGTCTGGAAGGGTTTTCCATAAATACTTTGGATCAACATGCTTGGCTGAAACTTGAAGTTCAGCTCCTCGATGTCGAAGGTATGGTCAACGAACATCGTTATATATTTGAACGAGCCCTCCGAACTACCAGTGGCATCGTCGCCTGTCCGCTGTACCCTGATGTTGTTGAAAGTCAAGCCGACATTGGTGTTCGATTTGATTTGACCCCAAAAACCAAGCGCCACATTGATGGAATTGATACCATCCAAGGCAGCATTACCAATAGGGTCGTTCGGGTTGTACGAAGTGTTTTCACTAACAGAATTGGCCACTTTCATGGTATGGCCTTCCACTGCAAAACCTGATGCCAGCTTTACATCTTTTAAGTTAAAACGGAATGCCACGTTTCCTTGAAAGCGCAGGTTGGAGACATTGCCCAATTTTTCAGTCATCAGGTTGACGCCGCCGCCCAGCAGTTTGCCCAATGGGCCATTGTAGCCAATAGCATAGGATTTGGGGGATTCCGGGAAACCCGTCCATTGGCTGCGCAGGTTCATCTGCAACTGGTGCGTTTCGTTGAAACCTGCATAAGCCGGGTTTATCAAAATGGGGCTGATGAAATAATGGGAAAAAACTGCCGACTGCTCTTGCGATTGGGCGGCCTGTAGGATGAAAAGGGAAGTTATGAGTAAGAGAAACTTTTTCATGCTCATGGATTTAACCGGTGATTGGAAAGTTTTTTTTAACGATGAACTATGAATGATGAATGATGAACAAAGCGGCCGATTCATCATTCATAGTTCTTCTTAATCCTTATTTACGAAGAACGGTGACGCTGCCTTTTTTCGTAATCCGCTGATTGGCTACAGGATCGAGGTAGTCGAAGACGTAGAAATAAACGCCATCGTCCACCGAATTGCCCCGGTTGTCAGTACCGTTCCAAAGGTCGCCTTCGTTGTAGTTGTCGTATTCACGCACCAACTGCCCCCAGCGGTTGTAAATCTCCAGGGTGTTGTCGCTGAAACGGGAAAGGCAGGCAATTTCAAAGAACTCGTTGTAACCATCCCCTTCTGGCGTAATAAGCGTAAGCACTTCGCCGCACTGGGTAGCATCACGTACTTCTATACTTTTGAATTCCTGGCATTCATTGGCATCTGTCACCACCACCATGTAGGTACCTGGGAGCAGTTCTGACAAAACGCTGTCTGCCTCCGTTGGGTAGTTTTGCCACTGGTACTCAAAAGGCCCGGTGCCGGAAACAACCAGTACGATGGCCTTGCCGCTGGGGCCTCCTTCGTCGGGTTCGGAGAGCACTTCTAATTCCAAGGGAACATATTCAGCTACTTCAGAAGTGCCGATAGCTGTGCATCCATTTCCATCATTGACATTCACTTGATAGGTGCCGCCTTCGAGGAAAGTAGCCGTTTTGCCTGTTTGTTTCAGCGGATCATTCCACAAATAGCTGTAAGGCTGAACCCCTCCAAACACACTGGCAGTAGAGAGGCCAGCATCTTCGGTACAGCCGTTCCTATCAGATTCGGTTTCGACAGTCAGTTGGGTAGGTTGAAACAAGTCAACAGAGTCAACTACAGAACAGCCAATTCCATCTGTGATGGTAACTTTCGCAAGCCCAGCAGACAAGCCTGACACAGATTGCTCAGTGGCACCATTGCTCCACAAATAAGAGTAGGTATCTCCAAAGCCGTTTTGAGCAGTTGCCATAGCAGTTCCGCTCGTGCCACTGAAGCAGCGGATGTTGAAACCGTTGAAATTGCTGGTTGCAATAACATCGCCTGTCAAATTGGAATTCGCAGTGAGCGTAAACATTTGGGTAATGGAAACACCTAATGCGTCCGTTATTTTCACCGTATAAGTGCCAGGAGCCACATCGGCCAAGATTGAATCGCCTGTTCCAATGGGCTGGCCATTGCTGGTCCACAGGTAAGTAAAAGGCGCATTTTCAAGACTGGACGGCGTCACGGTGATAGAACCAAAATCATCAGAACATTCCGGTTTATCGGTAACGCTGCTTGCGCTGAAATCAAAGACGCATATTTCAGGAAAAACCTGGTAGCAACCGCTGGCCTCTCCCATTGTCAGTTGGTAGCAACCTTCTTCCAGGTTGTTGGGATCCTGAGCGAAAGAACCATTGTTCCAAGTGTAGGTGTAAGGCTGCGAACCACCGCTCGGAGTAACATCTATTTTACCATTGCTATTTCCATTTGTTGATGGGAAAATAGCGATTGGGTCAATGGCCATAACCGTTTCCAGCACATCTTTCGATTTAGTAATTGTCTGCTGGAAGGTACCCGGAGCACTATCTGTAGCCACTACCGTGTAGGTTCCGGCGGGCAGATCTTCTATGGTAAAAATGCCATTTGCTACATCTTCAAAGGTTTCATTGTAACCTGGACCAGTGACAACCAAGTCATAAGGGCCAATTCCACCATTTACATTAATGGACAAAGTACCGTTTGCAGGACTAAGACAAGAATTGGTAGTGGTCAAGATCAAAGTCAAAGCACTCGGATCATAGACAATTTCCTCCGTTTTTGTATTTGTACAAGTCTCTGAGTCTGTAACAGTTACAGTGTAACTGCCGACTGGCAAATTGGTAAGGGAAGGCCCGCTACCAGCGTTCCACGAGTAAGTAAATCCTCCAAAACTGCCCGTGGCGTTCACCGTCAGTGCCCCATCAAATGCCGTGGGCGATGACACTCCTTGATTCAGAATAGTATTAATCTGAATAGGTGAAGATGCCTGTGTGATTTGGATGCCAGTAACGGTTTTCGTTTGGCCGTCCGTACTGGTGACAGTTACATTGTAAGTACCTGCGCACAAGCCAGTTGGGTCTTCGGGATTGCCGGTAATGGCAGGCGACCACTGATAAGTAGGATTGCTCCCTCCTACGACGTTCAAGCTTATAGAACCATCGCATACTCCGAAACAAGCATTTTTTGTATCGGAAACGGTAACCGTCATTGGGGATATTATGGTAAAAGTAAAAGTCTTAGTACACTGGTTGGCATCTGTCACGGTGACAGTGTAGTCGCCAGCACAAAGACCCATGCCAGGAGGAACTGGTGTGGTCGCACCGTTGGTCCAGAGATAAGTATAGGGCGGAACGCCGCCTGTCGTATTACTATTTGTAATTGAACCGTTGCAGCCGTTGGTGGCTTGGTTGACGGTGGCTGTATAAGCAATAGGCTGCGGTGTACCCACCGTAGTATTGAAGGATTTTGTACAACCAAGCCCATCTTTAACCATAATGGTATAAGTACCAGCACAGAGGTTGGGGAAAGTAGCATTGTTGACAAACTGGCCGTTGTTCAACTTATACATGTATGGTGCAACACCGCCCGTAGCATTCACCGTGATAGAACCATTGCACTGCCCGAAGCAGGTCACATTGGTTTGGGTAAAAGTGGCATTCAGTGCCGATGGCGGGCCAGCGATATTGATGGTCTTAATGTCTTGGCAGCCATTGCAATCTGTCACAGTAACGGTGTAGGCGCCTGGTGCCAAACCGCTCCTGTCTTGGGTGGTGATGGAAGCATTGTCGCTCCATTTGTAGGTATATCCGTTGCAGTTGGCAGTTGAAAATGTGCCGCCCGTTACCGTCAAGTCAATGGTTCCTGTCATTTCACCAAAACATGCCACGTTCATGACTTGAAACTGCACGTTCAGCGGGGTTTCAGGCTGTGAAATGGTGTAGGTGGCAGTGGCGGTTTGTGCGCCATTGCAACTGGTCACCATGATGGTATAGGTACCCGCACCGACTCCTGTCAAATCCGAGTTCATACCTACCACGACACCGTCTTCGTCTGTCCATTTATAGGTAAAACTGCCATTTCCGCCCGTCACTGTAATATCAATTGTACCATTGCCACCATTATGACATGTGACATGAGTAATGATGGGGTTGGCGGCTATCACCACTGGGCCAGGGCAGGGATTGCCCACGGTCACTAAGCCACTGGTGAAATTTGGTGTCAGGGTTTGGTTGTTGCAGTTTACGACTTCCACTGAAGTTGGGTTGCCGTCGAATGTGATGTTACTTGTTTGGCCTTGAGACCCTATTACATTAAAACATACTTGAAAAATAACGCTGCCATCGGTCACTGTCACCCCAGTGGAGTTGGGGTCATCCCAGGAAAATAAGATGACGCCGTTGGCAGGCTGCGCATTAAAATTACCTGGGACAAGGCCCGGCAAGCCAAAGCCTTGAACGGAGGTATATTGCAACACGGAGGTATTGTAATGTATTGAAAACTGGGCACTGACGATGCAGGTGAAATTCTCCACAGAGACATCCACGCATACCTGGCTACCATTGCCTGCCGTTTCCTGCGAACCGATAAAAGTTACCGAGGCAGGCGGCGGCCCGTTGCATATCGTCAGGTCGCCGGGGACGCCTTGCCAAGTCACGTTCTGGCCATTTCCATTGACCACTTCTATCAGCAGCGGTGTGCCACCGAAGAAAAATTGCGAACTGCTGTTGCAGTTCATTGGGCCAATGGCTTCAAAACAGACTTGAAATAAAACAGTACCATTGGGAACAGTTACACCCAAGGAATTGGGGTCGTCCCAGGAAAAGGTCAGTACACCATTGTTAACCTGGGTTGAACCAAAATTACCGCCAGAAAGGCCGGGAAGCCCAAAGTTTTGGACACCTGTATATTCAAACAGCGATTCTTCCCAGCCCATGCTGAATTGCATGGAAATGATATTGTTGAAATCATTGGAGGTTACATCCATGCAGAAAGTCCCACCAGGGCTGACAGTTTCATCCGACGCTATCAGCGCAAAGCCCTGCACTGGTGGTGGCGTGCCACCGCTCACAGCCACAGAGCCATTTTCAAACGTATGGGGAACGTTGGCACTGTTGCCATCAATAATTTCGATGGAAGTTGGGTTACCAGTAAATGACACGCTGCTCGATTGGCCGTTCGTACCAATTACGTTAAAGCAGACTTCAAAAAGTGTTGTGCCGTCCGGAACAGTCACACCAGTTGAGTTGGGGTCGTCCCATGATACACTTATAGAACTGTTGGCAGGCTGGGAATTGAAATTACCTGCGGTAAGCCCCGGCAAACCAAAACTCTGAACACCCGTGTAAGTCAGAATCGCAGTATTGTAGTTGATGCTAAACTGCATACTGACGACGTCCTCAAAGTTTTCGGCGGTCACAGCCACGCAGACGTTGGAACCAGAAGCAGCGGTCAGGGTTTCACCTGAAATGACAAGGTCGCCGCCACCTCCGCCGCCATTGCCTCCGCCTTCATTGACGATGGCGTTGCCTGGCGTAAAGTTGACGGTGTTGCCACCACCGTTTACAAATTCAATCGGTGTAGGAGTGTTGCCAAACGAAATGGTCGTCTCATTGGTGCTCAAAACAGAAAAGTTGAGCTGGTAGAGATTTGTACCATTGGGCAGGGAAACCCCTGTTACATCAGGATCGAGCCATGAAGTAGTAATGACGCCGTTTCCAGCGTTGTTTGTTCCAAAATTGGCTGAGGTAAAACCCGGCAACTGAGCGGAAAGATCAGTGATGGAAACAAACTGCACAACGGCAGGATCCCAGTTCATAGAATACTGAAAACTGAGGATGTTGTTGAAATTGGTAACAACAACGTCCACCGAGATCATATCCCCCGGATTGCCGTTAACCGTTTGTGGAGTAAGGGTAAAGGAGACTGGCTGTGCTGTGAGTTGTGATACAAAAAACAGAAGACAGCCAATGACAAGATTGGTAATCGGTCGTTTCATATGTTCGGAATTGGGACGATAATTGGTTAAAAAGTAATCAGTTACAGTGCTCGTCCATGGTTATGGATTTTGGACAATGGATGCTTGACATTTGATATTAGATGCGTAGAAAATACTAAACACGGTTATCGAACTACCAACATCTAAGATCCAAAATCTAAAAATTTAATGCGCAATCAACTGCCTTGTAGCAGTAGCTTTTTCAGTTTTGAGGGTAAAAAAGTAAGCACCGGAACTTTGGAAAATATCCCTTTTAACGGGGATGGAGTTTCTTCCGGCGGCAAACATAGCGTTTTGTTCTAAAACCACTTTGCCTGTATTGTCAAATATGCTCAATTGAGCCTGAGTAGAAGATTTGAGGTCAAAATTGATGTAAGTAATTTCTGTGAAAGGGTTGGGGCTGTTTTGGTACAAAGTAAAATCAATTGTTTCAGTTTCTGTGCTGGCATTTGGCCCGCCAACCAGTACCGTGCCGTTCTGGATTTCAACTTCCAGTTCCCCATTATTGGATGCAATTTCAATTGGGAAAAAGGTGGAAGTTGAAGCAGTGTCAGCAGCAATTTGTACCGATGAACTTGAATAGAGTGGCCCAATCGCTTTAAATTTTATCGAAAAAATAGTGGCCATATCATCAACGGAAACCCCGGCAGCCAAAACATCTTCCCAGTAGAAGCGAATTTTGCCGCCCGATGCGTTCATCAGGTTAAAATTGCCAGAAGTGGATATATCTGGCAAACCCCAGTCCTGCACACTGATGTATTCCAAAACGGTGCTATCCCAAAACAAGGCAAACTGGGCAGCAACCACATCGTCAAAATCGTCAACTTTTATTTCCATGATAAAAGTTTCCTGTGGCTGCACCGTCATGTCTTCTGATTTAACAGTGACCTGTTGGGCAGTTAAATTAGCCGTCAGAAAACATGCTAAAAGAAGGGATAACGTATTTAATTTTTTCATATCCAAAAGTTAAGCAAGTAGTTTGCCAAAATTGAAGATGTTGAAAACTTGGCTGTTGGCAGGCCAAACCATTGGGATCCGATCCGCCAACAACCAAGTTATTCTATCCATTATTCAATCACTATCATTTTGCGGGTGGCTGTACCGGACTTCGTCTCCAAAGCATAGTACAACACGCCGTGCGAAGGCAATTCGTTGCTGTTAAAAACAAGCTCGTTGTAGCCTTTGGCAAATTCACGCTCCACCACGTTCAGCACTTTTCCTGAAATATCCGTGATAGTCAATTTTGCCTTTCCGCTTTCTGGCAGGTCAAAACCAATCACCGTTTGGCCCTTGAAAGGGTTGGGCGTGTTTTGGTACAATTCAAAATCGGTGTTCCTATTTCCTTTGAAATTGAGCTGCACATTCAACATTTCGCTTTCCAAATCATAAGCTTCTGCGCTTATAATGCGGGAATTGATGCCAATCATGTCGCTCAATTTTCCATTCTCCTGAACTTGGAACACCAGACTGAACAACTCACTGTTGGCCGTATTGGCGTCGCCATTCCAACTGGTGGTGATGGCTCCGTTTTCCAGCAAGGCAAAGCCAAAGTTGTCTTCTTGTGCCACGCCTGGCAGCACTTCCCTTAGTTTCAAGGACTGCTTGTCGAAGTTCAAGGTAAATTGGTAACCCAAAAGTGCCATGTCGGCAGCTTTGAAGGATACAGTTACCTCCTCACCGGTGTTTAACAACCGATCTTCTGCTATGATATTGAACGTCCCTTTAGCATTGCGCTCTTCGTTGCCTGCGGCGATATTGGCAGCGGCACTGCCGTTCACATCACCAATTTTTACTGCCACAAAATTTGCATCCAGCAAGTCATCGGCGATATTGTTGATGCTGATAGCTTCCGGGAAGGTTTCAAACCAAGGATTGGCAGGCTGTGGGAACACATATTGTTTTTCCACAAATCGCCAGGAAGTATTATTGGCCAAATCGCCCGAAATCTGGAGGATCAGTTTCCTGAGTTCTACCAAATCCAGCGTAGTAACGGTGTTCGAATGGTTTGCATCCGCAGCAATAATCTTATAAGGAGAATCCAGTTGTTGGACACCCAGGATGTGCTTGCTGATAAGGACGAGGTCGTAAGTAGTGACGCCGTTCATCATGTCGTCATCCTTGGAAGGAGTAACTGTTACGTCGTTCCCAAGCGGGATAGCCGCAAAATTGAACATGCCATTATTCCCTGTCAAAACTGAGGCGCTGCTTTGGCCGCTCATATCCACGTTTACGCCTTCCACAGATTCATTATCCTCATTAGCAATTGCACCGCCAACGTTCACAGACAGCGTGTCGTCTCCGCTACACTGGTTCATGTTGGCCTGTATCGTCACGTTGGTCACACAGTAGTCCTGATTGCCAGCCGCATCCGTTACCCACATTTCCACAGGTTGTTGGCCAAGGTCAGCGCAGGTATAGACCCTGCCAGAGTCGGCTACGTTTGCGGAGAAGGAGTATTTCAAGCCGCCTGGGCAGTTGTCAAAGCTACCAGCATTGAAGTCGGAAGCCCATGTTTGAACCATGGCAGGATTAATTACCATCAATTCTATGATAAGGCCGCTTTTGCAATATGGTGTAGGCTTTTTGCAATCCCTTACACTAACGGTGGTTTCACAAGCTGTCTGGTTGTTGCAATTGTCTTGGGCTGTATATCTGACATCATAAGTACCAGGGCCTACGTTCGGAAACACGGTGAAACCATTTACAGGCGAACCGCTTTCAATTTGTACTGTACCTGCATTTGTCCAGGTGCTGCCGAATTTGATTTCAGCTTTTATGCTATAAAATGGGCTGCACTCACTGATATCCGGAATGGGTAATTGCAAACCTGTTGTGCAAGTATTTCCAGTAATACAAACATCAGGCACTTGGCAATCCACAAAAACAGGGTCAACCGTATCAATCACCTTGATGACTTGGTCGTAAGCGATGTAGCCATCCCACGGGTCGCTGTCCAGGTCGGTATCAGGATTGGTTATCTGGTTGGCAATGGCCGAGTTGGGTTTTGAAGTTGCGTTCCAACTGTCACGGAAGGTGCGGTTGTCGCAGTCGCCGTCACCGTCCAAATCGCAAAGCGGGAAGGATAGGCCCAGCTGATTTTCTGGTGCTTCGATTACCTCCTGGTCAATGTTTCCACCTACCACGCACCAGTTGATGATCGTCCACTTGCGCACGATTTTGTAGCAGGCATCAGGCACGACGGTGTAAACTATATCGTCATAAGAAATGGCAACCAATTCGCAGGTTTCAAAGAAAATCTCGGGGTCGCCAAAGTCAGGAACGGTCGTGCCGCAGTTTACGGTAATATCGGCAGGGAATTCCACCACCCAATCGGACACGTGGTCCACAAAAATTTGTTGTGTACAGCCATTTCCAGCCGACTGGTTGCCCTTATCATCCACCGCTTTGAAATTGCGGGTAATAACACCTTCCAGGCATTGATCCAGGTTGATATTGGTAGTCCTAATCAACTCGAAATCACAGTTGTCATAAAAAGTAGCCACTCCAAAATAGGAGTCGAGATATTCACTTTGTGCCACTTGATCAGGTGCCAGGTTGTTCAGCGGAATTTCCAAATTGTTGCCATACCAATCACAAGTGATGCGTTTGTTTGGCGGGCACGTTACAAGTGTAGGTGGAATTTTGTCATTGACAATGGCTGTTACCATGCAAGTATTGGCATTGCCAAAGCAATCAACTGCACTGAAAACAACCATCACCGTATCACCTACATCTTCGCAGCAAAACACAACGGAGGGGCCAAAAACGGTGTCATCGTGGCCATCGTTGCAGGGGTCTTCCATCCTGCGCACTTCAAAATGATCCAGGCAGCAGTTATCGTAGCTGCCATCGTCAAAAGTTTGGGCAAAAACAACAGCCCTTCCGTCGGTAGAAAGGTTTACATCCGTTATTTCATCGCAAACAGCCACTGGGGCGACGTTGTCAACCACCGTCACCGGAACCAGTAAGGTAGTTTGATTGCCGCAGCCATCGTTGGCCTGATAAGTTATATTGTGTACACCCAAAGGCAAACCTGGGGGCGGGATTAGGCCGCCTTGATTTCCATTGCCACCGCTCAAATAGATGGCTTCGCCCACTGGCGTGATGATTTTTACATAAACATCCGTACAGTTGTCAGTCAATACAGTCGGAGGCAAAAGGAAATCCTGGGATTTGCATCCTTGCGCACCCTGAACATTGGCACTAACAGAAAATGGGGGACGCTCGATGAATGGTTTTACCTCGTCTAAAATCTTGATCACTTGCACATTGTCCTCGCCACCTACGCCAGAGGTGACCACAGCGCCCGTACACCAATCGAGCACTGTCCAAGTCCTGATGATTTTGAACAAATCACCACAAGTTTGAAGGATCTGATCATTCTTGGAACTGACATATTTACAATGCTCGCCTTGCACGTTGGCCACGATGCCTGAGCCAGTCAGTTGTAGCACATCAGCATCATCGAGGCCATTGCCGGGGCAGCCGTTGCCGCCATTGGCGACGTTGGTGCTGTTGATGCTTACTATGTCGTTGAACGATTGATCGCTATCGTCGCAATCAGGGTTCAAATTGACATCAATCACAAGGCTTGTGGCGGGTTTTGTATCCGTAATGTACGGATGCAAAGCTGTAGCGGCCGTAATATTTGGATAAGCGCCATATTGCTCGCAAGACCAAATAATGTCATTTGGAAAATCCACCTGATTTGGACGCTGAACGTATATTACTTGTGTACAGGCTGCCGAGACATTGGCCCAATTGTCAACTGCCACATAACTGCGGGTAATAGTCGCATAGCCATTTGAACAAATATTGGCTGCGTTCACTACTTCGTTGGTCAGCTGAATTTCAGGATCCGGATCGCAGTTGTCCACAGCAGTGGGCAGGCCCACTTGGCTGATGTCAGCCGAGCATTGGATCGTGATATCGGAACAAGTAATAACTGGTGGCAACTTGTCTTCAATGTGCATATTGCCCCAACAAGAGTTATTGGAAGTAAGGTCGGTAATAGTTGCCACCAGGTTGGCACCAAAGTGCTGGCTGGCATCGGTGACGGCAACTTGGTTAACTCCAGAAGCAATAATGGTAAGTCCTTTTTTGATCGTGATGTTGTAGTCGTGGCCGGGGGTCGGTGTCCCTTCAAGGATCATGTCGGCGTAGATGATGGCCTGGCAAAGGTTGGGGGTACCATCTACGGAAACTTGTACGTTGTCGTTGCAAACCATCGTTTGCGCTGAGACATAGCTATGGCCAAACCATAGCATTACAATTGGTAATAATGCCCTGAAACGAAGCGGCATTTTTGTAAAATTCGAAGTAAGCATGTGATTATAATTTGTTAATAGTGTGATGGGCCTTAGATGAAATGCCGGGGCATTGCCATCAAGGCTTGATCATGAATCAGTGTAAGTATCGGCTTGCCGCCTGACAATGAACTAAATAACACAGACCCGCCAAATAATCAGCGCCGCTATTTTTTGAGCAGTAAGAATATTACTGTCGCAAAAAAGCGATCTGGTCAGTTAGACTACAAGAAAGCAAACTTGAATCCGGAAAATAGGAAAACAGTAAAGGAGAATAGGAAAGTGTAGAAAGGATTGGAGTGTACTTTTTGTAGTTCATGGGAAAAAAAATTTCTATTAACGGGACAAAATTAAAAACTTCCGCCGGATTCCAAAACCCTGATTAAGAATTCTGGAACGCTTACAACTACAAATTTCGCTCAACCAAATCTTTCAATAATACCCGATGAGGGGTATTTTACACTTAACAAGAAAATGAGGGGCAATTTTCATATTTAATTCAACCATTATGCCAATCAGCCAATTGTTGAAAAATACTTTATAAAAAAATCTATTTCAAATCAAATTGTGCTCGTAGGCCAGCTTTATCAGGCTTGCAGTACTGTTTACGCCTACTTTGTGCATGATGTTTTTACGGTGAACGCTCACAGTCTGATCACTGATATAGAGTTCACGGGCAATCTCCTTGTTGCTCATGGCCAGGGCCACCAGCTTCAGCACCTCGATTTCCCGCTTGGTCAGTTTGAACTTTTTTACAAAACGGTCACTAAAGTCCACACTGAGCTTGCCTTCGTGCATGAAACGGGTATGGGTGCCTGTGCGATTGGTAAGCGTCAAGCCTTCACCCAGATAGGTATTGCCCATCATCACAGCTTCAATAGCGGCGTACAATTCCGAAATGTTGTTGGATTTGAGCAAGTACCCATCGGCTCCAGATTTGAAAGCCGCTTTCACGATTTTCGATTCGTCGTACATGCTCAAAGTGATGATAAGCAGGGTGGAACCTTTTTCTTTTAGTTGCGAAATGACTTCCATGCCATCCATATCGGGCAGGTTCATATCGAGCAGCAGCAGGTCGGCCTCCACTTCGCTGGCCAGTTTGATGATGCCATTCCCGGTGCCTGCCTCGCCTACAATTTGAAAATCAAAATTCTCGGCTTTTTTCAAGACCGTTTTCAACCCCTCTATAAAAATCTGGTGATCGTCAGCAATCAGGACTCTTAGTGTTGGAACATCCATTCCTCTATGTTTGGGATAATTTGTTAAAATGAACCATCCAAAAGGACGGGCTCGTATTTTAAATGTAAAGAATACTTATTAATGAAAATATAATGCCATTAAAATCGGTTGGGATGTCATTTTGGGAAATGGGGGAAAGGTTGAGGCGTTAAAATAATACTTTGTTCAATTTAGGGGATTCAAACTTTGAGGTGCGAATCTGCATCCAGTACTTTATTTTTTTCACCTTGATAAAGGGCATAATTAAAACCCTTTTGGATGCTAAAAGCTCCAGTCTCCCCCTGTTTATTGGCTGCAATAAAGCCTACCTGGAAATCTTTAAAGCCCTTTTGTTTTTTAATGATTCGGTGGATGGCTTCTTCGCAGGCTGCCTGTGGGCTGCTTCCTTGCCGCATTAATTCAACGATCAGAAAAGAACCCAGCATTTTTAACACCGCCTCGCCCAGGCCAGTAGCTGCTGCGCCGCCTACTTCGTTGTCAACATACATACCGGCGCCAATAATGGGCGAGTCCCCCACCCTGCCCCGCATTTTGAAGGCCAATCCACTGGTGGTGCAAGCCCCGGCCATATCGCCGTTTTTATCAATAGTCAACATGCCAATGGTATCATGCAGTTCTACATTGATTTTCGGCTCATACTTCGACTGTTTTTTCCAGTCTTCCCATTCTTTTTGAGCCTTTTTGGTCAGGAGGTTTTCTTTTTGAAAGCCTTGGCCAAGGGCAAATTCCAGCGCACCTTCGGAAACCAGAATGATGTGCGGCGTTTCTTCCATGATTTTTCTGGCCACTGAAATGGGGTGTTTGATATGCTCCAAAGAACAAACCGATCCGCAGTTGCCGTCCGGTGCCATGATGCAGGCATCTAAGGCGACCCTGCCGTCACGGTCGGGTAAGCCACCGAAGCCAACGGAAGTGATTTTTTCGTCTGCCTCGATGACCTTTACGCCATTTTCAACAGCATCCAAAGCCTTCCCCCCAGCAGAGAGAATTTTCCAGGCTTCCGCATTGGCTTTTTTCCCAAAATCCCAGGTGGAGATTGCCAACGGCAAGGTGGCCGTTGATGGCACCTTCGTTTTGGATTGGTTATCTGCACAGGCAGGAATGGAGCTAAGGCCAAGGCCCGCAGAAAGGGTGCTGAGGGCCGCCCTTGACATAAATTTGCGTCGTGAAAACATCTTTAGAATAGCTTTGCAAGGTTTCTGGCAAACATAGTGATAAATAATCCGCTTTTTCCCAAAGAATGATGAACAGGACAATGCTTATTTTGGTAAAACTTGCAGCAGCCATTGTTGGAGCAATGCCCTTACGTTTTTTATATGCTTTCTCAGATGTCTTGTTTCAACTGTTTTTTTATGTGTTCAAATATCGTTTCTCGGTTGTTTTCAAAAACCTGCAACATTCATTCCCCCAAAAAAACACCAATGAAATAAAAGCCATAGCGAAGCGGTTTTACAGGCATTTTTGCGACATACTGCTCGAAAGTGTAAAGGGGCTTTCCCTTCCAAAAACTGAACTCCAGCAGCGTTTTATTTACACCAACCCGGAAATTTTTGATTCTCTTTTTGAAAAAAAACAAAGCGCCATCCTGCTCGGAAGCCACTTCGGAAACTGGGAATGGGGTGTACTTTCATTTCCCTTAGCCGTACACCACAAAGTCATCGGCATTTATAAACCCTTGAAAAACAAAAAAATAGATGCTTACCTAAACCTGCTTCGGCAGCGCTGGGGTTTGCATTTGACGAGCATGAAACAGGCCAGCAGGGCCGTGGTCGAAAATCGTCATGAACCTTGCATTTTCGTGCTCATCGCCGACCAAACACCTTCCAACATCAGGAATGCCCATTGGGTCAATTTTTTGAACCAGGATACACCTTTCCTATCAGGCCCTGAAAAACTCGCCAGCAGAACGGGCTACCCTGTTTTTATTTTTGAAATAAAAAAAATGAAAAGAGGCCAATACGAAGTGACATTCCAATTGCTTTGCCAATCGCCAAAACAGGTAGCTGAATCCACCGTTACACAACTGTTTGCCGAAAAATTGGAACAGCAAATACGCTATGCCCCCGAATATTGGCTGTGGTCGCACCGGCGCTGGAAAAGGCAACGCCACAAGCAACCCTTAAATTGACAGTTGTCTTTCACTTAAAAAGTCATGAAACTATTATTCTGCCTTGCCTTTTGTGCGTTGGCCACCATCGAGTCGGCCTGCCAACATCATCCCGAATCAGAAAAAACTGTTTCAAAAACCCCAAAATTGGAACGCCAGGTCGGCGGCCCATGCGAATGTTGTGATGCCTGGAAGGAGGGCTTGCCAGAAAATTTGACGAACGAAACGCAAATTTCACCCCAAGGGGAGGTAGGCGAAGCGCTCGAAATCAGCGGGACTATTTTTCAAAAAGATGGGAAGACGCCCGCTAGCAACACTATATTATATGTGTACCACACCGATGCGGAGGGCTTTTACAGCGATGGGCCCAATTTTTCGGATTGTTCCAAACAGCACGGCCACCTTCGGGGTTGGATGAAAACAGGGAAAAACGGCGAGTACAAGTTCAGAACCATCCGCCCGGCCTCCTATCCAAATACTTCCTTCGAACAGCACATTCATCCAGTCATAAAAGAACCAGGGATAGCCGAGTATTGGATTGATGAATTTGTGTTTGACGACGACCCCAAACTGAACGAGAAGTACCGAAGCAACATGCAGGAAAGGGGGGGCAACGGCATTGTGGCCGTACAAAAAAATGCGGCAGGTGTTTGGGTAGGCAAGCGGGATATTATCCTGGGTAAAAACGTGCCTGGGTACTAATCATTTCATTTATTTTCGTCATTGTCAAATTGCTGGGAATTTCAATACTTTTACCTTTTTCAGCACTTAAACCCATTTGGAAATGACGAAACGCCTTTACGTCGCTGCCACCAACCAACATGTCGGTAAAACCACTTGTACCCTTGGCTTGGTGGAGGCTTTTCGGAAAACAGGCATCCGGGTTGGTTATTGCAAACCTGTTGGGCAGGAAGCAATTGACTTGGAAAATCTCCAGGTTGACAAAGACGCCCTGCTGTTTTCAACGATGATGCACTTCAACTTGGTGGCTAAAGTTCACAGCCCGGTCATCCTCGGCCCTGGCACTACCCAGGCTTTCCTTGACAACCCGTCGAAATTCCCTTTTCGGAAGAGCATTATCACGGCTGCACACATCCTTGAAAATGAGTACGAAATGGTCATTTACGAAGGCACCGGTCACCCAGGCGTGGGCGGCGTCGTGGGCCTTTCAAATGCAGAAGTGGCGCATTTGCTCGACGCCCCAGTTATCCTTGTAGTGGAGGGCGGCGTTGGCTACACGATTGACCGACTGTATTTGTGCCTTTCGCCTTTTCAACAAAAAGGGGTTCAAATAGCTGGGGTCATCATCAATAAGGTCAGGCCTGACAAGATTGAAAAAGTCCGCCATTTTGTTGGAAAAAAACTGGACGAATGGGGCATCCCGCTGCTGGGTATTTTGCCTTATGAAAAAACGCTTCTATACCCTCTGTTGGACACCATCCGGCAGGCCATCAATGGCCGCATCCTCTACAATCCTTCCGGCCTCAACAACACCGTGGAAAATGTGGTAGCCGCTTCCTTGCTCGGCAGCCACAATTTTGATGAACAAAAAGGTGTCCTGCTGGTGGTGAGCAAAAACCGCCTGAACGACTCCATCATGGGCATCAAACGATTGTGCAAAGAAAAAGGCATCGAAATTTCGCCGTTGGCGGGCATCATCATCACCGGCGACGGCAGGCTGGTTTTGAACCTCGATGATTTTGAACATGAAGACTATGTCAATGAATTTAACATACCTGTAATGGCCACCCCGCTCGACACGTATGGCACAGCCGTGAAAATCAGCCACATGGAAGTGAAAATCAACGTCCAAACACTCGGAAAGGCCAGACGTGCCGTAGAACTCATAGGGGCTAACGTGGATTTAAACAAAATAAAGTGGGGGAAATAAGTAAGTGAACGATAAACGATGAATGATGAATGATGAACATGCCAAACATTGATTAGCATGTTTTTGCCTCAGAATGGATACCCTAAACCGATATTCAATACAATGTCCCGAAGTTGCCATTTTGAATAGTCGTACCAATAAGTGTTGTTCCTATTGGGGTCGGGATAGTTGTTTTTTAAAGGGGTTCCAAAATCCAGCCTGAACACAAAATAGGTAAAGTCCCAGCGGGTGCCGAAGCCAGTGCCGATAGCCATTTCCCTTAGAAACAAATCGGAGGTGATTTGCCCTTCCTGTGTAGTTCTGCTCAAGCTAAACTCGGCGCCTGGGCGGTTTGGGTCTTTTTTCACCGTCCAGATATTGCCAATGTCAAGGTAAGTAGCGCCATAGAGGTTGAACAGGCCAAAGGGTCGCAACAACAGGAAGCGGTATTCCAAGTTAAACTCGATTTTCATGTCGCCCGATTGGTAAAACAAGTTCCTGTTTTTCGGATCGTCGGTTAGCGGGTCACGGTACAGGCCCGGCCCCAGTGCCCTGGCGTACCAGCCCCTGATGCTGTTGGGGCCGCCCACGAAAAACTGTTTCACATACGGCACGGCCTCCGATTGATAATAGGGAAGCACGATGCCCGTATTGAAACGGGCCACCAAAGAACGGTTGGGGCCAAAACGGAATTGGTGGCTGCCGTCCACTTCCAGTTTTGCATAATGGGAAAAATCTACATTGAACAATTTCAGATCGGGCGACTGGCCAGAAATGGCATTGTACAGCACATTGATGCCCATCATTTCGAGGCCCGAAACATCAAAATAGCCCCGGAAATACCAGAAGGAATTCCTAAGCGTCGAGGAGCCGGAATAGACATAATTCAGATCCCTGAAAAGCAAACCCGTAATGAATTGCTTGCTGAAACTTTGCTTCAAAAAAGGCTGCTCGTTCAACAAAGTATCAAAATCGGAATTGGGCACGATGCTGGGGATCAGGAGGTCAGCGCCGAAATGGTTGATACTCAGGCTGGTTTTTGATGTCAATGGCACATCGTAGCCGTAGGACACATTGGCAAACTGCATCTGGTAGTTGTCGAGCAGGATCAGCACATTGTACCCTGCCGAAAAACGGCTGGTGGCACGCCTCCTGAGCTTTTCGTAGAGCTTGTCGCTACAGATGCCCCACTTGTTGAGCCGCCGCCACAGTTTAAAATAGTCGGTAAAACGGGGAAAGTACAAATCCCAATTCAGCCTGAAATCAAGGGAATTTATGATAGAGGCGCTCGGCTCAAAAGGTGCCAGTTCAATCCCAAAATCCACGTTGGTGACCAGCAGTTCTGCCCCCCGCAAAAAATTGCGGTTGCGCAGCGAAGGGCTGACCGACAGCCCGATCAGGTTCCTGTTGCCAACGATGCCTTTCCGCTCGGTGGTGCTAAGGTCAAAGTCGCTGCCGAATTCCCATTTTTTGTTGGGAGAGAGCAGCACGAAAAAATTCAAAACGTCAAGGTTGAGAGAGTCTTCCTCATAGCGGATGGTTGGCGGGCGGAATACACCCAAGCCGCCGAGTTGCCGGATGGTATTGTCCAGTTCCGATTGGTCGAATTTGTCGCTTGGGCGGAAAAAAATTGAATTCGTGAGGGTGCGGGGTTTTATCTTGAACTCGTTTCCAATGTTTGCAAAGAATATCCCGTCAATCAAAGTGTCGGGCGGCGGCAGGACGTTAAAATTTGGGCTGTAGTCTGGATTGACGTAAATGTTGCCAACAGTGTAAATTTGGTGCGATATGCGGCCAGGTGGCGTCAGCACTTCCAGCCTGATCTTGACGGTTCTGTCTGTATTGGAACTGTCAAAACCCTCCAAATTGCTCACGTATTGCGGATAGAAATAGGCGTAACCGTTGTTGCGCAAATGTTGGGTAATCCGGCTCACTTCCTGCTCGTACAGTTTTACGTCAACCGGGTTATCTTTTGTCAAAAATGACTCGCCAGCTATTTTATTTAAAATTCGCTGGATGGCTGTATCCTTGCTCCTAAACTCCACAGTATCAATCAAGTAAATGCCATTGGGTTGGACGTAATAAGTGACAGTGGCCTTGGTTCCTTTTTTATTTGTGCTGATTTCGTGCTCGGTTTCAGCATAAAAATAGCCTTTGTTTTGCAGGTAAAAACTCATGGCACTTGCCGCCTCTTTAGCCAAGGTTGAATCAATGAAAACAGGCTCTTCGCCCAACAGCCTGCCCATGACCCTATAAAACGTTTTCCCCAATTTGCTACGATCCAAGGTGTCTTGTGATGTATAGAAAAAAAACTGCCTCGGTACGCCAAAAAACTTGCGGTTGGGCTTTTGTTTGTACAGCCGGCTCAGTTCGAATTGAAGGTTGGATTTATTTTTAATCTTGCCGCTGGGAGGTTTTTGGATTTCAATTTTGTTTTTCACCAAAAATTGCTGGCCCTTGTCCGTGTCCAAAAAGCGGGTGCTGTTGCAGCTTTGCAGTAAAAACAAGAGGCCCAAAAAGGCAAAAAAGCAAGGCAATTGGCGCCGTTTGCACTCCAAATGCCTTGCTGTCCAAAACGAAAGCCGCCGTTTTACTTTTGTATCAATAGATTTTCCCTGGAACATCCAATTCCTACTTTTGCCTTTTAAGTACTACTTTGACATTTTAGCGAATTCCAAATTCAAGACCCTGAAATGGTCAAATTTGAATAGCCCCGCCTGAAATGCGGGGTGATGAAAAACCGCCGCTTGCAACCCGCCTGTGGCGGGTTGAATGTGTCCACAACCTATTTCCTCCAAATGAAATTGTCCAACGCACAGTTAAAATATGTCAAATCGCTCCACTTGGGGAAATTCCGCCAAAAGTATCACAATTTCATGGTGGAAGGGACGAAAATGGCAGCAGAAGTCCTGGCGGATGGCAGGCTGGAAGTAGAAGCCATTTTTGCCACGCCTGATTGGGCCGGCGCCAATAGCCAATTCACAGAAAAATTGGCCGGAAAGTGTCACATTATTGCAGAAACTGAACTTAAGAAAATTTCCATTCTCACCACCCCCAACCAATTGTTGATGGTTTTAAAACAACCTGATTATCAATTGGATAGCTATGGAGCCAGCGATCTTTCCCTTTACCTTGACGACATCCGGGACCCAGGAAACATGGGCACGATCCTGCGCATCGCCGACTGGTTTGGTATCGGCTGGGTTTTTTGTTCCGACGAGTGTGTGGAGCTGTTTAACCCAAAAACCATACAGGCAACAATGGGCGCTTTTTTACGGGTAAAATGTTTGAACCTACCGTTCATGGATTTCAAAAAAAATTGGCCGGGGCTGCCAGTTTATGGGGCCGTATTGGGCGGCGATTCTATGTTTGAAAAAAACCTTTCCAGCCCTGCCCTTTTGGTCATTGGCAATGAAAGCAAGGGCATTTCCACGGAACTCCTGCCACATATTGACCACAAAATCAGCATTCCAAAGGGCAATAGCGGCGGAGCAGAGTCACTGAACGCCGCTGTAGCTACCGGCATCCTTTGCGCTCAGTTCTTTTCAAAAAAATAAAGCGGATGAACGTCCAATTTCCGTCATAGTATTTGGAATTGTTGCTCCAAACCATATCTTTGCCCACCTTAAAAATTCGGAAAAATTTTAACATGCGAACCTGGCCGGGCTTAATTGTCCAGCCAGGTTCGTTTCAAATAAAGCCATCATGTTACCACTGGACAAATCCTATTTAGAGGAACTGGAAAACATTTCCGCCCACATACAGGCCTCCGAAGAACTGGCCAGCTACCTCGAAGAAGAAGAGGAATCTTTTTATGAACAAATGAAGGAAAAATATGAGCCTTACATCCATGAACTGTACGAAAGAGTGGCCTCTGAAAATCCGCTCCAGTTGATCTTATTTGAGCAAAGGCTGATGCAGGAGGATTTTGAAGGGCTTTTCTTGCCAAGGCTGTTGGGCTACTCCGTGCTGCGGGGCGAACTGAACAACCAGTTCAAATACACCCGTCCGCAAGACCACTTTAAGGATGTGCTGATGGCCATTTGCAACTCCGCCAACTTTGAAATTTTAAAAAAACGCATCGGGCAGAGCATTCAGGTCGGCTTTGCGCTAAGCAGCGATATTTGGATTACTAACTTGATTGCCTTGGTGGAAAACAAGCGGATTCGCTATTTCCTGCAAAGCCAAAAACTGGATAAATACCGTTCGCCTGAAGGGCGTAAGTCTGGCTATGTTATCTACAAAAAGCAGTTTCTAAACTTCAATTATATGACCGCCGATTTTCCCCTAAACCTGGGCGAACTGAAGGTTTTATGGTCGTCCCTCAAGGAGTTTTTGCTGTATCGTGTTGAGCGTGAGCTCGACAATTCGAGCCTGATGCCCTTTATGAAGGCACTGGTGGAAAACGATGATTTCAAAGGCCACGACGAGCACCTGCAGCTAATGGGCATCTATGCATTTTTCTTCGATCTCAACGAGGAGGACACCCAACACCTGTCCAAACATTTCAATGAAACCCGCAAAAAACACCCGGAATTCCAGGATCGCTGGTGGCACCTCGTCATGGAACTGTACGAAAGCAAAAGGGTCAATTTGGACGCCACCACCGATGCACGCATTTCCAATATCCTCGACAAATCCATTGACGACGACCTGACGGCCTATTACAACCTGATGGACATTGTACACGGTGTGGGCTATATTCAGGAGGACACGATGGAGGCTGTGAAGTCGTTTTACAACCATCACGAGGGCCGCTCGCTCATCAATGAATGCCTGCGGAAGGCTATTTACCAGTACTTCGCCCGTTTATTGAACAACCTGGAGGTGCGGGACTATCACGAACTGTTCAGCCTGGCAAAAATCTACACCGTTTATATCCATATTTTCGCCAACGAAGAATTCAACCTTTCTGTAAAAGACCTTTCCATGCGATATGTGCGCCGCCTGCTGAAACATTACACAGATAAGCGGGGAAGGGATTACCAGGACATCAAAAAATTCGTCTCCACTACTTTCCAGGACTTGAATTTTATGAAGGAAAAGGATGTGGTCGAGTTGTTCAAGACCCGCAGGAAGCGCAAAGCCGATGAATAAAATCAAGGCTATAAGAAATACCAAGGCAGACGCCGGCAAGGATCATTACTTGTCGGCGTTTTTTATTGTCGAAACTTAGGGTGATTGTGTAGAATTTTTCATAAAAAACATAGCCTTCCCCTTATTTTCGGGCATACATCAAAGCAATTATTAACATGGTAAATGGTTTTTGGGAAGGTGTTTCCGACTACGGAACTGCCATTCGGCACATCAGCAAACACAGGATGTGGGGTTATATCATTTTGCCTGGAATTCTTTGCGCCATCATTGGCCTCGGAATGTTGGGCCTGGCATGGGGCCTTTCCGGCGATATTGGCGATTGGCTGGACAATTGGTGGCCATGGGACTGGGGCCGTTCGGTGGTGCAAGGCATTGCCCAAGTGTTCGGCGGCCTGCTTGTTTTGCTGCTCGGCTTGCTGATTTTTAAACAAATCATGATGGTGCTGCTTTCGCCATTTATGAGTTTGTTGTCCGAAAAGGTGGAAAAACAATTGCTTGGCGAGGCAGCAGCGGAAATACCATTTTCCCTAAAGCGGATCGCCTCAGATATACTGCGTGGACTTCGCTTGGCCCTGAGGAATATTTTGCGGGAATTGGGCGTCACAATTTTACTGCTCATACTGGGGCTAGTACCGGTTTTTACGCCTTTTACCACAGCCTTGATTTTCCTCATTCAAGCATACTATGCTGGTTTTGGCAACCTGGATTTTGCCCTGGAAAGGCATTTTGACTACCGCAACAGCATTCATTTTGTGCATAAAAACAGGAGCCTGGCCATGGGCAACGGAGCCATGTTCGTAGCCATGCTTTTTACTTTTGTAGGATTTCTTTTTGCGCTCCCGCTCGGAACGGTGGCGGCAACTATCGGAATGGTGAGAAGGTTGGAAGAGCGTTGATGACTGGTCAAATGGGTCATTTCCCACGGTTCTTTAGCATGGAAAATGACCCAATGACTTGAAATTTACCGATCAAAAATTTACTCAATCCAGTGTGTTTCTTCCACAAAAATGTCGTGGGGATACTCCCGCTGGAAGGTGTATTTTAAAATGTCGTGGGTCGTGACGATGCCCACCAAAGTGCCATCGTCCTCAACGATGGGCAGGCCGTGGAACAGGTGTTTTAAAAAAATCATGGCGGCTGCGCCAATCAGCTCGTTGGGGCCCAGGGAAGCAACTTTCCTCGTCATCACGTCGGTAACTTTTAGGCCCCCGTATTCTTCAAATTTTAAGTTGAGTTTTATCAAATCCCAGGAAGTGACAATGCCGACGAGTTTGCCATCGTCAACGACGGGAATGTGGTGGAAATGTTTTTCAAATAGAAGTGTCTTTACCTTGTCCAATGTATCAGTAGAGGAAACGATAACGACATCTCTTGTCATAATACTGCGAAGTCTTTCGTTCATCATAAGCCAAAAAGGTTTAATTTTTAGATGATGGATTTGCGTTTCAAGGTACAGTTTTTTTTGATAAAATAAACTGCCAAGCACAATTTTAGAAAATTGATGGACAACTGGTTTTGGATTACATAGTGCCTTCGCTGCCCACTCTTTACTTTTGCCGGACAAATCATGGATTAGATGCCTCTTCGTACAGATTTTCCTGCTGAAAATACAGAATACCTCGGTGGCCAAAGCGATGGCTATGTTTACCGGACTATTTTTAACGGGGCTTCTTTGGCAGGCAGTTTTGAGATGATAAAACAGTTTTTGAAAGAAGAAGGCTACGGGGATTTGCCTTTACCCAAAGACGTGGAGGAGCTTAAAATGTTTCGCCTACCCACCCGCAATGGCCAAATCCTGCTATTCGAAGACAATGGCTATGTCCACAATCCTATCAAAATCCTTTTTCCCAACAACTCACGGCAAAAAAAGGCACTCATCCTGGAGGTCTATAACGAGGCTGCACCGCAGCATTTGCTGCGCTTCCACCGCAAGGTGCAATAAAGGAATCAGGGAACGATGAACTATAAACGATGAACGATGAACAATGCCCGCCTTTTGATTTGCATTTCCCAATTGCAATTGCGGTCAATTTTTCTTCTTGGGTTTTAAATCCAATTGTAGGGAAATGATGTGTGAATAGCGGTTTTGCGAATCGCCCACGTCGGTGAAGGCATAGTCAATGCGCAGGCTGTAAAGCTGTAGCCCGATGCCGATGGCCGGGCGGGAGATGTAGGATTTTGAGCCGTCAAAGTCTTTTTCCTGTTGGAACTGACCGATGCCGCCCCGCAGAAACAGGAATTTATTGTAGTCCACTTCCACCCCAAAAGTCGGATCAATGCTGATTGGATCGCCGGAAATGAGGGTGTTGCGTTTGCCATCGGTCGTGGCGAGGAAGTTGAACTCTGGCGATACGCCAAATTTTTTGAACTGCATTTGATAAGCCACGCCCAACAACACCTGTGGTTTTGTCACCTCCAGGGAGTTGATGTCCGGCAATTCCTGGGCAGCGGCCAAAAGCTGCGTTTTTTCCTCCTCTGTAAAAGTTACGTGCCAGGCGTTGAAAGTAGAAGTAAGATCACGGCCCACAGCCCCAAAGCGGAACTTGCCAAGGCGGTACTGCATTCCCAAATCCAGCCCGAACCCCCATGAACCAGCAAATGAACCAATAACCCGGCGGATGACCTTTACATTGCCGCCCACGAAGAGGTCACGGCCTTCTTTTTTCGTCTTCATGCGCTGCGCAAAACTGATGAGGAAAGCATAATCAGCCGCAGAAAAGGAGGTGATGTTGTCGTAGTTGACCGTTCCGTCGTCCTCGAACAGGCTCAGGGTATTGGGTATATCGTCAATTCCAAAACGGATGATGGAAATGCCCAGGCGGCGGTTTTTGGTAGAAAACGGAAGGGTCATGCCCAGATAGTCGAACTTGCCCACCCCAGCGAACCATTCGGAGTGCATACCGCCCAATTGCAGGCCCCGTTCTTCCCCGAAACTGGCCAGGCCAGCCGGGTTCCAATAGCCTGCCGTCACATCGTCCACCGTGGCCACGATGGAATTTCCCATGCCCTGCGCCTTGGCACCAACGCCGATGGAGAGGAATTCGTTGCTGTATTTTTGCCCAAATAAATGATTGACAATGAAGAGATTGGATAAAAACAAGGCAAAAAGAAGCGTAAGTCTATATTTCATGCAAGCTAAATTTTGGAGGATAAACGCCTCATTGTTATTTAAAGTGTAGGCTTAACATCCAGTGGCAGACAATTCCCGTAGGTTCTGCAAAATTAAGAAAACTGGCAATTAGGCCCTGATATTCAACAGAATATTGATATTTGTACCAAAGGGCGGCGCAATTGGCCGCAGCACTCAATTTTCACTATATTCAATATGGATAAGCGACAACTTGCGGAACAAGCGAGGCTGCTCATAGATAATCTTGAGGCAGGCAAGGCACTTGATTTGGTGAAAGGCTTTTTGAAGGACGACAAAAAGTACAGCTTGCTGTACAACGAAGCCCTCCGTATTTCTGCATTTTACAACCAAACCAGAAAAGGGGAAGAGCGTGGCACGCTCAGTTATGAAACCACCAAGTTGAACGACAACCAGATAAACGAAAGCCTGCTCAACCTGATTGATTATATAGAAAAAGACGAGCTAAGCCCCGAAGCCCTGAAAACCCCTGCCACCCCTTGGCAACTGTACTACCAGTCGCACAAGTGGCAAATCATCACCGCCATCCCTACCCTGCTCATTGCTGTGGCGCTGCTGATTTGGGTGTTGAAAAACAACACAAATGAAGAGGAAAAAGAAAACGCAGAAATCACATCACAAGATTGCCCTTTCACCAACGACGGTGTTTTTAATATCATGTTGTTGCGTTTTTACTTGCCGGGCGGTGAACTTAGCCCGGAGGGGCTCATCGCCGGGCAGTTGGAAAGTTTTTGCGCCGCCAACAACATTGCAGCCGATGTTGAAATCATGAAAAAACCGGAAAAACCAGACCGTTTGCTGGATTATCCCATCGCCGATACACTGGGCAAGCTGTGCAGGGCCAAAATGGTCATCTGGGGCCAAGCGGAAAAAAGCGGGGCCGTGAGCGAAATAAAAACCCGTTTCAAATACATCGGCGAGCAGGGCAACATTGCCTTGAGCCAAATAAAATGGCAGGGCGAAAACCAGTTGGGGGCGGAAAAAACGCTGTCGAGCCTGGTTTCGCAAGGCGAGCTTTTTGCCGATATTGAAAAAGTCATCCTGCTTGTGAAAGGCATCATCGCCACAGAATCCAACAATTCCCAATTGGCTTTGGATAACCTGGAAAATCTGGATTTGCCCGCCGGGGACTCGGTCGGCATTTTGGTGAAAGGTATGGTGCTGGCCGAAAATTACTTGAAAATGGGCGACAGTACAAAAGCCCGCTCCGCCTACGATACCGTGCTGAACACGCACCCAAATTATTGGCTCGCCAGGAATAACCGTGGCTTGTTGGAAATGCAATCGGGAGATTTTCTGGAAGCAATTGACGACATCAACGTAGCCCTCGAAAAACGGCCCGAAGACCCCAACATGCTTTTGGCCGTGGGCAAGGCATACGAAGAATCAAACCAGCTTTACCCAGCCCAAGATGCTTATGAAAAAGTGGTAAAACTGAAAAAAGAAAATGCCGAAGACGCCACCATGCTTTTGAATGCCACTACGATAAAAATTGAACAGAATGAACGCATTATCAAACAATTAGAGGAAAAAAATGCCAGCCAGCGCAATTTCAACGATACACTTGCCATCGTGGATGCCCACCTCAATCTTGGGCAAAACGAACAGGCCAACCAGTTGATAAGCACCGTCAGGAAAGAACGCCCCAAAGACCCTAACCTTGTAGCATTGGAAGTGGAAACGCTCGTGCGGCAACGCAAGACCGCAGAAGCGGAAAAAGTGGTAAAAGAAGCAGTAAGAACAGGAGTAAAAGAAAATGAAATCATGCGTAAAACGGATGGAAAAGCAGCCAGGCGCTTTTTGCTGAAAGAACGCCAGTAATTTCTCCTGCCTGCCAGCACCTATCCGCCTTTCAAATTTTTTATAATTTCACCGCTCCAACTTTCGTTAGTGGAGAACATTCACCATCCCAGGGCGATTTATTGAAAAACCGTAGCAACTACAACCTGACAACTTGCCGCAAAGCATTACATCTTTGATAAAAACCTTCTTTCAGCCAAACATGATGATGATGAGTAAACTCAGAGCATTGCTTTTCATGGCGGCCTTATGCCTGATAGGGCATTTGGGCGCACAAACTTCCACCGTCTTCACCGAGGCCAACCTGGCCTACAAAAAAGGGGAAGACTTTTTCAACAAAGGGGTGTATGGCTATGCCATCACGGAGTATAAACGGGCCGTTGATCTGCTGCTTCCGACCAACGAGCCTGAATGGGAACACCTGAAAATGCGGTCAGAACTGGGCTATGCAAAGTCCGCCGTGCGCCTCGACCTGCCGGACGGGGAAAAGCTCATCCTTGATTTTATCAGGAAATACAAACCTGATCCGCTGGCGAGCCTTGCGCTGATGGAAGTGGCCAACTACTTCTTCAACGCCCAGAAATACGACAAGGCGATGGAGTTTTTTCAGGAAATCAACCCTCGTGATTTGACCAATGATCAGCGTGACGAGTTGTATTTCAAAATGGGCTACAGCCAGTTTGTGCAAAAGAAATTCAAGGAAGCAGAGGTCAATTTTGCCCAAATAAAAGATACCCAAAACGACTATTTCTATCCGGCCAACTACTACTACGGCCTTTGCAAGTTTTTTCAAACAAAATATGCCGATGCCATCAAGAGCTTCCGCTTGGTGGAGCGCTCGACAAGCTATAAGCCGCACGTGCCTTATTACATCACCCAGATTTATTTTGCCCAAAGGGACTTTGACCAGGTGATAGAATATGCCGAGCCAAAACTGAGCGACAAGACCCTGCGCAACGTATCGGACATGAACCAGTTGGTGGGCCAGGCTTATTTTGAAAAAGGTGATTACGCCAAAGCCCTGCCCTATCTGGAAAAACACGCCGAAAGTTCTGGCCGCATGACGGAAGAGGAATTTTACCAATTGGGCTACGCCCAGTACAAAATGGGCAAGTACAAAAATGCCGCTGAAAACTTCGAGGAACTGAACCAGGCCAACTCGCTTTTGGGCCAAACGGCACTCTACTACCTCGGCGACAGCAAGCTCCGGCTCAACGACAAACAGGCGGCCCGCAACGCTTTCGCCGCCGCCGCCCGTATGAGTTTTGACGCCGATATTCAGGAAAACTCTTTGATAAACTTTGCGAAGCTTTCCTACGAACTGAAGTTTGACAAAGACGCCCTGAGCGCATTGCAACAAATCAAGTCCAGCTCAAAATACTACAACGACGCCCAGTCGCTGATGAGCGAAATTTTTGTGAATACCCGCAACTACGACCAGGCCATCACCACGCTGGAAGGAATGCCGAACAAGACGCCCAAACTCAAGGAAGCCTACCAAAAAGTGCTGTACCTGCGGGGCGTCCAGATGTACCGTGATGGAAAGCTGCCAACGGCCAAGGACATGCTGAATAAATCGGTGGCCAATTCTGTCAACTCTGAATTCAAGGCGCAGGCACTCTACTGGCTCGGCGATATTGCCCACCAGGAAAATGACTACAACAAAAGCATAGATTATCTGAACCAATTTTTGGCCTTGGCCAAAACGCAAAAAGACTTGCCGGACGAGTCGTCGGTGCATACAGCCAATTATTTGCAGGGCTACAATTATTTGAAAAAACAAAACTTCACCACCGCCCAAGGCTACTTCCAGGATGCTGTGGCCGGCATTAAGCGCAACCGGACATTTATTCAAAATAAAGCGGTAAAGGACGGCATGTTGGGCGATGCCACACTTCGGGCGGGCGATTGCTTGTTTAAACGAAACCAGTACAACCAGGCCATTCAGTTTTATGATGAAGCCGTGAACGCCCGCTACCCGGGTTTTGAATATGCTTTGTTCCAAAAAGCCATCATCGAGGGCCTGCGGGGCAATAACACCGACAAAATTATTGCGCTGGAAAGCCTGGTGGAGCGCTATCCTCAGTCACAATATGCCGACAATGCCCTCTTCCAAATGGGCATTACCTACCAGGAAATCAAACAGTCGTCAAAAGCTACTGCTGCATTTCAGTCGCTGGTGGCCAAATACCCAAATTCCGATTTGATAAACGACGCCTTGTTGCGCCTGGGGTTGGTGGCCTACAACCAGGGCAACAACCAAAGCGCCATCGAATACTACAAGCAGGTTTTTTCACACTCGCCTACCAAGGAAGAAGCCGATGCTGCATTGGCCGCCCTGCGTGAAATCTACATCAAGGACATGGGCGACCCGGATGGTTTCGCAGCCTTTTTGGAGACTGTTCCTGGCTATAAATTGGACAGCAGCGACAAAGACCAACTCTCCTTTGAAACTGCCGAATCAGCCTATGAAACAGGCAATTACGATCGTGCCGTCACCTCTTATACGGAGTACATCCGCAAGTACCCAAATGGGGTCAACATCTTGCCTGCCTACTACCACAGGGGCGAGAGCTATGCCGTGCTCAAGCAGTATGACAAAGCATTGGCTGATTATGAATGGGTGATTGGAAAAGGCCAGGGACGCTATTATGTGGACGCCGTGGGCAAGGCTGCCCTGATTGCCTACAACAGCGCCCAAAATTTCAGCAAAGCTTACGACTACTATACGAAATGGGAGCAAGTGGCCACCACTGCCGAAGACCGTTTCGAGGCCCAATTGGGTGCCATGCGTTCGGCTTATCGCCTCGGCGATATTTCGGCAGTGCAGACAGCCGCCCGCAAAGTGGCCAACAACTCCGCCGCTACCGACGATCACCGTGCTACCGCTGAGTTTTATTTGGGTAAAATAGCCTACGACCGCAAGGACTTCCCAGCAGCCATGACTTCTTTTAACCAGGTGCTGAAACTGAGCGACAACGAGCAAACGGCAGAAGCCCGCTACCTGATTGCCCATATACACTACCTGAACCGTGATTTGGAAAAAGCCAAAAAACGCTGCCTCGACAACAACAACGAAAGCTCCAGTTATCCTTTTTGGGTGGGCAAAAGCCTTCTGTTGCTGTCTGATGTGTTTGCAGAGCAAGGCGACTTATTCAGCGCCCGCACGGTGTTGGAGGCCCTTATTTCCAACTACGAAAATAAAACGGATGAAATCATACCGACCGCCAGGCAGAAACTGGATGCCCTGAATAAACAAGCCGCTGGCTCCAGCCGCATTGACAACAGCAATGATTTTATGGACGACGGGAATTGAAAAAATAGAAGTGAGGAGCGAGAAGTGAGACGTGAGAACTTTAAACAACTTTCAACGATCAACAATCAACAAAATATGAGTGCGATAAAAATCAAATCAGCGTTTTTCTTGGTACTCTTTTCAAGCTTGGCCACTTTCCTGTTTGCACAACCCGGCACCGATTTGCCGAGCGAGCAGGTGGAGGTCATCAAAATTTTCGAGGCGCAACTGGCTGAAAGCGAAAAGGTGCCAGTAAACCCAGAGCTGCCGCCAGCAGATACTTCCATTCAAAAGCAACAATATGAAGTGCCGCCGAAATCCATAGATGTGGATTACCCGGCTCCCCGCATCAGGCCCATCGCCCACAAATCTGACGAAGAAATACCCGATGCCTATAAAGCATTTTTGAAACTGGGCGGGGGCTTGCCCAAATCCATTTATGGCGAGGGGGCATTTAACACCCAAGTTAAGCGTGACGACAAGAGCTATTATGATTTGGGGCTAAACCTGCTCCACCATTCTGGCGACTATTCCAACGACGAGGTAAAAAACCGCCGTTTTGCCTATACCAAGGCCGAAGGAAAGGGAACCTATTATTTCAACCAAGGCTTTGCTGTGGGCGCCAATATGGGCTACACATCCGACAAAGTCCATTACTATGGCTACAGCACCGACCGTTTCAATTCCGATGAATTCGAACCGGAAGCCGTGCGGCAGGTATTCAGCACTTTTGATTTGGGCGCAAAAATTTTCAACGGCGTTCAAACGGCAGGCGACATTAATTACAGCGCCGATATGGATTTTTATGTGCTGTCGGACCGCTTTGCTTCCGATGAAACGGGGCTGGATTTCAACCTGAAAGGCACCAAATGGTTCCAGGAAAAACACTCGCTGGACATTGGCCTGCGCACCGATTTTACTTGGTACAACGACACGATGGACGTGGCGCAAACCCTGCACAACTACACGCTGCACCCTGCTTTTACTTTTCATGCGAATGCTATCAAAGTGAAAGTAGGCGGCAAAATAGTGTCCAGCAACGACGAGTTTTTTGTGTTCCCTGACGCCGAGGTGGTAGCCAATATCACGGGCAACGAACTTGCCCTGTACGTGGGTGTGGAGGGCGATTTGCAAAAAAATACGTTTCGTTCCCTCAGCGAGTACAACCCCTTTGTGCATACCCGCTTCCCCGCCCCTGACAACAACCTCCGCAACACCAAATACTTCAATGTTTATGCAGGTTTTAGGGGCAATTTAAAGATGTTTGAATACACCTTCCAAGCTGGATACAAGCCCACCAACGACCTTGCTCTTTATAAATTCAATTACGACAACGATTTTTACGATTTCCTGGTGGACTATGACGATGCCAACATCATCAATATCAGCGGTTCCATCAAGGCCATACCGCTTCGCAACCTGACCATTACGGCCACCATGAGCCAAAATATTTTCGATACACAAGTGGAGGCAAAGCCTTGGCACCTGCCTTCCTTTACGGCCAATTTCCAAGTGCTTTATACCACTTTGCAAAATAAATTGACTGCCAAAGCACAGCTTTACCTCGAAAACGGCGTACCCGGCAACCCTCCCGGTATCAACCGTCCGGCCATTGACCTTGGCAGCCTCTACGACCTGAGCGTGGGTGCCGAATATTGGTTCCACAAAAACATCGGTGCTTTCCTTGAAGTCAACAATATCTTGAACAACCAGCGCCCCCGCTGGCTCTACTACCCTATCGTTGGGACGAACTTCTTGGCTGGTTTTACGGCGAGGTTTTAAGATTGAGGATGAGGTTGATAAGGGTTTATAAAAGGTTGATAAGGGTTTATAAAAGATTGATTTTCAGTAAAAAGGATCGATTTCCACCATCATCATTTTTTTATAAACCTGTTATCAACAAAAACTAAAAAAGGGCTGCTAAAGCGTTCCCGCTTCGCAGCCCTTCGTTTTAGTGTGTGGTATAACTTGTTTTTTATGTATGCCTTAAGGCCCTTTTTCCAAAATTTACTTCCTCACTTCCACATATCCTTTGTACTCTTTCTTTTTCTTACTGCCTGTGCTTTGCAGTTCGTTGATTTCAAGCAGATAGAAATAAGTACCATCGGGCAGGAAAGTGTTTTTGTATTTTGCCCTCCAAGGATCGTCGTTGGTATAGCTGTTTCTGGAATAAACCTCGCTACCCCAGCGGTTGAATATCTTGAGCGTATTATCTTGGTACTTAGGTAGTTCGATGTTTTTGATGCGGAAAAAGTCGTTTTTGCCATCATCGTTGGGGCTGAGGGCATTGTAAATGACCAATTCCGTGTTTTCATCAATCACCGTAATGTGCAGATAAGTAGTATCGCAGACGCCGAGGTCATCACAAAGCACCATGCAGGCTTCTTCCGTTCCTTCCGAAATCCCTTGGATTTGCAATCCATAGCCTGAACATCCAGGCACTTCATCGCTCAAGGTGATAAGCTGTGCATTTCCCTGCCCAGCAATACAATTATTGAATAAAAATTCAGGTGTACCGCCCAGTTCATCCGCCGAAATGCAAATGATAGTATCCTCTCCTACATTGACCGTGATATCAACTTCATCAGAGTTCGGATGTACAGAAATCAAGTTAATGTACAGTGTATCAATACATTGTGATTGCTGCGAATTGATGACCATGAAAACATGTGCCAGTGGGTTGTCTTCCACAAAAATGCTGGGGCGCTCCACGTTGATGGCATCGGGCATCAGGATGAAAGTGGTGCCGGTGTTTTCGTGGCGGATGGTCATGGCGGCATAATTTGCAATATCGGTTCCTCCGATGATGCCGCTGGAAATATCAGAATTGGACCAGTTGCCGAGCGGGTCGTAGTGATTCATCATGTCCACCAGTTCCGCTATTGTATTGAAAGGAAGATCGGTAATTTTTTCACCGTTTACATCCCATTCTTCCAACACAAATGGGGCTTGCAGGCTGTTTAACTGCGAATACCCATAGAAGACAGTGCTCTTGATGCAGATGTCGAAAGCGCCTGAATACAGGCCTCCATCAAGCGTAGAAATATAACCTCCCAAATTTGGCAGTTCGGTGGGCAGGCATATTTCGGTCAGGCCGGGCACCAGTTCCACAAAGAAAGTATCCACCAGGAACACGCTTTCGCAATCGTTGCAATCTGAACCTACGGCTATATTTTCCAAAATGCTGGAACAGCCAGCCACATCCGTCACAACGACGTTGTAGTTTCCTTCTCCTACACCTGTCAGGATTTCCGTCGTGGCACCGTTGCTCCATTCAAAAGTATATGGGAAAGTACCGCCAGCTACAGAAACCTCAACTGAGCCGTCGTTGCCTTGGCAAGAAACGTTGTTTTGCTGCGCAATGCTAAGGCTCCAATTAGCCGGCCCGTCCACCGTGACCTCGACTGAAACTTCGCAGTCGCCGATGGAATATTTTACTTCATAAGTACCGGCGGGCGCTGCCATCCAAGGCGTTTCAGCCACTTTTGCATTGGTAGTAGTATTGAAAATTTCATAAACGTGGCCTGTCATCGCCATGATTGAGCCTGAATCGCCAGGGCAAATAAAGCCTTGCACATCCAGGCTGTCAACTGTCAGTTCAGGTTCATCAAAGTTGTTGGGCACGTTATAGACATTCAATTCTTCGCAACCTGCGTTGTCCAAGATGGTTACGTTGACATCGCCTTCGTAAAGGCCCTTGATACAAAACTCGCTGGCTGTTGGGCCATTTTCTACCGTTCCCTTGTCGGATGTTACCTGGAAAGGCGCTTGTCCCCCATTTATTTTAAAACAAACAGAAGCATCTAAGACGCCACAGGCCGTGGCCGTTGTGACCGTTGCATTGGTGGTGATTCCAGAAACTCCATTGATGACAAATGTTTCATAAGCCACGCAATTCGACAAGCCGTTATCTTCTACCTGAATGACATAAGCGCCTACGCCAAGTCCAGTTACTTGTACAGGATCGTTCCCGTTGGCGTCGCCTTGGTAGCCAGTATTCAATATCTCATAATGATAGGAATTAAAACCTGACACGGAGAAAATAAGGCCACCGTTGTCGTTACCGCATGTAGCATTGGCCAAGCTCGAAATGCTCACATCTGCACTATTGGCCGGAGAAAGAATGTATGTATTGGTTTGTGAGCAACCGTTGTTATTGGTTACCGTCACCGTGTAAACACCAGATTGAAGGCCCGTCTTTGGGTTTTCTCCACCTCCAACCGACCAGTTAAAGGTTGCTCCCTGCGGCAGGTTGGACAATAAAATACTGCCGTCACTTGCACCGCATCCTGGGTCAGTTTCAGTAGCCGTAATGTTGAAATTGGCCTGCATGGCCTGTATCGTAAACAAGGCTGGATAGATACAGCCATTGACATCTTCCACTATGGCGGCATAGTTGGCCGGAGCCAGGTTGCTCAGGTTGATAGCCGACCCGTTGACGTTGACATTTTGCCCTTGCAGCACATTGTCTTTGTAAAAGGAATAGGTAAATGGCGATTGGCCGCCCGAAATGGCAATAGTAGCCGTACCATTTGACAGGCCGCAACCAGCCATTTGGGTTGTAGGTGTAGCCAACAGGTTACTACTGTTGGAAGTGACAGAAACAATTTCGGAATCAGTGCAGCCATTGGCATCCACCACTTCTACCTGCCAAGCACCTGCGTTCAGGTTTTGGAAAGTAGCTGAAGTAGCACTGGCTGAAATCTGGTCATAAATTGTGGACTGGCCCGCTTCGTAAATGTTGTAGTCAAAAGCACCTGTACCGCCGCTAATGCTGACAGCAATGCTGCCACCGCCATTGGCACAGTCAATAGCCGCCATGGGTGTTGTGCTGGCAATGCTGACGCCAGGTGAATTGCCTACCACCGCACTGGCAGTGGCCGTACAGCCGGAACCGTTTTCGGTAATGGTCACAGAATAGGTTCCGGCTGCCAAGCCTACAGGATCTTGCCCTGGGAAAGCATTGATCCAACTGTAGTTGTAGTTTCCACCTCCGGTGAGGTTGAGGTCTATTGCTCCATTATTGAGGCCGCATGACGCATTTGTCACACTGGTCGTTGCACCAGGGTCAAATGCGGTCACGTTGATGACCATACAGAAGTTGTCAGAACAACCATTGTCCACCACGTCTAAACAAATGGTCTTGGTGCCAGCAGTGGCATAAGTGACTCTTTTGGTCTTGTTGTCCTGGCTGGAGAATGTCACTGTACCAGTGCCAAAAGTCCAGGTATAACTGGCGTTCACGCCCGCCGTGCCATTGAAATTGAAAGTGATTTCACCATTGGTGCAAAGTGTGGGCGAAGTAGTAAAACTTGCATTTGGCAAAGCCAAACCAGTGACGGTAAAGCTCTCGGATGCCACGCATCCGCTTGCGCCTGTAAAGTTTACGTTGAAAGTATTGTTCGCACCCTGCACGGCAGAAACATCAAGGGAAAGGGTATTGCCGTTCACCGATTCGTTGGTGTGAGTGCCCGTGCCAGTGATGGTGTAGGATGCTATCGCTTCGCTCAATTGGATATTAATTTGGGAAGTAGCGCCCACGCAAAGGTTGAAATCCGCTACTGGAGAAACCGTTGGATTTGGCGGGTCGCTTAATACGACCGTTTGGCCCACTACATCGCAAGAGCCGTCATTGTTGGCCACTACGATGCTGTAAGAACCAGCAGCGAGGTTGGTGAAGACACCACCATTGGCCAAAAAGCTGTTGCCACCATTGATGCTATATTGCAAGGGGCCATTGCCGCCTGAAGCCGTGATGGTGATGGAACCGTCATTGGTTCCGCAACTGCTTGGATTCGTGGAGCTTATGTTGCTGATGCTCGCTTGTACCGGAGCGGTGATGGCAACTGGGTTGCCATTGTAAGCTGCGGGGCAGGAGTCATCTGCATTCCTTGCAAAAATATTGTAGCTGCCAGCCGCCAGGTTGGAGAAGGTCGGACTGGACTGCCAGTTGACGTTGTCAATGCTGTATTCCAAACTGCCTACGCCCACTGCATTTATCTGGATTGAACCATCCTGTACACCGCAGTCGGATGGGTTGGTAGCGACCACGCTATTGAAAACTGGCTTGTTGGCCACGTTCACGGTGATTTGGGCCGTGGTTTCGCAGCCAGTGCCGTTGCCGTAGGTCACGTTGTAAACAGTAGTAGCCGCAGGTGTAGCCGACGGGCTGACCCCATCGGGCGGAGTCAGTCCAGTGCTTGGGTTCCAAACCGCCGTGGAAGCTCCGGCTGGGCCTTGCAGCACCACGCCTACTCCACTGCAAATGTTGTAAGAAGTTTGAGCCGGTAATCCGGGAGAAGAAAAAACGGTGACGAATTCCGAAAAAGTAGCTTCGCAGCCACTCTCGGTCGTCACCGTCAATGAAACCTCAAAATTCCCGGAGGTGGAATAGGAATGAGAAGGAGACTCGATGTCCGACGACTGTGTGTCGCCGAAGCTCCAATTCCAGGAAGTTATAGGCTCAATAGAAGTTGTTGTGTTCGTAAAATTTGTGGCTTCACCTTCGCAGGCATCGTTGGCTGTGAAGCCAACGACGAGGGCAGCGCATGGGTCGTTATCGCAGTCGTCAATTGCCTGACTTGTGGTACAAGGAGTATATTGCTCCAAATTGACTAAAAGGTAATTGCTAAAGTCTGAGTTTGGATTTGCAAAAATTGGATCGGTATCATTGTCCATGATAAATACACTGCCACCTTGGCAAGTGCCGCCATTTTTGAAACTGAACAAGGGAGCTTTATTGCCCTGTTGAATCACGATATCCACGCCCGATACGAGTGAAAACAAAATATAGTCATGGGCAGGATCTTCCGGTGGTGCTATGGTGAAAGAAGCCACTTGCCAAGCTGGTGTACCCAAAACTCCTGCTGGCAAAAGGTTTGTCAATGACTGGACAGTAAAACCACCTGTGGGAACCTTAATAGTCACCTGAAGGCTGCTTGTCACGTTATTGGGGAAAACCAGTGTGGTATCAGAAATCAGGGAAACCTGGAATACGTTGCCCTGAATTTTTTCAAGTTCAAACGTAAAAACGCAATGAGGCGGCGGAGCCGGTGCTTCTTCGCAAGCTGCCGCATTGTCACCTAAACATATCGGCGTATCTGTACCTGAAATAGTCAATTGCTGGCCATAGCTGGCGTTCACAGCATAGGCATCATCGCTGGCCATCAGGTAAATACTATCGCCCTGGCATGTGCCCGTATTGGTAAAGGCAAACAGGTTGGTGACTTGGTTTTTCACGTAAGGCACATTCTGCGTGCCAGTGGTGACCAAATCTACATTGATGTAATCGTAGCCAGGCTCCTCGGCAGGTGCCGCCGCAACTGATCCAACAGTAAAATCAACACCAGTGACCGAACTGCTGAGGTTTGTCAAGGCAAAACCACCAGTCGGCACTTTCAAGGTGACACGCAGTTCGTCTGTTTCGTTATTGGGGAAATTAAGCGTTGTATCTGAGAAGAAACTGACCTGATATTGGCCATTCCCAAGGTTTTCCAAATTGTAGGTAATAAAGCAATCGGGCGTATTGCAGCCGTCCAGTTTATAATTGCCGATAAAATTTTGGCAAACGTTCACGATGTCCCTCACATACAAAGGATAATTGCCTGCTGCCAGGCCAGAGAAAGTCGGCGAATTTTGCCAAGGCCCAACATCTGTCATGGCATATTGCAGGGAACCGCCGTTTTGTGGAATGGCGTGGATGGTCAAGCTGCCGTTGGAGCCGCCGCAATCTGGGTCGTTGACATCAACACCCGTTACAATGGCGGCCAGTGGGCCGTCCAATTCCACCTCTCCCAAATCAATTACACAGCCAAAGAAATCCCTTGCTGCCAAATAGAATATATCCCCGGCAGCCAAGTTATCAAAAACACCATCATTAGCCTGCCAGACAGTTCCACCGCCTGGAGCGCCATAAGTTATGGTATATTCTATCCAATTAAATGCATCTGGAGTTCCTACGAATTCAATGCTTCCATCTGCAACGCCACAGGCAGAGGGGCTGGTCAGAATTACATCATACACCTCTATATCGCAGCCGCTGGACGTGCAGTCGGCAGGAATGGCATTATAATTTTCAGTATATAGCTCCTGGCCGAAGGCTACTAATGAATTGGAAGGAGCAATGTTTGAACCATTGTTTATATATGGATCAGAATCATTGTTAATGGGCATCATTCCGCCTGTACAGTTTCCTGTGCGCTGAAATGACAAAAGGGGCACTTCAACACCTTCTTGTAATGGCATGAAGGTTGGGGGCCCGTCCCATCCAAGGAAAATATAGTCAAATCCAGGGTTTTCAACGGGTGCTACGGCTGTTCCGTTGTATTTCCACCCACCATTTATACTGGTGATAGCACCCAAAGTAAAGCCACCCGTTGGTACTCTCAATGTCACTTGCGCACTAGTCACCAAATTAGCAGGAGATGAGAGTGTGGCTTCGGGAAAAGCCAATACCTGATAGGTCGTATTGTCGGTCAATAGCTTGACCTTGAACTTGACCTGTGCCGTCAGGGAATAACAAAACAGAAGCAGTACGAATGTAAGTTGAGGCTTCATAGTACATTAAGTGATTAGTTTCACGAAAAGGAAGATCGCACGGAAAAAAGCGAAGGGAACCATGCAAGGTGGGATACTCCTTGCTGAAAAAGCTGGTTAGCTAACTTTCAATGCCATCCTGAAAAGGTGCGAGCATTATGTCCAGAGTAGCCAAATGCCTTTTTCCTGTGAAACCTGAAACCAGTTGAGGGGGGAGAAAAAACCGGGGGAATCTTGGTTAAACAATATTGACGATAGTGCATTTTCAAAAACGAAGCCAATTTGGAAAATGAACTTCGTGAAATGTTTTGCAGAGGGGGCAATGCTTTTTGTTCATTTAGCAATTAGCGCTGCTATTGCCACTGCATCAACTCAACGCATCAGCGTCACATCGCCAGAATACATGACAGTTTCGCCATCAATAAACTCAACATTCATAGTGTATAGGTAAGCGCCGGTGGGCAGTTCCTTGCCCCTGGCTGAGCCGTCCCAGCCAAAAGTGGTGTCGCTCGGAAGAAAGGTTTGAGGAGAGTTGTAGATAAGCCCTCCCCAGCGATCGAAGACCTGCATGGACTTGATGGCCTTTACTTCAAACCCGGCATAAGGAATGAACTTGTCGTTGACGCCATCCTTATTGGGGCTGAAGGCATTGGGTATGAAAATGTCCCTTGATTTTCGGACAAAAACCGAAACAAAGTCCTTCATTTCACATCCAGCCGTGTCAGTCATGCGGAGTTGGTAGGTGATATTATCTATAGGTGCGGCTATGGGGTACGGACAATCCGTACAGCTCAGGCCGTCGGCGGGCGTCCATTCGAAGATTACATTTTGCAAAGGGAAAATTTGAGCGTCGAAGTCAATATTCTCCCCATATTTAATGGAGTGGTTGTCGCCCAATTCAATAAGCATGGCTTGTTTGTCGGGCACTAAAAAGTCTTCAGAAATTTTGCAGCCTTTGTCGTCTTCAATCACCAAGCGCTGGGGCATGCCCGGCACCACTTCAAATTCCATGGCTTCCATAAACTCGCCTTGGCCAATAATGGAGGCTTGCCAAGGTTCCACGGCATTTTCTACTGCCAGGATGTTGATCTTGCCCTTGTCGCCGTGGCAACGAGGCTCGACGAGGCTATAGTCCACCTCTATGGCCGCTGGTTCTTCTATAGTATAGGAAGCCGTGGCGCTGCAAACGCCGGTTCCATCTGTAATGGTGACGGTATAAAAGCCTGGGCCCAGTTGCCAGGCCGAAGAAAGGTTGTTCCCCGTTTGTACATTGGAGGACCATTCAAAAGTAAAGGGCTGATAAGGGCTGACAGGATACAGGTCAATGACACCATTTGAAGCGCCGGCACATGATATATCTGTGATACTTGGATTAGGATAAACCACAAATTCTGGCAACACTTCAATGCTGCCCGATATGGAGCAAGCGTTGTCGTCAATCACTGTGACGGTATAAATGCCGGTGGTCAAAAAACCAACCATTTCCTGGGATTTGGTAGGGTCCACATTCCAATAATACTGATAATTACCGTTAACTGCTGTTCCACCGTTCACGTCCTCTACGATTGCCACTCCGTTATAAGAGCCGTTGCAGGTTGCATTGAATGAATACAATTCGAGGGTGAGTGGGGCTGGCTGTACAATATTATAATTGGTGGCACCGATACTGTCCAGTGCATCCTTTATCGTAAAAGTGTAATTTCCACCATCCATGTATGGGATATAAACCGTGCCTTCAAAATCAGGGATGATTTCGTCTCCGGACAGGCCTGTGGTCATGTTAAACCACGTCACTTGGTATGGCGCTTGCCCTCCGATGGCTTGTATAGAAACGCCAGTCAGATCGCCATGGCAAGCCACAGGGTTCTTGTCGGCCAGAGGCAGCACCTGCACTTGTGAAAAAGCAGGTAAAAAAAACAACAGGGCGGGGGGCACGAACGAGAGGATTCTATAAAAGTGTGACATAGTTCGTGCTTTATTAGGATTTAATTTTTCCCCAATTACAATAACTATGCTAAAAAAACAGCCGCACTACATACAATGTGAAAAAGCCTGCAACCTGAACCGTTTTAACTGATTAAAAATATTGCGCACAAAAAAAACAAGGGATAGCCAGTATGTGGCCATCCCTTGCATGCTCTGTTGGAACATCGAAATTATTCCGCCTTTTTAATAACCAGTTTTATATCTGCTATGGCTTCTTGTGAAGGGTCTTCGGGTATGCGCTGTGAAATTGTCATTTCACCATCCACGCAGCTAACCATCTGAAATTTTTCCCTCCAAAAATCAGGGGCAGCTTCTTCAGAGCCCAACGTAATCACTTGTGCATTTTTATCAAAAGACCAAGTGCCTTCTTTGGGCTTTGTGCCAGCGGCCCCGTTTACGGTGACTTTGCCCCCTTTTGCAAAATCGTAAACAGATGCCTGATAGTCTTCCCTGGTCATCTGTACAATGGAAGGGGAAAGCTTGGTGGATTGGACGTCAGCAGACTGTACCGTCCATTTTCCCTCAAAGGAACAACTGTCATCCATGCAGGATTGAAATGATAAAATGGCGCTAAAGGCCAACAAGAACAAAACGTTTTTTTTCATGTGTCTTTTTTTTTAACCCGGCAAAAGTAAGGATTGCTGGCAATGCAGGCTCTTGAAATTCCAATCTTGACATTTGAGATTGCGGCCTATCTGAACCAACGCTCCGAAATTGCAAAGAAACAATATGTGTTTTTTGTAAAATTGATAAAAATATCATGCCACTCCCAAAATCAATTCATTTCTATCAACCCACGCCCATCTTTTGGCAGATAAAAACCGTTTTTCATCTAAAGGATTTAACATTGAGGCTGTATCTTGCCACATTCGCTACCAATAAAAAACCGCAGTATGCAAATTTATTTACGGGTTCTGTATGAAAGCATGGCGCAGGCTTTCCAGCAGTTGAAAGCCAATAAACTGCGGACCTTCCTTTCGCTGCTGGGAGTTACCATTGGAATATTCTGCATCATCGGCGTACAATCTGCCGTCAATTCCCTACAGGACAATGTAATGGGCAGCCTTGAAAAATTGGGCGATGATGTCGTCTATATCCAAAAAATGCCCTGGAACGAAGACCCTGGACAAAATTATTGGAAGTACCAGCGACGCCCCAATCCAAGTTATGAAGATTTCGAATCCATTAAAGCCAAAGTAAAATCCGCAGGATGGGCCGATTACCATGTTTACATCGGCACACGCACTTTGAAGTACAGATCCAGCAGTGTGGAAAGGGCTTTCACCGTGGCTGTCACCTTCGATTTTGACGAAATCTTCAACGTTAAATACGAAAAAGGCCGCTATTACACGCCTACAGAATACCATTATGGCATGAACAAAATCCTGATAGGCTATGAAGTGGCCCAAGCCCTTTTTGGCGCTATTGAACCCATTGGCAAAGAAGTACGCATCAATGGGAGGGATTTTGAAGTGATTGGTGTTTTTGAAAAATCGGGCAAGGACATCCTCAAAGTGATGGACTTTGACCAGGCCGTCATCATCTCCTATGAACTGGCGAAAAAAATCGCCAACGTAAAAACCACCGATTTCTGGGGCACTACCGTGAACGTGAAGGCAGCGCCCGGCGTGAGCGTTGAAAAACTAAAAGACGACCTCACTGGCGTACTGCGGGCTGAACGCAGGCTCAAGCCTAAGGAATCCGATAATTTTGCCCTTAATTCCCTTTCCCTTTTGGCCAACCTAATGGATCAGTTTTTCGGGGTGCTCAACCTCGTGGGCTTTGCCATTGGGATTTTCGCCATGATAGTAGGCATGATCAGCGTGGCCAATATTATGTTCGTTTCTGTCAGGGAACGCACCAATATAATAGGTATCAAAAAAGCCCTGGGGGCCAAGCGTTCCGTGATCCTCTTTGAATTCCTCATCGAATCCGTCATTCTTTGCATCCTGGGCGGCATCATCGGGCTGGGTTTGGTCTTTTTGATCATAACAGCCCTCGAATCCGTGATGCCCTACCCCGTCCACCTCGATTTTAAAAATATAGCCTTTGGTTTGACCCTTTCTGTGGCCGTCGGGGTTATTTCTGGTTTTATCCCTGCGCTCCGGGCTTCCAATATGGACCCCGTAGAAGCCATCCGGCACAATGGTTAATGAGCTTTATCCTTTCTTTTTATAATCGTTTCTGTCAATAGATTTGGTGTGAGCAATTCACCTAAATTTTTTATTTTTAAAATTATTTATCCCAATCCCAATGTTCCCGCCTAATTTAAAGAATGGTTTTGTTTAAAAAAAACCATCTCGCCAAATTTCATTTTGCAGCCTCACTTTACGGCTTTTCTTTATGGCTCGAACTTTGTCCACGATGGGCATCCCCTCGAAATTAAATTTCGGAACCACATTCAAAAAAACTTAGACTATGAAACACCGTCTTTTTGCGCTCGCACTTTGCGGCGTCTCCTTCTTTTGCTCCACCTCCCTTTCTGCACAATCCAAATCAGTACAACAAGGTAAATTGACCATGAGCGCAGGTATCGGTGCATTGCCGACCTACCTCACCGATGCAGCCAATACGAACATTCCACCGCTCAACATCCGTGCGGGCTACCAGTTTTCTGACAGGTTTGCGGCCAATGCTTTTGTAGGCTACACCTCGGTGACTTCGCAGCCAAAGTCATTTTACGATGGCTTTCAAACACACATGATCAACAAGTCGCTGATGCTCGGCCTACGTGGCGAGGTACATCAAAAATTCAGCGATAAGTTTGGCTTCTATGGCGGTGCCATGCTGGGTGTCAACATCCTTGATCTGAAGGAAATAAATACTGGCACTGGTGAAGAAATGGTGCGGGTAGAAGGCGAACCAACGCCTTATGATCCCAATTTCAACAACAAGCAAATGCTTTATTCCGCCTTCGTGGGTGCCAATTATTTCATGGTAAAAGGCATCGGCTTTTATGGTGAAATTGGATACGGCGTTTCGCTGCTCAACTTTGGCTTGACGTTTAAACTATAATCGTTTTTCTTAAGCATTCTTTTTAGGTCTTACTCACAACAAAAGGCTTCATGGAAGAAATTCCAGTGAAGCCTTTTTTTATTTGGTTTGGAACCAACGTTTTGCCTTGGCCAAACGTATTAAAGGGAGTAAGCACAGATGGTCAAAGTTTTTCTGGTTCAAGCGAACATTTTTTATTTGAAAAACATAAATATAAGTGAAACCTTCTCCCCAGACTTTCTTTCCCAACTGCCGTCTTTTCTTTCCAACTAGGCTTTTTTTTAGGCAAGCCTAAGGAAATTTTAAACGAATACAACCAAATAAGGTCAAAAACTTGACTTTTAGGTAAAATAACCCATACATTAATCACCAAATCAAAAAAGGAGGTCTTATGAAAGCCAGAATGTTATTCCTCTCAGTCCCACTCTTACTCGCAACAGTCGTTACCAACGGGCAACAGGCTGAAAAGACGCTGGTGAAAGCCTTCAATTTACAGGGCAACAATGCAGTCATGCTCAATGTTGCTGGCCAGGCAGAAGTGAAAGAATGGAACCAGGAACAAGTGAGGATCATGATGACCGTCACGCTCGAACAGGGGTCTGAGCAGATCCTTAAATCACTCGTACAAGCAGGAAGATACAACTTACAATCCTCTGAAGAAAACGGCATGTTCCTCATTTCTGCACCAGGTTTGGACAAGCAGATAAAAATGAGCGGCGGCAAGGAAATTTTGGAAAAAATCCACTTTGAAATCTACGTCCCGCACAATGTCGAAATCAAATTGAAGGATGCTGAAAACGAGCCTACTACGTCAACGTTTTGAGAACCATAAAAAACAAAATAAAAGGGTGTGGCGTTTATCCAGCGTCCACGCCCTTTTTTTATTGCTGTCAACCACAAACACCATCGAATAAACATGAAATTCTATTTAGTCTTCATTCTTTCCTTCTTTAGCATTGCTGCCAGCTTTTCGCAGGTGGAAAAAACCATCCACCAGACCTTCGACCTTGGCGAATCAAAATCCATCATGCTGGATCTGGCTGGCGAATATTCCATACAGCCTTGGGCTGGCAACACCGTGATGACGGAAACCAGGGTGGAACTCTACGACGCCTCGCCCGCCATCATGAACCACGTTTATGAAAAAGAAGAACGTTATAAAATAGAAGCCGATACCCTTGGCGGCGCTATCAAATTGATCAGTTTTGACAAAAAAAGGGAGCCAATCCGCACCCGCTCCGGCACATGCACGGAAATAGTCCACATCAATGTTTTCGTGCCGGAAAATTTCCAAAGCCAGGGCGAAACCACTTTTGTGAAAGTTGAATAATTAATTTTTTCCCTGTTCAAAAAGCCCTGCTTGGCCTCAGCATCCAGCAGGGCTTTTTGTTTTTGCAAAATTCCCATTTCCTTACCTTTGACCGCCATGCGCAAAACCGTAGAAATAAAATTGCTGCCAAAGGATGCCGAGGATGAAAAAGCCATCTTGGCTCAGGCCGCTGCCGTTTCCCAAATCCCCATTGATAAAATAGACGACTGCGTTGTTTTAAAAAGATCCATTGATGCCAGGGGAAGCCAGCCATTTTTCCAAATCAGGGTAGAAGTATTTTCCGAAGAAAAATACGAAGCCGAAGCCGCTTTGCTCAGTTACTTGAAAGATGTCAGCGACAAGCCGGAGGTTATCATCGTCGGCGCTGGGCCTGCCGGCTATTTTGCGGCCCTCGAACTGATAGAATTGGGCCTGAAACCCCTCATTTTCGACCGGGGAAAGGACGTTCGCAGCCGTCGGCGTGACCTCCGCAACATTCAACAATTTGGCATCGTCAACCCGCATTCCAACTACTGTTTTGGCGAGGGCGGGGCCGGCACCTATTCGGATGGGAAGCTCTACACCCGCTCCCACAAGCGGGGCGACATTTATAAAGCACTAAAGCTTTTTGTGGAACATGGCGCAAAATCCGACATCCTCATTGACGCACATCCGCATATCGGCTCCAATAAATTGCCCGGCATCGTCACCAATATCCGGGAAACCATTTTACAGTATGGCGGCGAAGTGCATTTTGACGCACAGGTCACTGATTTTATCCTAAAAGATAACAGGCTTAAAGGCGTGATTATCAATGGAAAAGAAGAGCGGTTTGGCGAGGCGGTCATCCTCGCAACGGGGCATTCGGCCAGGGACATTTACCAACTTTTGGCAGAAAAAAATATCAAAATAGAGGCAAAACCGTTTGCTCTCGGCGTACGGGTGGAACACCCGCAGGCGATGATAGATGAAATCCAGTACAGGCAATCGCCACGTGACGAGCACTTGCCAGCTTCGAGTTACCGCCTGGCTTGCCAAGTGGGCGACCGGGGAGTTTTTTCTTTTTGCATGTGCCCTGGTGGATTGGTCGTTCCGGCAGCTACGGCTCCTGGGGAAATCGTGGTGAACGGCATGTCCATGTCCCGGCGGGATTCGGCCTTCGCCAACTCAGGTACGGTGGTGCAGGTGGAACTCAGCGATTTGAAGGAGTATGAAAATAAAGGCGTTTTTCAAGCTTTGGCCTTCCAGCAACAGGTAGAGCAAAATGTTTTTCGTGCCGGGGACGGCAGCCAAAAAGCACCCGCCCAGCGCATGAGCGATTTTGTCAATGGCAAAATATCAAGCAGCCTGCCCGATACTTCTTATATTCCGGGGTTGTACGCTGCAAATTTGCAGGCTATTTTGCCGCCATTTATTTATCAAAAACTCAAAAAAGGCGTATTGGATTTTGGCAAAAAAATGAAGGGCTATTTCACCGCCGAGGCCAACGTCATCGCCACTGAAAGCCGCACCAGCGCACCGGTGCGCATTCCCAGAAACAAAGAAACTTTGATGCACGTAGAAACCGAAGGCCTGTTCCCCTGCGGCGAAGGTGCCGGCTATGCCGGGGGCATCATTTCGGCGGCCATGGACGGACAGAACGTGGCCAGGGCCGTGTCAAAATTTGTACTGAAATTGTAAATACCCCACTTCTCAAGTTGGGCTGGCAAATGGATTGGACCGGGTTCAGTTTTACATAAATCCCCGTAAAATATGACAAAGCACAAAGCACACAAGGTCAAAAAAACGGTATCGGCGCCCGCCGAAAAAAAAATCTCGAAGCCAACACTTCCCCACATTCAGGAAGCCTTCCCTACCCGTTGGAAGCTGGGCATCGCCACAGCATTGGCCCTGCTGGCGATAGTAGTCTATGGCCCCAGTTGGAACTACGACTTCGTATATGACGACGACGCCGTGGTGAAGGAAAACCGCTATGTGCAGCAAGGTTTGGGCGGATTGGGCAAAATCTGGACGACCAGTTATTTCCAGGGCTACGATGAAAACATGAATGCCCGTGCCTACCGCCCTTTCCCTTTGACCACGTTGGCAGTGGAATACGAAATCTGGGGGCTGAACCCTCACGTCAACCACATTTTCAACCTGCTTTTTTATGCCCTGACGGCCTTTTTCCTGTTTTTGTTTTTGACAAAATTGCTGCGCAAGCACCACCCTGCCCTACCCATTATTATCAGCCTGTTTTTTATCCTGCATCCCATCCATTTGGAAGTGGTGGCCAATATCAAAAGCCGTGATACCATGCTCGGCTTCCTGGGCCTTGTCATCGCCCTTTGGTTTTGGTTAAAACACCTTGACAACCGCAAATTATTACCGCTTGCCCTATCGCTCGGATTTTATCTGATGGGGCTTTTTTCAAAAGAAGAAATCATTACTTCCTTGGCCACCTTGCCTTTGTTTTTGTGGTTTTTTAGGGGTTACAGTTTGAAAAAAATTGCGCTTTACACTTTGCCTTTTGTGGCATGTGTGGCTGTATTTCTCCTCATCCGCTCAAGCATTTTAGGCGGCCTGAACGAGGGCGTCACCTTGACCTACCTGGACAATTCGCTGCTGGCCGCCAATGGCTTTGCCCAGCGATCGGCTTCCAACTTGCTCGTCTTGGGGCATTATTTGCTCAAAACTGTTTTCCCGCACCCGCTCATCAGCGATTATTCCTATTCCACCATTCCACTGACCCACTGGGGTGATTGGAAAGTTTATGTTTCCCTATTGGCAAATGTGGGGCTGCTCGTTTTGGGCATTTATGGTTTGATAAAAAGAAAGGCTATCGGCTTCGGCCCGCTGTACTATTTCGCCACAGTTTCCATTTTCACCAGCCTTGTGATTACGAATGTGAGCGCCTACAACGACCGTTTTTTGTACAGCCCGGTACTGGGCATTTGCTTTTTGCTTGCATGGTCGCTTTCCTTTTTTATCAAAAAAACCACAGCGGAAAATCCTGATAAGGCAAAGCATTTTTTTAATAAAAATTTCAGTGCCGTTGCCTTTGTTGCGCTCCTTTGCAGCTTTGGCGTTTTCAAAATCGCAAGCCACCTGCCCTACTGGAAAGACCGATACGTGCTATTTGAGCACGATGTGAAATTGGCCCCAAACAATGCCAGGATGCAAAAAAACCACGGCGGCTCGCTGGCCAGGCTGGCCTTGCAGTATCAGCAGTCGGACAAGGTATTGATGGAGCAATATGCCAGAAAAGCCCTGGAGCACCTGGACTCATCGTTGGTGCTGTATAAACAAATGCCCACCGGATACATCCACAAAGGAAATATGCACTTGTTGTTGGGAGAACATGACCAGGCCGAGCAGTCGCTCAAAAATGCCTTACAGCAAGATCCTAACAACTACTACGCCCGCACCAGCCTGGGCAACCTTTTTTACAGGCAGGGCAGGTACCAGGAGGCTATCCAAATGCTAGAAAAAATCAAGCCTAGCCAGCGGAACGAAAACGACAACAATCTTTTGAAAATGTGCTATGAAAAGATAGGGCTTCCCTTTGGCAATCAATAGCCATGCACCACTGCCTGGTGCGATGACTTCTGCGGGTTCCAGGGATCTTGGTAAGATGTTTTAAACAAAAGCTCACGGATGTAGGCCAGAGTTTGGCAAGTCCTCAAAAAGAGGGCGACGTAAAAAATCATAAACGGCACATAAGGTAGCAGCTTCATTTCTTGCTTTCGGCGCTCGCTGAACATATAAATCGTAAACATCTGCATGTAGCCAGTCAGGGTATATAGCACCAGATTGAAGGGGAGAATGATGTCGAGAAAACGGCTGTAGTTGATGGCCACATCGAAAAAATAAACGAACCACTTGAAGTCGAGTACCATGTTGTAGAAGATGTTTTCTACAAATCCGATGAAATTGCTCCATTTAAAATTCTGGTGCGGGATGAGCACATCACGGTGTTTGCGCAAGCGAAACCGCACGATGGAGCGGCTCCAGCGTGAGCGTTGCTTCCAAAGGGCATTGAACTTTTTCGGGCCGGTGGTAAGGCATACGGCGGTGTGTTCAAAATGTATCTTATAGCCTGATTTTCTGAGTTTTACGGTGATGTCGCCGTCCAGGCCGGGCCCGATGTCCCAGCCGCCTACCTGCTGAAGGGCTTCCATGCGAAAAGCCCCAAATGCCCCCGAAATGATGCGGTAAATACCCAAATAAGACGTGACGATACGCCCCGTGGAAATGGTTTTTAAGTACTCGATGGCCTGCAATTTGGCAGGCAGGGTGTCGGCTTCCCTTATTTTCACGTTGCCCCCTACACCGCCTATTTTTTCATCCATGTAAAAAGGAATGAGGATGTTTTCAACGGCATCGTGGTCGAAAGAGCAGTCGGCGTCCATGTGCAGCACGATTTTGCCCTTGCAGTAGCGCATGGCCACATTGGCACCCGAAGCCTTGCCCCCACGAGCGTCGTTTCGGATGAAAAGGTCAATCATTCCTGCTTTTTCCAAGCTGCGGCCAATGATGGGTGTTTTGTCGTCGGAGCCATCGTCCACGATGATGATTTCGACATTTCGGTAAGTCTGCTCGTTCAGCGATTTCACGAGCTTGTAGATGTGCTTGCCCTCGTTTTTGCCGGGGGCGATGATGGAAATAAGGGGGTTTTCGTTCCAAAGTGCCTTTTTGGCCATTTCCCAACGCCTGGCCCTTTTTTTCCTGGTCAACCAAAAAACAAACAACACGAAATACTCAAGCCCTACGTAGCGCATGAACTCAAAAGTGAGGAAATACCAGAACACCCTGGTTATTTTCCAAAAACCCACGGAATACCAATAGCCGATAAATTCGTCGAGGTTGAACATGTGTCAGATACAGTAGCAGTAACAGTGGCAGCCCGAGCGCAGTGATAGTCCCGAAATTACTTCGGGAGGCAGCTTTCTAACTGCCAACTGCGAACTGATGACTGCAAACTGATCTTAAGCCTTTTTTCAGTAAAGATTGATGTTCAAAGCGTTATGCTTGCTTGGCCAATTTTTCAATGACTACTTTGGCCTGCACGGTTTTTTGCCGTAGGTTGGATGATAGTATTTGTTGGAGATTGTAGGTCAACACATCTTTCAGTTGGGCCGTCTCTTCGATGCTGCTCTGCGGCATCAAGAAATAATAGGACTTCACCCCTTTTGCGCTGACAACGTCTGTATTTTTCAAATAGCTTTTGATGATTTGGCAAACCTCCTGGGTCAAGGCTTCCTGGCAGGTCTCGGACATTTCTTCCGTCAAAAGCCCCTCGAAGCGCACCTGTCCCAAAAGCCCCCGTTCGCTATGGCTGTCCAATCGGGCCATTTCTTGTTTCAACAAAATTTTAAAAACATCCAAACTGTAGATGCCATCGTTGATAAAAGTACGTTTGGCCTCGCCATTTTCGCTTGCTGAAATTTCGCCAGTCTGCACCACCGAAGTCCCTTTGGCCGTCAGTTGGTATTGGCGGATGTCCACCTCTTCCAAGCGGTGCAGCTCGATGTCCTCGCCGCAGTCAATGCACAGCGAGCGGTATTGTGCCTGCTGGAAAGTATGGTGGCACTGGTTGCAGTTGAAAATGGAAGCCGGTTTATCGTAATCGTTGCCGATATGGCGCAACGACTTGTCACATTTTGGGCAATGGAGGCCATCGTGGCCGTGTTTTTTAAAATCACTGACCGGGGCGATGTTGGCACAAGGAAAATGGTGTACCAAATCCTCCTCCGTGATGTCCACGCTTTTGCACTTGGTGCAGGTAGCCCGCAGGTTGTTGTGGGCGCTGCCGCACTCAGGGCAGAGGTGGATTTTGTCAACCAGTTCGCCTTTCAAATAGCCTTTCTTTTCGGCTATTTTAAAAATAGAAAGGAGCCTTTGTTCCTCGTTTTCCTCCAAAAAATAACTGGCAAACGGATAGTGGTAATGGATTTTGGAAAGCCTGTTGGGCTTTGGCTGAAGGGCTTTTTGGCGGGTATATATGAACTGCAATATTTTCTGTAAAACTTCCGTATCAAAACCTTGGCTGCTTGCCGGGTTGCTTGCTATTTTTTCTATCCTGCTGTTGATGCCCCTCACCAATTCCACAACGCTCGACAAGTCATCCAATTTTGCAAAACCATCAATTTCAAATTGAAAGCTTTCACGCAACTTGGGTGTATCAACGGATAAGACCGGTTTCAAATAATCTTCTGGTGCTGGCATGGCCCGCAACTCACGCAGGATGCTCTCAAACTCACGGGGGGATGCTGGTTGCAAAATCAGCGCATCTACAGACCGGATAAAGCCGGATTGGATTTGCCGATAATGCCTTACGATTCCAAACGACAAGCCCTCTTCATAGAGCACCTTGTCCAGACTTAGCGTCCGTGCGGCATGTTGAAGCATAGTTTTTGTAATAAGAAGTGAGTGGCCTTGTATGCCAGATTAACGTGTAAATTGCCTTAAAAAATACGGGGGAAAATTGAGGGGAGAAAAGAATTAGCATTAAAATGCAAGCAGTTATTGTGCCAAAATCCAGTAAATACATTTGCAGAGACAGTCTTGGAGCTTTTTGGAAGCCAATCACCAATTTTATTTTTTCCTCATTTTTAAACTGTAAACATGCGGAATCCGCACCCCGAAATTATCCCAAACATAGCGTCCAGGCGCCCGCTCCACCATATTGGGAAAACAGTTGAAGGGAGAAAAATCGTATTCGCCCAAAGCTAATAGTTCCAGGCCGTTCGCCAGCAAAGGGTTGAGCACTTCCGACATGGCATGGTTCCAAAAATACTCCCTGCCCTTCGTTTTCTTTTCCGTATCGGCATAGGAGCCTTCCACTTCCTCCATGTAGGGGTCGTTTTGTGTAAAATAGCTGTACTCTATTTTGCCGTTGTCAAAATTGAAAAGGTAAAAAGTGGGGTGAAACTCGGCCAAGAACAAAAGGCCTCCAGGCTTGAGGTATTGTCCAACGATGCCAGCCCATTTTTCCATATCGGGCAACCAGGGAATAGCACCGAATGTAGTAAAAACAAAGTCGAATTTTTCGTCGAGTACCTGCGGCAAGTCATATACATTGGAAAGGATAAAACGGGCATCAATGCCTAAATCCGCGCTGATTTTTTGGGCGGCTTCAATCGCTTTTTCGGAAAAATCCACGCCCGTCACGATAGCACCTTCCCTGGCCCATGAAAGGGTATCCTGCCCAAAATGGCATTGGAGATGGAGCAAAGTCTTGCCAGTCACATCGCCGAAAACGTTTTTGTCCAACTCGGTCAAAGATGACTTGCCGGCCAGGAAACGTTCCATGTCGTAGAGGTCGGATTTCATGTGGACAGCCACCCGGTCGTTCCAGAGTTTTTTGTTTTGCTCAAAATAATCTTGCTGCATGGTGTGGTATTGAGTGATGCAAAGTGAAGTGATGGAGTTGAAACCGAATGGCTTTAAAAACGTTCCTTGCTTGCCCGCCATATTTTGCGCTCCGGCCAAATATGTGGATATTGGCGGGCGTTAAAAATCACAAAAATCTAATTTCACAAATACATTTTTTATGCCTGACAATAAAATTAAACCCGGACAAGCCTCCTTGAATATCGAATTGCCGGAAGATGTGGCCGACGGCCAATACTCCAATCTCGCCATCATTTCCCACAACCATTCCGAGTTTGTGGTGGACTTCGTTTTGATGACACCTAATGTGCCAAAGGCCAAAGTGAAATCGAGAATTATCTTGACGCCTCAGCACGCCAAGCGGTTGATGATGGCCCTGGCTGACAATGTGAAAAAATACGAGGCCCAGTTTGGCCCCATCAGCGAACCGGAGACGCCTCCTTTCCCGCACATGAATTTTAATACTCCTACGGCGCAGGCTTGAGTGTTTAGTCTTCAGTCCACTCCCGATAGCTATCGGGATTAGTCCGAAGTGGGATTCTATTTTGGGATGGATTAGAAAAAGCCTGGAGAGGGTTGAAATGACACTTTTTTGCTATTTTGCATTATAGCTTGCATCTGAAAAGGGAGGTGAGCAACTGCTTTGAACTTGCTGTAGTCCTTGGTTTATTCCCTTTTGTTTATTTCAAAAAATAACTTCTGCACAACGTCGTCGTCCCGATAGCAATTGGGATAAACCTCGACGACGTTTAGCCCAACAAAATCAGGAAGTTATCTAAATTTTCCCGGTCAACTCGAATTGTATGAAAACACAACTTGCCATGAAAATTCAACCTGCCTTCACGTTTTTGTACCTGATAGCTTTCGCCGTGATTTCGCTCTTGCTGCCAGCCTGTAGTTCAACCAGCAACAAGGCGAAGGAACAAGCCAAACAACTGTCCACCAAGGTTCAAAAAGGTGAGTTCAAAATTTTCGTGGCAGCCACAGGTGAGTTGAAGGCCAAAAATTCCGAAGAAATAAAAGGCCCAACGGGAATGCGCTCCGCCCAGATTTGGCAGGCCACCATTTCCGATATGGTGCCGGAAGGCACGGTGGTAAAAGCTGGTGCTTATGTTGCCTCGCTCGACCGCACTGAATTGGAAACAAAATTGAAAGAAGCGCAAACGGAAATTGAAAAGATTCTGACCCAATTGGAGCAGGCTAAAATTGACACCGCCATAGAATTGAGGGCAATCCGGGATGAACTGGTAAACCTGAAATTTGGCATGGAAGAGAATAAACTTCAAGTGGAACAGAGCAAATATGAGCCGAAAATGGTCATCCAACAAGCGGAAATTGACCTTCAAAAATCGCATCGGGATTACAAACAACTGGAAAAAAAATACGAGCTGACCCAAACCAAATCCATCGCCAAAATCAGCGAAATAATGGCCTCTTTGCGGCAGCAGGAACAAAAACGGGAAAGATTGCAGGAGCTTTCCGACCAGTTCGTCGTGAAAGCGCCGAAAGATGGAATGGTCATTTATGCCCGCAGTTGGAACGGCAAAGTAGGCCCCGGCTCTCAAATCAGCACTTGGGATCCGGTCGTAGCGGAACTGCCCGATTTGAGCATCATGATCAGCAAAACTTATGTGAACGAGGTGGACATCAGCAAGGTGCAAAAAGGCCAGGATGTGGCCATCAAAGTGGACGCCTTCCCAGACCGGGAGTACAGCGGCCAGATTATACAAGTGGCCAATGTCGGCGAACAACTACGGGGCTACGATTCCAAGGTGTTTGAAGTAACTGTGCAGATCAGCGAAGTGGACTCCATTCTGCGCCCGGCCATGACGACCAGCAACGAAATCCTCACTTATACCTTCCAAAACGTGTTGCACATCCCGCTCGAAGCCTTGCAAAACGACACCATTGCCTACGTTTTCAAAAAAGATAACGGCAACCTGGTGAAACAAGAAGTCTTAACGGGCGAAACTAATGACAACGAAGTGATCATCGAGCACGGCTTAAGTGAAAACGACGAGGTGATGCTCACGGTGCCGCAGGATATCGAGCGCCTCAGCTTAGTGCCCATTGACCCAAAAATAAAAGCAGAAATCAAGAAAAAACTGGCCGAGGAAAAGAAGAAACGGCAGGCAGAAGCCGCCGAAAAATTGAAACAGGTGAAGGACGAATACCAGCCAAAAAATGAAGACGGCAGCGGCGGTTTTATCATTTTTGGCTAAAAAATCCTGTTTCAACGTCAAATCATGCAAAGAGTCATTTTCAATTTCATTTTGGCCATCGAGGGGGTAGTAGCCAACACGCTCCGGGCAGTGCTGACGGCCCTTGGCATTGTGTTCGGCGTGGCGGCGGTCATCGCCATGTTGGCCATTGGCACCGGGGCGAAGCAATCTATTTTGGAACAAATGAAATTGATCGGCACCAACAACATTGTCATAAACTCGGTGGTGCTGAAAGAAGGCGAAGGCGGCGAAGAAACTGCCAATACTGCCTCCACATCTTCCAACAACAACAACAGCAACAACGAAGGCAAACGCCCCTGGTCGCCCGGCCTGACATTGGAGGATTTGCGCTCAATACAAGTGGTGATGCCCAACATTGAGCAGACAAGCCCAGAAATCGTTTTGCAAACCAATCTGGTGCAGTCAGGCAAAACGCAAAAGGCCAAATGCGTGGGCGTGACGAACGCTTTTTTTGAAATGAACAACCTCCAATTGGCCGACGGAAATTTGTTTCACAAAAAACATTCAGACGGCGGAAAGCCTGTCTGTATCATTGGCAGCAATGTAAAAACACGATTTTTCCCAGAAGGCGAAGCCGTAGGCGAATGGATAAAATGCGGCACTTCGTGGATGCAGATTATCGGGGTGCTGGAAAAACGATCGGCCAGCAAAGAAAGCCTTGAAAACCTGGGCATCCGGGACTACAACTCAGATGTCTATGTGCCAGTCATCACCGCCCTGTTGCGCATACAAAACCGGGCTTTGATCACCAGCGATGACATCCATCAGGACAACGGCGACAACGAGGACAAAGCCGAAGAAGAAAACTATCACCAATTGGACAAAGTGGTGGTGCGGGTAAAAAACTCCGACCAGTTGCAAGTGACAGCGGAAGTCATCGCCAAAATCCTCAAACGCCGCCACAAGGGCCTGCTTGATTTTGAGGTGGAAATACCGGAACTGCTGCTGGAGCAGCAACAAAAAACCCAGGACATGTTCAACTTCGTGCTGGCCGTCATTGCAGGCATTTCGCTCCTGGTGGGCGGCATCGGCATTATGAACATCATGCTGGCCTCCGTTTTGGAGCGCATCAAGGAAATCGGGGTGCGCCGCTCCCTGGGCGCCAAGCAGAACGACATCGTGCTGCAATTTTTGTTCGAAGCCGTCTTTATCAGCTTGTTGGGCGGCATCATCGGCATATTGCTGGGCGTCGCCTCCGCCAAAATCATCGCCAACGGCGCCGACATTCCGACGGTCGTTTCGGGCTGGTCCATTGCCCTGTCCTTTGGCGTGGCGGCCACGGTGGGGCTGGTGTTTGGGCTTTTCCCGGCGAGGAAGGCGGCCAAGCAGGATCCGATAAAGGCACTGCGGACAGATTGATTTAACTTTAATTATACTGCGAGCCGCCAAATCATGGGCATGGTTGATAAGGGTTGATAATCAACCTTTTATCAACCTTTATCAACTTCATCAACCATGCACAAAACTTGGCGGCGTGAGCCATAAACACAAATCGAAGTATGAAACCAGCCCTCTATTTTTTCCTTTTTTCCTGGTTGTTTTTTGCAAAAAACCTAAAGGCGCAATCCGACACCCTACACCTTAGCCTGGAAGAAGTAGTCACGCTGGCACAGAGCGATGCGCCGGATGCGCTCATAGCCGAAACGGAAATGAAAACAAGCTATTGGTCTTATAGGTCTTATCAAGCTGATTACAAACCGCTTATTGCCCTGACCGGCACGCTTCCAGACCTCAACCGCTCCATAGCGGCGGTCACCCAACCTGACGGCACCGATATTTTCGTGCAACGCTCGCAAATGAGCAACGGCGTAGGGCTTACTTTGCAACAACAAATTGCCCCAACTGGAGGCATCCTGTTTGCACGGTCTGGCCTGGAGCGCTTGGATATTTTTCAATCTTCATCCTCAAATAAGGTTAGCTATTTTTCAACGCCCATAGCCATTGGGTTCAGCCAGCCCATCATTGCCTACAACAATTTGAAATGGAACAAAAAAATTGAGCCGCTCCGCTACCAGCAAGCTACCAGGGAATATGCCGAAAAAATGGAAAACATAGCCTTGGAAGGGACTTCTCTTTTTTTCGATGTCTTCATAGCCCAACTCAACTATGCCTCGGCAAAGCGTGACAAGGCCAATGCCGATACCCTTTATGAAATATCGAAAGGCAGGTTTGAAGTAGGTCGGATCGCCGAAACAGAGCTGCTCCAAATTGAACTGAGCGCCATGAATTCCGATGCTTTTATGCAACAATCTTTGTTGGCTTTGCAAACGGGGACAGAAAAGCTCCGCAATTTTTTGGGCATTAAAAAATCCGTGGCCTTTAGCATGGAAGAACCAACTGAAATCCCCCAATTCGTTGTTGACCCATTGCTGGCCATGCAATACGCCAAAGAATACCGAAGTGAATCCATCCAATTTGAACGCCGCTTGGTTGAAGCTGACGCAAGAGTGGCCGAAGCAAGGGCCCAGAGCGGCTTTCAACTAAACATTGATGGTGCCTTCAGCCTTTCTCAAACTGCCGGCAGCTTGGACGATGCCTACAGAAGCCCACTGGACAATGAAGTACTTGCCCTTAACCTTCGCATACCCATTTTCGATTGGGGAAAGGCAAAGGCATTGTACGAAACCGCCAACTCTTTGAGGGAAGTGGAACGCATGAACGTCGGGCAGGAACAAGTCAATTTCGAGCAGGAAATCATCCTCAAAGTAAAACAATTTGACCTCCTCAGAAAGCAAGTAGCCTTGGCACAGCGGGCTTATGACGTTGCGATAAAACGGGAAGAAATGACCCGCAACCGCTATTATATTGGCAAAATTGGCGTGACCGATCTCAATATCGCTGTTGGAGAAAAAGAATCCGCCCGCAAAGGATATATGGACACGCTCAAATCTTTTTGGCTGGCGTACTATGACCTGAGGCAAGCTACCCTGTTTGATTTTGAGCGGCAAGTACCGCTGATGAAGCGGGTAGAAGGCTATTGATAAACTTTCCCCTTTCCATTCCCCCTAATTTTCCCGGCCTTGTCTTATCTTTGCCCCGGCTAAAAAGCCGACCCTTCTTTTTAAAGAAAATATCTGTGTTAAACTCCTTCACCAGACATACGCCACATCATATACCACAGATTGCCCGAACTGGCTTCCTCATCACCCAATCTTTTCCAAATCGTAAAACATTTTAGTCCTATGCAGCAAGTTCCAGCAGTACTCCTTTTAGAAGACGGCACGGTCTTCCACGGCAAATCCGCCGGGAAAATCGGCACCACCACCGGTGAAGTATGTTTCAACACCGGCATGACCGGCTACCAGGAAATCTTCACCGATCCTTCTTATTTTGGTCAAATACTCGTGGCCACCAATGCCCATATCGGCAATTACGGCACTCGTATTACAGAGACCGAGTCCGATAGCATCAAAATAGCGGGCCTGGTTTGCAAAAATTTCACTTGGCAATACAGCCGCCTACTGGCCACCGAGTCCATCCAGGATTATTTTGTAGATGAAAACCTCGTGGGCATTTCCGATGTGGACACCCGTGCCATCGTGCGGCACATCCGCAGCAAGGGGGCGATGAACGCCATTATTTCTTCCGAAACAGATGATCTGGATGCACTGACAGAGCAATTGTCCAAAGTACCCAGCATGGATGGCCTCGAACTGGCCAGCCAGGTCAGCACCAAAAAGCCCTATATCATGGGCAATGCCGAGGCAAAATTCAAAGTGGCCGTATTGGATTTTGGCGTAAAAAGGAACATCCTTAACAACCTCGTTGATCGTGGCTGTTACTTGCAGGTTTTCCCAGCGAAAACGCCACTTTCCGAGTTGAAAAAATGGAACCCCGACGGCTATTTCCTCTCCAACGGCCCCGGCGACCCCGCCCCGATGACCTACGCCACCGAAACGGCCAAAGCCATCTTGGCAGAAGATAAACCGCTCTTCGGCATCTGCCTTGGCCACCAAATTTTGGCACAGGCCATGGGCATTTCCACCTACAAAATGCACCACGGACACCGGGGCATCAACCACCCCGTGAAAAACTTGATCACGGGCCATTGCGAAATCACCAGCCAAAACCACGGCTTTAGCGTGAGCGAAAAAGACTTGGAAAAATCCAAGGACATTATAGAAATCACCCACCTCAACCTGAACGACAACACCATCGAAGGGCTGCGGGTAAAACAGAAAAAAGCATTCTCCGTGCAGTACCACCCGGAAGCTTCCCCCGGCCCGCACGACGCCCGTTATTTGTTTGATCAATTTGTCCAAATGATGGTAACGAGCAAGCAAGAACTTGGGGTGGTGGCATAATATCTATCCAGGCAGCAGGATTGTTTTAGGCAATCCTACTGCTCATCCTATTTAAAACAAAAGAAAAACTTCATGAGCGCAATCATTGACATTTTGGCCAGGGAAATCCTGGATTCGAGGGGAAACCCCACCGTAGAAGTAGAAGTGTTGACCGAAGACGGTTTTTTCGGCAGGGCTGCTGTGCCCTCCGGCGCTTCCACTGGAAAATATGAGGCCGTTGAAATGCGGGACGGCGAAAAGGATCGCTACCTCGGCAAAGGGGTACGCAATGCCTGCGACAACGTGGAGGAAATCATCGCCGACCAACTCATCGGTGAAGATGTGATGGACCAGCGCTACATTGACCAATTGATGCTCGACATGGACGGTACGCCCAACAAGAGCAAGCTGGGCGCAAATTCCATCCTCGCCGTTTCGTTGGCCGTGGCCAAAGCTGCCGCCGAGGCATGTGGATTGCCGCTCTACCGCTATGTCGGCGGTTCGAATGCCCACGTGCTGCCCGTGCCGATGATGAACATCCTGAACGGTGGTTCCCACGCCGACAACAGCATTGATTTTCAAGAATTTATGATCATGCCCGTCGGTGCTGAGTCCTTTTCGGAAGGATTGCGGATGGGCGTGGAGATATTCCACCATTTGAAAAATGTGCTGAAAGACAAAGGCTACTCTACCAATGTGGGCGATGAAGGCGGTTTTGCTCCCAACATCAAATCCAACGTGGAGGCCATCGAAACGGTGCTGCAGGCGATTGAAAAGGCTGGCTACGTGCCTGGCGAGGATATTATGATTGCCATGGACGCCGCTTCCTCCGAATTTTTCGACGAAGAAGAAGGCGTTTATCATTTCAAAAAATCCAGCGGCGACAAGCTCAAACCTGCCGATATGGTCAATTTTTGGGCAGATTGGTGCAAAAAATACCCCATCTTCTCCATCGAAGACGGCATGGCCGAAGACGATTGGGACGGTTGGAAAGCACTGACCAAAGCCGTGGGGAAGCGCACCCAATTGGTGGGCGACGACCTCTTCGTCACCAACACCATCCGCCTACAGCAGGGCATAGACAAAGCCATCGCCAATTCCATTTTGATAAAAGTCAACCAAATTGGTACCCTGACGGAAACCATCAACGCCGTCAACCTGGCTACCCGCAACAGCTACACCACCGTGATGAGCCACCGCTCCGGCGAAACGGAGGACACGACCATAGCAGATTTGGCCGTGGCATTGAATTGTGGCCAAATAAAAACCGGCTCCGCTTCCCGCTCGGACAGGATCGCCAAATACAACCAATTGCTCCGCATCGAGGAGGAACTGGGTGATACGGGGATATATTTGGGCAAGAAGTTGTTGACGAGGTAATGGATTGTTTATTGCAAGTTATTGTTTTTCATAACTTTGTAAAATCCATTTTTAAATAACTAAACATACCACCATGGCGCTGAATACAAACAATCCGTTTCAGTTGTTGCTGAGAAAACTGCCGAAACCTTTGCGCAACAAATATTTCCTGACGCTGACCTTGTTCTTTGCCGTCATGGTCTTCCTCGACAAGCACGACTTGATTACCCAAATCAAGCTGTCGAAATCGGTGAAAAACCTGGAACACGACAAGGCTTATTACGAAGACAAAATTCAGGAGGCACAAGTGGACCAGCAAAATATCGAAGCCAACAAGGAGCAGTTTGCCAGGGAAAAATACCACATGCACAAAGCAGACGAAGAAGTCTTTATTATAAATGATGAACGATGAATGATGAACAATGAACCCTTTTCACAGTTCATCATTCATCGTTTATCGTTCATAGTTCACCAAAACAAAACATGTCAGTTTTAGTCAATAAAAATTCACGAGTAATAGTCCAAGGTTTTACTGGAAAGGAAGGCACCTTCCACGCTACGCAAATGATTGAATATGGCACCCCGTTCGTGGGCGGCGTCACGCCCGGCAAAGGGGGTCAGACCCACCTCGACCGCCCGGTTTTTGACACAGTGGAACAAGCCGTGAAAAAAGCAGGGGCCAATGTTTCTGTCATTTTTGTGCCACCGGCTTTTGCGCCGGATGCCATCATGGAGGCAGCCGATGCAGGCATTAAAGTGATTATCTGCATCACCGAAGGCATTCCCGTGCAGGATATGGTGAAGGTGAAAGCCTATTTGGAAGACAAACCAGAATGCAGGCTCGTCGGGCCAAACTGCCCTGGCGTCATCACGCCCGGCGAGGCCAAATGCGGCATCATGCCTGGTTTTATCCACAAACCAGGTCGCATCGGCATCGTCAGCCGCTCAGGCACATTGACTTACGAAGCGGTTGACCAGGTGACCAAGGCTGGCATGGGACAGTCCACTTGTATCGGCATCGGTGGCGACCCCATCGTGGGCACCACTACAAAAGAAGCCGTGCAACTATTGATGAACGACCCCGGTACGGACGGCATCATCATGATCGGTGAAATCGGCGGTGGCATGGAAGCCGAGGCTGCCCGTTATGTGAAGCAGTACGGCACCAAACCCGTGGTAGGTTTCATTGCTGGCCAAACAGCGCCTAAAGGCCGCAAGATGGGCCACGCAGGTGCCATCATCGGCGGGGCCGACGATACGGCGGAAGCTAAAATGAAAATCATGGCCGAATGTGGCATCCATGTGGTGCAATCACCCGCCTCCATTGGCGAGACCATGCGGAGGGTATTGGAAGGCGAATTGGTTTCCTAATAAAAGTTTGACACAGATAGCATAAAAAAAGACCGTTTGCGCCAATTTGGTTGCAAGCGGTCTTTTTCGTTTCTTAGGTAGCACAGCCTTTAGGCTGTCCGGTTGTACGCCCTTTAGGGCGGAGGGCGACGTAAACGCCGCACAACTGGACAGCCTGAAGGCTGTGCTACCGGCCTTTTTTACCCTTCTTCTCATTCTGCTGAATGTTGTGCTTAGCCGTCCGGCAGCCAGTGATTTTGCCGTCTTTTTGCAAAAAAGTATCCAAGGTCAGCTCGCCAGGCTCGCAGGATTGCACGGGAAAATACCTGTTCAGGAACAACTTGTTTTTCTTTTGTTCCAATTCAAAAGCAAAGACTTTCTCTCCGCCATTTTCTTTTGCAATTAGGTAGTATGCCAGTTCTGACTTGACTATTTTCATGTTGCTGAAAGTGGTTCCTCCACCAAAATTTTGATAAAAACGATCCAAGTCAGTTGTTTTAAGCTGCAACCAATTCGGTCGGTTGGCCTTGGCGACTTTTACGCATTCTGGCCCTTTTTGGGCAAATGCACCAGGCATACAAACTGCGGCCAGGAGTAGGCCCGATACCAATATTTTCAAATAAAATTTCATAGTAACCAATTTTAATAAAGCGTTTGGAAATTGGTTTTGTGGCCACAAATTTTCACGAATTTTCCCGAAGCCGTAAAGATTTCAAACAATCGAAAATTCCCTTAAACCCTTTCAATCAGGGTTGCCACGCCAATCCCCCCGCCTGCACAAAGTGTAACCATGCCCGTCGCCAGATCACGGCGTTCCAGTTCGTCGAGCAACGTACCCAGCAGCATAGCACCTGTTGCGCCCAGCGGATGGCCCATTGAGATAGCGCCGCCGTTCACGTTCATTTTATCCAAATCCAAATCCATGTCACGTTGAAACTTGAGGACGGGGGCAGAAAATGCCTCGTTCATTTCCCATAAATCAATTTCCCTTGCTTCCATGCCGACTTTTTGCAGCAATTTCCGGCAGGCGATCTGGGGCCCTGTCAGCATGATGGTCGGTTCGGCGCTTACCACTGTCGAAGCCACGATTTTCGCCCTTGGCATCAAACCAAGTGCCTCACCTTTTTCCTTACTGCCCAGCAGGACCAGCGATGCGCCGTCCACGATGCCAGATGAGCTGCCCGCCGTGTGTACATGGTGGATGGAAGCTATCTGGGGGTAGCGCTGTATGGCCATTTCATCAAAACCAGACTGGCCAATGAGGCTGAAGGCTGGGCGGAGTTGCCCCAAATTTTCAAGTGTTGTGTCGGGCCGGATGTACTCGTCGTGGTCAAGGATGAGCAGGCCATTGTGGTCATAAATTGGGATAATGGATTTGGAAAAATAATCATGCCGCCAAGCATTCGCCGCCCTTTGATGCGAAAGGAGCGCAAATTCATCCACCGCCAGCCTATCGAAGTTTTCAATCGTCGCTATCAAATCGGCAGCGACACCCTGCGGTATATGTTTGGTTTTCGTGATAACCTCTGGATCGAACAACAAAGCGCCGCCATCGCTGGCCATTGGAATGCGGCTCATGCTCTCCACGCCGCCAGCCAGTACCAAATCCGCATGGCCTGCTTCGATTTTGAGGGCGGCCAGGTTAACGGCTTCCAGGCTTGACGCACAGTAGCGGTTTATTTGGATACCCGGCACAGAGGCTGGCCAATTGGCGAACAGCAGGGCGGCTTTGGCGATGTTGTAGCCCTGGCCGTCAATGGGCGTCACGCAGCCAATGATGCAGTCTTCTACAACCGTTTTGTCCAATTGATTGCGCTGTTCGATGGCATGGAGGCAAGCACCGAGCAAATCCACGGGTTTTACCTCGTACAGCGAGCCGCCAGGTTTTCCTTTTCCCCGTGGCGTGCGTAAAGTATCGAAGATATAAGCTGTGGGCATTTTCGGTCATTGTGTCATTGGTCATTTGTCATTGATTTTCAGCTAAATAGCAACGGCATAATGAACCCAATAACATTATCAAGCATATTTTTCCTGCATCCGCTGCATCCTGATGTTGCGCTGGCGCTGGCTGCGGAAAAAGCCATAGAGGATGACGAGCAGGAGCGGCAAGCCAAAGTTCAGGTATTTCAGCATGTTGCGGGTACCTGCATTTTCGTCGCCGAGATATTCTTCTTTGATGGGACGGGTGGCCACGCCTTTTGTTCGTAGTTCAATCAGGCCTGTATCATCGGAAAGCCAGTCAATTGAATTGACCATCAGGTTGATATTGTCTTCGCCTTGCCCCCTACCCTGCTGGCCTGTCACCGGGAAATCGCCATCGCCGAAGACGATTAATTTTCCAGCCCCAGCCCCTTCCAAAACTCCACCAATGGTGATATTGGATTGTTGAAAATCAGCCGCCGTCCATTGTTTGCCCACCACGTTCAAGGAAGTGGGCGCTGGGGATGATGCAGCTTGCGCCGAAGATTGCAAAATAGGCGTCCAAGTACCCGATCCACTGTAAGTGACCGGGCTGGCAAATGGCAAAATGACTTGTTCCAAGCCTTTGGTAATGGGATGATCCGGAAACTTGCTGATGAGGGGCAAATAGGGAAACTGAACTGGCGTATTGATCATAAAAAAACCTTGCTGCTGCTGCACAGTGACACTGCCGCATTGCGCATCAAGCAAAAAAGATGGTTCCACAGTAATGCCCTTGCTTTGCAGCCAAGTTTCCAGGCCTGTGTTCACCACATCGCCACTTTGAGTTTGCAAGTCGCCATTGACCCGGTTGATGGCAAGGAAAATATTGCCGCCGCCGTTTAGATATGTGTCCAATTTAGCCAACTGGTCGGGCGGAAAGCTGTCGGTTGGTGCAACAACAGCAATAGCTTTGTATGTGGACAAATCCGGCGTTGTGGCCAAACTGATTGGCTCTATATTGTACAAAATGCTCAACGATTGATAGACTTGGCCCAAATCCTGGAGGGTCGGGCCGCCATTGCCCTGCAAGATGCCAATCGTTGGTTTATTGGTAACTGCCATTTTCTTGATGCCCGTACTGAGGGAATATTCCATGCCTGTTCCAGAAACCACCAACGGAATAACATCGGTCTGTTCCCCCATTTTGATGATGGCTCCAAGAAAGGCTTTTTGCTGTTTGCTCTGGTCTTTGTCACGGGTATTGATCATCACAGGACGGATGCCAGCCTGGGCTGCCTCTTGTTCTTTTTCCTCGCTGACGCCGGGGTCGGTGAATTGGTAATCCACCATGTTTTTAGAAGTGTTGCGGTATTCCAGCAGCATTTCCTGAAAATCCTGCTTGATATTTTCCAAATCGGGCGGCAAGTCCTCCGAGAAATAGGCGGTCACCGTCACAGGGTTTTCCAGGTTTTTTAAAATATCACGGGTGGCCTGGCTCAACGTGTATTGTTTTCCTTCCGTCAAATCGAGGCGTAGGAAAAAACGCTGTGATAAAACATTGACCAGCAGCAAAATACCAGCAAGCAACAAAATGGTAACTGCGCTTATCTTTTTCATTTTCTTCTGATTGTCATTTTCGTTTTGAAATATTCCACTCAGCCAGGAAAAGGCCCAGCAGGATAATGGTGGCAAAATAGAACACATCTTTTGTGTCAATCACGCCCCTTGAAATGCTGTCAAAATGGTTGGAAATGCTCAACATACTAAAAAAGCTTCCAAGCCAGCCCGTCATTCCGCTGCCAATGGCATCAAACAAAAAATGGAACATCAAGCCAGTGAAAAGCGCCAGCAAAAAAGCCACGATCTGGTTATTGGTAATGGTACTGGCAAACAAGCCGATACTGATGTAGGCAGCCGCCATCAGGATGAGGCCAATGTAGCCGCAAATGGTTGCGCCGTGGTCCATCTTGCCGAGACTGGCTACGGTTAAATAATAGGGCAAGGTGAACAGCAGGGCAATGCCCACCATCATTAGGCAGGAGAGGAATTTTCCCATCACCACTTGGCGGTTGGTCACGTTTTTTGTCAACAGCAGTTCAATGGTGCCGCTGCGTTTTTCCTCGGCAAACTGGCGCATGGTAATGGCAGGGATAAACAGCAGCAAAGTCAATTGCGCCACTTCAAAAAACACCTGCAAATCCGCCTGTTTACGAAGGAAAACATCAGCCCCGATGAGCCAGGTGAAAAGGCCCGTCAGGCCCAGGAAAACGATGAGCAGGATATAGGCTACGAGCGAGTCAAAATAACCTGCCAACTCTCTTTTTGCGATAACCCAGGTTGGATTCATAAGTTAGCTATGAGTTGTTGAGTTAGTTTAAGGTAAGGTCACGGAAGATGTCTTCGAGCCTTGTTTCAAAAGGCACCAATTCCGTGAGCGCCCATTTGTTTTTTACACAAAGGTCAAAGACCTCCCGGTTAGAGGCTGCATCCTGCCTGCTCTGCACCTCAAAGCGCTGGGCCTTCTGATCGAGGATGTCCACCATCGCCACAGACGGCAGGGAACGCAGTTTTTCAAAAATATCGTTGACGCTGCCGTCTTCGATCCGCACTTGCAGCACCTGTTGTCCGTGGGCTTGCTTGCGCAAAGTGGCGGCCGTGCCGTCCGCCACAATTTTGCCCTTGTTGATGATGAGGATGCGGTCGCAGGTTGCCTCCACTTCGGGCAAGATGTGGGTGCTGAGGATGACCGTTTTTTCTTTGCCGATGTTTTTGATCAATTCCCTGATTTCGACAATCTGATTGGGATCCAAACCTGTGGTAGGCTCGTCCAGAATGAGGATTTCGGGGTCGTGGATCAAGGCTTGGGCTAGGCCGACCCGCTGGCGGTAGCCCTTGGAAAGTTCCCCGATTTTTTTGTGCTTTTCTGCGTCCAGGCCGCAGGCCCGCACCATGTAGCGGATGCGTTCTGGTATCATGGACTTGTTCATGCCTTGAATGGAAGCGCAGAAGCCCAGGTAGTCTATCACGGGCATTTCCGTGTAGAGTGGATTGTGTTCCGGCAGGTATCCGATGTGCTTTTTGGCCTCGCCGCTTTTGACGGATTTGCCGCCAATGAAAACCTCGCCGTTGTCGCCTTCAATGTAGCCGGTGATGATCTTCATGGTAGTGGTTTTCCCGGCACCGTTCGGGCCGAGGAAGCCGAGGATTTCACCCGTTTTTACCTCAAAACTGATGTCGTCCACCGCCTTTTGGAAGCCATAGGTCTTGGTCAGGTTTTGAATTTGAATATCCATATTTTTTTTTAAAATGCTTGGACGGGACTTATGCAGTGGCAGTTTTTAGTGGCAGTGGCACTTTTATCTGCCCTGCAATACAGGGGTGCAAAAATAAAATTCAAGGCGACAAAGGAAAAAAGTTGCCCTGACATTTGCGCAAGTGATTTCTGGATTTGAATTCCTTTAACAAGGCGAAAAGGGCAATTTTGACATTTCAGGACAAATTTTTGCATTTTATCCATCAAACAATTCAACATCAATCATGAAAAAGTTTCTATTTCCAATTTGCATTGCTTTGTTGCTCATGGCCTGTGGCGGCAGCGAAAATGCGGAACCGGCCAAGGATGCAGTCGTAGCTCCTTTGAAAATGGACAATTACCAAGTGCGGGACATTCCCGGCACTGATCTGAAAAAAGCTATCCGTTTCGACGGAGCGGATCGGGTGGTAGAAGAGGGAACCCTCCGCAACGGAAAGCGCCACGGTACCTGGGTGGTGTATCACGACGAAAAACAGTTGCCCTTTACCATTTCCAATTATGTGGACGACAAACTCTGCGGAATCCACCATGAATACACAACGACGGGGCAACTGACCCTGACCGCCGGATACATCAACAACATCCTGGACGGCCGCTTTGCCCGATATAAAAACGGGCGGATTTTGGAAACAGGTTTTTATAAAAATGGGCAGTACGATGGCTTGTTCAAACGCTTCTACGAAGGCCGCAACGCCCTGCAACAGGAAGCAGCGTACAAGGATGGCAAGCTGGAGGGCATTTCAAAATTCTACAATGAAAAAGGCGACCTGATGATGGAATATGAATACAAAAACGGCGAAAAAATCAGGGGCGACATTGTAAGTGAAAAAGCCGACTCAAGCGCTGTGGGCAGTAAATGAACGATGAATGATGAACAAAGAAAAGGGCCAATGCTACAGTGAGCATTGGCCCTTTTCCTTTTTTTATAAAACCAAATTACTGGCAACCCAAATCTGCCTGTGATTGCACATCGTTATTGGGAAAACAATTGCCTGACATGACGGCCTCGGGCACATACCTGTCCATCTGCCTGTCGTAAAGTGCATTTTCAAGAAAAGCTACCAGGTCGTTTATATCGCTTTCACTAAGGCCGAGCGGGCGGAACTGCGGCGCAATCTGCTCCTTCGGCACCCTGGCATTTTCAGGTTCAGCACGGTTAAAATACTCCACCACTTCATGCATCGTATGCTTGCTGCTGCCGTGGAAAAAGAAGGGCGTATCTTTCATGTTGTACAATTGCGGCACTTTGAATTTGTAAAGCTCCTCTGCCCTGCCCGTAAAGCCGCCACGGCCCAGGTTGGCCTTGTCGTTCACGTCGGTTTTGATGGCCTGGCCAGTTTCGTACAAATCTTTTACCCCAATGGCAAAAAACTGATCGGGGTTGTTGAGCGGCGTGCCGTTATGGCATTTGACACACCCAGCTTGGCCAAAGAAAAGCAAGGCACCCTGTTTTTCCTGTTCCGTCATGGCAGTTTCATCTCCTTTGAGGTATTGTTGAAATGGTGCCTCAGAAGCAATCAAGGTGCGCAGGTAGGCAGCCATTGCAAAAGCGGCTGGCACTGGTGCATAGCGCTCATTTTCAGGCACTTCTGGGAATGCTGCATCAAAAAACAGCTTGTAGCCCAAGGAATCCGCAATATGTTCATCCATCAAAAAGCGGTGAACTTTAGTAAAAACCTCAATAGACTGACTTTCAGGGCCCATTAAACCCATCTTGTTGATTTCAGTATCGCCCACCCATTTGTCTTCGGTACCAATATTATTGTCGGTGCCGCCAAACTTTCCGGACCAAGTCGTATTGGGCACAAAGGCAACGTTCATCACGTTCAAGGCCCTTACCCCCTGCACGTCAGGTTCTTGGTCGTTGTAGAAAATATATTTGATACGTCCTTCGCCATTTTGGCCAAAACCTGCGCCGCCGTCGGCGATTCCCTGCGCCCTTCCAGGCATAAAACCTGCCCCCGGCACATGGCAGCTCGAACAAGAAAAAGTCCCCTTTCCTTCCTGGTGCATAGGCATCAGGGCGATGCCCGTTTCATAAAAGAGCATTTTTCCCAATTCCACCTTTTCGGCTGTCAATGGGTTTTGCGGATCTTGGGGGATATTGGCGAAATCAGTAGGATCTGGAAGGATGAAATGGTCGAATTCGCCTGTCGGGGATGCCCTTTTGATGGCTTTTTTCAACTCCACCTCCAATGGGCTTTTTAGTTCGTCGGACGAACAGGCCTGCATTACCAATATTGCGACGATTGCTCCAAGTAGAATTTTTTTCATCGTGAAATGAATATGTTATGGGATGTTCTAAATTAAAATTATTTTCTTTCAAAAAGCTAAAACCCCGCCAAGACACAAGCATTTGCAGGAATTTTAGTGAAAACGAGTCAATCAGTTTGGGATGGAAAGGAAAATAAACTTGGCAAAAATAAATCAGGAAAACGACAAAATCAAAAGGTCGTATTCCCGATGGTGGTTTTCCGGTTTAACACTGGCGATCTGAAAAGGTACGAACAATTATGAAGAAAGGATGCATATTCCCTCCAAGAAGGGCCGGCACAAGCTGCAGTTTTAAAATTCTTTTCACATAATCCAACGATTTACGGATTGTTAAAAACATTCCTATAAATTTGGGCTTCACCTAATTTGGCTGCTTTCTTGTTCATTTAGAGCCACTTGTAAACAAAACCCTGTTAACATCGTAAAACGAAAACATGAACCAAATCCTTCTCGGCCATGCGCAATAACCAGTCGCCATCCATCCATTCGATCTATCAAAATGCCTTGCCTTTTTATCTCGACAGGACAGATATATGCAGCGTTGATGAAGGAGGGGAAGCGTTTGCAGCGAATTTTATCAAAGACATATTGAATGAAAAACTGGCCGTGCAGGTAAATGCTTCCAATACCGCCGCCGACAAGGTCCGCCACCTTTATTTTGAATCAAGAAACCTGGAAAAAACATTTGGTGCCAAAGCTTTTGGCTTCGGTTATCCCCTGCTGATTGATACCTATGAAGGTGAACTTTTCGTGTCGCCACTATTTATCTGGCTTTTGAACATCGAACCAGCCCAAACCAAAGTGGATGCTTGGATTTTTAAGTTTTCGGAACAAAACCATTTGTTGCCCAATTACAGGGCTATCAGCTTTTTAAAAGAAAAATATGACCTCGATCTGAAAGACCAGATGAAAGAACTTGCTTTTGGCCGCAAGATGGATCAGGCAACTTTTGATACTTTTTGCCACAACCTGGCTGATCGCCTTCACTTGGAAAAATATGGGGCCGATGAAAAAATAATAGACTGCCCCGGCATTGACGAAATTGGGAATTACACCGAAAAAGGTGCCATTCACTGGTCGGGCGTGTTGAGCCTTTTCCCTCCTCAAGAAAGCAAAAAGCGGGACATGCAGCCCAAACCGGAGGATGTTTTTGTGCCTTCTGCCTTGGCAATGGAACAGCCTTCGGGAGTTTTCCCATACTTGCCTGCCGACCCCGAACAGGTATCTGCCCTCGAAATGGTGCAAGTCAACCGGATTTCCGTGGTGGAAGGAATAGATTCGCTGGGCAAAACACAGACACTTATCAATTTGATTATCAACGCCTTGGCCAATGGCGAAAAATGCCTCGTCGTTTCAGAAAGGGCACCTGCTTTGAAATACACGCAGGATTTATTGGCAAAAACAGGCTTGCTGCAATTCCACTTTTTGCTGGACGACGCCCTGAACGATAAGATGCCCCTGCTCGAATTGTTGAGGGTGGCTGCCAAAGGCGGTGGACGTCCATTGCCATATAATGCGGAAGAATTTCAAATCAAAAAAAACAAGTTTTTAAGGGAAAAAGCCAAGCTGGATGCAGCCTACGGCGCCGTGAAAAAAAAGGTGTTCGGCGAATTTAACTGGACGGAAACGGTCGGCCTGTTTTTGGCCAGTAACCGGGTGGAAGGCAAGGAACTGCTCACCAGCCAACTGAACGGCCAGGAGTTCCAATACAATTTGGTCGAGTATGAGTCTTTTAAAACGGGCATCCTGAATTGCCATCCGCTTTTCCAAAAAGTAAAAACCCTCTCCCATCCGCTCAGCAACCTTCACGATCAGATTTTCCAGCAATCTACCCCCGATGAGGGCCTTGCTTTTGTAAAAAAACAGCTCAAGCAATTTCTGGACAGCACCTCTAAACTCCAGCACCGTTTTATCAATAAAATAGACAACTACGGGGCCAGGCTGCGGGAACATTACCAGGAGTATTTTGCACAAATGCAAGGTTTGAACCTTTCCCTGAAAGAAAAAATCCAGGCCTACAGCGACGAATTGGGCAGCGATTTCAAAGAAGCAGGGTCAAAGTCTTTCAACTTGTCGCTTTTGTTTTCCTCAAAAAAGAAAAAAGTAGCCAAGGCGCAAGAGGAAGTGAGCAAACAATACCTGGCACTGATCAGGACCTTTGGTTCCCAGCCTTATTTTGATTTTCAATTTCAGCCGGCCAAGGACGGGATGCACATACCCAATACCCTTTCGAATGTACAGTCGTTCGGGCAGGCACTGCTCGAATGGAACGGCAAATTGGACGCCCTGGTACAAGAAGAGGTGATGCGCCTGAACAGCAAAACCGCCCACCCCAGCCTCGATGTAAAAGAGCAGATCACCGAATTGGAATACTCTCTTGATGTCCTGTTGGAAGAATTGAACGAGGCAAAACTTTATCAAAAACCCCTTGAAAATAAGACACTTACGATACCGCAACGCCAGAAGTACCTGGAGAGCATTATGGAGCAGTTGGAAAGCACCCAACTCAACCTGCGTGATTTTGACATTTTTTACCAATGGCAATCCAATTGGCTCAAGCTGGGCCCGATGGGACAAAAAGTGGTGAGGGCACTCGTAAAAGTGAAACCCGATGATTGGATGGCGGCTTTTGAAAGCTGGTATTTCAACAACCTGCTGACCCGATCGCAATTACCAGATCTTCCAACTGACGAGGCTTTGGTGAAAAACTACTCAGAGGCTTGGCATTCGCTGCGGCCCCTCATTCTTTCCCATATCCAGCAACTGTGGCTGAACCGACAGGAAGCAGAATTGAAGGAAATCAAGAAAAAAGACAAGAAAAAGTTTCAACTGATTTTTGAAAAAATGGGTCACAAGCAAGCCGCCACCATGTCCATCAATGATGTGCTGCAAGGAGGATTTGATGCGGTAAGCGCTTATTTACCAGTTCTTTTCGTCACCCCGCACGTGGCCATGAACATGCTTCCCTTGGACAGCGGATATTATGACTATTTGATTTTGGATGAAGCCAACCGCTTTTCGGTGGAAACCGCCACTGCCCTTGCCCCTATTGGTAAAAAAGTGGTACTTTTTGGGAGCAATGACAGCAACGGCGGCGAGACAAGTATTTTACAATATGCCCTTGAAAACGAAGTGGCATTTTCATCTATCACCAATCTTTACCACGTGCCTGCCAGGGGTTTGGCCAATTTGCTAAATCAAGATGGCGAGCAGCATTTTTCCAACGAATATTCCGTGGAAAATGTGGAAGGCCGTTTCCACGAAATTGACAGCACGAACGACGTGGAGGCACAGCACATTATCCGCCAATTGAACCAAATCAAACAAACACCGCAGCGGGTGTACCCTTCGGTGGGCATTGTTGCTTTTACCGTAGAACAGCGTGATTTGATTTCAAATTACCTGTTGAAGCTAAAACAACAAAATGCAGTTGGTAGTGAAAAAATACAACAGTTGGAGCGGAATGGCATGGGCGTATTTTTCATTGACGAACTGTTTGGGCAGCATTTCGACGTACTGATCCTTTCCTGCACTTACGGTACGGTTAACCTGAAAGGCCAATTGACCAAAAAAATTATTTTCCTCAATACGCCAGAGGGCGTCAGCCAAATCAAGCTGTTGATCAACAAACCCGTGCAGCAGCTTCAAATCGTCCACTCTTTTACAGAAGAACAGTTGGAAAAATTTGAGATCAAGCAATGGGAAGAAGGCACCTGGCTATTGGCCAATTTTATCAAACTGGCAGAAGCCATGAAGGCTGGCAATGCAAAACTGGTCAAACAGTCCTTGGAAACAGTGGGAAAAGTGGAGGGGCCCAAAGCGGTCAAATCCATTTTCACCCAAGAGTTGGCGAATGCCCTGCATCCTTATTTTGATGAAAAACGTTTTGCCAAAAACAAGGTAATTGAAGATGTGGTGCTGCCACTCAGCATCAAACCCCTGCATAAAGACGGCAAACCTGTCACTGTACACCCTGACGGCTTTTTTGCTGATACTGCCGCCACCTCTGGTATTTGGGAACAACAGCAACGTGACAAATTACAGGAAGCAGGCATCGCCTACCAAGCCGTTTGGTCATTGAACTGGCTCAAGAACCCCTCGCAGGAAGCAAGGCTGCTGGCTAGCAAGATTATCAAATTGGATGCTGGTACTGGCAAAACCGCCTTATCGAAAGAGGAATCAAAAATAGAAGGAAAAGTAGAAGAACAGGAAAAATAAAAAACGTCGCCGGAATGATGTCCGGCGACGTTTTTTATCGGTTTAAGATTGACCCAACGGAATGGAGATCCACCCCATCCGTTTTACAGGGAAGTTGAATTTCATTTTTTCTTACATGGACTTCACCTCGGACACCAGTTTCTGCAAGGTGTCCTTTGCGTCTCCAAATAACATTTTCGTTTTTACATGGAAAAACAGCGGGTTTTCGATTCCCGCATAGCCTGAACGCATACTGCGTTTCATCACGATCACATTTTTGGCATCCCAAACTTTGATGACTGGCATTCCGTAGATGGGACTGCCCGTATCTGTTTCCGCTGCCGGGTTCACTACGTCGTTGGCACCTACGATAATACATACATCTGTGTTGGGCATCATCGGGTTGGCATCGTCCATTTCAACCAGTTTTGGATATGGCACATCGGCCTCGGCCAGCAATACGTTCATGTGGCCCGGCATCCGGCCCGCCACGGGGTGTATGGCATAGTAAACTTCAACGCCCTTGCTTTCCAGGTTTTTTTCCAGTTCGTGACAAACGTGTTGCGCTTGCGCCACCGCTAATCCATACCCCGGCACGATACAAACTTTGCTGGCATAAGAACAGACGACGGCTGCGTCGTTCAGGCTTATCTCACGGATTGATTTGTCCCCTGATTGTGCGGAGCCACCAGTTGATCCACCAAAATTGCCAATCAATACATTCAACAAGGATCTGTTCATGGCATTGCACATCAAAACTGAAAGGATAATGCCCGATGCCCCCACCAGAATGCCACCGATGAGCATGATGTTGTTGCTGTAAAGGAAACCCACAAAGGCACCGGCTATACCCGAAAACGAGTTCAAAAGGGCAATCACCACGGGCATGTCTGCCCCACCAATCGGCACTACGAACACGATGCCATACAACAGTGAAATGACCAAAAGCGCTGTACCAGCAACCGTAGGACTGATCGTTTCAGGAGAAATGGTAGCCACCAAAATAATCAGTGCAATGACCACCAATAGAAAGATGTTGATGTATTTTAAAAAGCTGATCCGTGTGTCTTTTATTTTATCGTCCAATTTGCCATAGGCAATGAGCGAGCCTATAAAGGTGACCGTACCGATGGCGATACCCAAATAGGCGACCACCAAATAGCCCGGATCGGTAATGCCACTGGAAAACAGCTCCATCGAAGAAATCAATGCCGATGCCGCACCACCAACGCCATTAAAAATGGCTACCATTTGCGGCATGGCGGTCATCTGCACTTTTACGGCCATCATATAGCCGATAATTCCGCCCACTACCATAGCCATCAATATCCAGATGACATTGCCAATGGAGTCGCCTGCTTCATTTTTATAAAAAAGGATGGTACCCAAAATGGCCAGGCCCATGCCGATGGAGGCCAGCATATTGCCTTTGCGGGCAGTTTCAGGGTTGCTGAGTTGCCTCAAACCCACAATGAAGGTGATACTACCAATGAGATAGGATAATTCGAGAAAAAACTTGTCCATAAATTGGTTGCTATAAAAAGTGAAAGCTATTCGCAATTGGAGGATTGGCCCTTTAGCCAGTAACCCTTGCGACCTCGCTGCCTACTTCTTTTTTTTCATAAACATTTCGAGCATACGGTTGGTGACCACAAAGCCGCCAACGACATTGACAGTGCCAAGCACCACTGCCAGAAAACCCAGCGCCATGAAAAAGTAGTCCCCTTCCTTGGCATGTCCCAGCAGCACAATGCCGCCCATAATGACGACCCCGGAAATAGCATTGGAGCCAGACATCAGGGGCGTGTGCAACAAGGATGGTACTTTGGCAATTACCTCAAAACCCAAGAAAATCGCCAGCACGACGATGACTATCATATTAAGGTTTTGCGTAAAAAAGGATGCAATTGATTCCATATTTCTAATCTGTTTAAAATTGGAGTTTTAAGCTGCGCCAAACAAAGATTTCAATCGTGGGCTGACTATTTCGCCCTGGTGGGCGATACAGGTGGCAGCGATGATATCGTCTTCAAAATTCAGAATTGCCTCACCTTTTGGGGAGAGCAGCTTCAAAAAGTTGAGGATGTTTTTGCTGAACATGGAGCTGGCGTCCCTCGGCAAAGTGGAGGGAAGGTTCGAGTCGCCAATTACGCAAACGCCATTGTGATAAATGGTCTTGCCATTTTCAGTTACGGCGCAGTTGCCGCCTGTGGAGGCTGCCAAATCTATAATGACAGAGCCAGTCTTCATGGTCTCCACCGTTTCTTTTTGCACGATTTTGGGGGCTGGCCTCCCAGGAATTTGTGCCGTACAGATGATGACATCCGACTGTTGGGCGTGTTTGTGCACAGCCTCGGCCTGTTTCTTTTTATATTCTTCCGTTTGTTCCACGGCATAACCACCTGCGGCGGCACTTTCCTGCGCACCTTCCACCTCGACAAAGCGGGCACCCAAACTCAGCACCTCCTCCTTGGCGGCTGTCCTCACATCAAATGCTTCCACCACTGCTCCAAGGCGTTTGGCCGTTGCAATAGCCTGAAGCCCAGCCACACCGGCACCGATGATCAGGACCTTTGAAGGTTTTACGGTACCGGCCGCCGTCATAAACATGGGGAAGAAGCCAAGTGTATGGGTAGCAGCCAGCAAGACTGCTTTGTACCCTGATACGGTAGCCATTGAAGACAAAACGTCCATTGCCTGTGCCCGAGTGGAACGGGGCAGCATGTCAAGGCTAAAAGCAGTTGCTTTGGCTTTGTTAAAATCCTCTGCTACCGACTTATTTGCCAATGGATTAAATTGGCCAATCACCATTTGTCCAGGTGAAAGCTGCCCGATTTGAGCCTCGTTCAAAGTATGGATGCAGGTGACGAGTCCAGCGTTTTTCAACACTTCACCAGCGGAGCTTGTGGAAACTCCAACGGCTTTATAGTCGTCATCTGAAAAACCAGCCCTTTCGCCCGCTTTTTCTTCCATCAAGATTTTTTCAAATCCCAGTTTCAGCAAAGCAGCGGCAGTTTCAGGTGTGACGGAGACCCTGTTTTCAAAACTTTGTTCCTTAAGGATACCAAGTACCATATTGTTTTTTCGTTTCTTGATGTTTGCAATTTGAGAAATAGAGGGCTGAAAATAGGTGATTATTACAAATCTTTAGCCCTGAATTCAAAATTGTCAATATTTAATTTTGAGGCAAAAGGATTTTGGGGATTATCTTTCTGAACAGGTTTTTTATTGTCCTCAAAACAGAGCGGAAAATTCGTTTTGCCACAAATCCCAACGAGTGAGAAAGTACATTTTGAAAAGAGACATTTGTCACCTGACAGCTGGGGCAGTTATCAAGGCATTTCATCTGTTAAATTCAGGCATCGGTAGAACTTGTTATGAAAACTCCCCCTTTTGCGTGTTTATTTGAGCTAAAACAGATAACATCATGGCAAAAAGAGCAATTAGAGTGACAGGGTTTACCCGTTTTTTCCTGGTAATGTTGATAGTAGCGCCCTTGGCTTATATTGGGGCATCGTATTACAATGGCGAGGATGGCATTGAGAAGTTGAAAAAATTGTTTAACCGGGATCGGACAGAAAAGGCAGTTGATGAAACACCAGTTGCCGAACCTGCCAAAACAGTCAATCAATCGCCTGGAGAAACCGAAAGGGGCAATGGTCTGGCTGAAGAAAATAAAAGGCTTCAAGAAGAGCTGGACTACAAATCCAAGCGGGTGGACGAACTGTACCGTGATAATGAGGAATTGAAGCGTAAATTGGAAAGCCTGGAAAAAACGCTGAAGGAAACAAAAGGCCAATAAAAGCAGCAAATTTCAGTCAACCTAAATTTTTTACTCAACCAAAATCAACTTTAATGGAATTCATTCTCACCATCATCATCAACGCAGTAGCGATTTACGCAGGTGCCCAGTTTTTGAGGGGCGTCAAGGTCACCGATTTTTCAAGGGCAATCATTATTGGGCTGGTCGTAGCCTTATTGAATGCAACTTTGGGAGGACTCCTTGATTGGATTTCAACGCCCATCCGCTGGATCACCCTGGGCCTCTTCAGCTTTGTCGTGGACGCCATAGTACTCATGGTAGCCGACTATTTTTTGAAAGGATTGACCATTAAAAATTTCTGGTGGGCGCTGGCATTGGCCATCGTTGTTGGCGTGGTAAATAGCTTGACCCATTGGGTCTTTTATTGAAAAATAGCAGGAGGGGGCTATTCCCAGATGATGTTTTTCTTGAGGTAGCGTTTTACATTTAGCCAAAACGCCACAAACAAGTAGAAAATAATGGGAGAACCAAGCGTTACAAAGGAAAGGTAAATGAAGTACATGCGCACTCGGGCAGAAGCCAAGCCCATCTTGTCTCCAAGATAGCTGCATACGCCAAAAGCAGATCGTTCCATCAAATCTTTTATCGTCTTCATCCGGCAAAAATAACAAGGAAAAAGTAGAAAGTAAAAAGGCAAAAGCAGCTTACGCCGCTTTTGCCCTTTTTTATGATATTTTTAAAACAAGACTATTGTAGTTGCACTTCTTTCTCTGCCACCATTTTGCGGATGTTGATCAATGCGTAGCGCATGCGGCCCAAGGCAGTATTGATGCTAACCCTGGTCAAGGAAGCAATTTCCTTAAAGCTCATGTCTGCATAATGGCGAAGAATGACCACTTCCCTTTGCTCGGCGGGCAACATGTCCACCAAATGACGGATGCGATCGTGGGTTTGGCTGCGCATGATGAGCTGCTCGGCGTTCGGCTCATGGGTATGCAGCACGTCAAAAATGTCAAAAGTTTCGTTGGGGTGGACATGCGGGCGGCGTTTGCCACGGCGGAAGTAGTCAACACACAGGTTGTAGGAAATGCGCAAGGCCCATTGGCCAAACTTCCCTTCGTGGTTGTACTTGCCACTGCGCAAGGTGTTGATAATCTTGATGAAAACTTCCTGGAAAATGTCTTCGGCAAGCGTCTCATCTTTCACGAAAAGATAGATGGACGTGTAGATTTTTTGCTGATAACGGTCGAGTAATTCCTTGAAGGCCCTTTCGTCACCATCAAGATAGAGGGCAATAAGTTGCTGATCATTTACTGGCGTAACTTGCATAACTAAATCTAGTTTAGTGAAAAAATTGTTCGAGACTGATTTAGTGTAGAAGTTTTACGCCGATAAGCTTTAAAGTTTAAATGGAAAAAAAATGGTGAAGAATTATAGGTACTTTTTGCAAAGACGAAGCCAAGTTAGAAATTTCATCCGAGAAAACTCATTTTTTATCTTTTTTAACAAATAATTAGTCGCTAAAAGAAAATAATCGGTAAAGTCTCCGGCGAAATATGGTGCAAAGAAAATGGCTTTTTTTAGAAATGCAAAGTGCCTGGAAAAGAAATTTTTGCTTTATCACTTTTCCCAACGCTTGATTTGCTTTTTTGGGCAATCACCAAATATTATTCATGCAACAAGCCGTTTGGCTCCAAACAATTTAATAGCCAAAGTAGCATATTTTAGCCAAAGGTCATTCAATATTTGCCAAACAGAACTTAATCTTTACTTTTGCCACCTTCGTTACTGATTTCTTTCAAAAAGAGCATTTTTCTCAAACTAATATATGTATGAAAAGACAGCGCATCGTTGCGGGTAACTGGAAAATGAACAAAACTTTCGATGAAGGACGTGACTTGGCGATTTCCATTATCCAGCAATTAGGGCTTTCTGAAAATTTCGCAATCCTCTGCCCCCCATTTATCCATCTCAACTATCTATCTGTTCTGACCAAAGGCGTTGCCAACTTAAAACTGGGCGCACAAAACTGCCATTTTGCAGAAAACGGTGCCTATACTGGCGAAGTGTCAGCCCCCATGCTCAAATCTGTGGATGTCGAATATATCATTTTAGGGCATTCTGAAAGGCGGGAGTATTTTGGGGAAGGCGGCGAAATGTTGGCAAAGAAGGTCATCGCTGTTTTGAAAAACGGCCTCCGACCGATTTTTTGTTGCGGAGAGAAATTGGATGTACGGGAGGCTGGTCGCCAGGAGGAAGTCGTGCGTGGACAGTTGGAAGAAGGATTGTTCCATTTATCGGAAGAAGAATTCACCCAAGTGGTCATTGCTTACGAACCAGTTTGGGCGATAGGCACGGGCAAAACGGCCTCGCCGGCCCAAGCCCAGGAAATGCACCGTTTCATCAGGGAATTAATATCTTCAAAATATTCCGAAAAAACCGCAGATCTCACCACTTTGCTGTACGGAGGCAGTTGCAACCCAGCAAATGCAAAGGAACTTTTCAGCCAACCGGACGTGGACGGAGGGCTAATTGGTGGCGCCTCTTTAAAAGCAACTGACTTCATAGCCATTTTTAATAGCTTTCCTGTTACTGGTTGAAATTATTCTGTTCGACAGAAAAATAATGAACAATGAAAAAAATTCTACTACTTTTTTCGCTCGTTAACCTTTTTGCGTTTAACCGGGCTGAGGCCCAATGCCCGCCTCCTGGCTACCCTGCCCCTGGCGACATTTGCTCGCTGGCACCGGTACTTTGCACTGATTTGGACGGTTATTGTGCAACCCTCGGCACCAACAACGTCCAGCAAACTTTTCCAGGCTGCGGCGGCAACGTGCTGAACAATGACGAATGGTTTGGATTCATTGCTGGAAGCAATACTATCACGATTGAGGTAGTTCCTTCCAATTGCCAGGGAACAGCAGGTCAATTTGGTATGCAAGCCGCCATTTACGAAGGAGGTTGTAATGGCCCTGCCGTCGCTACTCAGTGCAACTGCCAACAGACCACTTTTCAAATGACCTCCAATAGCTTTATCATCGGCCAGGCCTATTATGTCGTGTTTGACGGTTGTGCAGGTGATATTTGCGATTTTCAGGTAAATGTGCTTGTGGGCTCAACCCTACCTGTGCCGCCAGCAGATCCAGGCCCCATCACGGGCCCAACGCAGGTTTGTCCCGGTGCTACAACTTCCTATTCCGTCCCAAACCCTTCTGCTGCAACTTACGATTGGACGCTAACTCCACCATCGGTTGGATCATTTACTGGCGTACCGCAGGGTGACATTGTAGAGATACAATGGAATACAACGGGTGTTGCCACTTTGTGCGTAACAGCTTCAAACCCTTGTTTTACTAATGCCAACCCGGCTTGTATCACAATTACATCTGCCAACCTGCCACAGACCCCTCAATTTTATGACATCTGTGTCGGAGATTGCATTGAATGTGCGGGGCAGTTTTTCTGTGCACCGACTCCCCCTACTGGAACACCTGTTCCTTTGGAGTCATGGCTTGGGTGCGACAGTATTATCGTTTGCCACATTACTGGTATTCCCATTCTGCAAACCAATGTGGGCCAAGTACAATTCTGTGGCCCGGCCGTTTACCAGGTTTGCGGTGAGGTTTATTTTGAATCGGGCATTTACACTACCGTTTGTGAAAGCTATCAAGGTTGCGATAGCACTGTGGTGGTGGACCTGGCCATTTTTGAACCAGATGCTAATATTACAACACCAATTCCTACGCTGGGATGTGGAAGTAGCGGCACTGTAACACTAAGTGGTGTCAATTCCAGCTACGCCGCCGTACCGAACGGAATCACGTCTTTTTCATGGACAGGGCCTGGGATCGTTGGGCCTTCAAACGATGTATTGGTAGAAGTAAATTTCCCAGGACAATACTGCCTGACTGTCACCCATAGCCGCAACGGCTTACAATGCACTGATACTGAATGTGTTACTGTACAACAAAATATAATAGTTCCCCAACAACCACAAATCAACGGAAATACTTCTCCCTGCCAAGGGGCTTCGGTTAACTACACAGTAACTCCTGTTGGCACCCCAGCCCCTACGGGATATACATGGACCACACCTAATGGCGAACCAGTTACCCAAATAAACGCCACCACAGTTTCGGTTCTTTGGAACAATGCGATGGGTGGCCAACTCTGCGTTACTGCCAACAACGACTGTGGAAATTCACCACCAGCGTGTTTGACGATCAACGTTCAGGCTGCCCCGCAAGTGCCGATTGTCAATGGCCCAGCTACCGTTTGTGCCACCAACCAAAGTCAAACCTATACGGTCAGTAACGTACAGGCTGGAGTTACATACACCTGGACTATTCCTGCAGGAGCCTCATTTAGTGGATCAGGCTCTTCCATCAATGTCAATTTTAACGGAGCAACCCCAGGCCCAGGTCAGGTTTGCGCAACAGCCATGAATACCTGTGGCACGAGCCAGCCAGGTTGTGCGAATGTAGTGATAACCAGTGCTCCTGCTGTGCCTACCCTAAACGGGCCGACTTCTGTCTGTACGACAGGTGGGCCCTATACTTACTCGGTCAGCAGTCCGCAATCGGGTGTTACTTATAATTGGACAGCCCCACCGGGAGCTACAATTACTGGTTCAGGTTCTTCCGTGACCATATCTTTTAATGGCGCTTCAAGCGGTCAAGTTTGTGTGGCTGCTGCGAATAGTTGCGGCACAAGCAACCAAGCCTGCCAAACAGTACAAGTAGCACAGGCACCGACTGCTACCATTAGTGGTACTGGCGCATTCTGCCAAGGAACCACCGCCAATATCAACTTGACCATCACCGTCACAGGTACTGGGCCTTGGGATGTGGGCTATAGCCGAAATGGTGGCCCAGCAACGATGGTCAACATTCCTACCAGCCCATACACATTAACAGTTAACCAGGCTGGTACTTATACGATTACCACTGTTTCAGGTAGCGGCAACTGCCCAGGTGTAGGAAATGGCTCTGCCACTGTGACCGAAAATCCATCCCCGACTGCCACCCTCAATGGTACTGGAAGTATCTGCCAAGGAAGCGGCGATCAAGCCCCTTTGACAATAACATTGACTGGTTCGGCCCCGTGGACGGTAGGCTGGCAAGTCAATGGAAATAGCCAGGCACCCTTGAACATTACTGCCTCCCCTTATACTTTAAACATTGGACAGGCACAGGCTGGCACTATCACTCTGACCAGCGTGGTGGATGACAACGATTGCAATGGCACAGTTTCAGGTTCGGGCAATGTGACTGTCAATACATCACCAACCGTGAGTGGGGTTTCCACCATGTGCGATCCCACTAATACAAACTATACCGTCACGTTTACCATCAACGGCGGCAATCCAGCATCTTATACCGTCACTCCCAACACTGGAACGCTGAGCAATGGTGTTTTCACAAGTAATCCAATTCCTTCAGGAGATGGCTATTCTTTCGTGGTAAATGACGTCAATGACTGTAACCCGGTTACTGTTTCAGACAATGCGGTTATTTGTGACTGCGCTACGGCAGTTGGCGATATGCCCTCGGCCACTTTTGAAATCTGTGGCGATGGGCCAGATACCATTTTGTATGACCCAACCGGGGAATTTTATGATGGCGACGATGTGCTTGTTTTCATCCTGCATTCTGGAAACAGCGTCAATGTAGTGGCTCCAATCCATTCAACTTCAACCGATCCAATAGTTAGTTTTAATAGTGCCACTATGACATACGGCACGACCTACTATTTTTCTGCTGTAATCGGAAATGACAATGGTTCAGGTGGAGTTGATTTGAACGATCCTTGCCTAGCAGTTGCCCAAGGTACGCCTGTTATTTTTAATGAAATACCTACCGCCATTTTGAGCAATGATCAATCTGTTTGCGAAGGCGAAAATGCTGGCCTGACGGTTGAATTCACAGGTGATGGTCCTTGGAGCATAAGCTATGATGACGGCAACGGAAATATCCAAACAGTGAACGGCATCAATGCCAATCCTTATACACTTACTGTCAGTCCGACGGTGACTACGACCTACTGCCTGACAGCCATGAACGACTCACATTGTCCTGGCACTGCGAGCGGTTGCGCTACGGCCACAGTTACTACAGGAGTAGGCTATACTGATTTGGATGTAGCCTGTAATGCTACCAGTACAGCCTATACCATTACATTTACCATCACTGGCGGAGACCCATCTTCTTATTTCGTAACGGGGGTAACTGGTAATATCAACAACGGCGTTTTCACCAGCAACCCAATTCCTACCGGAATGGGCTATACATTGGTGATTGATGACGCTAATGGTTGCGATCCGCAAACGCTTTCGCAATCACAAGTTGTGTGCAACTGTACTACTGATGCTGGAGCAATGGACATAGATCCAATAGTAGAATGTGGAGATGGCCCTGTTACTGCCGATACTATAACCGCCCCTACCCTTGATGGGGACGATATTGTTGTTTATTATTTGCACACAAATCCAGGAAATACACTGGGTACAGTCATCGCCACCAATTCGGATCCAACTTTTGGCTATGACTCAGGCACAATGTCGTATGGCACCACTTATTATATTTCTTTGGTGGTAGGTAGCGATGACGGAACTGGTATGGTTGATTTAACAGATCCTTGCTTAAAAATCGCTCCAGGTACACCAGTGACATTTTACGAAGTGCCAACGGCAATTATCAGCGGGGGATCAGAAATCTGCCCTGGCGAGTCTGCTCAATTGACTATAGAATTGACAGGTGACTCGCCTTGGTCGGTCACAATCAATGGGCAAGTTGTCAACAATATAAACAATACACCTTATACCTATAATGTCAACCCTGCCGCAACCACTGATTATATTTTGACAGAAGTAAGTGATGAACACTGTACCAATGCAGCCAGTGGAACCGAGACTGTCGTAGTACATACTCCACCTTCCATTTCTGGGATTGATGTGGCTTGCAACGCTACTGGCACTGCATATACTGTATGTTTTGATATTTCTGATGGCGATCCTTCTTGTTATACGGTACTTCCAGCCAATGGGAGCATTACTGCCAACCAGTTTTGCAGCGACCCCATTCCAGCCGGACAAGGTTATAATTTTCAGATTTCGGACTGCCACGGCTGCCCTGCGGTAACGGCAGAAGAACCCATCATTGAATGCAATTGCCTTTCATTAGCTGGCAACATGCAAGCTGATACCCTGTCCATTTGTGGCAACATGCCCGCTGTGGCAACTTATGACACAACTGGCCAATTTTTGGATGCCGACGATGTGCTTTGCTACATATTGCATGCTGGAAACAATGTTCCTATTGCCACCAACTCAAACGCACCATCTTTTACCTTCAACTCGGCCACGATGACTCATGGCCAAACCTATTTCATTTGTGCGGTGGTAGGTAATAACAATGGAAGTGGATGTGTGGATTTTAATGATCCTTGTAAAAATATCGGTGATTGTGCACAGGTAGTATTCCACGCAATACCAACGGCCACCCTTTCCGGCAGTGCCGATATTTGCATGGGAGAAACTACAAATTTAACGGTGACGCTTACTGGTGCAGGGCCTTGGGATTTTATTTATCAAAATGCAGCGGGCAATCCAGTTTCAATTACAGCCACCAGCAGCCCCTGGACTTTCCCGGTTAGCCCGCCCGCTTCCAATGTGTATAGTTTGATGGGTTTGTCCGATGCCTTCTGCACAGGCACCACCAGCGGCAATGCCACGGTTTCTGTAAACACACCTCCGCAAATTATCAATGAGGAATACAATTGCGATCCTTCTGCTTTAAACTATACTGTGACTTTTGAAATCATCGGTGGCGACCCAGGCAGCTATACCGTGCTGCCAGCAGGTTCTGGCACCTTGACAGGGAATATTTTTACCAGCAACAGTATTCCGGATCTAACAACGATAACTTTCCAAGTTGACGATGCCAATGGTTGTGGTCCTGCCGAACTGGAAGCTTTCCACGATTGCAACTGCCTGAGCGAGTCTGGTACTTTTTCAAATACACAGTTGGTAACGGCCTGTGTCAATGAAACATTGACCATAGATCCAAGCAACGTCCTGAACGGCACTTCGCTCGACCCGGACGATAACTTGGTGTTCGTGTTGCGCAATAGCAATGGCGCTAATTTGGGAACCGTACTTCAAACAAATACAACAGAGCCATCCTTTACTTTCCAAGTAGGCATGACCGCTGGAATACAGTATTATGTCAGCGCAGTAGCTGGAAATGACAATGGCTCAGGTGGGGTAGATTTTGACGATAACTGCCTTGACGTTTCGCCCGGCATACCTGTAATTTTCAATGCTTTGCCTACCATCAATATCAGTGGTACAACTGCTATCTGTGCGGGTGAAACGACAACAGTGACCCTGACATTAACTGGCACGGCACCTTTTGATGTGGAATATACCTTAAATGGCCTTCCGCAACAGGCTACCATCCCAAGCAATTCCCAATCTTTGGATTTGACGCCGCCCATTAGCACCACTGTTACTTTGGTTTCCGTGACGGATGCCAGTGGTTGCAGCAATACTTCAACGTCAAGTGCAGATATCACCGTCAACCAACCCGTGGAAGCAGGCGAACCGCTTGACCCGCTCAGCTTCTGTGGTGGCGATGCACAAACTGTTGATTTGGATAACCAGTTAACAGGAGCCGACCTTGGCGGTGTTTGGACGGACCAAAATGGGACGACCGTTCCTGGCGGCAATGTCAGTATTGGTACATTGTCAGAAGGCAATTACGTCTATACCTATTCATTGGATGCCGTTGACCCGTGCCCCGACGATCAGGCTGATTTTTCCATCACCATTTTCCAACAACCTGTAGCAGATGCTGGCCAAAATCAGGAAATCACCTGCGATGTGGAAGAAGTTACTTTGGGCGGCAGTGGAACCACACCTGGTGTGAACTATACCTGGGATGGAGGGAACCTTAGCAACCCTTCCGTTTCTAATCCGGTAGCAAACGAGCCTGGCACTTTTACCTTGACTGTTTCAAATGATGCAGGATGTTCCGACACGGATGAAGTGACAGTGACCCAATCGGTGACAATGCCCGTTCCCGCCTTTATCGGAACAGACGTGAGCTGTTTTGGCGAAACGGATGGGTACATTGTTTTGGACAGCGTGGGCGGTGGCAATCCACCCTATTTGTTCTCCTTCAACAATGGGCCGTTTGTTTCACAACAACAATTTACGGGCTTGGCTCCTGGCGAATACGTGATACAGGTAGAAGATAATTCGGGTTGCACAGGTGAAACTTCAATCGAGATCGCTGAGCCACCTTTGGTGACAGCCGAAATTCAGGGTGATTTTAGCACCAACCAACCTGTCATCCTGTTGGGTGAAACCGCCACCTTGAGGCTCAACTCTACACCACCCTACTTTGAATTGGACACCATCATCTGGAGTCCAGTGGGTATTGACTCCTTATGCGGCAGTTGCGAAGAAATCACCATTGCTCCTACGCAGCAAACGGTTTATAAGGTTTACATAGAAGAAAACGGCTGCAAAGCTGAAGCCTTGCTAACGGTTTTTGTGAAAAAAGAGCGGCCGATTTATGCCCCTAACGTGTTCTCACCCAACGAGGACGGCAAAAACGACCTGTTCCGCATTTTCGGCGGTTCAAGTGTAGCCAACATCAAATCTTTCCTCATTTTCAATCGTTGGGGCGAGACGATGGCAGAGTTTTACAATATGTCTCCCAATGACATTGGACAAGGATGGGACGGCTACTATCGGGGCAAAAAATTGAACCCTGCCGTTTTCACCTGGTTCGCCGAAGTGGAGTTCATTGATGGCTCTTCCGAGATTTATGAAGGAGATGTCACCTTGATGAAATAAAATCACAAAGCCAAATAAAAAGCGCTGGCCAGGATTATCCGACCAGCGCTTTTTTATTTCACAAAAGTTAAAAACACTTTTCTATCAAACTTCAGCCACCTGCATTTTCAGCTCAAATTTGCCGTTGGTAAATTCAATTTCCAGGTTGCGGCGGTATTTGAACCAACTGACGATTTCATCGCCCAAAAACTCCCTGCGCCAACCTGTTTCCAAAGAGGAATCAAAAAAATCCTTGTCGTTTTTCATGCGTTTCAACACAGATCGGGGCATCACTAAATGGTGGGAAATCCCTTCGTCCAAGCATTTGTAGCGAACCAGTAGGTCGAGCATTTCCATTAGAATGTCCTGTTTTGGGTTGTCGCTGTTGTCACGGGGTATTTTTTTCAAAACCTCCAGCTCTTCATCGGTGGGCTTGCTTTGGAACATGTCCACAATGTCCTGTCCATGGCGTCCGATAAGCGAATCAGGCAAGCGGCGGTTGTGCTTGAGGGCTTCGAGGCCGGAGTGAACGGCCCTGACGATGGGGCCGATATATTTGCCGGGCAGCACCATTTCTTTGGAATGGTTGCGCTGGCGGGCCAGTTCTGTCCGCCAAAGCAGCAAGCGGAGCAAGAAAATCTGTTCCTTTTTGCGCAGGCTTTTTATGAGGTTGCTCTGGATGGCCTCCTTATAAGGGTCTTGTTCAAAAACTTCGGGGTTTTCCATTTCTTTAAATTCTTCCTTGACCCATTCCAACCTGCCGAGGTTTTCCAACCTTGCACTCATGCCTTGCCAAAGTTCGTGGAGGTAAATCACATCGTGGACGGCATAGGCAAGCTGCTTTTTGTTGAATGGCCTTTGTTCCCAATCCGTCACGGTATAACCTTTGCTGAGGGATATATCCAGTTCATTCTCAACGAGTTTGCTAAATGCGACTGGATACTTATAGCCCAAAAAAGCTGCGGCAATCTGGGTGTCGAAGGTATTGACCGGGATAACCCCATAATGGGTATTGAAAAGGCGGTAGTCGTTGTCGCCCGCATGGACGATTTTCAGGATGCTGGCATTGGTGAGCATGTCCACCACGGGGCTAATATCCTTTATTTTAAGCGGATCGATGAGGTAAAGTCCATGCTCGGTACTTACTTGGATGAGGCAGATGGTAGTAACGAACCGCCTTTCTCCGATAAATTCTGTGTCAAAACACATCCACTCAATATCCTTATTTTGTTGGACAAAGTCCTCTAATGCAGCAGGATCTTCGATCAACACGTACAGGTCGGTTTCAGCTTGCATAAAAGCAAGATTTTAGGTTGTTCAAATAATGATTCCCATCAAATGGGGATTTTCCAAAGAATCAGTTTCAGGATTGGGGCGAAGATAGAGATGCAGTGTTTGAAAATGAATTAACCTCGCCTTAACTTGGTAAAATATTTTCAGCATTAAATAGTGCGCCATCAATAGTTTGGCCAAATTTGGCGCATAAATACATATAAATTATTTGTTATGAAAACCCTTCTCGTTACCGGAGCTTCTGGATTTTTAGGTTGGCAAGTTTGCCGTTTCCCCTTGCCTGGTTGGCGTATCGTTGGCACGCATTGGCAAAACAAGGATGGCATTTTCCCAAAAACAGAATACTTGAAATTGGACTTGACCGAAAAAGATCACATTTGGAAAAGCCTGAAATCTGTCCGGCCCGACGCCGTGTTCCATTTGGCAGCCTACTCCGGCACTGGCTTTTGCGAAGAGCATCCCGAAAAAACCTATCCGCTCAATGTGGAGGCCACAGCCCACCTCGCCGAAATGTGTTTTGACCGAAAAATAAAGCTCATTTTCACTTCCAGCGAACAAGTATATGACGGCAGCAAAGAACAATATAACGAAGACGACTTACCTGCGCCCCGCAACGAATATGGCAAACAAAAACTGGAAGCCGAAAAATTCATCGGCGAAATCCATCCTGAATCAGCCATCGTGCGCATCGCCGTGCTGTATGGGCAGGCGAGTGCCGTAGCCAGGAGTTTTTTGCAACAATGGCTGGAAACTTGGCAGACCTTTTTACCTGTAACGGCTTTTTACGATGAAATACGCTCTTTTCTCAGTGGGCGTTCGGCAGCGGAAGGCCTGTTCCAATTGCTGCAAAAAGATGCATCCGGTATATTCAACTTGTCGGGGGAAGCCCCTATGTCGAGGTACGATTTTGCCCTGCTTGCCAAGGATATTTTTGAACTAACGGAAGGAAAAGTCATCAGCAAGTCGCAACAGGAAATTGAAATGGGAGCTTATCGTCCACCTGTGCTTTCGCTTGATAATCAAAAGATTAGGAGTACCGGATTTATGCCGAGCCACCCGAAATACGAGTTGAAGGAATTGAAAAAAGAAATCCTTTTGCCGCCCGGTTTTTCAGAAAACTAACCTTATTTCATCCAATGCTTGGTGCTGATGAGGGCTTTGGGATAGTCCTCGCCGATGGTTACGTGCAAGGTTTCCTGCTCGTTACCTGTCAGTGTATCCGGCCGATGGACTTTATCGCTGGGCAGGTCCCTTAATTCGGGTAGCCAAATTTTCACATATTCGCCTTTCGGATCATAGCGGGCCGCTTGGTTGAGGATGTTGAAATAGCGGTCTTCACGAGGGTCGTTGCCCACACCTGCGATGTAATTCCAATTGCACCAGTTGCTGGCTGTATCATAGTCTATTAAGTGGCTTTCAAAATACTCGGCGCCCATTTGCCAGTTAATTTTCAGGTCGTTGACAAGAAAACTCGCCACATTCTGCCTCCCCCTGTTAGACATAAAACCCGTTTGATTTAGCTCCCTCATGTTGGCGTCAACAAATGGAACGCCCGTTTTGCCATCAGCCCATTGTTGGAACAAATTCCAATCGTTTCCCAAGCGCCTGATGGCTTCGTCCTTCATGCCACTTTTCAGGAAAATTTTGTTTCCATGCTTTTTTGCCATAAATCGAAAGAAATCACGCCACAGTAGTTCAAAAAAAATCCAATAGGTGGACTTGTTTTCCTCCCGTTCCTCTTCATATCGTTTTAGCTCCCAGTAAATGGTTTTTGGCGAAAGGCAGCCCTGTGCCAGCCAAGGCGAGAATTTGGTGGAGTTGTCCCCTCCCACAAGTTCATTTCGTGTTTCAAAATAACTCCTGGCCAGATCCGCCTCCCACAAATAGTAGTGCAAGCGTTGAAGCCCAGCAGTTTCGCCACCTTTGAAATCTATCACTGCACGGGGATCTGGCTCAAAATCTTCGTAGCCAAGCTGTTCCAAAGAAGGGATAGTACCCGGCACTATTTCGTTGTGGATGGTCGGCAATTTTTCTGGGGTGGGCAAAGGAAAACGGATGGGCACGGCTCGCTCCACTTCTTTTCTAAATTGGGTGAAAACATCGGGCGTATGGGTCACGGGAAAGGGTAAATCGGCGGTGTAATAAAGCAGTTTGCCCCTGGAATAGCGCATTTCCTGGCCAATTGACCACAGCCGCCTTTCAAGTTTGTCTTGAACGGCTTCCTCTTCCTGGGTCCTTTCCCGATTGCAGAAAACCCAACTGGTCTTGTTCTGGCGGGCTAATTGAAAAATTTCATCTTCCGGCCTTCCCATTCTAACGATGAGGTCACTTCCTTTTTTCCGCAAAGAGCGCCGGAGATCTTCTACAGATTCAAGGATAAACTTAGCCCGGTATTTCCCGGTTTTTTTAAACCCAAACCATCGGGTTTCGCCTGAGAACGTCCTATCGTCAAACACATAAACCGGGATGATTTCTTCGCAATGCTTCAAGGCATCGGCCATTGCTTCGTTGTCGTGCAACCGCAAATCCAGCCTAAACCAAACGATGCCTTTACTTTTTTCCATTTTTCAAAAATTTCATCATCAGGTGCGGTTCATTTGAAACCGAAACCCTTTATTCTCTTCTGCAAAGTTCCAAGTAAACAAGGAAGGTGATTTCCTGTTTTTGAAAAAAAGAAAATCGAGGAAAGGATTTTTAAATAATATCGGATGCTGCCTTTTTTTCAAAGGAATAAAACATTCCTGGATGCTGTTCAAATTCTATTTCTTCCACGAAAATTAAGCCCGACTTTTCCAGCACCCTCAGGGAAGCTTTATTGTCTTTCATGGCCCTACCGAAGATTTTTGTCAAGCCTAAATGATTGAACCCGAAGTGGATACAGCCCTTTGCAGCCTCTGTCGCATAGCCTTTTCCCCAGTGTTTTTTGAAAAACCGGAAGCCCAAATCCACTCCATTTAGTTCGGGCGAGTATTTCAGGCCGCACCAACCGATAAATTCCCCGTTTTCTTTCAAGGTAACAGCCCATCTTCCGAAGCCAAATTTTTGATATTGGTCGTAATTTTCCAAAAATCGACTGGCATCCACTATATTTGGGAATGGAGGGTCGCCTGTGTACCGAACGACATCAGGGTCTAAGTTTAAAAAGTAAAATTCTTCGGCATCCTCTGGCGACAACTCCCTCAACAACAGCCTGTCCGTTTCAAAAAGATAAGGGATGGAACAGGTTACGTTGCCAGATTTCACAGGTATTGGTCGCATCAATTGGGAAATTTTAACAAAAGGTGCAGTCAAATCGATTTTAGGCAAAATACTTGCCTTGAGAAGATTCTCCAATAAATATAACCGTTTATTTTCAATTAACCAAAGCAAACATCCCACCCCGATTTCAGGTAGTTTTTGGCAAACGGTTTTAAAATTCCCGCAAAAAAGTAAAAATTCACCTGTCGTCGCCGTTTCTTTGCAATAGCTACTTTAGAGTCCGTTTTAAATTCGATGTCCATGAACAGTTCCAATATGCACTTGAAGCAACTTTTTTTCCTGTTGGTTGCCCTTTTGTTCCTCTTCCCGGCTTGCCAGGACGACGATTCCGTCACTATTTCTGATGAAAAGTTGGTAAAAAATGAAAATTCAGCAGTTGCCGTTGCCTGGATGGATTTCTTTTTGGAGTTGGATCGGTACGCAGATGGCTACCGCCCAGGCCCATGTCCTAGGACACTGGCCTACATCAACATGGCGGCTTACGAATCTGTGATGAACGGAATGCCAGCGTTTAAATCCTTGCAACATTTGTTTCCCGGACTGGAGTTGCCTTCTGTCAATTCAAATGAGACATACCATTGGCCAACGGTGGTGAACGCAGTTTATGCCACCTCTATCAAGCATTTTATTCCAGGGAGTGTTCTCCTGACCAGTAAGCAGATTGAGTTGCAGTTTAAATTATTGGAATTAGAACAAAATTTCTACAAAGAATTTGAACCAATCATTGGCGCTAAAGAAATGGAGCGCTCCAAAGCTCACGGCGAGGCAGTAGCAAACGCTGTTTGGGAATGGGCAAAAAGCGATGCATTTGGCCATGAGGCATATTTTGATCCCAGGCCGGCAGGCTATACCCCGCCGAGTGGTCCGGGGCTCTGGCAACCTACGCCGCCTGATTTTAATACTGCTTTGTTTCCATATTGGGGACAGGTTCGCTGTATGGCCATTAAAGAAGAAGATAAATTGAGCAATCCGCCTGTTACCTTTAGTGAAGATCCAAATTCCATTTTTTATGCTCAGGCAAACGAAGTTAAAAACACGGTCAGCAGCCTTGATTTTACCAACCAATGGATTGCCGAATTTTGGAGCGATGATTTTGTTGGGCAAATGTTCAGCCCTCCTGGCCGTTGGATTTCCATTGCTACCCAGATCATCAACAAAGAAAATGTCTCTTTGGAAACTGCCCTTTATACTTATGCAAAGGTTTCCATAGCCCTTAACGATGCAGGTGTAGCCTGCTGGAAAAGCAAATATACTTACAACGTGGAGCGCCCTGTTACCTATATCAGGAGGGTGATGGATCCAAATTGGTTGCCTCACTGGGACAGCAATCCAAGTTTCCCGGCCTACCCTTCTGGACATGCTACTTTTGGTGCTGCGGCTGCCGAAGTTTTGTCCCACATCTATGGTTACAACTATGCAATGACCGACAACAGCCATCAAAACAGGATTGATTTTTACGGAATGCCACGGTCTTTTAATACTTTATATGAAATGGCGGAAGAGAATGCCTATTCCCGTATTCCTTTGGGCGTACATTTTCGCATGGATGCCGAAGAAGGGCTTAGGCTCGGCTATAAAGTTGGCAGAAAAGTGAATGAAATGCCGTTTAAGTAATAAGGATTATAGAATTATAATAAAAATCAAAAAGCCTTGCAGGATTACACTTGCAAGGCTTTTTTCATGATAAAATTCAAGATGAAATAGCGCAACTTGAGTATTATTTTTTCCCAATAGAGATGGCGCAGTTCAATAATAATGCAGCTCTAACTTTCTCACAGGGCAAGGGGCAACCTGGGCGCTATGAATAAATGAAACAGCTTTAGAAGCAGATACTATAAAAGCAGAATACTCAAAGAAAGACTTTTCACACCCCTCCTTTTTATAGCGTAGCTTTTTTCAATGGATCAGAAGGTTTGTTAGTTGGACGGTAATTTTGGAGTTAGCGCTTACCTTGACTACCAACCAATTTGACCCACTCCCCCTTTTTGGACTGAATTAGCAAGAATGGAAATGACCACCAAATTCACCGAAATAAAAAGGCCGATAAACACCTGCAAAGTGATTATCGGCCCTTTTCTAAATCAATTGTATCAGAAGCCCTTTACTATTGAGGCTCTAAGGTAAACTCAACCCTCCTGTTGCGCCTTCTGCCATTGGCATTGCTATTGTCGTCTATAGGATTGCTTTCACCGTGGCCTGCATAGGACAAGATGTTTTTGTCAACCCCTTTACTAACCAGGTAGTCAAAGCAAGTCTTGGCCCGTGACTCGGAAAGTTGCTGGTTGGCAAAATCGTTGCCGACGTTATCGGTATAGCCATCAATACTCAATTTATAGCCAGGATAACGCTTAATCAGCTCAACGATCTGGTTGAGGACAGTCAAAGAAGAAGGCAGCAGTTTGGCACTACCGGTTTCAAACTGAACGTTCCTCATGGCCGCATCCAAAGTTTTCATATCTTCTGCGGCTATTTCCGGACAACCATCATTTTTGCTCAAACCAGCCAACAGTGGGCATTTGTCCTTTTCATCGGAGATACCGTCGTTGTCGGTGTCAGGGCAACCGCTAAATTTGCGGGTACCGGCCTTGTCTGGGCAGTTATCTTCCTTATCGGCGATACCATCGTTATCAGTGTCAGGACAGCCGCTGTGTTCGGCAGTACCGGGGTCGTTCGGACAAGCGTCTTTGTCATCCGTGATGCCGTCCCTATCAGCGTCTGGACAGCCGTTCATGGCCGGGAGACCTGGTACAGTGGGACAGTTGTCTTCTTTGTCAACAATATTGTCGTTGTCTGTATCAGGACAGCCAGAGAAGCGACGAAGACCAGCTTGGTCTGGGCAATCGTCCACATTGTCGGCAATACCGTCGGCGTCCCTGTCTGGGCAGCCATTCATGCGTACATCACCTGGTACGGTTGGGCAATTGTCATCCCTGTCGGCAATTCCATCCGCATCCTGATCGGGGCAGCCTTCCAGGTTAGCCATTCCGGGTATGGTAGGGCATTTGTCTTTTTCATCTGACACGCCGTCGTTATCTGAATCGTTATCGCCGAAGCGGAATCCGAGCACCAGGCCACCAGTAGGGTAAACATCGTGGTCATCCGGATCGCCTGAAATGGAAATACCGTCAAGATAATCGTTGAAGGTGAACCTGGCCCCGAACTCCAGGCCCAGGTTAACCTTGCGGCTCAAATCAAAACGTAAACCAACGCCTACAGGGAGAATAAAATGGGCATTGGAATAATCTGCGTTGAAATCCGGGTTGTCATCCGGCTTTGCTGCACCATCGAAAGAAACATCAGGATTGAAAAAGCTCACACCGCCCCCCGCAAAAACATAAGGGGAGATGGTTTTCTGAAATTTGCCTTCATCCGTCCAGCGGCGGTGGCCAAGCAGCTCGTATTCGCCTATCAGGGAGAGTTCTACCAGGCTGGATTCAAAAGAAGCCCCCCTGGATGCATTGCGATCATAATTGGCGTCATCTCCTTTGATTTTACCGTACATGAGGTTCAGGCGGAGGCCCAGGTTGTCGGTCAAATGATTCCTGAGCAAGACTCCGAAAGCAGGCCCTGCGTCTTTGAAGGTGAAGGTAGGCTCGACCAAATCACCCAGGTAGTTGGTGTAACCGAGGAACAAGCCGCCTTCCCATTTATCCTGGGATTGAGAAAGCAGGGGGAGCATCAGCAGTAGTGCGAAAAGTTTAATTTTCTTCATAACAACACTTTCTGAAATGTTTTGAGGAATTACATCCTTGAACAGACACTGATAAAGCTCAGCAAGGCAGATTGCTGTCCGTTCTTTTTTAGTAAAAAATTAATAGGAAATTGTGATGACACCAGGACGTAGAATTGGGTTTCAGATTTGAAAATGTTCACAGAATTTACCCAATCAATTGGAAAGAAACATTAATTTTTCATCCTCTCTTCAACTGCGCAAATGTAGGGAAAAAAATTTTCATAACCCGAACATTGTCTGCATAATTTTTTATTATCAGGCTAAAAAAAGCCAGCAAAAGTACCCGGCTGGTCAACTCTTGGCTGTTCCCTTTGTTCACAACCTGTAAATTTGCAGCCCCTTTGAACCTAAAGCAAATCTATCAGCAACCCATTTGTTAGCATGGCGAAAATTCCAATTAATCTTAAAGAAGGTACCGTTGAAAATGAAAAATATGGCCAGGATATCATTTTAGGAATCGATCTGGGCACCACCAACAGCCTCGTGGCATACGTAAAGGAAGGGAAGCCAAAGCCAGTTAAAGGAAAAGAAGGAAAACATACCCTGGTGCCTTCGATTGTCCATTTCACGTCCAACAACGAAATATGGGTCGGCGATAAAGCCAAGGAAAAACTTATCGAAGATCCCACCAATACTATTTATTCCGTTAAAAGGTTGATGGGCAAATCTTACAAGGACGTGTCCAGCCTGAAAAATTACTTCGGCTACCAAATCATTGACGACGATACGGAGAGCCTGGTAAAAATAAGGGTCAGGGATCGTTTTTACACGCCCATTGAATTATCGGCCGAAATTTTAAAAACCCTCAAAAAAAGGGTTGAACGGGAACTACAAGCCGATGTATCCAAAGCAGTGATCACTGTCCCTGCCTACTTCAACGATGCCCAACGGCAGGCCACCCGTGACGCTGGTAAACTGGCTGGCCTTGACGTTTTACGCATCATCAACGAACCTACCGCAGCAAGCCTTGCTTATGGTCTTGGCAAACAGGATGCGCAAACCATAGCAGTATATGACCTCGGAGGCGGCACTTTCGATATCTCTATCCTACGGATTGAAGATGGCGTATTTGAAGTTTTGTCCACTAATGGAGACACGTTCCTGGGTGGCGATGATCTTGATAGGGCCATTATTGATTTTTGGTTACAAAAAAACATTTGCAGCAAAGAGGTAGGCGGCCATGACAGCCAACACCTGCGACTGAAGGCTGAACAAGCCAAAATATGGCTCAGCGATAACGACATTTTTATTGAAAATGACGGGGATTTTGATTTCGCTATTTCAAAAGAAGAATTTGAAACCTTGATTTCTCCCTTGGTACAAAAAACCATCGAATCCTGCCGATTGGCGCTGAAAGATGCCAAGTTGGACAAAAAGGATATTGACCATGTCGTGATGGTGGGCGGTTCTACAAGGGTGCCATTGGTGAAACAAGCGGTCAGCCAGTTTTTTGCAAAACCCGTTTATGATAAACTCGACCCTGACGAGGTAGTGGCCCTGGGCGCTGCCATCCAAGCCGATGTACTTGCAGGCAACCAAAAAGACGTGCTGCTGCTGGACATAACGCCACTTTCATTGGGCATTGAAACGATGGGCGGCCTGATGGACACTATCATTCCACGCAATTCCAAAGTACCAACCAAGGCCGGGCGACAATACACCACTTCCGTTGATGGGCAAAAGAACCTCAAGATTGCTGTCTTTCAAGGCGAACGTGATTTGGTTGAACACAACCGGAAATTGGGCGAATTCATCCTGCGCAACATCCCGCCCATGCCTGCGGGCCTGCCCAAAATTGAAGTCCATTTTATCATCAATGCTGATGGCATCCTGAAAGTAAGGGCAAAGGAACTTCGATCTGGTTTGGAACAGACCATAGATATTAAACCTACCTACGGCATTTCGGAAGAGGAAATGGCCAGGATGCTGCTGGATTCCATCCAGCACGCCAAAGAGGACATGGACACGAGGGCACTGCTGGAGGCCAGGAATGAAGCCAGGCACCTTTTGCATGCCGCTGATAAATTTTTACAGCAAAATGCGGAAATATTGAGCGATGAAGAAATGGAAACGACCCTTGCACTCAAAAAAAGCTTGCAGGAGTTGAGCGCCCAGGCAGATAAAGATGCCATCAACAAAGCCATACACGAACTCAACGAGTTTACCACTCCCCTCGCCCATCGATCTATGGATAAAACAATTTTGGAAGCCATGAAAGGGAAAAGGGTTTGAAAGGAAGCTTGGTTAAACAGCCTCATCAAATAAATTCTTGAAAATTCGATCAATTTTCCTCGGATGGGAGATGATCGAACACTTTACTCCATCACCTAATTTTATGGAAATAAAAAAACTACCCTATTCTCAATTTCCTCTGCTGGCCTCTAGGGACATTGATTATATCAACGAGGTGGCGGCACTCAGGCCTTTTTACAAATATCCCGTCCAATTGGATTCCTTTCCTTTGGCCATCGCCGACAAAAAAAAGGACAACACCGATAGAAAAACACTGGTAGAGGTGTTGAAACGGCAGCACCAGAAATTTTCACCATCGCAAGCCGTCGTTTCCAATATTGAAAAACTGGCCCACGAAAACACTTTTACCATTGTCACGGCGCACCAGCCAAGCCTGTTTACTGGGCCACTGTATTACATTTTTAAGATTGTCTCTGCCATCAATTTGGCCAAAAAGCTGAACCAGGCCTTTCCTGAATTTCATTTTGTACCAATATTCATTTCCAGCGGCGAGGACCATGACTTCGCCGAAGTGAACCATATACATTTATATAATAAGGACATTCGTTGGGAAAGTGGCGAAAGCGGTCCGGTGGGTATGATGAAAACGGATAGCCTGGCCCCGGTTTTGGCAGATTTAAAAACAATTCTGGGCGAAACTGATCAAGCTAAATCCATCTTTCAAATCCTCGAAACAACCCACACCCAGCACAAAATCTATAGCGATGCAGCTTTTGCATTAGCTCACGAACTCTTCAAAGATGATGGCCTTGTGGTGTTGAACACCAACGATGGCGAACTGAAACGCCTTTTTGTTCCTATTATCAAAAAGGAAATTTTCGAGCAAGCCTCAGCCCAGTTGGTCAACGAAGCCATCAACGAATTGGCGGGCATCGGCTACCCTTCGCAAGCCACGCCCAGGGAGATCAACTTTTTTTACATCGGCGAACAGCTTCGGGAACGAATTGTGGAAGAAAACGGCCAGTTTAAGGTATTGAACACGCCGCTTGTTTTTTCAAAACAGGAGATGGAGGCCGAGATAGAAAAGCATCCTGAACGTTTCAGTCCCAACGTGATCATGCGGCCTATCTATCAGGAATTAATTTTGCCCAACCTCGCTTATATCGGCGGCGGCGGCGAATTGGCCTATTGGCTGGAGCGCAAAAAACAGTTTGAACATTTTGGCTTGAACTTCCCCATGCTCATCCGCCGCAACTCGGCCATGTGGATAGACGCAGGGAGCGCCAAAAAAATGGAAAAATTCGGCTTGGGCATTTCAGACCTGATGGATGATACCGATTCGCTGATCAAAAATTATTTGCAAAAAAATGCAGACAGCCAATTTTCACTGGCTGATGAACAAGCTGCATTCGAGCCTATTTTTCAAAAAATAGTTGCCAAAACGGAATCCATCGATCCAACCTTGGTAAAAACCGTTTGGGCAGAACATGCCAAACTGCTTAAAAGCCTTGAGCAGATCGAAACCCGCCTTGTCCGGGCCGAAAAGCAGAAACACGACCAAGCGCTGAATCAAATTAAGGCGTTAAAAGAAAAACTCTTCCCTGGCGGAGGTTTACAGGAACGCTACGACAATTTTTTGCCATACTTTCTCAAGCACGGCACTGCTTTTTTTGATGCTTTAAAGGAAAGTTTTGACCCACTGGAAAAGCTATTTGTGGTCATAAAAGAATAGTGCAATCAAGGTGTGGGAGGAGCGGCTTTCTTTTTGTTTTCTGTGAATCCTTTTTTGAAAGCCCTGACCAGTTTAACCGCTTTTTCTTTGGTGCTTTCGTCCATTTTGTTGTCCCTGAACACCAGGACAGGCACTTCCCGTATCACTTCTATTTCACGGACTTCATCTTCTTTATCTGCGAGCTGTTGATTGATGGCTGCCAATTTTGTGTTTTCATCCCTTAGCAACCTCACTGTCTTTTCTAAGTCAAATACCTGGCTTTCAACATTTTGCAGCAAATTTTCCATATTGGCCAAGGACAATTTCTGCGTTTCGTTTTCAGCGTTCACCCGGTTGATGTCTGTTTGACAATCCTTTAGTTCAGCAGCCAATGTTTTGTTTTTGTTTTGAAAAGCGGCCTGTTTGCGTTGTTGCAACGACCACGCAAACAAAAAACCGAGTGCCGCTGCACCAGTCAAAACGAACAATAGGAGTATGATTTGTGCCATAGTTGTGTCTTACTTGGGTGGTTGAAAAAATGTTTTTGGGCTTTCTTCTATTTTTATAAAACGCTATTCAATGACGATTTCAACATGGTGGGCGTTCGTTTCCGATTTGCCCGAAGTTTCGATCTGCTTCCTTCTCACGCCGGAGTCCACTAAATAACGCCGGACTGATCTTGCCCGCAATTCGGCCAAGTCCCCAGCCTTTACTTTTTCCTCCGATGCCTGGGAATACCCTTTCAACTTGGCAATTTTGTCTGGATTGTCCCGCAAATAGCGTTTCAATCCGTCCAATTTTTCCTCATAAGCCTTGTCCAATTCATATTCACCTTTGGAAAAAGTGATGATTAAATGGGGGGCTTTTTTTGTCCCTTCCGCTTCGGTCTTTTCAGGTAAAGGCTTGGCTGCGACTTGTTCTGCTTCCTTTTTTTCGTCAAATGAAAAATTAACGCCTCCAATGAGTTTGCCCCCATAAATCAGGGAATTATCAATTGGCTGCGCCGCAATTCTTATATTTTCTTCCAATGCTTCTTTTTCACCCAAAATATATTGCTTCAAGGCATCCGCCCGTGCCAGGCCGAGGTTGGCCTGCTCTGTCTTGTTGTTTTCTACTGGTGAATATACGCCTGTTAATGTTAAAATTTGATCAGGATTTGCAGCTAAGTATTGGGCCAATGTATCCAACATGGCCAATGAGCTTTCCGACATATAGGCAACGGCATCGGACGGCAGGAAATAGAATGGTTCCTTGGCCGTAAAGTGAAAACCGTCATGTTCCAGGTCAAATGAAATGGAGGGAAGAGGTTGGTCAGCTCCGGGATTACCGTTTTTTGAAGAAAGCCACCACGACCAAACAGTAACCCATAGGAAACAGGCGATTCCTGAAATTGGCGGGACGAGTTTGCTCATAGAAGGGTATTAAGTGTTTCACAAAGATTATAACCACGTAAAGGTAACTGAAACTGTGGTAAAAATCCAAATTTGATTTGGCAGAGTAGTGTTGAAGCCTGCCAATCGGATGGATTAGCAGGCTTCGCATGTTTAGCCAAAATTATTCTTCTGACATAAATGGATAACGGTAGTCTGTTGGCGTGAGGAAATTTTCCTTGATGGCCCTCGGCGACACCCAGCGGAGCAGGTTCCAAACAGAGCCAGCCTTGTCGTTGGTACCGGAGGCCCTGGCCCCACCAAATGGCTGCTGGCCTACCACCGCCCCGGTCGGTTTGTCGTTGATGTAAAAATTGCCGGCAGCGTTGCGAAGCCTTTCGGTAGCAGCGATGACGGCCTGCCGATCTTGGGCAAATACAGCCCCCGTCAAGGCATAAGGCGAAGTGGAATCGAGCAGATCGAGCGTTTGCTCCCATTTTTTGCCATCATATACATATATAGTAAGGACAGGCCCAAAAATCTCCTCGCACATGGTCACATATTTGGGATCATTTGCCACGATGACAGTAGGCTCAATGAAATAACCTTCTTTCTTGTCAAAATTGCCGCCCGCAATGACCTCCACATCTTTGTCCTTCTTTGCATTGGAGATATAGCTACTGATTTTGTCAAAAGCCCGCTCGTCAATGACCGCATTGAAGAAATTGGTAAAATCTTCGGGATTGCCCATTTTCATGCTTTTGAGGTCTTCGAGTAGGTATTTTTTCACCTCTTTCCAAATGCTCTTTGGGATGTATGCCCTGGAAGCCGCCGAGCATTTTTGCCCCTGATATTCAAATGCGCCACGGCTGAGGGCGGTGGCCACTTGTTTGGCATTGGCGCTTGGGTGCGCAATCACGAAATCCTTTCCGCCCGTTTCGCCCACGATGCGTGGGTAGGATTTGTAGGTAGAAATATTGGTACCAATGGTTTTCCATAAATGCTGGAATACGCCCGTGCTGCCCGTGAAGTGGATGCCCGCAAAATCGGGGTGCGAAAAAATCACCTCGCCCGCCGTCGGCCCGTCCACGAAAACCAGGTTGATGACGCCTGCTGGCAGCCCTGCTTCTTCCAAGACTTCCATGATGACATTGGCGGAATAAATCTGCGATTCGGCAGGTTTCCACACCACCACATTGCCCATGAGTGCAGGCGCACCGGGCAGGTTGCCGGCGATGGAAGTAAAATTGAAAGGCGTGAGCGCAAAGACAAAACCCTCCAGCGCACGGTATTCCATGCGGTTCCAGGTGCCATAAGAACTAATGGGCTGCTGGCTGTAGATTTCCGTCATAAACTGCACGTTGAACCGCCAGAAGTCGCACAGTTCTGCTACGCAGTCAATCTCTGCCTGGAAAGGATTTTTCGATTGGCAAAGCATAGTGGCTGCGTTCATTTTGGCACGGTAAGGCCCAGCGAGCAGGTCGGCAGCTTTTAGGAAAATAGCCGCACGCTCCTGCCAGGGCATATTTTCCCAAGCGCTTTTGGCGGCCAGGGCAGCATCAATGGCCTTTTTCACCATCTTTCCATCGGCCTTTGTGTGCCAGCCCAACGTGTGCTTGAGTTCGTGCGGTGGGCGGATGACGTATTTTTTTCCTTCAAAAATCTTCTCGCCACCAATGGTCATCGGCACCTCGATGGTCTTGGATTTCAGATCGGCGATGGCCGCTTTCAGTTCTGCCCGCTCAGGTGAGCCAGGGGCATAAGAAAGTATCTTTTCGTTGACTGCCTGGGGTACAGTAAAAAATGCGTTTGCCATATTTTTAGTATGATTTTAAATGGTTAGGATGGGTTTTGATTGTGTTTCGGTGTTATTGTGTTTGTGTTTTTGGCGAAATTGAAAGTTTCTTAGCCTCCAAACACACAAACACAAAGCACATAAACACTCAAAAAAGCGGCGCAAAGGTAGCTTGGTGGCCTTTTAAAACCCAACGATTTTGCGCAAATCATGTAGGTGAGATATTTCATAAACAGGTGCATGGCCGCTCAGATTGGCCGCTTTTTTTGGGTTGTACCAACAGGTGTCCACACCAAAACTGTTGCCGCCCTGTATGTCGGAACTGAGGCTGTCCCCCACTACCAGCACCTCCGTTTTTTGGGGTTGGCCCATTTGCTCAAAAGCGTGATCGAAAAAGCCGCTGTGGGGTTTTGACACCCCGATTTCATCCGACACGACGATGACCTGGAAATAGGATTCCATCCTGGCCTGTGCAATGCGGGGCCGCTGCACTTCTTTCAGGCCATTGGTGATGAGGCCGAGGCGGTAGTTTTTTTCCAAAAATTGCTCTATCAACTCCCTGGCACCTTCCACGAGGAACTCCGTGCGGGAAAGCTCCAAGAGGTAATGGCCGTTCATTTCCAAGGGGTCACGCAGTTCGCCAATGGCATCCAAAAAGCGTTCGAAGCGCACCCGCCGGAGTTCGAGCGCATTGATTTCGTTGCGCTCAAACGAAGCCCACGCCTCCCGGTTGATGGATTCGTAGGTATCTATATGTGTGGCTTGGGGTTTTATTTTAAAATGCGCCAGCGTAAATGCCAGGGCATGTTGGGCCGAGCGGCGGAAGTCGAAGAGGGTGTCGTCGGCATCGAAGAGAATCCAAGGGTATCTCATGAGGATTTGGTTTTAAAAGGGGCAAAAGTAGGCAGGCGGCTTTTTGAAAAAAAAGGTAGTAGGATTTTTTGACTGAAAAAGCGATTGCCCGGATTAAGGCGACACCTCAAAATGGCCTTCCTAATCCTGCAAATTAGCACACTATAGGCGGCCATTTTGAGGCGTCACCTTAATCCTTTAATGTCAGAACAATAGGTTTTCATTTGACTATTAATTTAAAAAATATTGGGCGCCAATATAAAGCCCTGAAGAATAGTTGTGGAGCTTTTCTATGCTGCCATGCATCAAATCGCTCAGGCCATGAGCAAAGCGGATTTGCGTTTGGAAATGAAAGGATTCGTTCAACGGAATTTCCAGGCCGACGCCTACCATGCCATTCCAATCACCTCTATAGATATTTTCCGTATTGATGGGCAATTCCTGGTGCTGATGAAATAAATAACCAAACGATTGTCCCAAATAAAAAAGCCCTTGTACCTTTTTGCCAAACCTGAGTTCAAGTAAAATGGGCACCTGAATATAATCCAAGTTGTTTCTAATATCTCCATCATTGAGCGGATTTCCATTTTCGTCAGTAAATGTAGCCGTTAATTTCGCCCCCTTTCTTTCATATCCTATCCCAGTCCTGACGCCAAAGTTTTTAGCAAAACGCCAGGTAAAATTTGCTTCAGAGGCAAAACCCAACTGAAAGTCATAAAGGCCATCCAAAAATTGATTGGTAGTCCCTCTCAAATCGCTCATCGTCGGCCCCATCGCTATGCCAATGGAAGTGGATTGCCCTTGGGCAATTGATGCAGTAAAGGCCATTGCCAACACAAAAAGAAAAAGCCGTGATCTTGTCATGTTTAAGATTTTTAGTTTAAAAAATATGTCGCAACTATTTGATTTACAGCAAGAAACGAACTCCACTCGTGGCAATTAGTGCTACGTTTTTGACTTTTACCTCCTCGTTTTTAACCACACTGGAAAGGCCATAAGATGCCATGCCTTCAAAAACAAAATGGAGATTTTGTTTCAAAGGAATCCCAAAACCGATGCCTGTTATAAGCGAATAATTAAAGCGGTGAAGGTAATTTTCTTGTATGCCAGTAATGGCGTCCAATAGGGAAGGGTTGTAATTGTTGGAATATTGGGCCAGCCAGCCAAAACTTGGCCCTAAAAAGGGCATTATTTTTAAATCATTGCCAAAAGAGAACTGCAATAGCAAGGGCAATTCAAGATAGTCCAGATTGTCCTGGTATTTTTGATTGGCGTAGGCTGAAAATGGGCTATAATATGTCAAAGCATTTTTACCTGTTGGAATGTATTCAATATAAGTGCCATCTAAATTGGAATTCTCATTCTGGTAAATGGCCCCTTTTGTTTCGAGCGACAATCCGCTCCTGATCCCGATATTTCTGGATATATTCCAGCATAAATCTATCCGAATTGTATAGCCATTTTTGAATTCATAATTTAATTCAAACTCATTGTGCGGATTATAGAGCTTAGAGGACAACGGCCCGGCTGACATTCCATAGGTCATTTTTTGCCCAAAAATAATTGAAGGCAAGGAAAGGAGAACCAGTACAAAAAAGCGAGTATTAATCAAGCGCATCCGGGAAGTTGGTTTTGTAAAACTTTACCCGACGAACACCAGCGACCCCAGGTAAAGTACATAAAGCACCGTAAAAACGATGCCCTCCCGTTTGCATATTCTCTTTGGAGTAAAAATAACAGTTGCCATAAACAGGAAAAGGCTGGCCAGCACCACCAGGCCCAAATCGTGGTTCATGGTCGGTACCTGAAATGGCATAGGTTGGATAATGGCCGTGAGGCCCAGAATGAGGAAAACGTTGAGGATATTGGAACCCACCACATTGCCGACGGCCATGCCCGCCTTGCCTTTATAGGCTGCAGTTATGGAAGTGGCCAACTCCGGCACAGAGGTGCCAATGGCTACAATGGTCAGGCCGATAACCCTTTCGCTCATGCCGAACATATTTGCCACGCCCACCGCCCCTTCTACCAGCAATTTTCCTCCTCCAAAAAGCCCGGCAATGCCGACCACCAAGAACAAAATACTTTTCCAGCGCGGCAGCAACTTAACTTCTTCCGCAGGATCCGGGTGAAATTTGGCTATTTCAAAAGTATAGACCAGGAAAATGACCAGGAAACAAAGCAGCACCATGCCATCGGTTCGGGAGATGAAATTGCCGTTGGCCGTTGGGTCGAGCCATTGGTCGTTGGCCATGATACCAATCACCACGGCTGCAAGCAAACTGAAAGGGATTTCTTTCCAAATAGTGTTTGTGGTGACCTCTATTTCAGAGATAATCGCCGTGATACCTAAAATCAGCAATATATTGGCAATGTTGCTGCCGAGGACGTTTCCGATGGCGAGGCCGGAAGAACCTTCCAGGGCTGAAAAAATATTGATGGCCAATTCGGGCGTGGAAGTGCCGAGCGCCACGACCGTCAGACCAATGACGAGATCGGAAATATGAAGGCGTTTGGCGAGCGAAGAAGCACCGTCCACCAGCCAATTGGCACTGAAAAGTGTGAAGGCAAGGCCCAAAAGGAGCAATAGGATGGAAATCATTCAAAGCTTATTTTAACACTACCTCTTTCGGCAAAAAAGGCGACGCATCCCCCTTTCCCTTGATGATTTCCCGAACGATGGTAGAACTGATGTGCGAAAGCTGTGGCTCGCTGATCAGAAAAACTGTTTCCAGGTTTTTTCCGACAATGTTGTTGAGTTGCGATATTGTTTTTTCATAATCAAAATCAGAGGCGTTGCGCAGGCCACGAATGAGGTAATGGGCACCAATTTGATTGCAGTAGTGTGCCGTCAAGCCTTCAAAAGAATCTATGGCTATGTTCGGCTCGTCGGCGAAAACATCCCGCAGCCATTGCATCCTTTGTTCCAAATTGAACAAATATTGCTTCTGCGAATTGATGCCAATGGCCACCACGACCTTGTCGAACAATGGCAAGGCTCGTTTTACAATCCTGACATGGCCGGTGGTAATGGGGTCAAAAGACCCTGGGAAAACTGCTATCTTCATGATAGAGGAATGAGAGAATGAGTCCCGAAAGCTATCGGGAGAGAGAATGAGAGAATGAGAGGATATCTCAAGCCTCCATTTCTTTCAATCTGGTTTTGTAAAGGTGGAAATTTTCGTCGTCAAAGCAAACAAGGCTGACCATTTCAATGGTGTGGTCATTTGACAAAAACGACCCGACGGCAGTCAATGCCACCTCTGCCGCCTTGTCTTTTGGAAAGGCATAAACACCAGTGCTGATATTTGGAAAAGCAATGGTTTTCAAGCCATTTTCTACTGCCAGTTGAAGGCTGTTTTTGTAACAATTGGCCAAAAGCCTGCGCATTTCTTCCTCACGGCCTGCTTGCCAAATAGGGCCGACCGTATGGATGACGTGCCTGGCCTTAAGGCGGTATCCATTGGTTATTTTGGCTTCACCTGTCTTGCAACCATGGAGGCTGCGGCATTCTTCCAAAAGTTCTTGCCCGGCGGCCCTATGAATGGCACCGTCCACTCCGCCACCGCCCAGCAGGGAGGAATTTGCCGCATTTACGATGGCATCAACATCCATGCGGGTGATGTCGCCTTTTACAATTTCAATCTTGTCCATTTTTCAAAAAAGTTTTGCGAGTGCAAAATGAAGTGCCAATTTAACGCCCTCAATTGAAACTTCATAAATATACTGTGTTATGAAAAAAATACTGGTAGCCACTGGCGGCGGCGATTGCCCGGGCCTCAACGCCGTGATGAGGGCATTGGCAAAGGCGGCGAAAAAAAGCGGCCAATGGGAAGTTTGGGGCAGCATCGAAGCTTTTAACGGCATCATGAAAGACCCGCCCGAACTCCTTAAACTGACCCAAAAGCAGATTGCAGGCATCCACGTGAAAGGTGGCACCATCATCAAAACCACCAACAAAGGCAACCCCTGCGAATACCCTGTGCAACTGCCTGACGGAACCTGGATAACTGAAGATCGGTCAGAAGCATTGATTCAAAGAATCAAAGAAAATGGCTTTGATGCCGTCGTCAATATCGGTGGCGACGGTAGCCAGAAAATTTCACAGGCGCTGTATGAAAAAGGCTTGAACATCATCGGAGTACCAAAAACCATTGACAACGACCTTTCTGCTACCGAGCTGACTTTTGGCTTTACTACTGCCGTTCAGATTGCTACCGACAGTTTCGACAAACTAGTGACCACCGCCGAAAGCCACCACCGGGTAATGATAATGGAAGTGATGGGCCGTGACGCCGGCTGGATTGCCCTCCACACGGCCATAGCGGGCGGGGCTGAGATTTGCCTCATCCCAGAGATTCCTTATAATTTGGACGCCATTATGAAAAAAATCAACAAACGTTACCGTAAAGGCGGCGGTTTTGTGAACATCGTGGTAGCAGAAGGTGCTTGCGAAAAGGCTGGGAAAGTAGTGGGCGAAAAAGCCCGTGACATTGGCGACAAACACATCAAACTGGGCGGAGTAGCCAATTATTTAAGGGCGGCTTTGGAAGAAAAAGGATGTCCTGCTCAAATCAGGACAACTATTTTAGGCCATGTACAACGGGGTGGTACTCCTGTTGCGTTTGACCGCATTTTGGCCACATCAATGGGCGTTAAGGCTTTTGAAATGATAGAAAAGGGAGAATTTGGGAAAATGGTGACCTACCGGTGCAACCGCATCGAAAGCGTGGATATTTCAGAAGCCACCAAAAGCTACAAGGTTTTGTCAAAAGACGACTACCTCATCAAAACTGCCCGCTTGGTTGGGATTTCGTTTGGCGACTAAGTTATGAACGATAAATGATGAACTATGAATGATGAACGAGGGAGAAATATCTTCCAAAACGTTGATTAACAAATTTTTGTAAAACGTTGTGGCCTATTTTCTTCATTTCACTGATACGATTTGGACATTTGAGCATGACGATTTCCGATTGCTTGCCACATCGGAAATCGTCATGCTCAAATCGTAAATAATTATCAGTTCAACAGTTCATAAACCCCCGCAATCCCTTGTCCACCGCCCACACAGGCAGTCACCATGCCGTACTTTTGCTTGCGGCGGCGCATTTCATTAAATAGTTGTGTGGACAATTTTGCTCCGGTGCAACCGAGCGGGTGACCGAGCGCCACAGCACCGCCATTTACATTGACTATTTCCGGGTTCAAATGGGCCTCTTGGATAACGGCCAGCGCCTGTGCGGCAAAGGCTTCGTTGAGTTCTATTTGCTGAATGTCGTCCAGTTTCAGGCCGCCTTGTTTGAGCGCTTTCGGAATGGCTACGCAAGGCCCGATGCCCATGTAGAGCGGCTCAACACCCGCCACTGCGCAGGAAACCAACCGGGCGATGGGTGTCAGGTTCAATTGTTTTACCAAATCTTCACTCATCACCAGCACGAAAGACGCCCCATCGGAAGTCTGCGAAGAATTGCCAGCAGTAATGATTCCTCCGTTTTTAAAGGCAGGTCTCAACCTCGACAAACCCTCCATAGAAGTATCGGCACGAACGCCTTCGTCGGTATCCACCATGAAGTCAGCTTCTTTCCTTTTGTTGTTTTCAACAAAAACCTCCTTCACTTTCACGGGTACGATTTCGTCCTTGAATTTGCCTTCGGCAATGGCTTGCGCCGCTTTTTGGTGGGATTTTACGGAAAATTCGTCGGCTGCTTCCCGGCTAATGCCGTATTTGGCAGCAACCGCCTCGGCTGTATTGCCCATGCCCGTCACGTACTCCGGCGTAGAAACTGCCACCGAATAGCTGGGTGACAATTTGTAACCCGTCATCGGTATCATGCTCATGCTCTCCGTACCGCCTGCAATGTAGCATTGGCCCATGCCCGCACGGATTTTGGCGACGGCGATGGAAATGGTCTCCAGGCCAGAGGCGCAATAGCGGTTCACGGTCATGCCGGGTACACTTTTACCCAGCGCCCGCACGGAAATCATACGCCCAATTTGCAGGCCCTGTTCTCCCTCTGGATTGGCGCAGCCGACGATGCAGTCGTCCACCAGGCCTGGGTCGAGTTCAGGTGTATTTTTTAATAAAAAATTGATGACGTCCACGGCGAGGTCGTCGGAACGGTAGTTGCGGAACCCGCCTTTTTTGGCTTTGCCAACGGCGGAGCGGTATGCTTTTACGATATAGGCTTCTTGCATGGTGGATTCAAGTTAAGGTTTTTGCAATTTTTTGAATTCTTCAATGGTCATCACTATCACTTTGGGGAAGTCTATTTCTTTTAAAATCCTAAAATGTTTATCCTCTGATACAATGCATTTTGCATTTGAACTAATGGCACAATCAACAAACTTGTTATCATCAGGATCAACTGTAATTAAGTTCCACTGATATTAACTGATAACGAATTCAAGGTTTGGCAATTCGTCAAGTATTCCCATAATAAAATCCGAAAATTCAGGCCCAAAATACCTTGAAAGAACTTCTTCGTATTCGTGTAATATTTCAGTTATAACACAAAGTATGAACTTATTAGAAGTCAAATCAGCCCAAATCCAATGATGTGGCGAATAGACTGGAACCGCAGCTATCAGTATATTGGTATCAATGACGAACTTTTCCATGGGGTTTGTATGGTGTCCTGATGTGGGTGTTAAGGATAGTTTCTATATCCAAACCCTTTTTTTCCAATATTTCTTGTGCTTTTATGCTGGCCTTATTAGCCATGTATTCAATAATTAAGGCTTTTATTGCCAGTAGATCTTCTTCAGGAATATTCCGTGAATAAAGTTTTAAAAGTTCCAATTGCAAATTCGACAATCCATGTTTTGGTGCAGAAACTTCCATAATTTTTTATGATAATTTAATAACCTTTCAATTCCTCAGCGGCCTGTTATTCGTCAACATATACTGTACCCGTTCCAGCGTCTTTTGCTCACCGCACAGGCTCAAAAATGCCTCCCTTTCCAAGTCCAGCAGATAACGCTCGCTCACCTGCTGTTGTCCTGTCAAGTCACCGCCACAGAGAACCCAGGCGATTTTTTTGGCAATTTTGATGTCGTGTTCGCTGGCGTAATTGCCGAGTTTCAGTTCGTTGGCGGCCACGTACAGCGCAGCCAGGCCCGATCGGCCCAATACAGTAACATCTTCTCTTTCAATCGGTTGAACGTAGTTGTCGGCCAATTCCAGCACTTTCTTTTTAGCTTCGGCGATGTTGCGCATGGTATTCAGCACGACCGAGTCTTTTTCAGCTAAAAGATAGCCATAATTGAAAGCCTCGTAAGCCGAAGTCGCCACCGAGGCCAGGGCAATGGTTTTGAATTTTTCTATCAAAGTCGGCATTTGCACATCACCCTCGAAAAAGGCATCGGAGGCACGAAGAGCAAATTCTTTGGTGCCAGCTCCGCCGGGGAGCAGGCCCACGCCCACCTCCACCAATCCTATGTAACTCTCTGCCGCACAGACCGCCGCATCGCAATGCATAATGGTCTCGCAGCCACCCCCGAAGACGTAACCCTGTGTGGCCGCCACCACTGGTATGCTGGAATAACGGCAGCGCATGGTCGTGTTTTGGAACATTTTCACAGCAAAATCCAACTGCTCCCACTCCTGCTCGTAGGCCATCATGGCCAGCATCATCAGGTTGGCGCCCACGGTGAAATTTTTGGCGTTGTTGCCAATAACGAGGCCATTCCATTCGCCCTCTTCGGCGATTTTTATCGCATCGTTGATGCCCCGCAACACACCCTCTCCCATGGTGTTGGCCTTGCTTTGAAATTCGAGGCAAAGCACGCCGTCGCCGATGTCGTGCAGTGTGGCGTCGGGGTTTTGATAAACTGGCTTTTTGTCCCGGTAATTATCCAAAATGATAAATGCCTCAGTGCCAGGCAGTTCCTCATATTTTTTTGAGACACGATCATAGTAAAAACGCTTGCCGCCTTCACTTTTGTAAAATGTTGAAACACCAGTGGCCAGCATGTCCTTCACCCACTGGGCCAGCGTTTCGCCTTGGGCTTCGGCCATTTCCAGGCCTTTTTTCACACCAATGGCATCCCAATATTCAAAGGGCCCCATGTCCCAGGCAAAGCCTGCCCGCAGGGCGTCGTCAATACTATATATGTGATCGGCGATTTCGGGAATGCGGTTGGAAACATAAGCAAACAAGCCCAGCAAGGAGCGGCGCACCAGTTCCCCGCCTTTATCTTGCGCTGCAAAAACGGCCTGGATTCGTTTATCCAAATTTTCAATTTGCTTCGCCATGCCGAGGCTGGGCAATGCGGCCTTCGGCTGCTTTTCATATTCCAGCGTTTCGAGATTGAGAGCAAGGATGACGGGTTTTCCCTTTTCATCTTTTTCGCTAGTTTTTTTGTAAAAACCCTGGCCTGTTTTGTTGCCCAAAAAGTTGTTGTCCAGTAAAAACTGGAAATATTTTGGGATGCTGAAAGCACCTGCCTGCTCGTCGTTGGGGCAATTTTCTTTGATGCCTGTGATAACCTTGGCCGCAGTATCGTGGCCTACCAGGTCGCCCAATCGAAAAGTCCCCGTTTTTGGCCTGCCGATGGCCGGGCCTGTCAAAGCGTCCACCTCGCTGATGGTCAGGCCAATTTCAGTGGTCAACTGGTAAATTTTAGCCATTGCGTACACCCCCACCCTATTGGCAATAAAGGCGGGCGTGTCCTTGGCCAACACGGTCTGTTTTCCCAAAAAAACATCGCCGTAATCCATGAAAAAATCCACGACATCCTGGCTGGTTTCCTCTGTCGGGATGATTTCCAGCAGGCGCATGTAACGGGGCGGATTGAAGAAGTGAGTGCCGCAGAAATGCCTTTTGAAATCATCGCTCCTGCCGTCCAGCATCAAATGGATGGGGATGCCGGAGGTATTGGAGGTGACGAGGCTGCCTTTTTGGCGGTATTGATCCACTTTTCCCAGAATGAGTTGCTTGATGTCAAGCCGCTCGACCACCACTTCGATCACCCAATCGCAGTCTTTTATCTTAGGAAAGTCGTCATCAAAATTCCCCGTCGTGATGCGGGAAACAAAGGCGCTATCGTACAAGGGGGCTGGTTTGGACTTGATGGACGCAGCCAATGCATCATTGGCTATGCTGTTCCTGGCGGCTTTGACGTTTTTTTTGTTTTCTGGCAAATCTTTGGGCACCATGTCAAGCATCAAAACCTGAAGACCAGCATTTGCCAAATGGCAGGCTATGCCAGAACCCATAATGCCAGAACCCAATACGGCAACTTTTTTTATTCTTCTCATGTGGGGAAGATAGTGGTTTGTGGTTGAAGGTTTGTAGTAACAGATTGATCGAGGTCAAAATCCTTAAAAACCAATTTGCAGCGAATTTTCGCCCATTTGCACAAAAGTACAAATGGCAAGAACAAAACAAAATCGGGCCCTTTCATTTTAAAGAAATTATTATACACTGTGTAAGCCCTTGTGTTTTAACAAAAAAGAATAACTTTCGCCCCGATTTTACACTATCATCCGGTTGAAAATCGTTTCATCCGTTTTCTTAACAAACAGAACGGGAATTACTAAACTCAGCTTTATGTTCCAGAACACCTTGTTTCTTCAAACTGCCGATATGCCTGTGGCCACCGAATCACAGTCTGTGCTCGACCTGCTGTTTTCGGGCGGTTGGATCGGTATCGTCATCGTGCTCATCCAATTTATACAGTCCATTATTGCCCTCTACATTTTCATCGAACGCTACCTTTCCATCAAAAAGGCTGGCGAAGTGGACGAAAATTTCATGAACAACATCAGGGCAAACGTAAGCGCCGGCAACATCCAGGCAGCCCGAACTCTCTGCCAAAACACAGATACCCCCGTGGCAAGGATGGTAGAAAAGGGTCTTGCACGTATTGGCAAACCCTTGCGGGATATTGACGCCGCCATCGAAAACGTGGGCAACCTTGAAATTTTTAAATTGGAAAAAGGCTTGTCAACATTGGCAGGTATTGCAGGTTCCGCTCCCATGCTCGGTTTTCTTGGTACGGTGACGGGTATGATTGTGTCATTTCAGCAAATGGCCACCGCTACCAACGTGACCCCACAAGTTTTGGCTGGTGGTATTTATCAAGCCCTTATCACCACAGCAGTCGGTTTGGTGGTGGGTATCATCGCCTACATCGGCTACAACCACTTGGTGGGCAAGGTGGACAAGGTGGTGTACAAAATGGAGCGCTTCACCACCGAATTCATGGATCTTTTACAAGAACCTACTTCCTAAAAAAATGATGAACTATGAATGATAAACGATGAACTTGGGCGACCGTTCATCATTCATAGTTCATAGTTTATAGTTCAAAACATGGGTTTAAAACGAAGAAATAAAACCACGGCAGAGTTCAGTTTTGCGTCCATGACGGACATTATCTTTCTCTTGCTGATATTCTTTGTTTTGACGTCCAATTTTGTCAAAATCTCGGACCTGACGCTGCCCGAATCGGATAGCAAAACCGTGGCACCGACCAGCGTGGTGGTAGAGGTTGACCCCAGCGGAAAATTCAAATTCAATGGTGAAACGATAACACGTTCGGCACTAAAATCGGCCATCGCCAGGAAAAAACAAGAATTGGGCGACCCAAAGGATTTTACCGTCACCATCGCAGCGGATCAGGAATCGCCTTTCGACAATCTGACGGAGGTCATTAAGATTGCCGGGGAACTGAGGGTAAAAGCCATTTTGGCTACCCAGGCAAAACAATCAAGTATTTAACTCATCATGGGTTTAAAGAAAAAAAATAAAATCAGCACCCAGTTCAGCACAGCTTCCATGACGGACATGATTTTCCTGTTGCTGATATTTTTTATGCTGACTTCCGGGCTTGTGGCACCCAATGCGCTCAACTTGAAACTGCCCGGCACTTCCCGTTCAAAAGTGCAGATAGATTCAAATACCGATGATGTTTCCATCAATAAAAGCGGATCTTTTTACCTGAACGGAAAAAGGATTTCATCCAGTGATTTAGAAGAGTCTTTGGGCAAAAAAGCAAGAGGCGGCGACTTGGATATCACCATTTCACCGGAAGCCGGCACCCCAGTCAAATATGTAGCATTTGTGATGGATATTGCCATGCGCTATCAAATCAACGCAATCCTGACTTCCGAAGAAAAATAGCCTGTTTGTTAAAGTTTATTAAAAGGACCTTCAAAGGCTAACCAAAGTCCCGCTGACATTCGTTCTTATCATCGAATCAAAACTTCTGTCAAATGGAAGATTTAACCAGAGAAGAACAAGGCAACCGCAAAAAAGGCTTCATATTCAGCATCGTGTTCCACACGATGGCTGTCATCCTGCTGGCATTGTATGGTTTTACTTTTCAAAATCCACCACCTGAAGCAGGTGGGATTTTGGTAAACTTGGGCATACCCGATGTTGGTCAGGGAGATGAAAATGCACCAATCAGTGAACCTTCACCAGCGGTAGAAGAGGAAGAAGATGAACCCGAAGCCGAAGAAGAACCTGTACCAGAAAAAAAGCCAGAACCTGTTAAAGAAACCCCCAAAGCAGAACCAAAAAAGGAAGTGGTGAAAACGGAAGACCCAGAAGCCATTGCCCTGAAAAAGAAAAAGGCAGAGGAAAAGAAAAAGGCAGATGCCGAGGCCAAAAAGAAAGCCGACGAGGAACGCAAACGTAAAGAAGCTGAAGCAACGGCAGAGGCCAAGCGCAAGGCAGAAGCGGCTGAACAAAAAAGAAAACAGGATGAATTGGCAGGAGCAATTGGCGACGCACTCGGAAAAGGCAAGGGCAATACCGGCAAACCGGGCAACCAAGGAGACCCCAACGGCGACCCAAACTCCGACATCCTGACTGGCATTAGCACAGGTTCCGGCGTGGTAGGAGGCGGATTGGGCAACCGGGGCGTTGAAAAGAAAGGCCCAGCCATTAAGGACAATTCACAGGATCAAGGCACGGTTTACCTCGATGTTTGCGTTGATAAAAACGGGAACGTCACCAGTGCGGAATACACCCAAAAAGGTTCGACCACCAATAGCACCAGGCTGAAACAACTGGCCATCCAAAACGCAAAAGCCTGGAAATTTTCAAAAGGCAGCGTGGATAAGCAGTGTGGCACGATCCGCTACGACTTCAAATTAAAGTAATCGCAATCCAATACCTATTTTCACAAAGGGCGGAGTGTTCAAAGACCTTCGCCCTTTCTTTTTTGATTTGTTTTACTTCAGTATCGGATTTTGATTTTCGCTACTGTGCCACTATCATATACTTGTTTTTCTTGCCATTTTCCACCATAATATACTTGCCGTGCAGCAGGGCTTCGCTACCAACACTAGCTTCCGCATTTTGTACTTTTTCTTTGTTGATAGAAACTGCCTGGCCTTGAATGGCCCTTCTTGCCTCGCTCTTGGAAGGTACGATGGTTGTTGCTTCTGCCAATAAATCCATGATGTTGACGCCATTGGCCAATTTGTCTTTTGGAACAGCAAAGCTTGGTATTTCTTCAGCCACTGTGCCCAGGTCTTTTTCACCCAAACTCAACAGGGTTTCACGGCTGGCCTTTGCACTGAAAAGCAGTTCGGTCACTTTCAATACAGCGTCAAATACTTCTTGGGAGTGAATCCTGACCGTCACTTCTTCCCCCAAGATTTTTTTCAGGGCCTGTGGGTTTTCAGCATGTTCGGACTCCAGTGCTTCCACTTCTTCCCTTGTTTTCAGGGTAAAATAGCGGATGAGTTTTGCCAAGTCCTTATCGTCGGCATTGAGCCAAAACTGGTAAAACTTGTAGGGCGAAGTATAATCCGGATCAATCCAGATATTGCCTTCTTCCGATTTGCCAAATTTTTTCCCATCTGCTTTGGTCAACAAATTGGAGGTAATGGCATGTGCCTTCTCGCCCAAATTCCGGCGGATAAATTCGGTGCCAGAGGTGATGTTGCCCCATTGGTCGCTGCCGCCCATTTGCACCGTGCAGTTGTTTTGCTGAAACAAGCATTGGAAATCATACGCTTGCAATAGTTGGTAGCTAAACTCGGTGAAAGACATGCCTATATCCAAACGGTTTTTCACACTATCTTTTGACATCATATAATTGATTGTCAAGGTTTTACCTACATCCCGCAAGAAGGTGAGCACGTCCATGTCCTTGTAAAAATCGAGGTTGTTGCGCAGGATGGCACCGTTACCTTTTTCGCCAAATTCCAGGAATTTCATCATCTGGCTTTGCTGGGCTGCGAGGTTGGCATCCAGTTCGTCCAAAGTTTTCAGCTCACGTTCCTTGTCTTTGCCGCTCGGATCCCCCACCCTCCCCGTTGCGCCGCCCATCAGTACAACGGGCTTATGGCCAGAGCGTTGAAACAAAGTAAGGATCATCACCTGCACATAATTGCCAATAGTGAGCGCTGGGGCAGTTGGATCAAAACCAATGTAGCCAGTGCGCATACCGCTGGCCAGGTGTTCGTCAGCCTCCGGGGTCATTTGATTATACATGCCCCTCCATGTAAGTTCTTCGATGAAATTCATTTTTTATCAATAATTGATGGTTTGTTTTAATAACTATCCCTGGTTTATGGTCGGGCGGCAAAAATAACCAACCATCCCAGACCAAAGGCAAAAATCAACTTTTCACCCCTTTGCATCAAAAACATTGGAACCCAGAAAACTGGAAGCATGTCACAATTAAAATATCTTTGCCAGCATGAACTTGCCTTTATTCATTGCCAAAAAAGTCGCCTTTTCCAACCGGAAGTCTTTTTCGGGGCTCATCATCAGGATTGCCGTCATTGCAGTAGCGCTGAGCTTGACGGTGATGATCGTGGCAACTGCGGTGATTTCGGGTTTCAAAAATCAGATCGGCGAAAAGATTTTTGGCTTTTGGGGACACATACATATTACAAGTACAAACATCAACCGAACAACTGGCGAGGCAGTTCCAATTAGTATCCGCCAGTCATTTTACCCGTCCATTGACACCGTGCGGGCGGTGGAATATGAAGAAAACCGCCAGATATTGGGCTTTGACCTGCCATATACCCAAAAAAAAGAAACCCAAGGAGGCATCAGGCACATCCAGGTTTTTGCCCTGAAACCAGGCATCATCAAGACAAAAGATGAAATTGAGGGCATTATTTTGAAAGGCATCGGGCAAGATTTTGATTGGTCTTTTTTTGACAAATACCTGGTGGACGGCGTGAAACTCAATCTCGCTGACACCGCAGCTTCAAATGGCATCATTGTCTCTTGGCAAACCGCCAACCGGCTCAAGCTCAAAACGGGCGACAAGTTCATTTTTCATTATGTTCAAAATGGGGATGCCCTGCGCCGGGCCTTTATAGTTCAGGGAATTTATAAAACCGGACTGGAAGAATACGACCGCAAGTTTGCTCTGGTGGACATCCGAAAAGTCCAGAACCTGTTGGAATGGAATGTGGAACAAGTGGGCGGTTTTGAAGTCTTTATAGATGACTTGGGCGACCTTGACGTGCTGACCGATTACATTTATTTGGAAGAGTTGCCCGGCGACCTCTACTGTGAAAGTATCCGGGAAAAATTCCCGGCCATCTTTGAATGGTTGGCCTTACAGGACATTAATGAAGTGGTCATTCTTGTGCTGATGGTGATTGTGGGCCTTATTAATATGGTCACTGCCCTGATGATTTTGATTTTGGAAAGAACCAATATGATCGGCATTATGAAAGCTTTGGGCCAGACAAACTGGGGAATCAGGAAGATTTTTTTATACCATGCCTCCTACATCATCGTGCTTGGGCTTTTTTGGGGTAACTTGATTGGCATTGGTTTTTGCCTTTTGCAGAAAAAATACAGTTTTATCCAGCTTTCTGAAGAAAACTACTACCTGCCCGCCGCTCCCATCGAACTGAATTTTTGGGCCATCCTCGGCCTAAATATCGGTGCCCTGGCTGTCATTATGCTTTTTCTCATCATACCTTCCTGGTTAGTGTCAAAAATCAACCCGGTGAAAGCCATTCGGTTTAAATAAAATACCTTATTCGCCAAATTTCCCCAATGGGAACTTTTCCCAAAGTTTTTTCTGTTCAGTGGAAGTTAATAAGTTTAAATTTTGGTTAATTGCCCAAAGGCCCTTATTTGCCAACAAATAAGTTGTTACCTTTCGGCAACTAAAACTTCTGATTATGGAAAAATGGCGTAAACTCAATGGAACGGTGCTCGACCAGCCCATCAAGGAGGCAGTCAGGCAGACCATTATCAGGGAAACTGAATCTGGCCACCGGCTAAAGGTTTGCATTGGGTCCGACTCGCAGGTGAGGGGTGAAGTGGTCGAGTTTGCCACGGTCATCGTTTTCTTGCGGGAAAAAAAAGGCGGCTTCATGTACATCAACAACTCCCGGATGGAAAAGCGCATCGGCCTGAAGGAAAGGATGATTTTGGAAGTGGCAAAATCGGTTGAAATCGCTTACAGCCTCTGCGATTTGCTGGACGAATACCATATAGAACTGGAAGTACATGCCGACATCAACACCGATCCTGCCTTCCAGTCCAACACTGCCCTGAAAGAGGCAATGGGCTACATCCTCAGCATGGGTTTTGTATTCAAGGCAAAACCCGATGCCTTTGCAAGTACTTCCTGTGCCGACAAAGTGATATAAACCTGTAAATGAGTGCATTTTGTATTAAAAAATGCAACGTGCAGTAAAGGTTTGAACATAAATCGAAATTACTCGTAAAGTCATTTGTAAATTGCAGATGACTTTTTTTATTTTGAGCCTTCTCTTTCTGGGCTTTAATTTCAAAGTATTTACGAACCAACCCAACAATCTATTTGTACGTGATGTTATAAGACGGTAGTTGAAGGTTTAAACAAGGTTCGTATGTTTGCCGTCTTAAAGTCAAAAAAACACCCAATCGTTCAAATGATTTTATAGAGAGCAAAATTTGACCCTTTCAAGCCAAGCGGTTTTTATTGTAAACAACAAAAAAAAGAGAGAGCGTGCTTTACAAAGTCAAACTCAAAAATGCAGACGAACATGTTCTGCTGGATGACCACGTTTACGAGTGGTTAACATCCGATTCCTATCTGGTAAAAGTTGATTTTATCAACAATTTAAGGAGACATTCGAGCGGCTGTGCTGTTTTCCAGAAGACCTGGAAAAAGTCGGACGGGAGTTTCAAAACGGAGACAATCTACCTTCACAAGTTGATTGCCGAGAAATACCTGGCCGATACCAAGTCCAAAGAGAACAACCTGGTAGGCGCAAAAAATGGCAACAAACTAGATTGCAGGTTGGAAAACCTGGTCTATCGTTCCAGGGCGGTGTCCAGCCGCAAGCGCAAGACCAGTAGCAAAACTGGCTACACTGGCGTGTACCAGGAAAACAACCGGTATCGTGCCGTCATCTCCATCCATGGAAAATCTGTTCACATAGGCATGTTCGATACAGCCGAAGAAGCTGCGGTTGCCTATAACAAGAAATCCAAGGAAATCTATGGTGACAGTGGCAAGATCAATGTCATCAAGGGTAAAAAAGGCGAAGAAGGAGAGGAGTAAAAAAACGAAAGGCTTCGGGACTTGCGAAAATACCCGGAGCCTTTTTTTATGCCCGTTCCTGTAGCCAAATTATTGTTCTAACCATACCTGTGTACCACAACCCTGGCAGGATGGTTTATGCCCAAATCGAAGGGAAGACTTTCAAAGAAAGTCACACAAAAACAATGGGTATCGCTCCCAAGGATTGGTTCTTTATGACCTATCCAACTGAATGCCAGCCTTTTAAAAATTTTCCAAGAAAAAAATCACTTGTGATTATTTCCGCTAATCTTAAGTCTATTCCTAACTTTGGCTACCGCAACCCCATGTCCGATGATTTACCCTCATTCGAAACAACAAACATTCTAAACCACATTCGCCAATGGGTTGGTTCAAGCGACTAAAGGACGGCATTCAAACTGCCACTAAATATAAAAAGGAAACGCCCGACGGCCTTTGGTACAAATGCAAATCGTGCAACGAGCTGAGCACGATGAAGGAAGTGAAGGCCACATTTTTCAAATGTCCCAAATGCGACTACCACATCAGGATTGGTTCCCACGATTATTTCGACCTCATTTTTGACAATTCCGAATTTGAAGAGCTGTTCATGGATTTGGTTTCCAAGGACATACTCCAGTTTACCGACCTGAAACCCTATACGGAACGCCTGGAAGATGAAAAGAAAAAAACGGGTTTGACAGATGCCATTGCCGTTGCGGCTGGTACTTTAGAAAACAGGAAACTCGTCGTGGCTGCTATGGACTTCACTTTCATAGGCGGCTCGATGGGATCGGTGGTGGGGGAAAAGATTGCCAGGGCCATTGATTTTTGTATTGAAAACCGGGCACCCCTGCTCATCATTTCAAAATCTGGTGGCGCCAGGATGATGGAAGCAGCATTTTCCTTGATGCAAATGGGAAAAACCGCCGCCAAACTGTCCCAATTGTCCAAGTCCGGCCTACCCTATTTTTCTTTGATGACCGACCCGACGACAGGTGGAGTTACTGCATCCTTTGCCATGCTCGGCGACCTCAACTTTGCCGAACCGAACGCCCTGATCGGCTTCGCCGGGCCAAGGGTGATCAAAGAAACCATCAAAAGGGATCTGCCCGAAGGCTTCCAAACCTCCGAGTTTCTATTGGAACATGGTTTCCTGGATTTCATCGTAAACCGAAAGGATCTAAGGCCCAAATTGGCGTCGCTGCTGAAGCTTTTCAATACCGACTTTTCAAAAAATTAGCCTGTACAAGGATTTGTTTTATAAGCATTTGCGGCAGCGTTTTACAGCTGCCCCAAAAAGCTATTTTTATTTATAAAAGTGTGGATAAATACACGCCCCAAACCACAGCAAAGCAGCCTATTTTTCCTACTTTTGCACCGCTTTTTTAAATTCAAAATCAAACCATAATTAATGACATCAGGACAAAGGATTATCCCTATCAATATTGAGGAGGAAATGAAGAGTGCCTACATTGATTATTCAATGTCGGTCATCGTTTCCAGGGCATTGCCAGACGTGCGGGACGGACTAAAACCCGTTCACCGCAGAGTAATGTATGGGATGCACGAGTTGGGATTGCCCTACAACAAAGCCCACAAAAAATCGGCCCGTATCGTGGGGGAGGTTTTGGGTAAATACCACCCACACGGCGACGCATCAGTTTACGATACCATGGTGCGGATGGCCCAGGATTGGTCGCTGCGCTATCCATTGGTGGACGGTCAAGGCAACTTTGGCTCAATGGACGGCGACAGCCCTGCAGCCATGCGATATACGGAGGCACGCCTGCGCCGAATCGCCGATGAAATGTTGGGGGATATTGACAAGGATACCGTTGATTTTACACTCAACTTTGACGACTCGCTGGAAGAGCCTTCCGTCTTGCCAACCAAGTTGCCAAACCTTCTCATCAACGGCGCTTCGGGTATTGCAGTGGGGATGGCAACAAACATGCTGCCGCACAACCTCAGCGAAGTAGTGGATGGCATCATTGCTACACTGGAAAACCCCGACATCACGATTGAGGAATTGATGAAATACATCAAGGCCCCCGATTTTCCAACGGGCGGCATCATCTATGGTTATTCAGGAGTAAAAGATGCTTTTGAAACCGGACGTGGGCGAGTAGTGGTCAGGGGCCGTGCGAATATCGAAACCTCTTCTACTGGCAGGGAAACTATTATCATCACCGAAATCCCATATCAAGTAAACAAGGCCTCTCTGCACATCAAGATTGCAGAATTGGTCAACGAGAAAAAAATAGAAGGAGTAAGCGATGTGCGTGACGAAAGCGACCGTAATGGAGTCCGGGTGGTAGTAGAGGTGAAACGTGATGCCATGGCCAGCATCATTCTGAATCAACTGTATAAATTGACGCCACTCCAAAGCAGTTATGGAGTCAACAACATTGCCTTGGTACATGGCCGGCCCATGCAGCTAAACCTGAAAGACATGATTGAGGAGTTCGTCATTTTCAGGTACGAAGTCATTGTTCGCCGCACCAAGTTTGAACTTAAAAAGGCAGAAGAAAAAGCCCACATCCTCGAAGGCTACCTCATTGCGCTCGACCACCTGGACCAAGTAATTGCACTCATCCGTGCATCACGCACCGTGGACGATGCAAGGGAAGGTTTGATGACCACTTTTGGGCTTTCAGAAATACAAGCCAAGGCCATTCTTGAAATGCGCCTACAAAAACTGACTGGCCTGGAAAGGGACAAAGTGCGCCAGGAATATGATGAAACGATGGAATTCATTGGCCGTCTGAAGGCTATACTCGACAGCAAAGAATTGCAAACGGGCATTATCAAAGAAGAACTCCTAAATATAAAGGAGCGCTTCGGTGACGAGCGCCGCACGGAAATCACCTTTGAAGATGGTGAAATAAACATCGAAGACATCATCGCCGACGAGCAGGTGGTCATCACCATTTCACATGCCGGGTACATCAAACGGACGCCCACTACGGAATACCGCCAGCAAGGCCGTGGCGGAAGGGGTAGCCGGGGCAGCAAGACCAAACTGGAAGATTTTATCGAACACATGTTCATTGCCAACAACCATAATTATCTGCTCTTTTTCACCGAAAAAGGCCAGTGCTATTGGTTGCGGGTGTATGAAATACCGGAAGCCTCCAAGACTGCCGGCGGCAGGTTTATCCAAAACATTTTATCCATACCGCCCGACGACAAGGTGAAAGCCTACATCATCGTGCAGGATTTGACCGATAAGGAGTTTTTAGACAACAACCATATCCTCTTTTGCACTGCAAAAGGTTTGGTCAAAAAAACACTGGTGGAAGCTTACTCACGCCCAAGGGTCGGCGGCATCATTGCCATTAGCATCAACGAAGGCGATCAGTTGCTGGAAGCCCGATTGACCAATGGCAAAAACGAGATTTTCCTCGCTGCCAGGAACGGCAATGCCATCCGTTTCCACGAGAAAAATGTCAGGCCTATGGGCCGATTGGCCACTGGAGTCATTGGCCTCACTTTGGATGATGAAAATGACAGGGCTGTTGGTATGGCTGTGGTGGAAGAAAACGAAGAAAATCTGACCATTCTCGCTGTTTCTGAAAAAGGAAGTGGCAAGCGCAGCCGGGTGGCCGATTACCGCTTCACCAACCGGGGCGGCAAGGGCGTAAAAACCATAGAGGTGACTGATAAAACTGGCGATCTTATCGCCATCAAAGCTGTGGCAGAGGATGACGATTTGATGATTACTACCAAGGTTGGCATTGTCATTAGGATGGCTGTGAACGACATCAGGGTAATGGGACGTGCCACACAGGGCGTAAGGGTAATCAGGTTGGAAGGTGAAGATGAAATTGCCGATATAACGGTTGTACCAAAAAGTGAGGACGAAGAATTGCCATCCGAAAATGGCATGGAGGAAAACGGCGTGGAAGAGGGACTTGCGGAATAGGAAAGGCTATTTTTAGGCTTTCTTTTATCCTTTTTGGAAATCTTAACATTTTTCTCACTTCCATTTTGGTGATTTTGAAGTCATTAATCAGGTTCTCAAACATTTTACTGCTTCAGAACCTATCACAACTGAAAACTAAAAAATAACCACTATCATGAAAAAATTGCTTTTCAGCTTACTTGCAATCTTTGTTTTTGCCAATATGGTTTCCGCCCAGGAAGACCCAGAAAAAGCCCTTTCAAAAGCAGGACGTGCCTTGGGCAGCTACAACCTGGATCCGGGAAGCAATGGCGAAAAATTGAAGGAAGCTGCCGATATGATCGAGATTGCCGCCAACGCCGATGCCACCAATACCAAAGTAAAAACCTGGCAAACACGGGGCGAAGTCTATAATGCGATTTCCGATAAAGACATTGCAACAATGGCACTGAACCCGGAAGCCAAGCCGGAAAGTCCAGAAGCTCCTGTAAAAGCAGCCGAATCCTTTTTGAAGGCCCTCACTTTGGCACAGAAAAAATTCGAAACCAAAGATGCCCTGAAAGGCATGAAAGAGTCTGCCGGCAAATTGACGATGGTTGGCAACAACCAAATCAAAAACCAGGACTACGCCAGCGCCTATACTTCCCTGCAAAAAGTGCTGGAAATAGACAAGCAGCTCCGTGCAAACGGCGAGGAGCCTGTCATTCCGGACACGGACATGAACAACCACAAATACGTCTTGGCTTTTTGTGCAAAAGCGGCCAATCAAAATGAAAGGGCCAACCAATTGTTCAAAGAACTTTACGAAGCCAAGGTGGAAGAACCTGGCGTTTATGCGCAGTATTTTGCTATTCTGAATGCAGCTAAAGACCCGAATGCCATTAAAGTGCTGGAAGAAGGCAGGAGCAAATTTCCAGATGACACGGAAATCCTTTTTGCCGAAATCAACTATTATATCCAAAGCCAGCAATACGAAATATTGGAGCAAAAACTGAAGGAGGCTATCGCCAAAGAACCGAACAACCCGTCCATTTACACTGCAATGGGCAACGTATATATGAACCTTTCAAGCCAGGAATTTGCGAAAGACCGCAAATCGGAAGAAGGCCAAAAGCATTTCGATCAGGCCTTGAGCTATTTCCAGCAAGCCGTTGAAATTGATCCCAAACAGTTCGACGCAGTTTATAGCATCGGTTCCTTGTACTTCAACAAAGCTGTTGAAATGATCAAATACGCAGGCACACTCGGTATGAGCAAGGCAGAACAGAAAGAATACGACACGGTGATCAAGGATGCCAATAAACTGATGGAAACGGCACTGCCCTATTTCCAAAAGACGGAGGCCATTGACGCTAACGACACCAACACTTTGATCGCCTTGTCCGAAATCTATGCCCGCATGAATGAGTTCGATAAATCGAACGAGTTCAAAAAGCGCCTGCAAACTGTGAAGGATGGCGAGAAAAACGCTTCTTCCTACTTTAAAATGTAAAATGGCCTCGGCCTATTTTTTAAAAACAAAAGGCAGACCCGCATCAGGTTTGCCTTTTGTTTTTTGAAAAAAGGAAACATGCCGCCATTTTTACATACATTTGCCGCTCTTACAATTTCACCAACCAAACTTGCCCATGCCTGAAAGTGGGCCACATTGAGTTCTCCCCTTTTCCCACACTTTGTGCAGAACACAGCCGACTCCGGCAGCCCTAATCACATGAGTTCCTTTCGGTATAATTCTTGACCAAGAAGGGATCGGCTACATGCAGATCTCACCTTGATATTTTTTCTGAGAAACTACACAAGTCGGGAGGTGTTCTTTGCAAACTGTTTTGGCTGCATCTTGCAGCCCAAAAGACGAACAATGTATTGTGTATGTTGAAAAATTTCCCCCATCACCGTCAACCTCATTCCCGTGACTGCGGCGCTACTTGCCTTCGCATGATTGCTGAGTATTACGGCAGGTTTTATTCCATTCCAAAATTGCGGTCGCTGACCCGCCAAACTCAGGAAGGCGCTACCCTGCTGGGTATCAGCGATGCTGCCGAAAAAATCGGTATGCACACCGTAGGCGCCAAATTGACTTTTAACCGGCTCATCGAAGACATTCCACTCCCCGGCATTGCACATTGGAAGGAAAATCACTTTGTAGTGGTGGTGGAAGCCAACCAGAAAGAAGCCGTTATTGCCGACCCCGATTCGGATGCGGTGGTCACCATTTCAAAATCAGAATTCTTAAAAGGCTGGACAGGCAACCCCGACGATGGCGGGCAGGAAGGCATCATACTCCTGATGGAACCCACTGCTGCATTTTATGCTGCCCAAGAAAAATTGCCGGAGCTGCCACGGAGTAATTTTGTTTTAAGAAAGGTTTTCGAGCAAAAACCAATGCTTGGTTTGCTCGGCCTCGGCTTTTTTTTGAGTTTGTTGCTGGCCGTCACCTTCCCATTTATCCTGCAAACAATGGTGGACGAAAGCATCAGCCGGGAAGACACCAACCTGTTGAATATCATCTTTTATGCTTGGATCGCCTTGTTTATCAGCCAGATAGGATTGGAGTTTGTACGAAAATTCATCCTGTTCCATATTGGTACCAAGGTCAATATTGGCCTGATCACCGCCTTTATGCAGAAGCTGCTGTCCTTGCCGATCCGCTTTTTTCAAAACAGGCTGCCCGATGATGTGATGCAGGTATTTTACGACAATCCTAAAGTGCAACGTTTCTTTTCCCAAGAAGCACTGGCCGCTGTGTTTGCGTTTTTTTTGCTGGCCCTGTTTTCAGTCATTTTGATAGTTTTTAGCCTGCCTGTTTTTTTGGTCTTTCTGGCCACTTCACTTTTACAGGCGTATTTTATCAACATTTTTCTAAAAAAACGGAAGACGCTCAACTACTATCGCTACGAGCTTTCATCGGTTTATTACAGCAAACTCAACGACCTCGTTCGTGGAATACAGGACATTAAGCTCAACAATGCCGAGCTTGCCCAGCGCTGGATTTGGGAAAGATCGGAGGCCCAATTGCATGAAATCGGTAAAAAATATGCCCTGTCCAATGAGCTGTCCCTGCAAATTCCAATCTATTTGGGCGACATCCGCAACATTGCCATCATTTACCTTTCGGCACGGGCGGTCATTGATGGCAACATGAGTGTGGGTATCCTGGTGGCCATCATTTTTATTTTGTTGCAATTGGACAAACCGCTGAAACAGGTCATCGAATCCTTTATCGGATACCAAGAAACCCGCCTTAGCCTGGACAGGATGAACGAAATCCAAAACCATGGGCAGAGCGAAAATTCCTATGACGTGGACGTACTGCCCGAAAGCGGCGTCATCAAGGCAGACCATATTTCATTCCGCTACGACGATTCGTTGCCATTTTGGATTATCAAAGACCTCGAATTCACCATTGAAGAGGGGAAAACCACCGCTATTTTTGGCCCAAGCGGCAGCGGAAAAACGACCCTATTACAATTATTGCTCAACTTTTATCAACCCAAAGAAGGTACGCTCAACATCGGTGATGTGAAACTGGGCAGCATCCGCCCGGACGTGTGGATGGCCAAGTGCGGCGTGGTGCAGCAAGACGGGCATATTTTCAACGATACCATTGCCCGCAACATAGCGCTAGGCGACGACGTCATTGACAACAAACGCATGCTGGAAGCCGCCCGTATCGCCAATATCCTGCCGTTCATGGATCGGATGCCAAAGGGCTTTGGCACCATCATCGGAGAAGGCGGGTTGGGATTGAGTAAAGGCCAAAAACAAGGAATCCTTATCGCCAGGGCTGTTTACAAACAACCCGATTATCTCTTGCTCGATGAAGCCACCAACGACCTGGACGAAGTCAACGAACGTATTGTATTGCAGCGCATCCAGCATGCATTTGTTGGAAAAACTATCATTATTGCTGCCAGCCGGATCAATTTGCCGATACATATTGACCAAATCATACCGCTTGGTTTTCAAAAATCTAAAACTGGCGCACCAGGCGAGTTTGCCACAAAACGAGGCGGCAACCGTCGCCATGGCAGGGAAGGGCAATTTGGTGAAATATTAACCACCAACTAAACGATGAACGATGAATGATGAATGATGAACGAGGCGGAAATCCTTTGATTTGAATTTTTCAAAATACAACTCATTGATTGTCAACTCGCCATATAATATTTTCATCACTTGCCTTCTACCCCCGTTCATCATTCATCATTCATCGTTCTTGAAACCTATGGAAGAAAATAATATAGAATTCCTGAGCGGGGAGGTTAGGCAAATCCTTACCAAGCAGCCTTCTTCGGTTATCACTTGGGGAACAGCCGTACTCAGCTTAGCCGTTGCCATCATGGTAGTGACGGGCATTTTATATACCTACCCCGAAACGGTGAAGGGCGAACTGACCCTTACCACTGCCGTGCCTCCCGTGCCGGTCAGGGCACCCCAAACGGGGTATATTTCAGAAGTTTTGGTGCCTGAAAACGATACGGTTTCCAAAGGCGACATCTTGGCTGTTTTTGCCAGCAATGCCGATGTGGAAGATGTTTTAAAACTGGAAAACGAGGTGGAACTGCTCAGCGAATTTGATCTGACGGCCATGAACAATTACCGTCCAAACCCGCAACTTCGGCTGGGAGAACTGGCTTCTTTTTATGCCAATGTGGAGAGCATTTTCACTTATCTTTCTCAAGGTCAAAACGATGCGCCCACAGGGCAGCAGTTGACTATTTTTGAAATACAGCGGCATATCCAACAATTAAATACGGCAAACAGCACCTTGCTCAGCAAAAAGGAATCAGCAGAAACTGAATATGATGCGTTAAAAAGGGAATACAGGATGGCCACCAAAGCTTATGAAAAATCCATCAATGATGTGGACGCCCGCAAACAATTAGAGGCTTATTCCAGCATGACCCGAAAGGCCAGCGAAATCACCACAATTGATGCACAATTGGAGGCCAACAAAGCCATGATCATTGACGACAATTCGAGGATTTTGGAACTGCGTTCCATACAATCAACAGGCGCTACGGACAAGGTTGCCCAACTGAAACAAAACCTCGGCATCCTGAAATCTGAAATCCAACGCTGGAAGGACAAGTATCTTGTCGTGGCCCCTGCCGACGGGAAGGTGAACTATTATTCAGAACTGACGCCCAAACAACTGCTGACGGTTGGCGAGGATATGCTGGCCATAGTCCCCCTTGGCTCCGAGGAAAACTTCGTTGGCGAGGTGAAAATCACGGCGGAAGGAAGCGGCAAAGTGAAAGAAGGGCAAGTGGTCAACCTGATGTTCGACCGCTACAATTTCAGGGATTGGGGCTTGGTGAAGGGCAAGGTCAAAAAAATCTATCCCCTGATGAAAGGCAACAAATATTCGGTGGAAATTGAATTGGAAAATGGCCTCGTTACCACCAAAGGCCTCACCCTTGGATACCATCTGCAAATGGGCGGCATGGCGGAAGTTGTGACCGAAGACAAAAGTTTTGTAAGGCGGGTTTTTGCAAAAATATTGGGCTGATTTGCTTTTATAAATCGCTGTTTTTCAATTTGATAAAACTTAAAAACAAAAACAGGGAGATAAAAATGGCGGAGCCAACAACCGCTTGGGTTGGCGACAAAAACATGTCAAAACCATTTTCTTTCAGGAAAAAATCTGCTTGCCTGGTGAAAGGGAAAGGGCACAAATCTTCAAAGACGTTGAGCGGGTAAAATTTCATGCTGGCATTTCTCCAGAAATACAATTGCGTATAGCGCAGCACCGGCTCCAAAAACATGGAATAGCCGAGGAAAACAAAAAGGGCGATTCCCGTCCTTTTTATCAAAACCGCTATCAGGAAGCCAAAGCTCATATAACCCATGCCCATCAGGAAATACCTCGGTATGTAATCCCAATTTTTAAATACAGTTTCAAAATATAGGTTCCCCGTATTGTGCAGCAGCCCAATCGTTAAAGCGCACAAGGCATAATAGACCGTGGCAAAAAAGGCTATTGCCAACATGAACAGTAGTTTGCTCTGGAAAAACTCCGAACGGTGCAACCCCGTGAGGACGTTTTGGCGCAGGGTGCGGTACGAATGTTCGTTGGTGATGATCAAAACGGCCAAAAAGCCAAGGATGAAAAATACCATCCAGTTGCCCAGGTAGCCCAGCCATTCCCAAACCGAGGGAAATTGGTACAGCATCTCCTGAAAATTGACTGGAAAGTCATTGTCTTCTATTTTCAATTTTTTGCCTATCAACAAAAAGGATGGCAGCAACAACACATAAGAAGCTATCAACACTTTGAAAAGGATATAGCCTTTTTGTTTGAGCCATTCGAGTTTTAGAAGGTGTAGCATGAAAGTTTAAAGTGTTATTTGGTGATCTCCAAAAATTCCGATTCGAGGCTTTTGGGGCGCATCGCTAAATGCGTGAGTATCAGGCCATTGTCAAAGGCCATTTTGTTCAGTTGTGCCGCCGTGGTAGCTTCATTGACCAGTAGCGACAAATGGCGGTTTTTCTCTTCGAGTTTAGTCACGAAAGGCTGGCCCGCCAAAAGGGATTTGAGTGCATTCAAATTCTCGGCAGCAATGTCCACTTGGCGGTCTTTGCTCAAAATAGCGCCGACCTCGCCGGTGGCTAACAATTTTCCTTTTTTGATAATGCCGACGTGGCTGCACACCTTTTCCACTTCGTCGAGAATGTGGCTGGCCATGATGATGGTTTTGCCTTCATCGGCAATGCGCAAAATGATGTTGCGCACCTCCGCAATCCCTTGAGGATCAAGGCCATTGGTGGGTTCGTCGAATATGAGTACTTCCGGATTGCCTATCATGGCGGCAGCAATGGCGAGGCGCTGTTTCATCCCAAAAGAAAAAGTGCGAAAAGCTGAATCTTTTCTTTCGAAGAGGTTGACCAATTCCAGCCAGTGGTCAATTTGCGGGTTTGTTACTTTTTTGATGTGTGCAACGATGCCCAGATTGTCTGCTGCGCTCATATATGGATAGAAATTGGGGGTTTCGAGCAGAGCGCCAATGTGCATCCGCTCGTCCTGTCCATATTGGCCATCAAACCAGGAAAAAGTGCCGGCGTCGGCTTTGATGATGCCCAGTATCACGCCCAAGGTGGTCGTTTTTCCGCTACCATTAGGGCCGAGTATACCAAATACGTTTCCCTTGCTGACCTTTAAATCCAGCTTGTTGACGGCAGTGATGCTCCTGTACCGCTTTGTGAGTTGATTAATTTCGAGAACCGACATGAGTTGATTGATGAAAAATTTCCACCCGCCAAAGGGTTTTGCAGGATGAATTTGCACAAAAACCTGTTGCAGGAAAATAGAATGGCTAAATGTAACCCAGCCCATTTTTATCCCTTCATTTTCTTAGACAAAATCCACTTTATCAAGGGATGAGCGGATCGGATTAAATTGCGCAACAATTATTTTTACCTTTGACAGGAACAAAAAAATTACGCCATGTTCGACAAGTTCAAGCAGTCCATCCATCAGGCAGGCGAGGCTATTAAAGAACAAGCAGCGTCTATTGGCGACGCTGCCAAAGAAAAAGGCTTTCAGATCATTGAAACCTGGATCTCCACCTTGCCAAAATTGGAAGCCTATGGTTTCAAGACCACTTTTTTCTCATTTGCCGTCTCCATCAATCCTACCCTGGAAGTAGAACTACAGGCTGATCCGGCCAAATTTGACCTGGATCGCATCAACGACATCATAAAAAACAACAACGAAAGCACACCTATCAACCTTGTTTTTACTTCCATCAAAACGGCCAAAATCCTTCACACACGATCACGGGTTGAGATGAAATCACCGCTGACGGTACGCATCACCGTGCGGTTTTCACCAGAAATCAAAGTATCTTATGGCAAACCGCTGTTTGACTGAGATGCGAGTATTAATGAACATTTAATGTCTTAAAAACCAATTTTTCTTAAAGGCTTTTGTCATCCACAACATTAATTCTCTCGTTTTATCCAATGACTTAATGGCCAATGACTAATGACGCAAAGCATTTAAACCACAAACCTTCTCCACTTTTATGAAAATTGTCAAATTCGTTCTGGGCCTTTTGCTCACCATTGCATTGGTTTACCAGCTTGGCAAACCCATTACCCTGAAGGAGCCTGTCGCCGAAAAGCCAGGGGAGTTTAAGGAAACCGTCATACCGCCGCTGGGCCAGTTTTTCAACCCTTTTGCTGGTTTTTGGCAAAATGCTGAATCGCTCGATGATTTCGTGCCGCAAAAGCTGGAAATACCGGGCATGAAGGGCAAGGTGAAAATCCTCTTCGACGAGCGGATGGTGCCGCATATTTTTGCTGAAAACCTGGAGGATGCCGTGTTCGCACAAGGCTACGTGACGGCCCGCTACCGCCTTTGGCAAATGGACATGCTGAGCCGCTTGCCAGGGGGCAGGTTGGCAGAAGTCTTGGGCCCAGATTTGGTGGCCACCGACAAACTGATGCGCAGGCGGGGCATGGTGACCGGGGCAGAAAACGCCGTAAAAAGTTGGCAGACCGCCCCCGAAACCTTCCGTTTGATAGAGGCTTATGGCAACGGTATCAACCAGTATATTTCACAAATGAAAGAAAAGGATCGGCCCGTGGAGTTCAAGCTGCTGAACTACCAACCCGAAACATGGACTCCCCTTAAAACGGCCCTGGTGAAAAAATACATGGACCTGACACTATGCTTTGGCGAAGATGATCTGGAGGCCAGCAATGCGCTTCAAATGTTTGGCGAGGACTTATTTGCAAAATTATACCCCGAATACAACCGGAAACAGTCGCCCGTAATACCCACTGGCACAAAATGGGAAGCCAACCCCTCACCTACCCAGCAAAAACAAGAGATTCAGGAAGCCATCGGCCTCATCCGCCACAAAGTTTATCCTAAAGTGAGGGAACTGGTGGGCAGCAACAACTGGGCTGTTGCCGGCAAAAAAACCAAGTCCGGCCATCCTATTTTGTGCAACGACCCACACCTGCAGCTTTCATTGCCTTCCATTTGGTTTGAGGTACAACTTCACACGCCCCAGTCGAACGCCTATGGCGTTTCCATTCCCGGCATCCCTGGCATTTTGATTGGTTTTAATGAAAACATGGCTTGGGGCGAAACCAACGTGGGCCACGATGTACTGGATTGGTACAAAATACAATGGGCCGATGCCTCCAAAACCACTTACAAATATGGTGGTGAAAACAGGAAGGCCAGCCTTGTCATTAATCCCATCCATGTGCGTGGAAAAGAAGAACCCATCCTCGACACTGTCCGCTGGACAGAATGGGGGCCAGTGGTCTATGAGTCAAATGACGAACCTTGGCAAGACCTGGCCATGCACTGGTTGGCTCTGGATTCGCCAAACCCCAGCGACATCGCCACCTTTTTGGGGCTTGACACAGGTAAAAACTACGATGACTATGCCGCTGCGCTGACTCACTACGATTATCCGGCGCAAAACTTTGCCTTTGCTTCCAAAAACGGCGACATCGCTATCACGGTCAATGGCAAATTTCCCATCAAAAACAAAGAACAAGGCCGTTTTGTGCAGGATGGCAGCCAGCCAGAAAACGCTTGGAAAGGCTGGATTCCCCGTTCGCAAATACCCAAGGTTAAAAACCCCAGCCGGGGATTTATTGCCTCCGCCAATCAGCACAGCACCGATCCCAGTTACCCATACTACTACAACAGCACCCATTTTGATGACTACCGGGGACGTTATCTGGTAAAGCGATTGACAGAAATGGACAGCATCACGCCCGAAGACATGATGGCCCTTCAAAACAGCAACTATAGCATCCACGCAGAAGAAGGCATGGCCGTCCTGCTTTCCAAACTTGACACGGCCAGCTTGAACGAGGTGGAAAAAGGTGTTTTCAAAAAGTTGGGGGCTTGGGATTTCCGCTTCGAAAAAGACAAAGTGGAACCCGCCATTTTTGAAACCTGGTGGAAGAATTTTTATGAAATGTCTTTCGATGAAATAGTGGCCTGGAAAGACTCCATGCCCATGCTGATGCCCGATAATTGGCGGCTGATAGAACTGGCTGAAAACAGCCCGAACGACTTGATTTTTGACGAAAAAAATACGCCGGAACGGGAAACACTGAAAGAGATTTCCACCACTTCCTTTAAAAAAACATTGAAGGACATGGCCGACGACCTACTGAAACCAAACTATAATTGGTCGTCCAAAAAAAGCACGGAAATCCTCCACTTGGCCCGCATACCAGCTTTTTCAAGAAAAAACATAGATGTTGGCGGCTATCGCCAAGCCCTTAATGCAGTTTCCGAACACCACGGCCCTTCTTGGCGGATGGTAGTGGAATTGGGCGACACCATCAAAGCCTGGGGTGTGTACCCAGGTGGCCAGTCGGGCGCACCCGGTAGCCCTTTTTACGACGACGGCATAGAAAAATGGTCGAAAGGTGAGTACAACGAGCTGTTTTTTATGAAAAATGCCGAGGACAACCGCCAACCGATCCTTTTCAGCATTGAAATGAATTAATAAGAACAATCACCAAACCCAAGTCCAGCGCAAATAAACTTATACCATGAAAAAATTTGGCCTTCAAACTTTGATCATACTCGTTGTTGGATTCATAGCCCACCAATTTTTGCCCTATTGGGCAACGGCAGTTGTAGCCGGCCTTGTCGGCCTACTGTTCAGGTACGAAAACAGTGCGGCCAGCTTTGCAGCAGGTTTTGCGGCTGGCACCCTGCTATGGAGCAGCTATGCCTGGTTTTTGAACAGTGCCAATTTGAATTCCCTCTCCGGCATGTTGGGAGAATTGTTCAAAACAAACGGGGCTTATCTGGTATATGTCACAGGCTTGGCCGGAGGCCTACTTGGCGGGCTTGGTGCCATGACTGGCACGTTGGCGAGGAAGATGTTTGAGCGGGAGGAGGAAAAAGTGGCGGTTTGATTTGTCTTAATTGGCCAGCAAATATGCCACATTCAACTCATGGGAACTGCCGAAAAAGGGGCCGAAGGTGTTGAAAAAATAATCAAAGCCATAACCAATCTTGATGGTATTGTCAAACCCAAGGTTGTCGCCGAGCAGAACACCGGTTTCAGCATGAAAACTGCCGTTGGTACCACCGCCACCGCCAATCCAGAAAGAGCCGTTTAACTGGAACCGCAGGTTGATGTCCATGCTGAGAGGGGCGCTCGGCAAGTATCTCACCCAAACCGATGGTTCCAAGAAACTTTCATCATTGACATACCAATAATAGCCTGCTTGGGCATAAAAATGGTTTTTCCTATTCAGTTGGAATTCTCCATTTTGGTCTTTATAGGTTAGGTCAAAACCTATCACCTGTGGCACCGAAATACCTGCATATAAGCTGTTGTCTCCCAATCGTTGATAGTAAAATACACCTGCACCCACATCAGGAATGATCCGGGACTGGTTTTGCTGGGCTGGGTCATTCGGCTGAATAAATACCACCTCCGATGCTTTGATTCTGTGTTGGACAGCCCCAGCCGAAATAGCCAGCACAAGCCCTCCATCACGTGGATCTTGGGATAAGATGCCACCTATTCTCCCATAAATACCAGTGAACCCTGTAGGCCCAACCTGATCGTTCATCAAGTACCCTCCTACCAAGCCGTTGACAGATCGGCTGTCTGCCATCACATATTCGCCTCGAAGCAGCATTGTCCTGGGTGTTTCTGGCTGACCTACCCATTGTGCCCGAAAGGATGCACCAAAGGACAGGTCGTAGTCTTGCAGAAAAAAATCACTATTGACATAGGCTGGGTTGATAATGCCGCTATACTCTCGGTATTGGGTGAAAAGAGGTAATTGTTGGGCCTGGAGGGAGGCGCCAATCAATAAGAAATAAAGGAATATTTTGTCAGGTTTCATAAGCTGGCATTTTAAATTTATTTCAGCCTGCATCTCTTGCCTATTTCTCATAAAATATCAAGGGCAGATCTTCACTTTTATCATTCTTTGGCATAAATGGGTGCTGTTTGGGGGCTTTGGGCTTAGTAGTTTTCACCAGGTAGGGCACCCGTTCAGAGAGGTAGCCGTAGAGTTCGCCCATGGTGAGTACAGCGTCGCCGTCGGCATTGGCACGAGCATTCCCTTTTTCTGTCTTGCCCTCCACGTCGTTGAACGCTTCGATCAGGGCCTCGGTAAAGGCACCGTTTTCCCAGGCGGGGTCTTCGTAGGAGAGTTCGTCCTTGCTGCACGAAACAATGCTGCGCAAGCTGTTTTCAGCGGATATCAGGTTGTTGATAGCATCGGAAATATTGTTCAAGCCACCTTTGCTGCCCTCATCTAAGTCTTGTATGGCACCGCTCTGGCAGGCATCAATAAAGACGTATTTCTTGCACTTGATTGTGTCGAGCACTCCTAATATGTCCTCTTTATAATCAATGCTGGTAAACTTGGGGTACATAGGTTTGTAATCAGAGGCCAAGAGCCGGAACCCATCCTTTCTGCTAAAATTATTGCCGTGCGAAGAAATAAAAACCATCAGCACGTCCTTGTCTTGTATATTTTCCTGAAACAGGTAGTTCTGCTTTAAATCAAAAAGGGCAGCCAACAACTCCACGTAGGTGGTTTTTTCTTTTGTATTCAATAAAGTGGTGAAAACATTACCGTACAGCTTGCCTTTCTGCTTTTGCATGGCCGTGGCGAAGTCCTCTGCATCTCTAGCCGTGTAGGCAAGATCCGAATGTGGCACCCCGATGGCCAATATGTGCAGGTTGGGTTTTACGGGTTCATAGGTTATATCTATGGTTTCCGTTTCGCTTTCACCTGATCCATTGGCTATACGCACGGCCAATTTATACGTGCCTGGTTTTGGGAAAAAGACCCTATCCTCAAATGTAAATCGGTATTGTTTGCCCACTTTTTTGCCGTCCCTTTTCAATGGCCCTTTATCCATTTTGGCCCCCAAGCGATATTCCTTGCCGTCCAAAAGGAGGGTAAAATCCCTTTCTGAAATGGTGTCAGTTGAAAAGGCAATGACCTTCACCTGCAGTGCCGAATCTTTACAGATAAGCGCCTGACCTGCTGCGGTTGAAGTTTCAGGGTAAACCCATCCAATATTCGTATAACGTGGTTCGATGACAGTTGGGACCACCGGTGCTGGGTCAACGATCATTATCTGAAATTCACTTTCAGCAGATGATCTGCCGGATTTCTCCATGACGAGGCCTTCAATTTGGGCCATGTCCCCTTTATAGATTCCATCCACTTTAAATGAAATGCTTTGCCTGATAGTTTGACCCGGCTGGATGTCCCCCATCTCAAAAATGGGGTTGTTCAAGGGCAACACATGATCATCAAAGTCAAACCTGAGGCGGACGACGTGGGCGGTGTCATCTCCGTTATTGGCAACTGTAACATCTATAGTGGCAACGTTGCCCCGTTCCATTGATTTCGCCGTTTGGTTGTCCACTAAAAAGCTGCCCAGCTCAATTGAAAGTTCAGGCGAAGTAGCCTTTTTACATTCAAGGGCCAATAGGGCGGGCTGCCAGGTATTGCCAGAATCATCCCACAGTTTAGCCTCCAAACTTGCCCGGCCGCTGCCCAGATCGCTGAAGGTTGCAACAGGGAGGGAAACTTTTTTGGTTTGTCCAGCCTTGACCCGTCCTATCATGATTTTTTCAAAAAACTCCAAGCCTGACAACGGGGTGCCTTGAAGCGACAGGGTGATGTAGGCCGCTATTGCGTCAGAATTGCCCACATTTGAAATATCCAGTGAAAAATACCCCCGCTCGTTGGGGTCCAGTATGCCGTTGCCATTCGTTTCGACCAGTTGTGGATTTTCCAGCTTCAAGCGGGGCACACTCGTAGTTTTTTTAATGGCAGAAGGCTTGAAACGCATCAACCAGGCATCTTGGGAAAGGGATTCAGAGGCACTATATCCAGCAGCAACGATGCCCCCATTGTCCATAAGGACGAGTGATCGGGCGGCGTCTTCGGAGCGCTCGCCAAAGTAGGCAGGATCCTGCCACTGCGGTACTCCGTTTTTGTCGTACTTTGTAATGAAAAGGTCGGGTTTCCTGGCCCCCCTGTTTGCTGTACCATATCCTGCTGTCAGGTAGTTTCCATCGAAGTCTTGAATTATTGCGCTTGCACCGTCATCCTCGAATTTTCCAAATTCACGGAACCATATTTCGTCTCCGCCCGGCGAAAGTTTGCGCATCAATGCCTGATCCCTGTTCCGGGAATCGGCATAAGAAATTCCCGCTGTCAGGATATTGCCTTCGTCGTCTTCTATGATGGCTTCTCCCTTGGCGTTTTTAAACTCTTTCCTCCAGAGTTCACGGCCGTTTTCGTCAGTTTTTAAAACAATTTGCACCCAATCGCTGCCGGAATGCCTGAAACCGGTCAACAACCACCCTCCATCGCCTGATGGGGCAATAGCCTGGCCACTTTCATCTTTACCTGGATAGGCTGTTTCTGTTAGTTTTTTGCCCAACCAGTCTGTTTTGTAAAACCAAATCTGGCCGTTTTTTGTGCCAACCGCCACGAGGTTGCCAGTAGCATCTTGCGCTAGGCCGTAAAAGGAGTCATCGCCGTTAGACCCGATTACTTTGTCCCAAAGGGCTGTGCCATGTTCATCGGTTTTGATGAGCCAAGCGTCCATGCCACCTTGGCGCCCCGGCACTTCGCCCGATATTGTAAAACCGGCTATGGCAAAGCCACCATCGTAGGTTTGTACCAGGCCATTCCCCCTTTCGTCGCCAGCCCAGCCCAGGGTAGTGTTTTCCTTTACCATTTCCTCGAAGTTCTTGTTTAACACCACTAAAAAAACGTCTTGGCCTGTTTTACGACGAGGGTTCCAGTCGCCTGTAAAAGCGAGCCCGCCATCCATAGTTTGAATGGCGCATTGGGCCGATTCCTGGGTCAGTGGATAGTTGAAGCTGCTAAACTTTCGTTCCCATTCCAACTCTAATGAGCGCTGTGAAAAAGCAAAAAAAGGCAGGAAAAAGACAAGGGTTATCAGATGAGTCGGCCTGTGCATAGGTTGGTTTATTAGTGTTTTCAATTTGGCAAAACGAACATCAACAAAGATAGCATTCAGAATTGCCCGGACAAGGTGGCAGGCAATTTTTCACCAATTCCTTTTAAAAATTGCTTGATGGGCATAGCTTGAAGCGTACAATTGCGCCTGTCCTAATTTTTTGCTCCCAAGGCTTTGGGATCAAGCACAGGGGCATGAAATGGAGACGGTGGTTTTTTACATTCGATGGTAAAGAAAATGGGAATAATGCCAGCCGTGGTGGACTCGCAGGTTATTCTTTTGCCAATATCGTGAAAACGAAGGGACGAAGGGGCTATTAGCCTTTTTTTGAAGCAAGATCTAATGCGTTTATGTAGTGGTTTATTGCTATTTTCTATGTAGGTGAAAATCGCTCCCCAATCTTTAATTTCTGTTTCGGATGCCAACAAACAATACTGGTGGTTGCCTTCGTTTTTCACTTTAAAGCCTTTTCTGGCGGCAGGGATGGTCAGGGATTTGGTTTGGCCGATTTGGGGAGTTATTGAAAAAGGCCCCGAATAATCAAGGTCACCATTGTCGTTCATTTCAACTACATAAAGCCACTGACATCGTGAAGTATTTTCATGCAGCGTCAGTTGGAAGATTTGGCCAGGGAGAAATGGGGGTTCTTCCAGTGTATAGTGCCCGTAAGGTTGACCCATTGATTTGAGGAACTTCAAGTTAGCGTTTTTAAAAAGAATATCATCCTGACCAGTGCCCAGTTCAGGAAAACTAATGACAAATTGCAAACAGGAAGCCAGCTCTTGGGCACGAAGATGCCATGGTGCTGCCAACGTCAACAACAAAATCGCTATTCGCATGATTTGGAGTTGTATGGTTCTCTTGATTAATTGGAATAATCATAAGGCATTGCCAGACCTGGACATAGTGCGTATCATGAAGTGTGTGATACAACAATTATGGGTTTTGAAACCAGCCAATTTTCCCAAGACCTCCTTGCCCCATTTCCGACCTTTGGTACGAGGCAGGCTCGGCGGGTGAGGGGGTTGCCCCACTCCCATATTTTTTAATATGCACTCAATCATTTAACCGTAACTAATAAATAAACAGGAACGATAAACGTACTGACTTCCAAGGTTTGGGCAGTGAAAGCCATTTGGTTTTGAGCATATTTAATCTGAGGTGGGCTTACCAATTGTTCGCCAAATGCCATTTTGACCTTTTCCTGGATACTCCCTTTAGCATGGCCTATTGATTGAAGTGCCAAATCAAGGTCTTTTATTTTGTGCTGGCAATAAAGGACGCAGAGGTTGTCTTCTTTTCTGTCAATCACCAGCCCCTCGTCAAGGCCCGGAATAATGATTTCCGCATCTTCTCCCGGTATCAAGCCCGATTGGTTTTGATCCGGGAACAAAAGTTTGGGCAGTCCTTTCTCATCAATACTCAGCGCATAGATGTACTGGCCCTTGGGCACCTCCTTGGCCATTAGTTGGAACAGATCGTTGATTTTCCATTGGCCCTCCAAGAGGTAGGTTCCATTCTTGTCCATCAGCTTTACCGGAGCTTCCTTCACATTAAGCATTTCTTTACCGCTTGCATCTATAATAAAATCCACCCGGCGAAAATTAAATTGTCCCTTCATATCCACTCCGGGTTTTGGTAGGGGGGCAGGGGGCGTGGCAGTATTTTTTTTCTCGTTTTTACCATTGCTGTCAGACTGTTTTTTTTCATTCTTTAAAACGGGGACAATGGAAGGGACGGAGGCCGGGAAATTATCCTCCGGTACCATGTAAAAAGCGTATTTCACCAGTTTACCAAAATCTTCGAAACGAAGCCAAAGGAAGCCATCGTCGCCCCAGTTGGGGCCATAGCTGTTCATGAGTTCAAAAGCCTTCCTCGCATAATCGTAGCCGACGACCACCATGGCATGGCCGCCCATTGATGGCTCGTCCTGCTGGGGCATCCAATATTTGTTTTCTTTGGTCACGTCCCAAAAGCTGGGTGTCATTTCCATACCTACCACCACAGGGTTTTTGGTAGCCACCATTTTGATGGTCTTGTTGATTTTTACCTCAGGTTCGTCCTCCAGTGAGAAGACGGCAGCAAAGTCTTTCAACTTGAAATTAGCTGCTTCCATGAAATGATCGTCGCCCGGCAAGGCCGAACAGTCTTCATTTGAATTGGGGAAAGAATGTACCAGGCAATCGCCCTGATCGAGCAATAGCCAAAGGGCATCTGTGATCCTGGCACCCCCGACGCAGTCACTGTCCGGCACCTTGATTTGATTGTAAATGAATGAAGCAGAATGTGCCAAGGTGGTAATATTGCTGCGGTCGGTCATTCCCTTCTGTACGGCTTTCATAATGGTCAGGCCCGCATAACCACAGGCCCAACCCACGCAAGAACCGACCGTGCCTTGATCGCCGGGTACTGGGCAGAATTCCCGGAGGCTTAACTTTTGGGGCACATCGTTGAACTTGGCACCCTCGTATTTCGGCAAGGTGGGTACCTCCATGTATGCCTGATCGGCAGCAGGATCAATCAAAAGTCCCATTGGCCGCTTCTGGGCAGCTATGAAGGAGGTGAAAATTAAAATGCAGGAAAGGGTGAGGATTGCTGGTTTCATATTTTAAGGGTGGTTTTTCAAAAAAGGTCATTGGGGCCTGTTGGTTAAAAAGGATCATTTGGCATTCAGGGAATATAGGTTTTTATTTAGGCAGTTTAGGTCTTTGGGCACTTCGTTTCTATTGTTTTCATAATCAAATGCCCACTTTAGGTATAATGTTACCGGATTCCGTTTTATTTTTTTTCAAACTATCTTACAATTACCACTTCTTTCATTTTGATTTCGCCCTCGCCAATATCCAGGCGGATAATATAAAAATAGGTGCCTGCGGGTAAGTCCTTGCCATTTTTTTGATTGGTGCCAGTCCAATCGTTGTTGTAGGGCTTGGCCTGAAAGACAATATCGCCCCATCGGTTGAAAACAACCAGTTCATTTTTAGGGTATTTGCCAGGGTTCTCTTCCAATTCTGGGATAATAAATTCATCGTTTATACCATCGCCATTGGGCGAAATGCCAGTTGGCGGATCGGTCACTGCCGGTGCTTCTATTTGTATGGTCACAGTGGCAATATCGCAAAGGTCAGGGCAGTTATCGAGGCAAATCCGGTATTGGAAAACCAGTTCTTTAGCAGTGGTTGGCCCGGTCCAGAAAAAATTGCCAGTTTCCTTTCCATCTATTTTTTCAAAAGTCGTTGTCCCATCGGCTGGTTGGCCCAAGCTTGTGAAAATCACCCCAAAAGCAGGTGAATCATTGAACAAAAGATCAAGATCGAGGCTGAGTTGCCCAACTGGCAAAGTCAATATATCGTCCTTGGCATTGGGCTGGGAATTAAGTTCCGCCGCAACCATATCAAAGGAATAATCTGGGCAATCTTGGGTAGAAAGCGTCCAGGTAAATTGGTTCTCTCCTGGCTGAAGGTTTGTAGCAAAAGTATTTGGATTGGTAGCTTCGTCTATAACAATAGTGGAGGGGTCGGCTGTCCAGAACCCTGTAGTTCCGGGAGGCAGAACGGCAGCAAGGGTAAAGCCGTCTTCGCAAAGTATTTCGTCGGGAGTCAATATTTCTGCTTGTGCAGCATTGTTGGCATCCAGCGGGACAGTGGCTGTAATGGTTGCTGTGCAGCTGTTTGCGTCTGTCACCGTTAGCTGGTAGTCTCCGGCTGGCAGGCCCGTTAAGTTTTGAGAAGTCGAGCCGTTTGACCACAAATAGGTATAGACGGGCGTACCGCCCTGCACAGAAACTTCTATGCTCCCTGTGTTGCCGGAGCAGTCGCTTGGCTGGGCAGCCACCAGGAAAGCGACGGGAGGGTCCGATTGGGCGACCGTCGCATAAAGCGTGTCCGTGCAGTCGTTTGCGTCCGTCACCGTTAGCTGGTAGGCCCCGGCAGGCAGGCCCGTCGGGTTTTGAGAAGGCGAGCCGTTTGACCACAAATAGCTATAGACGGGCGTACCGCCCTGCACAGAAACTTCTATGCTCCCTGTGTTGCCGGAGCAGTCGCTTGGCTGGGCAGCCACCAGGGAGGCGACGGGAGGGTCCGATTGGGCGACCGTCGCAGAAAGCACATCCGTGCAGTCGTTTGCGTCCGTCACCGTTAGCTGGTAGGCCCCGGCTGGCAGGCCCGTTAAGTTTTGAGAAGTCGAGCCGTTTGACCACAAATAGCTATAGACGGGCGTACCGCCCTGCACAGAAACTTCTATGCTCCCTGTGTTGCTGGAGCAGTCGCTTGGCTGGGCAGCCACCAGGGAAGCGACGGGAGGGTCCGATTGGGCGACCGTCGCAGAGAGCACATCCGTACAGTCGTTGTCGTCCGTCACCGTTAGCTGGTAGTCCCCGGCTGGCAGGCCCGTCGGGTTTTGAGATGTCGAGCCGTTTGACCACAAATAGCTATAGACGGGCGTACCACCCTGCACAAAAACTTCTATGCTCCCTGTGTTGCCGGCACACTGGCTTGGTTGTGTACTTACGACGGTGGCAATGGGCGAGCCAGATTGGACCGTTCCGGAAAGGCTGACCACGTGCCCACAGTTGTCAGCACTCGTTATTTGGACAATTTCGAATGTGGTTCCGTTGGACTGTGAGCCAATGCTAAAAACAGCTTCGCCGCCCGGCGTGACGTCCACATTCAGAGCAGATGGTGCCGGATTGCCGTTGATGGTGTATTCGATGGTCAAAGGTTCCTGCAATCCCTGCGTTGGTAAGCCGGAAATGTTTATCATAGAATTGCTGCCGGCACAGGCAGTGTTTGCTATGGCATTAAGGTTTGTCAAATCCAGCACGCAGCAGGAAAAAATGAGCGTAAAGTCATAGCTATAAAGGGTAAGTTCGGGAAGGCCAGGGTTTTTTACCTGGCAGGAATAAACTCCTGCATCGGTTGGCACGATTCCGTTGATGGAGAAACTGTTGTTGCCCACGATGGGCATTCCGGGAAGCTCGTTGCCGTCTTTGTACCAATAGTACTCATTGCTCAGAACAAGTTCGTCAATGCCAAGGTCAATGGTGAAGGTGTCGCCTGCGCACAGGTCAAAGGTTTCGGGCTGGTAGATCATGGCCTGCGGGGAATATTCCGAATTGGGGTGGTTGTCAAAAATGATTTTGTTGGGCAAAAGATCCTCGAAGGTCAGGCGGTTGTTTTGGACATAAAGGCCCGAAGGCCAAGAGCAGCCATGAGCATCGTAGGTTTCTTTCAGTGTAGCATTTAAACAGGCAAAATCGGGAATATCTTCCAGCAGGTTGTCATTTAAACGCAGCCGTTCCAAGGGGCTGTTGCAGAAATTTGTTTCTACGGAGGTAAGTTGGTTATGGTCAAGGTCCAAGAGGAACAATTTGTCCAGGTTGCCGAAAGAGGCGGGCACGGCACCTGGTATTTGGTTGTTGTCAACATGGAGGGTCATCAAAAAAGGCAGGTTTCCCAAGGTGGGTGGCAATTCCTGGTCTAGTTTGTTGCTGCCAACTGCAAAATAACGAAGGCTATCTAATGAGCCAAAAGAGGGGGGTATCCCGCCTTCCAGCATGTTGCTGTCCAGTTCGAAGTTCCTTAGTTTTTTTAAACTTTGCCACGAAGGGGGGATTTCCCCATCAAAAGCATTGTGGCCAAGGCGCAAAACTTGTAACTCTGTCAGTTGAGAGATACTATTGGGCAGGGGGCCAGAAAGTTTGTTGCTCTGCAATTGCAAGCCCCTTAAATTGGGCAACATGTCAAAAACATCGGCAAGCTGCCCTTCCAGTCCATTGCCCCCAAACCATTGATCACACTGAATTGGATTCCCGAATAGGTTTATTTCCCATATTTCACAGGATTGTTGGTGAATTGCAATTCCGCACCAGGAATCGTCTATGGATCCGGTGAAATTCCAATTGCATGGGCTCCACGCCGTAACATTTGCCATATTGTAAATGGCCTGCAAAGCCATATATTCCGGTGTGGTGGAGGGGAAATTGCAGCCGCCCGATGAATTGACAACAATGTGGATAGGGTAGCTTTCTAAAGTCAAACCTGGTACATTGTCGTTTGTCACCTTTACTGTATAGGTGCCGGCATCTTGAGGTTGGATGTTATCAAACGTACGGAAGTTTTCATTTTCCGTATATAATGCAATATTTCCGATGCACCATGCATAATTGCTGGTAGTAATCGAAGGGTCAATTCCGAGGTCAATGGTCAGGTTGTCGCCCTGGTTGACCGTATAAGTGGTTTCGGCAAAAAATGGCTGCTGTGGCGCGTAGACAAACGGCTTGTTTTGCACTGTTTTGATGGGCATATTGGGCAGGATGTCGTCGAAGGTCAGTTTATTGTTTTCAACATGCAGCCCTTGGAAAGGTTGGCTACCCCAGGAAGTGATGGTGGATAGGTCGGGCAAAAAATCAAGGTCGTTGTCTTGGATAGTTAGCTCGAAAAGGTTTTGGGTGAACATCGGCACGGCCCCCGTCAAGTTATTATTGAACAAAACGACGGTGTTTAACATTGGCAGGTTTTTTAATCCATCAGGAATGGCGCCCTCCAACGAGCAATTGTAAGCATACAGCCCTTTCAGGCTTTGGAGGCCACCCAGGCTGTTTGGCAATGGGCCATTTAGATCATCATTGTTGTCCAATTCGAGGTACTCCAGTTTGTCCAATCCCCCAAAAACGTCCGGCAGTGGGCCTTGTAGATTTGTATTGTCCATTTCAAAAAACTCCAATTCTGTCAGGCTGCCAATTTCATCTGGCAAGGTGCCGCCCAATTCTGTATAGCTTAAAGAAAGGGTTTTCAACAGGCTCAAATTTTCAATATTGCTGTCAAGCGAGCCTTGAATTGGATTGGCCCTTAGTATTAATTTTTCCAATGAAGTCAAATCGTAAAGTTTATTGGGCAGGGTTCCTGTCAGGTTGTTGCCATCAACATTCATCGCTACCATTCCATCATCCATGCCGTCCATGTCTATGATGTTGACACAGCCGTCAGGGTTGGCGTCAATTCCGTATTCATCTCCAAGGGGCAATGCAACTTGGTTCCAGTTAGTTGCCAAATCCCATCCCATCCCATTATTAGTATTATTGTAAATTGTTTGGAGCGCATTCAAGTTGGTGGCGGGGTCGCAAGCGGAATTTGAAATGGTGATTGGATAACTTTCTAATATCAATCCTGTGACGCTGTCATTTGATACCCTTACGATATAGGTTCCGAACTGGCTGGGCTGTATATTATTGAAAGTGTATGTATTGGTATTTACAGTAAATGCTAAGTTTCCGTTGAGCCACCATACATACTCATTAGTGGTAAGCAATGGGTCTATGCCGAGATTGATAGTCACATCGTCGCCAACGGCAGCCGCAATATTGGTGGTGTCAAAAAATGGCTTTTGTGGGCTGTAAATCAAGGCTGATTGGCTGGATAACTGTAATTCGAGCAGGGGAATGATATCGTCAAATGAGAGGCGGTTGTTTTGAACATGCAGCAATTCGAACTCCTGATTGCTGTTGATAAAATGAGTGAACTTGGGGAGGCCATCGAACTCATTGTCATGGATGGACAACTGGTTAAGAGTGGGCAGCATGGAAAAATTAGGCAAAGTATCGCTCAGGTTATTGTTTCGGATATGTAGCTTTCTCAGGTTTGGCAAGTTGCTAAAGTCAGGGATATTGCTGTCCAATAGGTTCACGGAGAAAAACATCTCCTCCAGTTTTGGCATATTGGTAAAATCGGGAAGGTTTCCGTCTAATTTGTTCAAAGCCAGGTTCAATAATTTTAATTCCGGCAATTGCAGATCAATCATCTGGCCTTGCATGTTGACATCATCTACGATAAGAGTCTCCACATTGCATTGATCGGGTGTAAGCTGCATGTAATCGCACCAATTATTTAAAGGCTGCCCAAAATTGTTAGACCAATTGCAGGGAGTCCAACTTGGTCCATTGGTGGCGTTGTAAAGTGACATCAAAGCCAAAGAGTCTTGTGCAATGCAAGACATCTGCAATTTCGCCACCCAAATATCATTTAGCCCATGATTGACAGACACATCACCGCCTTGTGCGCCGGATTGGCCCGTAAATATTAGCCCACCGTCCGAGGTTTCTATTACAGCAGATGCAGTTTCAGCCCCAGGCCCGCCAAAGTTTTTTTCCCATAAGATGTTGCCATTGGGGTTTATTTTTACTATCCAGGCATCTCGCCCCCCATTGTTGCTACTTACATCATGATCGTTCGAATCAGTAGTTCCGGCGAGGTAGAAATTGCCGTCGCTGGCCTGCGACATACTGTACAATGAATCAAGCCCGCTGCCGCCATAGTTTTTTTCCCAAAGCAATGCGCCATTATTGTCGAGTTTAATCACCCAAAAGTCTCTTGAGCCATAATGGCTGCTGACGTTCCCACCGCCAGCCGAAATGGTGCCTGCAAGGAGGTAGCCACTATTGTCCGACATACGGATGATATTCTGGGCAACGTCCCGCCCCGTCCCACCGTAGTTTACGCTCCATAGAGGGTTGCCCTGCGGGTTGAGCCTGACCATCAGAAAGTCGTAATCCTGGGCCCCTTGCGGGATGTTGCTGCCATTGGCCAGGTCGGTGGAATTGGTTGTGCCTGCTACCATATAATTGCCACCATTGGCCCTGGTGATGTCGTATGCTTCGTCAAAATTGTTTCCGTCAAAAACTGTTTTCCAATCGAATGTTTGCCCATTTTGATCGACTCTTGCCATCCAGCAGGCGGTCTGCAATGTGTTGTATTGAATGTCAAATAAAGTGGATGTAACCCTTGATGCAACGAGATACTTGTTATTATCAAGTTTTAATGTTTCGATCCTATCATCTGATTCGCCACCGTAGTTTTTATCCCACTGTACTATGTGGTCTGGCCCAACTCTCACGATCCAACCATCATCGAAGCCATAGTTATTGTCCACATCCACATCGTTCGATTGCGTAAAACCTGCCAAAATAAAACCTCCGTCAGAGGTTAATTGCATACTAGTGGGAACATCATCGTCAGTCCCGCCATAATGGTCGCTCCATATTTGATTGCCATCTGAGTCTATTTGAATAGCCACAAAATCAAATAGACCATTTGTTGCCATCCCGTTGTCATTCGATTTTGAATAGCCAGCAACCAAAAAACCGCTGCCATTCGGCATTTCTAAAATACACTGCCCAATCTCAGCGCTGCTACCTCCAATGCTCTTTTCCCACTCAATCACCGGCCCTCCACCCAGGGAAACTGAAGATTGGGTCGGTTTTGTAAATGCAAACAGCATTTGCGACCTTGATTTAAGGTTCAAAAATTGGCCGCTATCAGCGTCGGTAGCAACTGGTAATTTATTATTTGAAAACTCGCAAAATATTGGAAAAGCTAATAGCAGGAAGGCAACAGGGTGAAGCATGATTTCATTGTTTTGGGTTAAACCAAAAAGGGTTGAGGTGTATGACCAATAGACTGCGTAAATTTAGCAAAAACTGTTTGCCTTACCCTACCCCGTTTAGTGTTTCGCCAAGATTTTTATAGGGCAAGCCACTACCTTGCTTTTATAAACCTCCCCGTCCAAGGATATTACTAATAGCAAGTATTTCGTACCGACTGATACCTTGCCGGGAATTTTTAATCTCGCATTTTTCCGTACGAACTCGCCCGTATCCACTTGTTCGATCCATTCATCGCAAAGAAAAGTGCTGGTATCGTCCCAAGAAAATAGAGGGTCTTGTGACAGAAAAACCATTACCTGTAGCCGCCCGAATGGCGACATGGCACGGTTGGACAGCATGTAGGATATGGTCAAAGAGTCGCCGGCCCTCACTGCTTCCCGGTCAATGTTGGCAATGGTCAATGATAGTGAATCATTCAATAAGTTGCCGTGTTCAGCATATAGTTTTCCATCAGGAGCATACGCCACTGGAGCAGTAAGCCTCGCAAAACCGGGGTCCTCCATGCTGGGCCTTGAAACCTGGCGGCTGTCCCTGGCAGCTACGATGTGGTAGAGGTACTTTTTACCAGGCACCACTTCATAATGGTCGAACATCCAATTGCTTTTCTTCCAGCCCCTGCTCACGGCGATCGGTTCATCCTTGTCGCCGAGGCCCTTTCTGTAAACCTTGTAAAAAATGCCTTTTTCCAGGGCTGTCCAGCTTATTTTGATAAAACGGTCAAAGTCGCCGTCACTGGCCACTACGAGTTGTGGCGGGCTCAGATTGGGGGCTGCATCAATATCGTTGCTAAATACAGGAAGTTTTTCGTAGGAAAGGGTGTCCTCGCCATTGAGCAAAATTTCCTGCCCCATCAGCATAATGGAGGAACAAAACAGGGAAAAGAAAGTGAAAGCAAGGGTGATCAGGTAAGTTTTCATCAAATATCATTTTATCAAAACAATAGGGAACAGGGCAAGTAGTTCGGCCGTCATGTTGCCGTGCTGTGACAAACATCCATACCGATGAAAGGCCAATTGTTACCAAAGGAAAATAATTTTTGAGGAAAAACAATTCTAAAACACTAAAATTGCGAGGAGAACGGTAACATTTTTCCTTAAAAAGTCATCTAACCTAAATGGAACTGACCGACCAACAGATAACAGCGGGGCTTATAGCCGAAGACCCCTTGGTTTTCAGGCATTTGTACCAAAACTTTGGCCCTAAAATAATGGGCTATGTGCTGAAAAACTCTGGCTCTCAAGAAGAAGCGCACGAATTGCTACAAACTACTACTCTGAAAGTTTGGCAGAACGTGGTGGCGGGCCAGTACCAAGCCAACGGCAAGTTCAAACAATATTATTTTGCCGTGGCCGTGAATACCTGGCGACACACCCTCCGAAGCAAAAAGCGGGGCAGGTTGGTGGCCTTGACCGACGAGGAGTTCAGGATGGCGGATCCGGCGAGCGACGAGATGTTACAGGCCATCGTCAAGGAAAAACGCTATGTGGCTATCTTCAATGCGCTGGAAACCATTGGCAACACTTGCAAGGAACTGATCACGCTTTTTTACATCCAAGAAACACCCCTAAAGGACATAGCCGAAACGCAACAGATTGAGTATGGGACGGTACGAAAGCGGATTTTTGATTGCCGCAACAAGTTGAAAAAACTCGTGGACAGCTTTGATTTTTAAACATCAAGCGATGGCAAAAAGGAAGTGCAGTACCTCAAACTGGTACCCCGCTTTCCAAGCCTGAAAATTATTATGGACCAGATCGACGAAATAGTACATATCCGAATTTTCCAATACTTAAATGGTGAATTGGACGAGACTGGCAAATCGCAGTTTGAGAAAGACCTCATGCAGGACAAGGCATTGCAGGAAGAATTTTCACTGGTGCGTGAACTACGTTTTGCCCATAAAAACGCCGCGATCATTAAAGCCAACCAAACCATTGTTGAAAGTGTAAAGGACATCCGCATCCAACCGGATTTTGACCTTTCTGGCATATCGGGAAACCGAAGTTGGATATCAGGCAAGTGGAAGTTGCTGTTGTTGGGCGGAATGGCAATTGCTGCTCTTTTATTGTTTTTTTGGCAAAAACAAAGCCCACCGAACACCCTGGACAAAGCCATGACCGACAATTTGGTTGCAACCAAACTACAGCCCCTTGAAAACAATATAGGGTATGCTCCCGGGGAAACCAGCCTGCTGGCTTTGGGCATGGAGGCTTATGATCGCAAGGATTATGAAGAGGCTGTCGGCTATTTGGCCCGTTATACAGAAAGCACACCCGATGACCATGTCCGGCTTTACTTGGCCATCTGCCTGCTATTTGAAAACAGAGTTGAACAAGCAGAGGCCATGCTCGAAGATTTGGCTCAAAAGGACAATGTATTTTCACAAGATGCCAAATGGTACTTGGCACTGGCCTATTTAAAAAATGGAAAGGCCCTGGAGGCAAAATCGGTTTTGAAAAAATTGGCAAATGACACCCAACATGGATCTGAGGCCGCCAGAATATTGGAGGAATTGAGGTAAATTTACAGGCCAAACTCTAATCCCTCCATGAAAAACAACAGGCCAAAAATTGTAATCAAACCTAAAAATGCCCCACCTTCCGGCAGTGGTAGGAAACACTTACAGCCCTTGCCCACTCAATTCGACATTGACAAAAAGGCAGGGCCGAACATCTCCTGGAAGAAAATATGGCCCATTTTAGGAGCCACTGTACTTTTGGTAGGATCGGCTGTCATTTTTTTGGCCAAGGGAAAGGACACCAACCCGCAGAAAGCCAATACGCCTGAAGTACCAACTTCCCAACCATCCACAGACGGCCCCGATTATTCCGATTACCAAGTTGCCAAAGACATCTTCCGGGACGACCAGACACTCGTTGATTTTTTGAGGCACGAGAAACTCAACGAACAGATTGTGGACAACCTTGGCCAGCAAGCAGCCGGTGCAGGTTTGGTCAAATTGGAAAAAGGCCACGAAATAAGGTCATTTATCCCCAAAAACAACAACAAAGGCTATCGCTTTTATATTTATGAAATGTCGCCGGGAGTTTCCATACACCTTAAGCCGTTCCCCACCCCGGAAGTATTCGTCCAACAAGATTCCTTAGAGGAAAAAACGGTGGCGATTGGCATCATCATTAAAAGTACCCTATGGGATGCAGTGTACGATGCCCATGTTGATCCCGTTATTATTGACCAAATGGAGGAGGCCATGAAATGGGCGGTGGACTTTTATCACCTGGAGCCTGGCGACAAGGTAAAACTGATTTTCGATCAACTGGTGGCCGGCAACGAGGTGGCAAAAATCGGGCAATTGAAAGCTATTTATTTCGATACCCGGCAGGGTGAATTTTATGCTTTTCACGTTGAAAACATGGAGGGTATCCAATACATGGACGAATTCGGAAGGCCAATGCGGCGGGCATTTCTAAAATCGCCAGTTAAATATGGCCGGATATCTTCGCACTATAACAAGGAACGCATCCACCCCGTGCTCAACGAGAAGCGGCCGCACTTGGGTACCGACTATGCTGCGCCAAAAGGCGATCCTGTGTTTGCGGTTTCTGACGGCGTAGTGGAAGAAGCAAGGTTTGCCCAAAACAACGGGAACTATGTAAAAATCAGGCACGACAAAGTATATGAAAGCCAATACCTTCATTTTGACCGCTTTGCAGATGGCCTCAAAAAAGGGGCGAGGGTACAACAGGGCCAGATCATTGGCTTTGTGGGCGAAACAGGCCTGGCAACAGGGCCGCACGTTTGTTTTCGTTTTTGGAAAAACGGCCAACAAGTGGATCACCTGAAAGAAGACATCAATGAGGTGCCCAATCTTTCTATGCGGGAGGAAGATGAGTTTTTGGAAAAAAAATCTACACTGAAAATGGAATTGTCGGAGATAGTTTATCAATAGGCTTCACCTCAGCCCCCAATCATCTTCCTGGGTGCCCCCGCCCCCTTGCTTGTTAGAATCCCCCCTCCTCGATATCCCGATCCCAGTGGATCTTTCAGGCGGGTAGTACGGGGGCTGCTCCCTTGGCGGGGGCGCTTGTTGCCTGGCTGGTGGCCTGTTCTCGTAAGTGGCCCTCAGGAATGGATCGTATTTTACCAATTTTTCATAATCCAGGTCTTCCAGTTTTTGGAACAAATCCCTCAAACTAACTACGAAGCGGATGATGATATCTGTGGCAGCCCTTATTTCAAAATGGTTGTACCGCAACGAAACTGCACCCTCAAAGGCAGACTCAAAAGTGGCTGGCGAAAAGTCGCCGATTTGGTTTTGAAAATAGTTCATCAGGCAGTCCTTTTCCTTGGTCAGCCGCATGGATACATACACCGTCCTTGCCAACCGCATGAAAAAGGTGGCCATGTGGACAGGAGAATATTGGGGCAGCACCACCCGATAGTGATCCACATTGGAAGTGATAAAATCCATGACGTTCCAAGCAATCAAGTAAAGGTCCTGGGCAAGAACATTGGTAGGTTCTGCCTCCCGTTTCCTGATCAGCTTTTTTATGACATTGATGGCTGTCTGTTCAATCTTAAACAGGTCATCTTCCAGAGATTTGTGGATTTTGATAAGTTCGAGGCTGTTCTGGATGCTGGAAAAGGGCGGTATGTAGTTGCGTACTTGCTCTATGCCTGCATGGCCGGCTCGAATTTTAGCGACTGGAATACAGTAGTAAGCAAACCGTGGCGACTGGATCTGGTCGGCGGGCACGAGTTCCAGATCGTACAATTGCAGGGCATGGAGGTGCCTCACTGGATTTAAGTCAAGGGCGGGCTGGCCATAAGGGAAGCGCTGAAAAGGGTTTGTTTTTACCACGATATACCAATCCGGCACCCTGTTCAGGTCATACCCTCCTACCAGTTGGCGCATGGGTTGGCGGAGCGACGGCACTTCCATGTCCACCACTTCGATTCGGGCACCGTTCCGGGCAACGGCCCTGCAGTTGTAAACTTCTACCCGTTCTTCATTGATGTCGAGGCTCAGTGAGTCTTTTCCTATTTCATGCGAAGCAAGTAGCCCGAAATTGAAGTCGTTCAAGGCCAATGAGGTACTGTCCCTGATTTGATCGAGGAGGAAATTTTCTGTGTTCTGAAAATCCGTTTTGGATATTTTCATTCCGTCAACCCAATTGACGGGCAGGTGCCTTATTTTCTCGCTCATGCGGAAGAGTTTTTAAATGCTGTTTATGTGATTGAATGCAACTTCTTTGTTCATGCCATTTTATCTAAGCAACAGCGAAGAAAAATTTAAAGGCTCTACTTGATTCCAAGTTATTGGCTTTTTTAAGGGGCCGGAGGAGGTTTACCCAAAATCAAATATTTTTTTGAGCGGCCAATTTGAAATCATAATTGAGCTAATTTAAAATTATCTATGCTAAGAGAAGTACGGTATGCATTATTTTTTTAATAAACGATTGAAATCAGCTAATTGGATTAGCTTCCTGTTGTGAGCATAAGATGCTTCACCACTTTTTCACCCTGCCCACTATGATAGAATCGCCTTTCTGGATTCCATATTTTGAGATGGGCACGTCAGGGCGGAAATATTGCTTGGTGGTCCACCACCATTGTTTGCCAATTTTGAAAAAAAGCCATTCATATACCCTGTCCTTGGAATTCTCCTCTGCAATTTCAATTTTGCGCAGGCTTTTCTTCTCAATGTTGTACCGGTAAAGAAGGTAATAAAAAACCTCCCCCAAAGTACGCTCCACTGGCGCCAGGGCTTCGAGCTTGATAACCTCCTTTGATTGGAATGACTCTGTTACCAACAGTGTCAAGTGGATAGAATTGCCAGGCAGCATAGATGGCAGGGGGCTGCCAATCGGCAACTGCCAACCTGTGATTTCCTGCCGGGGAATGGCTCGCCAGTAGTCCCACATTTTCAAAAAAACAAGTGGCAAAGGGAAAAACAAGGCCATCATGCAAAAATTGTCCGCATAGCTTTTGCTAAGCAGTGGCCCCGGTTTTTCAAACAGGTAAAATACTGTAAAAAAAACAAGGCATCCAGTAAGTGCCAAAAATGTTGTGTAGAGGAACTCCAATTTCAGGTTGGAACGGTTGGCCCAAGGATTAATTTTATAAAACAAATAAACATGGAGCGCCCCCAAAGAAAACACTGCCAACTGCAACAACAAATACAAGGTAGGTGGCGATATGGACGGTGGCGGCTTGATGGCCAACCCCGTGAGGCCAAGCAGGGCAAAGCCCAAAGAGGAGGCCAGCGTGTACCAATTTGTCTTCTTGACAAATACCTTGGTTTTTCCTTTTAACAGTTTTATCACTAACAAAAGGATAAAAACAAGGATGCCCAAAATCATCAAAAAGGTCTTGTAGTTCATCTAGAAGCAGTGCTGTAATAATTATTAAATATGGGTAGAATAGCCCAGCAGCGCCGTTTCTTTGCTTTCCGACAGCAGAAAGCCAGGTTTGGCCGCATCCAGTTCTATTCGTTCTTCGATTTCCTTTATGCTCTTTTCATAAATTTCCCGTTCATTTTCCGGCGAAGCCTTCCATAAACGCTTGGTCACTTCCAATTTGCGCCGGAGGGTTTCCCGTTCCAGTTCTATGTTTGTGGATTTATCGTATTCTATGGGTACAAAATAATCAAAAAGAATGGACTTCAGCCGCTGTTTGCCACCTCCTGGAAGGTATTGGGGCACTACAGATGGATCAACGGGGCCAATGGTAATGGTCAGGCTAGGCAATTCGTTCTTCACCTGTAGGCCCAAGATAAGATTGTCTCCAAGCACTGCTTCTCCGAGGCTGACCATGCTATCGGAAGAATATGCCCCGTGTGCATCATAGTTTTTTTGGATTTCTACCTTGTTGCCCAGTACCGTAGAAAAGCACAGTTCCATCAGCTTGATGTTGCCTGCTATTTTTTGGGCCAATGGCAACAGGAAAAATAGGATGGATTTGGAGTATTCGTCTATGCCTTTTACGTCAGTCCAAAAACGCTGGAAAATTTCAAGCTGTAGGGGATTGGAGAAACATGAAAAAAGATTACGTTCTTCCTGTTCAATTTCCAGTTTTTTTCTGAAAAACTCTTGTTCGAATGGCAAAAAAAACTCCCTGGCTTCTGCCTCCTCTTCCTTTGTGCGCTCGCTTTCCTTTATTCTTTGGTCAAAAACCTTGTAATTCGTTGGGGGCTCCGGTTGGTGGAAAAGGAATTCTGGCAAGGCATCATATAGCCCCTCCCGGCTAACATCCACCAAAACTTGGTCACGGGATTTGTTTTTTTCGCCCTTCAATATTTCAATGGCTGTGATATCCTTGCTGTATGCCCTTTTGAAAATACTCTTTGGCTTCACTACGAGTTCGTCCAACCGCAAAAGGCCCTGTTCAGCCAGTTCGGCAATCAAAGGCTCCATTCGGGAACTGTGCAATAAAATATGACCAATTAACTGATGCAGTTGCATACCTTGATTTTGTACAATTTCAATGGTCTCCTACCACAAAAATCGGTAGTATGCCAGTTGACTGCTGATTGAGGGTTTCTTCCAGATTCCGGCAAGATGCAATCCATTCTTCTTCCATCACCCGTTGCACTTCGGCTTGTTTTACTGCTACTTCGATAACCCTGACCATTCCTTCGTCAGGCCTACTGCTGACCTTGTATTTCTTAGAAATTGAGATGTCACCCAGTTGCGGACCAAAATGCGCATGGCAAAAGGTTTTTATGTCCTCGTGGGTTACCACCCGGTTGCGGGTGACCAAGGCTTTCTTAAACTCAAAGAAATTTTCCGAGTCCGTTTTCCTGTTGCGGCCCCCAGATGTATGGGTGACAAAGCGGAGGCTCTCTCGTTGGAAGCCTTTGTTTTGAAAGAGATCTAAAGTTGCACCTGAAGGTATCCCATTTGCCTTGTCGCCATCAGTTGACCAAAATTCAACGGTTGCTTCCCTGCTTTTTTCCCTTTTGTTTGGTTTGATGATGAGGTAGGGCGTCTCTTCGAGCGGCACTACACTTTCCTTTACCTGTTGTTCAAGATCTGAAATTTCCTGCTTCAGTGTTTTAATCTTTTGGTTCAGAAAACCCGATTGAAACATTGAAAAAGCCGCCGTTTCATCGCGGAGCACGTCTAGCACACGGTTCAAAATTTGGGAGGTTGATCGAGTGTCAATTTTGCTGATACCCTTAGTCCTGAGCGTGAAATGGCCCGCCTCCAAACTGCGGATGTCGGCGAGTGGAGAGTGATGGTAGTTGAGATCCTTTTCGTTGTACACCCTGTCTATGTCAAAAAAATACTCTTCGCAGTTGAGCGGAATTGTATTGATAAAATCTGCCAGACGGTCAGTTTTTAGATAAGGCCTCCTATTGAGCACTGGACAGCAGTTGGTATAGCATTCCATATTGGCCAACACCTCTGTGGGTACAAACTGCGGAAACTGAACTTTTAACCATAGCAGGCGCTCTTCTATTTTGGCCAGATCCGTCAAAGGGAATACCTCCTCAAATTGGAGCGGGTAGTTTTCCCGGTTGGCAGGCAAGCTGATGGTCTTTTGGCCACAAAACCCTTTAAGGGTTATGAAATGTGGACGATAAACCTGGGAAACCTGGGATGATACGTGATAAGTAGGGCTGTATTCCTGTTCGAATGGTGCGGGCTGACTGTTGTTCCCCAGTGCATCCTTTATAGAAGGCAACCCCATTTCAAAATTAAGTTCATTATTGCCCAAATACCAACGTGTGAAGGGTAGTTGTTGTAACCAAGTTTTAAGTTTGGGTTCGTTTTTCCAATTGAAAAAGAAAGAGATTCCGGCCAACGTTTGTACATCGTTATTAAGTTCCAGGCCTATCCAGGCCTCATTGGAGGGAAGGGTCTCAGTCCTGCTGCTGGATTGGGCAACGGCTTCCCGAAACGGCAGGTTATCAACTCTGAGGATTCTGTTTCCGGCTGCAATGTAACGCACGGCCCCATCCACCAACCTGCAAGGGTCAATTACAGAAAAGTATAATTCCTTTTCTGATTTGTCTATTTTCTTTTTGATATACATTTTGTAGGCAGGCAATACCTTGCCCTCGGCCTGTACAGGCCTTATATGGATCACGCCATGTGCGGGTACAGGGCCAGTCAATACCCCAGGGGTTAGGGTACTAATGAGTCTTTCGAGTATCCGCTCCCTGGAAGCGTACATTTCTTGGTTGATTTTTTCAAACTCTAATGCACAGGCCCCGATCAGTAGACTTACGAGGGGGTCAAAGGCTTCAGTGTCCATTTCGGACTCCTGGTAGCCCCATGCCCTGGCCACATCCTTCAACATTCGGCTTTTTATTTCTTCCCTTGTGTCCATCCGATTACTTTGTTGCGGTTGATGGTTTTGCTACATTTTTTCGGCAAAAGCATCCGTTACCACGGGGCTGAAAAATATGATGAAAGGTGGTTGGTTGAAAGGTTTGTTCGTTTCCGCCAATTTACCTTTGATTTTGATTTCAATCTTTTTCTTGATTTTGTGCTCAGTTTTATGGTGGCTTACCACGGGGCCCTCTGCTATGTTGATGCTTACGGCGATATCAGTAAGGCGGGGTTCGTGTACTTGTAAAAGTTTCTTAAAGGAGTTTTCGAGATAATGCTTTTTATCTTCCAAAACCTTGAGACTCTCAAAATCATATTCCCATAGCTCACTGCCATAGCTTGGATCATATCGGTTTTCAGCAAACCTTGTAATGAGGATGAGGTAAATATGCTGGCGAACAGATTCTTCTAAACCGCACTTTTCGTAGCTGGGTTTTTTCTTTTTCAATTCGCCGCAGGGCATGGGAAATCTGTAGTTGTGCAACATTATTAATACTTTTCAAATTGGAGTTTTATTTAAGACGCCTATAGGTATTATCTAAGAGTTATTTAGGTGGGTGGCTAATATTAGGGTTCTGGTGGTGCCAACTCATGTATTTAATGCAACTCCAGATAAACAATATATGTTTTTGCACTAAAACATCCCCAGCGGCGTATTCGGCCTTTCTCGCAGGATCAAACTCCATTGTGTTCAATTGAGCTTGACCATCCCTCCCTTGACCATGTTCATCACATCACCGTTGACGGTAGTATTGGGGGCAGTTACCTCGGCTGTTGCAGTTCCTTTTACCGTGACCGCCGTGCCTTCCAGACTGTTGGTTGTACCAGTACCGTCCAGAGTCAATTTTTCGGCAGTCGAGATCAGCGAAATTTTCTGTGGGCCATCAATGGTAATCGTCTCTGTCGCCTTCAGGGTAATGTTTTTGGCGTCCAGCATCATATTGCCCAAGGTTTTTATGGTGATCTTCAGATCACCATCCATGGTCAAGGTAATGACGTTGGTGCCACTTTCAATTTTGATTTCTTCCTTACCGCCCTCATCGTTCAAGGCGATTTTATTACCACTTTTTGTTTTGATAATTTTTTTGTTGTTGTCAGCATTGGACAGGTCGCCATGAGGTTTGGCCTTGCCGTGGTACAGTGTGCCGACTACATAGGGCTTGTCGGGGTTGTTGTGTTCAAAAGCTACCAAAACCTGGTCTCCTTTTTCTGGGACAAAAAAGGAACCGTGCGTTCCACCTGCACCACTGGCAGCCACCCTTATCCAAGGCGTTTTGTTGCCATTAGGCTGTTGCCAGCGAAGCTGCACCCTTACTCGTCCCAGGCCTTTTGAGTCATGGTTTTCCATCACATCTGCGGGTTGTACTTCGCATATTGGTAGCCTTACCAGCGTATTGGTTGGCGGTTCTTTCAAAGATGATGGAATGGCTACAAAAGTATTTTGATAGTTGCCAAGGGCGTCGGTACTATGTGAGATTTTGATTACCCTATATTCGCCATATGCAACGTCCTTTCCCATGAAATCAGAAACGTCGCCGATTTTGCCTTTGATTGTAATTATACAGCCAAGTTTCAATTGGTTGTTGTCACTTGTCCCGTTGAAAAGGACCATGTTGGCGGCACGGCCATTTTTTTGGTGTTTAGTCAGCTCGTCCAGGTCATTCTTGTCGTGAATATCGTAAGGAGAAGTAGTGACCGGTTCGTTGGTAAAAACCTGATCGGAGGCTTTGGATGCGATTTTTCCGTAATCATCCAATTCGGAAATGCTTGCTGCTGTTGCAGAGCTTTCGGGGAATTTATGACCCAAATAGTCATATCCCAACTGTTTGAATTTTAGGGGGGCAAGGTTAAGGCCAAGGTCAAAACTATAGAGGTCACGTCCAAACATTAATTCGACTGGATCTTCCTTTGGCGCTTTCCCAAAGATGAGCTTGGTGCCATCGTAAAAAAACCATTCGCCGAAAGCGTCCGCAAGTCTGCTCAAAAACATGTAAGCAGTTTCACGATACTGAACAAAATAAGGCAATGGATCTTTGTAGGAAGGGTTCGCTTCGATGGAAATGCCAAAATTCCCAACCACAGCTTTGGCAATTTCATCAATTTTCTTCTCCTCAAATGATTGGCAATGTTGCCAGTCATCCATCAACAAGGTAGGGCAGTGGCCGGTGTACACTATTTCATTGGCAATGCCATGGTGCTTGGACAGGCTCACCCCGGTAACATGGCCAACAAATTGGTTAGTAGCGCCTTGTGCAGCGCCAGAAGCCAGCTCGATTTTTATTTCTTTCCCGATGAAGTTATTGCTCGCATCCATCAGTGATTTCCCGCTTTCCTTCAAAGGGCATCGCAGTTCAAACCTATGGTGCCCATTTAAAGGTTGAATAATGGAGAGATGGGAAATAGGGGATATGGTTTTCCCTCCGATTTCTACGTTGGAGAAAATTTTCCGTGCCAAGGTTGAAAGGGTTTAATGGATGAAACGAGGAAACTGCTCAATGGCCAAACAGTGAGTGAAAATAGCTGCTAGCCATTTTTCAACTTTATCCTTTCTTAGGTAAAAAGCCAAAGCTAAGCCCATTGAACACTGAATTGAGGCTTCATCTGACGCACCCTCCAAATAGGTTTGAAGGATTTGCAATGAACGGAAGAAACAGTTTTGCCAACGATTGGAAACGCTGGCAAAACTGTTCCTTAAGGCTGGTACTGTTTCTGGCCGAAATTATTCTGGCCAAATTTTTTCAAAAGTTCCTCCCAGGGTCAATTTGCGGGAAGAGACGGTAAATGTCTCGACCATGGGTTGTTCCTTGTTGCCGCCAACAACATCAAAGTCTTCTCCGTATTCTACCATATAGGCCTCTTCAAACTTTAGTACCTTGGCAGGTGCCGGATCGTTTCTTTTGTAAAACTCAACTTCGCCGTCTTTTTGGGCATAGGCGTTGATCACCCAGTCATAAAACATCGTATCCGAAGAGGATTCGATTTGGATAGTAACCTTGCCCCCGCGTATGTCGGTGGAAGGCCGGCCGGAAAGATCGGTGTCGCGGTCGAGCACATAATGGCAGCGTAGGACACGGAATTCTTTTCCTTCGATTTTCAGCATTGCGTTGAACATAATGAATTCTGAATTTGGTTATTTAAAAAGGTTGATAAAAGCTAATTCGTATTCGCTAATTATATAATTATAATTAACTACCCATACCTCCCTTTACATCAACTGAACCATCATCCCCTCTTTTTCCATCTAAAAAAATCACGAAATTTTTTGCTGGGAAAAAAGGAGTGATATTAACGTTTACAAAAACCCGGTCTCTTTGTTTTGGATCTCGACTAACTTTTACAGCACTGAACTTTTCTATAATCTTTTGTTCCCTTTGACATTTGTCTAAAAATTTAGACACTTCTTTATTGATGTCCATTTCCATGTTTGTGGAAATATTCTGAAATAACATCCGGTTCAAGTAGTCCATCATACTCTTTGTCAACCAATCGAAGGTTCGAACTACGGAGTTTGTCTGCAAGCCGATATTAGCGCCATTGAATAATGTTTTGGCCGAAAAAGCCATTACTTGACCGTATTCATACGTGAATGGCACTAAGCCCAAATCTCCTAAATCTGAAAGGTCGTTTGCCCTAATATCATAACGAGTACCACTAATTCCCCTTAGTGTTCCATACTTCTTTCCAGCAGTTACTTGTCCAATATTGTTATCATACATCCTTCCCGCCAATCCTGCAGAAGGAGGAATGTAAAGCGGTTCTTTTTCACCTGCTTCAGCTACAGCTTCCCTAGCCACCAACCAGTTGCAGGTCATCATTATGTTCGACTTGAAATCATCGGCCCCGGTAAATTTTCCCTGTTGGAACAACTTCATGGTGGTTGAGGGCGAATCGAGGTTGCGGAAATCGGTTATCAACATGGCCTTGTTTTCAAAGGCTACCCTGCCCCATTCGTCAATCATCTGTTTATTGCCCAGAAAACCAGGAATGACCACCATGCCATAATTGTTCATCAGGTCGAGCCTGTCAAACTTGTCCCTCAATTCGTCGCCTATCATCTGCCGCACCCTGGGGTTGTCGTTGTCCGATATTTGCTCCATGGAAGCATTGACGAGGGTCACATTTTTTACCGGCTTGTCGCCAGCGGCATTTTGATAAAAAGTAGCCACTGTGCGGTAGTTGGTTTCCAAAGTCTTTGATGCATCCAGTGCAACTTTTACGTTCGCATTGAGCAGCTTCTCACTTTGTTGGCTCGTTTCCTGGCTTACCTCAATTAGGTCTCCAACGTTTTCTGCATTTGCGAGCAGTTTGAGCCAAGAGCGCAGGCGCTTTTTCAGGCGCTTCCGATCGGCCTCGCTCTCGCTTTCATATAAGAAAATTTCCCGAAGGGCAATTTGGTTAGGATCCATGTTTTCGGCACCCTCTACGGTGGTGGACACCAATTCAAAACCGCCGTATTCCTTCAACAGATCCACTGCTTCTTCCACAGCAGATGCCGACACCTTTTCTAACGGCTGGATGGATTCTTGAATCTTTATCTGTTCCTGGTTGGTTTCTTGCAAACCTTCTTGTTGACCGGTCATATTTATTTATGTTTTTCGTTGATAAATAATTGGGTGGCTTTCCAGGGAAAAATAACTCGTTTTACCCATTTTCCTCCAAATCCTGGAGCATGGATTTCAGCAGCGTGATGTAAGCTGCCTTCTTGCCTGGATCGCTCATGACCTTTTGAAGCACTTTGTTGTTTTGGAGCTGCTTTCCAAACGATTGGTGGTCCGCCCTTTTTTGGTCAAGCGTTTTCAGGAATTCGCTTTGGTTGATGAGGGCTTTTTTTCCAAAATCGCCTACATTCTTGAAACTGAGGGTCTCATTGGCGGAAGCCCCTTCTTCATTGATAAATTCCACCTTGCATTCTGGCTTGAAATGATCGAAAACCGCTTCCATTGTTTCCAAATCATAATTCAGCTCGGGTTTTGTCGGAGCCTTGTCCGAAAGCTGTGCAAGCAATATCGTCCTGTTTTTGGGCAGGTCGGCCATTGCCTCCGATGTTGGTTCCGATGCTTCGTAGATGAAGCCATTCTTTTTAAGTTCCAGGTTGTCTAGGTTAAAAGCTGCCATATTGATCAATATTTGTTTGATGAACTTTAGAAGATAAAAGCGCTGTAGGATTGTCCTACAATACTTCAAATATCAGGTTTTGATTTTCATCCAGTTTCAGTGCCACGGTACCGCCTCCGTCCAGTTTGCCGCCGATGATGATTTTAGCCATGGGTTTTTGCACTTCGTTAAAGATCACCCTGCGCAGCGGCCTGGCCCCAAATCTTGGAGAGAATCCCTTCATGGCCAACACTTTTTTCGCATCGTCCGCAATGTCCAGTTTAATGCCCTTGTCGGCCAAAGTGCTGTGAAGTCGTTTAAGCTGAATGTCAAGGATTTTCACCACGTTTTCCTCTTTGATAGGCGCAAAAGGTATCACTTCCGTGAGCCTGCCGAGGAATTCGTCCTTGAAATGCCTGCCCATGGCCTGTATCATTTCGCCCTGCTCGGGTATTTCACCGGCGCTGAATTTTTCTACGATATAATCGCTACCGATATTGGAAGTGAACAGGATGATGGCATTGGTGAAATCACCTTCCTTTCCGAGCTTGTCGGAAAGCCTCCCGTCATCCAGTATTTGCAGGAATTTTTTAAAAACATCCGGGTGGGCTTTTTCAATTTCGTCAAAAAGCACCACTGCATACGGCTGCTCCCTTATACGGTTGACCAAGATGCCACCTTCTTCGTAGCCCACATAGCCAGGCGGGGCTCCGGTGAGGGTCTCGGCGGCATGGCTTTCCGTGTATTCCGACATGTCAAAGCGGATCAATGAACGCTCGTCATTAAACAAGAACTCGGCAATTGCCTTAGCCAATTCAGTCTTTCCTGTCCCCGTTGGTCCGAGAAAAAAGAAGGAGCCTATCGGCCGGCGCTCATCGGACAAACCTGCCCTGCTGATGCTGATAGCGTGCGAAAGGGTTTCGAGGGCGTGGTCTTGGCCAATGACCCTCTTTTTAAGCTGTTCTGCCAACCTTTCCAGTTTTTCCCTTTCATCAGATTGTAGCTTGCCCATTGGTATGCCGGTAGAATATGCAACCATGGCGGCAATGTCCGATTCCGTCACAGTTTCCTTATCGGCTACATTGTGGGAAGCAAGCTCGTCCAACAGGTTTTTCAAATAGCTTTTCAGGACTTCAATATCTTCGATCTTATGGGTTTCTTTTAGCTCTTTTATTTTTCCTAACAAGATTGGGCTGACCCTGTCCTTTATCTGGCTATCAAACCAGCGCAGTTCCCGTAGGATGTTTTCTGAATCAGCCCCTTCAATGTCTTTCTCCAATGTTGCCAGTTCTGCCTTGAGGTTGTCCAACTCTTTTGAAGAAGTGTTTTTCATCATGCGTACCGCAGCCATTGTTTTGTCAACCAAGTCAATAGCGGCGTCGGGCAGCCTTCTGTCTTTCAAATAACGGAACGAGAGCCTAACGGCCTCCCGCAATGCTGTTTCTTCTACCTTTATTTCGTGGTGCTCTTCGTACCTCGAAAGCAGTATTTTAAGCATCCGTTCAGCTTTGTCGGCATCGGGCTCTGACACTTCCAGTACATCGAAGCGGCGCTTGAAGGCATCGTCTTTTTCGATGTATTTACGGTATTCGTCAAAAGTGGTGGCACCGATGACGGTAAGTTCGCCCCTTGCCAGTTCGGGCTTCAACAAATTGGCCGCCCCTGCTGCGCTGCCTTTGGGGTCGAGCAGCACATGTATCTCATCAATGAACAAAATAGCCTTGTCAAACTGCTTAACTTCGGCTATAATACTTTTCAACCTTTCCTCTACTTCGCCTTTGTAAGAGGCCCCAGCCACCAACGCCCCCATATCAAGCTCGAAAACCTGTGAATTTTGCAAATGCGGGGGCGCTTGGCCATCAACGATTATTTGTGCGAAGCCCTCAACAAGGGCTGTTTTGCCAACTCCGGGTTCGCCTACGATGATGACATTGGGTTTAGTGCGCCGTCCCAGGATTTCTGCCATCTTCCGTACTTCCCGGTCACGGCCTACTATGGGATCAATTTTGCCGTCTTTGGCCAGTTCTGTTTTGTCTATACAATATTTATATAGTGCCTTGGCAGACTGTTTTCCATTTTGGCTGTTTTGGGCAGTCCCATTTTTTTTGCCGGAGTCCGGTTGTTGCGGAGTCATTTCCAAACTCGCCAAAGCGCTCTCCAACAATTCTTTTTCCGACAACGGGAATGTTTTCAGTTGCTCTTCATTAAATGCTACGTTTGGCTTGCACATGGCCACCAGAATGCAAATGGGGCTAATGGCTTCTTCTGAAAGTTTCAGGCGCACTATGTCAGCTACTTCCAATAATTTCTTTACTTGTTCGTCGCCTCCGGGCACTTCGACAGGCCTGCCCGACTTTGGGTATCGTGCTATACGTACATCTGCCCATTCCCGAAGATAATGAATGTTTTTGCCCCACGATGCCAGGATGGAGCCCATGCCGACGTCATTATGCAAAACTCCTTTCAGCAAGTGGGACGGAGAATACTCGGCATTCCTGTTCTCTTTGGCAATTGACTGTGCAATTTGAACGGCGAGTTTAAGATCGGAAGAATATTGAAGTAGGGTCAACATTGTTTTCAAAGTTTGGGGTTTGACTTTTATTGACAAGCTCCTTGTGTATCAAAAGCCTGCCTACTTGGCAATTGGCCACCAAAGCCAACAGGCAATTGACTCGCCAAAGTACAAGGTTTTTTTTCAAAAACAATAATTCTTAAAAAATTAATCTGTCCGATCAAAAATTTCATCGTTGTGATTGTTGGATAAAAAAAAATCTGTCACGATTTCTTTTTCAATTGATAATTTTTCTACTTTCAGCCCTTGATTTACCGTAAATGCCCCCGGCTAAAGATTGTCATTGTAAGGGGTATTTTGGCGAGCTACATTTTTTAATACCCCCCACTTTGGAAATGTTACCGCCCTTTTTATTTTTTTCAATTTTTTTTTCCGCCGGTAACATCTCCTAGTTTAAAGGTATTAAGGTTCAAACAAAGCCGGCCATACCGGTGAGTTCAATAAAAGCGGTGAACCTTCACCCGAAAAAATCAAATGATGGGCACGACCAACAATGCCATAACCCAAAGACTGGAAATCCTACAGTCGCATTACAGAAAGTTTAGGGAAAATCCAGAAGCACGTTTTTGCCACTGGGCCATCAAAGAAGATGAGGCAAAAATGATGGAGGCATTTGTCAAGTACGAAAATTCTGAACACGGGATCTTTCCCGATTTGTTTTTCCCTGTTATTTCCCCTTTCAAAAGTGCTTCCCAATATTCCCAATCTTTGTTGGAGGAAACGAATAGCTGGTTGGACAACGACACTGCCAGCATCAAAGAAGCGGGGTATGATTTGCAGTTTGACAAACCTGCCAGAGCAGAAAAACCTAGTTCTTTTTTAGAACCCTTGTCCCGCTTTGCCAGTAGAATTAAAGAATTGGACAATGTCGTGGCCGTACTTGAACCTACCGAAATATCGGATTATGGTGCATGGGAAAGCTGGATGATGGAATTAGCGGGATCCAACATTCCCCTAAATACGAGGATTATGGTATCATTGGAGGAAAGCGCAAGTGGGCTCTACCGTTTGCGTGGCACCTATAAAAATATTATAGTGTCCATTCTTGCTGATCTGGACATGCCAGGTGCCATGCGGCAATTGGCAAGTTCGGGCGACCCCGGTGACCCAGGGGTTCAATACAGGTTGTTGATTTTGGACATGGGCCAGGCCGCCTCAGAAGGCAATTTTGACAAAATGAAATCATTTGGGGAAAAGGCCGTCAACCTCGCTCAACAGCAAGTGGGGTGGGAACACCTGGAAGTGGCCGCCTATCTGACCTTGGGGAGTTTCATAGTGGCGTCCAATCAAAAAGAAGCGGTTGAACTATATAAAAAAGGTGTGCAGACAGCAGAAAACGCCCATCAAAACAAACACCCATTGGGCGTGCCCACCTTGCTTCAGGCGCACAACTTCATAGCAGCAGCTTACTTTGGGCCACGCCAGTACGAGGAAGCCATACATTACTATGGCAAGGCGGCAGCAGTGGCCAAAACAGATAAAAACTACACCTACCAACAAATGGAGGCCCACCGGATGTCTGGGCTGTGTTTTCAACAATTGAAACGGCCAACAGAAGCATTTCAGCAATATTGGCAAGCGTTGGATTTGGCAACGGAAATATGCGACAAGTTCCAGACGGAAGCAGTTTTCCTTCATATTGGAGCTGGAGCAGTAGAGGCCATGCGACAAAACGGGGACTTTTCCCAAAAAAGCCTTCTCGGTGAAAAGATGACGAAATTGGCAGGCGAGGATTGGGAACAAAAAATCGAATCACAAAAAATCAAACCCTGATGCAGGCAATTTCCGAAATGGATCTCGTGATGGGGATGGACATTCATATTGTCCTTGTGCCGGCACCGCCCAGCCCGCCAATACCTACCCCCCTGCCCCATCCTTTCGTAGGTTTCGTTTTCAACCCATTAGATTGGATCCCTTTTTTCAACAAGGTTAAAGTAAGCGGTTTTCCAGCGGCCTCTGTGACCAGCGGTGCATCTCCATGCCCGCCGCTTCATATTCCAATGCCTCCTGGCCTTCCCGGTGTTTGGGCAAAAGGAAAAGTAGGCGACGACGCTATGATGCTAATGGGTGGGCTTACCGTAAAAGCCAACGATAAATGCCTCACTTTCGCTGGATTGCCTGTTTTGAGCTGCAGTTGTATCGGCGCACCCCCTGCCAAACCACCCGATCCGAAAAAAATGACCGCCAAACAAAAATTGGCGGCCGCACTGGGTTATTTGCCAACCTCCGTAGTTACTCCCATACCAAAGGGCAACCCGGTCATCGTAGGCTGCCCCCCGACCATTGATGTGTTGGCTTTGGCCTTTGCTTTTGCCTTCAAAGCCGCTTTGACCTTGGGGGGGCACTTCTTCCGGCATTGGCAACAAAACAGCGCCGCTTGGGCTAGGTTTAGCAACTGGCTCCAACAAAAAACTGGCAGCAGGAATTGGCTCAACCGGTTCATTTGTTTCCTTACAGGCCACCCGGTGGACATCGCCACCGGTAAGGTTTTCACCGACCATACCGATTTCGAAATTCCAGGCCCCATAGCCCTGAAGTGGACAAGAGTTTGGTATTCTACTTCCGCCTACAATGGACCTTTGGGACATGGGTGGCACCATAACTACGACATGGCGCTTTGGTACGACCGTGTCGAAAACAGCCTTTTCATCCGATTGGAGGATGGCCGTGAAATCCAATATCCCGAACTTGAACATGGGGAATTGCACTACAACCGCCAAGAAAAACTGTTGCTTCGTCGGGATGGAAAGGACTATATTTTAAGGGATTCGCAAAATTTGTACTACCGCTTTAAAGCACCATTTGGCCGCACGGCCACCGAACAGAAAATTGTTGCTATCGAAAACGCAGCAGGGTTTTCGATACAATTCCACTATAGCCAAAATGGACACCTCAAAGAAATAACGGACAGCGCTGGCAGGACCATTTCGCTAAAATCCGACCACGAGGGGAAAATCCTCCAGGTAGATGCCCCGCACCCCGAAAAGCCCGGTGAAACTTTTCCCATTGTGTCATACCGCTACGACCATCGGGGCAACCTCGCAGAATCATTGGACGCACTCGGGAAGCCTTTCAATTATAGCTACAACAAGCATCTTTTGGTAAAAGAGACCAACCGCAATGGCCTCAATTTCTACTTTGAATATGATGGAGAGGATGAAAATGCCTGGTGTACCCGCACATGGGGCGACAATGGCATTTACGATCACAAACTGACCTACGACAAAACCGACCGTTGGACCATCGTCGAAAACTCATTAGGCCACAAGACCAAATATTTCTGGAACGAGTTCGGCATTGTTTACAAAACGGTTGATCCGCTCGGAAACGAAAAAGTGTACCGCTACGGCAGCTTTGTGCAAACGCTGATGGAAAGGGACGAACTTGGACAGGCAACTTACCACGACTACGACGAATGGGGGAACAGGATCAGGACAACCTACCCGGATGGCTCAAAGGTTGAAAAGGTGTACGAGGACGGACTGCTCATCGCACAAACCGACCAAAACGGAGGCACCTGGCAGTGGACCTATAACGAACAAAGGCAAATCACTTCCCGCATTGATCCACTAGGCCGCACTACCAAATACCATTACAAGAATGGATTATTGGATGGAATAACCGATCCAGCAGGAGGCACTATCCGGTTGGAATACGATAAGTTTTTCAATATTTCCAAACTCGTATTGCCCAATGGCACCACCAGCAAATGGACTTATGACAGGATGGGCCGTTGCATAGAGGCAATGGATGCAAGGACCAACATACAGAAACGCAAGTTCAACTTCAATGGCTGGGTGCGTACCGTGAACGAACCCGATGGCAACCATCGTGAAATTGAATACGACGGTGAGGGCAACGTGCTGCGGGCCACGGACAACCACCACGATGTGCGCTTTGAGTATGCCGGCATGAACAGGATCAAGTCCCGCACCGAGGCAGGCACCAGAGTGGAATTCAAATACGACACGGAAGACAACCTGCTCGGTATCATCAACGAACACGGCTACGCCTATCGGTTTAACCTGGACAAAAACGGCAAGGTTGTATCAGAATCGGGCTTCGATGGGCTCACCCGCCGATATGCGAGGGATGCTGCTGGCCGGGTGACAAAAGTATTGCGGCCAAATGGAACCACTACCCATTACGAATACGACCCTATGAGCAGGGTAATTGCTGTTGATTATGAAAATGGTGCTTTTGAAAAATATGCTTACCGCCCCGACGGGGAACTCATGGAGGCGGCCAACCAATATATTACCGTCAAATTCGACAGGGACAAACTGGGCCGGGTGACAAAGGAATCGCAGGGCGGGCTGGAGGTGGAATCCAGGTACGACGTGCTCGGTATGAGGACGCACTTGACTTCTACGCTGGGTGCTAATATCACATTCCAACGGAACATGATGGGCGATGTGGAAGCCATTACGTCAGCCGGGGATAACATGCCCTGGGAAGCTGCATTCCAACGGGACCAGTTCGGGCTGGAACTTGAACGGCAACTGCCTGGCGGGGTTCGCAGCCAGTGGAAGAGAGACCGGCTCGGCAGGCCAGTAGAACAAAAAACCTTTGCAACTGGCGGAAAACTTTCACGGGAACGACAATATGTGTGGGACGTGAACGATCGCCTGAAACAGATCACCGACCCGGAAGAAGGTGCCTGGCTTTTTGAGCACGACGCCTTTGGAAACCTGGCTGCCGCCAAATACCCCGATGGCACCTCTGAATTGCGGATGCCCGATGCCGTTGGCAATTTGTTCAAAACCAAAGACCGCAAGGACCGCCAATACGGCCCTGCCGGCCAATTGCTGGAGGCCAATGGCACACGCTACGAGTATGATGCCGAGGGAAACCTGACCAAGAAAACCGAGCGCAACGGTGCGGTTTGGCATTATGAATGGAATGCAGCGGGCATGCTCCAACGGGTGGTGCGGCCCGACGGGGACACTGTTACTTTTACCTACGATGCCTTGGGCCGCCGCATATCGAAAAGCTATCGGGAGAAAACCACCCGTTGGGTGTGGGACGGCAACCTGATGCTCCACGAATGGGAAGAGATCAGTCGGCAGTCTTCAGTCCGCAGTCCACAGTCAGGTGAAAACATTGAGACTGGAAGTCTTATCAAGATACGCCGCAGGGATGAGCAGATCGTTGCCTCCACCTCCCATGCACCAACGGCTGTTGCTAAAACTGGACTGCAGACTGATGACTGGAGACCACAGACTGATATCACCACCTGGTTGTTCGAGCCGGAAACCTTTTCCCCGCTGGCCAAGCTCGTCAACGGCAAGCAATACGGCATCGTCACCGACCATCTCGGCACGCCCGTGGGCATGTACAGCCGCACGGGGGAAAAGGTCTGGGAAATGGATCTGTCCATTTACGGGGCCGTGCGCAACATGGAAGGCTGGCGGGAGGCTTGCCCCTTCCGCTACCCCGGGCAGTACGAGGATGTGGAAACGGGGCTTTATTATAATCGGTTTAGGTATTATGATGGGGAGATGGGGGGGTATTTGAGCCAGGATCCGATAAGGTTAGATGGAGGGCGGCAATTCTATTCCTATGTCAAAGACGTCAATACATGGCTTGATGAATATGGTTTGGCCCCGCACGGACACCATTCCGACCCAAAGTTTTTGGGTGGAAATCATTCTCAATCTCTAACTACTCTTGATGAAGTCACCCATAGGGCACTTCACAATGACATGAATAACTATTTAGAAAATATCATTGATCCCTCCACAGGAAGATCGATGCGACCAAAAAGGGGAAACTCAGGCGCAATAATACGTGCTACTTTTTCCAGAAGCCAACGCTTATCAGCACTAGCTGATTTTTATTCATCACACGGCCATTTATATCCTACTGCTGCAACTGACTTTTTTAACCAACATCCACATCTGAGACCGCTGGGATGCCCTTATTAAATAGTAGGTGGACATATTTTTGTGGTAAACTAATTAATGTAATAATAATAAACCAGAAAAATGAAATATTTTGGAATTTCAGGCCATGACAACGATAGCCATCTTTTAGATGAAAATCATGTTCAAAGGTGCCCCATTTGCAAACAGATTCAGAACAAACATGAGGCAGGCATAAAATCAGCAATTTCATTTAAAATTAAAAAGAAAAAGTATGATTTTTCTACTACTTATGATGGATTTCTAATTGGATCTGAAAAAATTAGAAACCTGTATATAAGCAATAATTGGAGAGGCATTGATTTTCATGGACTACCTAAATCAAATGGCTTTTTTCTCTTAATCCCGCAACCAAATTTTGTTATCAAATTTGCTGATGACATTAGACCAGTTAATTTTATTGAAACCTGCAATACTTGCGGTTTGGCTAAAGAGGTTATTGGATTGTTTCCAATTTATATTAAAGAATCAATCACGAATATGAACGAATCAATTTTTTACCATACTGACTTAGCCTTTGGAGCCTATGATGAGAAAAGTCATTTTTTTATTATTTCAGATACTATTTGCAACTTATTAGAGACTAACAAAATAAGCATCGTAAAAGAAGAAGTGAATAAATTTATTTCTTCTTTTTAGAATTGATTTAAAATGAAATTGAGAAATTCTTGGATAAACACAATTCGTTACAACCAATGACTAAAAAACCCATTCAACATGAACGATAAAATCATCTCAGAAAAAACATGGTACCACTCCTTTCAGGATTTCGCCACCCTGGCCGAACTGCCAGACATACGGACGAGGGCGAGGGAGCGTTCCAACTTTAACATCCCGAAATACTACGACCAGATCAAGCTGTTTCAACGGGGCTATTCCAATGCTGACGTGCTGGCCAAGCTTCGCTCAGAACGCCTTTTAGGCAGCAACCCGGAAATAAAATGGTCACATAAGCCTTTCAGTTGGGAAGGCGGGGCGGGAGCGGTCGGTGGGACGGGTAACCGATTGGACATTGCCTTTGGTGTGGCAGAAAGGAACTGGGAGCGCTTTTGCAGAATATCGAGATAGCCATTTTGAAAAATTACACTATGGAAGAAAGCCCATCCACCCATCGCCGCAACAAGTACCTCGCCATCTTCTTTATTGTGGCGATACTGCTGTATATCTTCGTGTTCGAGGACAACTCGTTCATGATCAGCAAGGCGCTGTGGACGGCTATCAAGGCGCTGTTCTAACCAGACACAATTTAGCTTAAGAGAAAAACTAATAAAAAGCCATGATGACCTTCGAAAAATTTACAAAAGAAATGATTAGCATCGGGATCCTGTCCCACAAAGAGCATGAAACGCTTTACGATATCGCTAAGCGCTGTGCCCGTGATGTGGGAATGCCTTTAGCGGGAGGGGCCTTGATACTGGGTGCCAAAAGCGGGGTAATGACGGTACCAGGTGTTGGCCCGATAGCTGTCGGCAAAGTAGCTTTAGCCGGCCTAATCACCGGCACACTGACCTGTACCGCCCTCAACGTTGCTCTACGTCAGGAAATACGAAAATTGGCTCAATAGCCATGGGCAATCAAGGCGCTGTTTTGTCAAAAGGGTTTTGAATTACTTTTTCACGTATATACATACATTCACAAAAACACCTCAGCAATGGGACTTAACTTTAAAGACCTGGCCAGCAATTACCCTTCCTCCAACAGCAACTTTGGAGGGTGCGGCAACCATCCTTATAAATGCGCCATCAAAATGAGCGTGGCCCTTCGCAAAAATGGGGTCAACCTCGACTCTTATCAAAGCCACACCTGTGAGATAGACGGCAAAAAATATGCAAGAGGAGCGCAGGACTTGCTGAACCACCTCATCAACAAAGGCGTATTAAGCAGAAGCCCATCGTTTTCAAAATCCTCCAAAGAAGGCATCCTACATTCTATCCAAGGGAAAACCGGCCTAATCTTCTTTGAGAACATTATCGGATCCCATAACGACGCTGTTGACCATATTGACCTATGGGATAAGGATCACTTGGTCAATGAACTCGCCGTGTTTGAGACCTCTAAAAAATATCTTTTTTGGGAAATAAAATAGGTTTCCCACCTTGCATGACGAATAAGCAAAGCATTTTAAATCCTTCAAACCATGATGCTCGGCGAACAACAACTGCGCACAAGAATCAAAGAACTGGACAAACAAGGCCACCAGTACGGCGATTTTGCCACCAAACTGCTTGTCATCCGTAACAACCAGACCCTGGCTTTCGGCGACCCGGACAAGGTGCGGGAAATTGTGGCGGGCCTGGTGGAACTTAAGGTACTGGTCGGGAATCACAGGAGGATTGTAGAAGCCACGGCGTCAGTTCAGCCCTATGCGAGGGACAAAACCAACCCCTCGGTATTGGGTCTGCTGGGCAACGTCAAGGGTAAAAGCAGGGAGCTCCTCTCCCGGCTCGACGGCCTGTTGTCACAAATACAAGAATTGATACGCACAGCAGGCAGCGGCAACAGTTCGGCCCATTCCAGGTTGACCATAGCCCTGGCCCGCCACCTGGACAACAAATTTGACGCTACATCAAACAAGGTGGAATTGGGTGGCCCTGATGGGTTGCTGATTGCCATTCTTATCCTGGTTGCCGCCGTCAAGGAGTGGGTGCAACCCTCGGAAAACTGAACAGATAAATAAGGAATACTTTAAAGACAAATTGCTGCTGATATGCCATTGACAGGTTTTGACCACCAGATTAGATGGAGCGAATTTCAAAAAAGGAACGCCCGCCCCAACGGGGTGGACGAAGATGCGGAAATACATACAGCTGCACCTTTGAACTACAATTACTCCCGTGGGAGCGATGGAAGTTTCAGGGTGGATACCATCACGGTTCGTGTCAGTGTGAATTCCAGTGCCAGTTGGGTCGTCCGTACAGCCCAGAATACCGACCTGTTGCAGCACGAACAAGGACATTACGACATTCAGGCGCTGGGGGCCAGGGAACTATACAACCGTGCGTCAAATGTCAGCGAGGGCAGCGTCCGGGACCTACAGCAGCGGATTAGTGAAATAGGCGCCGAGGTGCAGCGGAAAGTGGACCGGGCGAACAGCCGCTACGACAGCGAAACCAACCACAGCAGAAACCGCACCCAACAACTAAGCTGGGACAGGCGGCTCAGTGCGGCCAAAGCATCACAAACAAGTACATTGGACAACTTGTAACAGAGTTTTTTAAAAATTAACTTAAAAATATTCACAGAATGACCATCCGCAATCAAGACGAACGTACCAATGCCATTTGGCGTTTTGCCGCCATCTCGGCCCCCTTTGCTGCCCTTTTGTTCTTTGGCGGCCTTTCATCAGGCAACACATTTTCAAAATACAACAAACAATGCGATGAAAACTTGCAGGAGATGACCCTTAAGGTGGCCACCTACGAAGGCAAATTGGCCCAGATTGATTCTTTTTTTGTAAAGTCTGATTCGCTGTTGAAAGTATTTGAGGCCCGATTCGAAGAGTTGGACGGGAAATCAACTGAACTGACCAGCGACAACATTGATGGATTCAACCAACTGGACATGGAAAGGATTGAAGCCAATTTTGAAATGACCAAAGCCATGAAAATCCTGGAAACAGAATTTTCGACCTCCAACCAAATGGACCGTGCCATGCAATCCGCCATGGATTACTTGAAAAAGTATATTAGCCTTTATAATAACCGCCTTGACAAGCGAATCAGGGACATGCGCAACCTGGCTTCAAGTGGCCTTTCCGATGCACTAAAAGAAGAACAAGCCAAATTAGCCGAAGAAAGGGAAAAACTGGAAGAAGAAAAAACCAAAAGTTCTTCAGAAACTAAAATGGAAGCCTTGCAGAAAAAGTATGACGACTGCAAGGACGAGCTACTAAAATGCCAGACTTCCGCCAAGACCAGCACTGCCAGTTCGGAAAAAATAGGGGTGGATTATTCCCAGAAAACTGCCAAAATAATCGGCGAAGTGGAAACCATTAAGAAACAAATCATCCCGCGTATGCCCGAAGGGTTGTTTGGCGGAAAAAAATCGTTGAAGGACGAATTACGGGGCTCATTGGACATCATCGTCAGCACAGCTAAGGACATAAAATGATAGAGGTTTGTACGGTCAAAAAACAAGGTGGAAAGGGTTTGTGATGAAGCCGATCCCGTCCGGCCAGTAGCCGCAGCTTCAAGTTTTCCTACCGTTTAAAAAATATCTTGTTACGATGCTACAATAAATAGAAATAATATTACTTTTAGCCAAATGAATTACAGCCAACGTACATCATTAAAAATCGAAGGAACGGCCAAAAAAAACTGGGGCGAAACCTTTGATATGATCTCCTGGTTCAGGCCAGAAGTGGTCCAAAACGCCAAGGTAATGGTGGTGGGTGCCGGGGCTTTGGGCAACGAGGTGCTGAAAAACCTGGCTCTGCTTGGGGTTGGCAACATTGTCATTGTTGATTTTGACACGATTGAGTATTCCAACCTTTCCCGTTCCATACTTTTCAGGGAAGCAGACTGCGTATCTGACAGGCACAAGAGCGAAGTGGCAGCCGAACGGGTGCGGGAAATAAACCCAAACGTGAAAACCAAGCACATACACGGCGATATCTGGCTGGACGTTGGCCTTGGCGTTTTCAGGCGGATGGACGTAGTGATAGGCTGCCTCGACAACCGCCTGGCCAGGAAGTTCATCAACCGCCACTGTTACATGACCGGGAAAACCTGGATAGACGGGGCTATCGAAAACCTGGCGGGGCAATTGGATGTGTACAAACCCTGGGTCACCTGCTACGAGTGCCAATTGACAGAAACCGAAGAACGCATCATACAAATGCGAATGGGATGCCCAGATATTGCTGTTAGAAATTCCAACTTCGGCAGGATACCCACCACGCCCATTTCTTCCTCCATCATTGGGGCGCTACAAGTACAGGAAGCACTCAAGGTCATCCACCACTTCGATGACAAAGTAATGTCGGGGCAACAGTTCAAATTCGAAGGGATGAACAATATGATATTGTTGATTCCAAGCCTTGGATTGAAGGAGCACTGCGAAAGCCATGTATCCATCGGTGAGGTGGTAGAGGCAAATAACCTATCGGCCCATAGTACCGTCGAGGAGCTTACAAGGTGGCTCATGGAGCATTTTGGCACCAGGGACGTGGCAGCGTGCCTTGACTATCAGGTCATCCTTGAAATTTATGCCGAGCATTCGGATCAAAGTTACCAGTTGGTTTTGCCAAAGCCCCATTTTTCTGATGCCATAGCCAGGCAATACCAAAAGGTGCCAGGAGAAGGGATTGCCATCACCGACAGCATTGACGAAATCACGCCGGATTTTAAAGTTCCAACCGCCAAGCTTTACGAACTTGGGATACCGCCGCTACAGATTTTGGCAGTCAGGGCGAATGGCCAGTTTCATTATGTGGAACTGACAGGTGACGAAAATTTTTTGAGCTTTGAACGGTAACGTTTCTCCATAGGTGGTTATTAACCAGTGGAAGTTGGCCGAAACAAAGTTGTTTTATAACCCTATTCATTTTTAAATTACGCAACATTTTATCATGGACAAAATCAGCATAATTATCAGAGTAATGCCCAATGGCGACGAACTTGACGTGGAATTGCCAGTGCTTTCGACGGGAAAGGAAATCGTAAACGAATTGCTGGACGCCAACGTGGCCCCAAGGAGCGATGGCAACGGTAACCCCTATATTTATGAGTTGATTTCCAAAGTTAGCAACGTAAAAGTAGAAGATCACAAAACCCTTTACGACATGAGCATCCGTGATGGAGAAATCATCTATTTCGTGCCCAAACTGGTAGCGGGAGCCTGCTAAAAAATAATCCCTTCAACTATCCATTCGGAACCCTAATGCAATGAACAATGCCTGACTTTAAAGAACCTCGTTATAACTTCAACGATCCTTTGTTCAAACAGAGGCCATTTTTGGTTCGGCTGGCGAAGGATCATTTAAGCCTCGCCGGCATGAAAAGCAAGGTCATAGACTGGGAAGTGGTGCGTACTACAGATCTTGACATTCCTGTTACCTACAATATCCACTACCATTTCAAGAGCATAATAGGCATTGATGAGCAAATGGCTCCCATCTTTGGCGATCACCACATCGCCGAGATGTCTTTGCAGCGGCCGTATCCGTTAGAGCCTTGCAAGGTCTATATGAAAACCGACCTTTGGCACCCCAATATCAAATGGGACGGCAGGTTGAAAGGGAGGGTATGCTCTAATGTGGACAAATTGGGCATTGCCTTCGACCTTTATGGCCTTGTTTTATGGGTAGCAGAAATATTGCAATACAAAAATTACCACGCCCTCAATGAGCCGCCTTTCCCAGAAGACATCACAGTGGCAGAATGGGTGCTGAAGTACGCTGAACCTAATGGGATTATTGATAAAAATAAAGGCATCTTCGTGGATGAAACCTCCTTGCTCGCTCAAGAAACAAAGCCATCCACCTCAACAGCAGAACAGAAAGTGATGGAACCTGCCCTCGATCCACCAGCGCCTACCGAATTAACAGTTCTCCAAGCTCCAGTTCAAATGGGCCACGAACAGGAAAATCAGGACGAAAAGACCGGGACACCGACAGAGCTTCAAGCTTTGGTTTCCAGCCAAGCAGCTATCGAAACAGTACCTATCAGCAATAACCCTGAACCTTTGACATTGGACGAAAAAATTGGGAGTGGTAAATTGAAAATAACGGTGATAAAAAAACAAGTGCCTGAAGCCAAAAAGATTGGCTCTATTTCCATAAAGCCAAGAGGTTGAGGCATCTAAAAAAGATAGCCTCCCCACACATATTTTGCTGAAAATCCCCTTAATATGAAATTGTTTTTACATAAAGAAATCAATTGGCTGCTATCCATCGTCGCCTTACTTTGCATTGGTGATGCCACCGCCCAAAGCAACAACGATTTTAAAATAAGCTACAATTTCAAATACGAGGAAGGGAGCAAAGAAGGTAAAATCGAATATTGGGTTTACTATAGCACACCTACTTTAAAAAGGCAATACACAAAAGATCCAAATAACTTCAAAATAGAAATGGACAATGCCAGCGAGGGCATATTGGTCGTGGAAATCAAGTTGTCGGACAGATTTGACAAGAATTATAAAATCATATTGCCCTACAGTTGTACAAGAGGTACCCAACAGTTTAAATTAAAGGGTGGAAGGACCATCATGTTGGACAGCAGCCACCCGACCGAAAAATTGACCTATGATATAAAAGCCAATGGGTCAGGAACATTAAAGATTGGCTTCGACGCCCTCCCAATAACTCAGAAAGAGCCGGGAAACTGTAATTCATCCTTAAAAATTTCCTACAATATTGGTGGTATGCCCGACCTGGCAGCCGATGCATGCGACGAAGCCATGAGCGCATTTAGGTCCAATATGGACAACTTGGATAAAATCAATGACTATATGGCTAAATATCCCGATGGCAACTGCATGCAGATGTGCAGGAGGATCGTAAACGAGTCGGGGGAGTATCAACAATTAAAAGCATCGCTGGACAGGAAAGACTGCGACCAATTCAAAAAGCTAAAAGAAACCTACAATGCCAATTATCCTAACGGCTACTATAAAGATAAAGTGGCAGCCCTGGCCGAATGTAAGTCCAACCCGCCAGAAAAAGAAACGGTGACAAAGCCACCAATTGGTAAAAAAGAAAAACCAACCAAAGAAAGTGAAAAAACTACTCCTCCACCCTCGCCCAACTGTGACAAACATTGGGAGGCGGTAAAAAATGAGCCCTGTGCCCAAGCTTACAAAGATTTTATTGCCAAAAACCCAAACTGCGACAGGATCAAAGACGCCGAAGAAAAATTGCAGGCATTGTCAAATGCCAATTTCTCTGTTTCCTTGTCCACTAATAGTGCCACTATTTCCGACCCAGGAGGCAACAGACTGAAATGGAAGGATTTGTCGTCTAGGGCAGGACTTTCCGTGGAAAAAGCGGTTGACGGCAAAGGTTTAAAAGCGAGTTTTCGGGAAGGCACCTATTTCTTATATGTAGAAGACGACTGCGGAAGGAACGACACGGTTGAATTGCGCTCAGGCTTTTATGCGTCCTTAGATCAGACAGAAAAAAACAAAAGGTTAACTATAACAATTTTCGGTGGCAACCCGCCCTACAATGCCAATTTGCTTTCTTCGGCAGGCAACCGCCACCCCATACCGCCCAAGTTTTTCGATGGCAACGTAATCACTTTTACCAAAAAGGATATGGACAACAGGCGGTGGCACGGCAATTTCGCCATTGAAATCAAGGATGCCAAGCTGAATTCCTTTTTGCTGAAAAACAGGATCATCAACGAAAAGAACGCCTACGACCTTGGCAAAATCATCATTTCATTGCTTTTGCTGATTGCTGTTGGGCTGTTGATGTACCTATTTTTCACCTATTTCAAAACTAAGAAAAGAAAAGAAACAATTTATGATATCGAATATTGACAGGGTACACGGCCACTTGGCCCTGTCAAGGGCAATACTGGCCATAGCACTTGTTTTTGCTTTATCTTGCCCACAGGGCATTGCCCAAAAAACAATTGCCTTTGATTTTGAATACCAAAATAACAGGTACTTGGGAAAAATAGACGCCGATCTGCTGTACCAGAATGCTTCAAAAATTAAAACTGGAGAAATAGAAGTCAAAGATTTCAACGAACCTTTTGTCATCATTTTCCACAACCTTGATTTAGACAAGCGCCTGGACGGGCAGAAATTGAAGTTGATAATCCGCCAATCGGATTTTGACGCAGAAGGCGGGATTCAGATAGAACCCAACCCCAAGGAAAAATCCATTGTCGCAGGTCAGGCCCCTGTTCGGTTTCCCGTTATCATCAAATCCGAGGGCAAGGCAAGAATTGTCTTAAATAGGTTCTTTGTAGTATTGCCCAACGGGGAGGAATACCAAACGCAGCCTGCTTTTCCATTCAACCTTTCACTCAATATCAAAATGGCCAACTCAGCAGCAGTACCACCAACTGTAGCTGAAACCGATTCGGGCAACGAGGATGAAAATGCTTGGAAACAAAACAACGGAAGAGCGGATGGGCTGAACATTTATTTGACAAAATTCAACAACGGGGCACATGCCGAGGAGGCAAAGCGGATATTGGCCAACCTTATAAAAAGTGGCAACAAGGATGCTGCCCAGGTTTTTCTGAGGCATTTCCCAACCGACCTTATGGCAAAGGATGCAAAGGCACTTCTCGACAAAAAAAGCCCTACCGAAGAAACGGCCAAGCCTATTGCTCAAGAAGATCCCACCAGAAAGGAATTTGACAATATCATGAAAGATGGGCCTTCCGCCGAGCGGGAGGACAAGTTGAAAACTTTTATTGACAACAACCCAACCAGCGAATGGGCCGAAGAAGCAAAGAAATTCGTCCATACGGAACCAATCATAGCTACTGATACAAATAACAGCCTTAACTATAAAGTTAGGCTGAAGTATGCCCTTGCTCCCGAAGTAGCCTTCATTTCCGACAGCAACAACGTTACTGTTCAAATAATATACAACGAGGAAATGCCCGTTTTGGACATTGCACTGGCCAAGGACAGCAATTTTGTGGTCAAACTGGAGGACTTCCAAAAAAGCAGTGACTTCGCCGGTATTGAAATCCCTTTGGGCAACGTACTTATCACCACACCGCTGGCCAACACCGCTGAATTTTTGTACGGCATCCGGCTCTCAAAAGGTACTCCCCCATTCCGGATGGATTTTTATAACAATAATCAAAGGGTGCTATCGGAAAAAATTGACCGCACGGACATAGATATCACTTTTACGCTGGAAGAATTGAAGAAAATGCTTGGCAATAAGACCGGCCATTTTGAGGTGAGCATCAAAAGCTCTGATGGGCAATTGACCCACACGGGCGGGTCTTTTGAAATACCCGCCAAAGAAATCCCCTGGGCTATGCTGATTGCTGCGGCCCTTGCCATTGTAGCCATTATTGGCATTGCCCGCTTAAGAAAGAGCCTCCGCAAAAAGGAATTTGAAAAGAAAATCCAGAAAACTGCCAATCCCCACGGCGGCCTCAACATGGGCAACCTGACTGAAAATGCAAGCCCACCCATTTCTACACATACGGCCCAAATCACTGATGCCAAGCAGCCAACCGATAAAGCACCTACAATGCCGATGATCATTAAAAACATGAAAAAAGCCGATGTCCAGGGCAAAAAAAGGATCGTTGAGGAAATAGAGTTTCTTGGTATTGTACACAACCTTCCTTTTTTCAAAATTGATCTGACCAGGCTTTGGCCCAACACTTCCATATCCGAACTTTATTTCAGCAAAAACAGCATCCTGGATCTGGATCGGTTTATCAAAAGCCAAAACGTACATGAATTGAAGGAACATGACGGGATGATCCCCGAAATCGGTGGCTTCCTTTTGGGGCGCTACCATTTGTCGCCACTGGGTGTTCATCGGGTAGCCATTGAAGAATTCGTGCCAGTAACCCCACACATGCACAATGTTTACAAGCTGGAATTCAGCACGGCGGGCATTGTCCAAGAGTTAGGGGAGGCACAGGATAAGTTCCCCAACCTTGCCCTGGTTGCCTGGTTCCACACGCACCCCGGCCACGGTCTGTTCCTTTCTACACCCGACTTGACCATACACGAGGGCTTTTTTAAGGAAGGCTACCAATTTGCCATGGAAATAGACAGCCTTTCCTTACGCCTTGACACGGGTTTTTTTAGCCGGACAACCACGGGCAGGGTCAACAATACCTCAGACTTAAAAAACGGGGCAGTATGGTATGAGTGGGCCGAAATTGAGAAAGCTGCCCGCAGCATGACTCATTATGATGAGCAATAAGCGGCGGTAGATTATTTTAACTGGTGGAAGGCTTTGGCCCGGATTAAGGTGACGAACTGCGTTAAGGCATACCCTTTGGGGGCTTCAAATGAGCTTAAGCACAATTCGGTTGTAGTTGATTTTTAGAAACTTATGGATTTATTATTTCAATGCCTTTTCTAAAAATCTTAGCACGACAACTACAGATAGCCGTTCAAATCATGCAAATTGGCACACTTGAAGCGGCCATTTGAAGATGCCATCTTAGTCGTACTCTAAGTTAAAAATTTCATTGCTCAACAATTCAGTGTTTAACCAGACCAGCTTTTATATTTAAACAGATGGAACTAAAAATAACAATGATGTACCCCAATGTTGCAAGCATCTTTCTTTTCACTTTCCTTGCCCCTTTGAGCCTGTCAGGCCAATACAAACCAAGCATTGAGGTAGAATCGTACCAGTTCAACGATGCCGACAACGTCATTGAATTGTTCGTTAAAGCGATGGACAACGGCAAAAGTTTAAAGTTGAGCAACAAGGATATATACTTTTTTGAAAAATACGAGAATGGTGAGGATGTGCCTTTGGCCATTTATGAAATAATACCGGAGGAAAAAGAAGCCGAAACTGCCTCAGAAACAAAGGACAAATTTTCGGTGCTTTTCCTTTCTGGCTTGAACCGGGAGGGTTTCCCGAATTTTAACGAACAAAGAAACAACCTTGTCACGTCGTTTATCGAAAATATTAACCTTCCAAATAACACCGAGTACTTCATGGCGGCTTATGGGGATGTAGTGTACCCTCCCAAGCCTTTAAAAACGTTTAACCTGAACATTTTTGAAAATGAGCTATCCGACTATTTGAAGGTCAATAAAAATGCTGATTTTTTTAAATCTCTGATTGAAGCGGTCAGGTTTATGGAATCCAGGCGGGATTCTTCGGTGCGCCAGGTCATCATACTCCTGACAGATGGTACAAACTTCCCCAACGTTGAACAATACAACAACCGCAACGAAATACCCTACGACACAGCCGACCTTAAGTACCTCTTGGGCAATCTGGGCGATGAGTTTATGATTTTCCCTCTCGGAATAGGCCAGACCGCCGATGCGGGAATTTTTCAATTGATAACCAATGCCACCTCCAACAAGCAAGATACATTCAGCACGTCGGGTGAACTGCCTCAACAACTGGAAAAGATGCTGTTCACCAAGCGGGATTTGTTGTATAACAATATCATACGCCTCGAGCCAAACCCCCAGCACAGGGTTTATAAGGGAGAAAAGCGCTTGATTAGCATAAAAGGGAATTATGGTGAAACCATTTTCGACATGTCGGGCATTGGATCGCCCGAAAGGCCCGACACAACCCTGCTGGACAAAGACTACGCTTCCTGGCATGCATGGCTTCTGCGATTTATACTAGGCATTGCCTTTGTCGGGTTGGTCTTGGGAGCGATGGTGTGGTTGGTACCATGGAACAGGAAGCGTGAATTCAACAGGCGCTACGTTGTGCCCTATCAAGAACAAAGCGGCGTCAGGAAACGGGATCCCCTTTCCGGCGAAGTATTTCAGGCAGGTGAAATGGTAGTGGTGAAATGCCCTCGGGTCACTTCTTCGATAGCGACATGGGAATATGTGGGCAACCAATGCCCCCAGTACCCCCGTTGCCTTAGTTTCGACCCGCCCTGCGAAGGCCACGGCGCCCCCGATGCCCACGACAAGTTTACTTCAATGAAGGGCATCTTCCGTCGGCTCAATTGGCTATGGTATGGAATGGTGGGTGGCCTTTTGGCTTGGGCCGTCCTTGCTTTTATAAATGTATTTGGGTATAACGGCTATTACAATGTTGTCCAGGCACTGTTTAGGCAGAGCCTTCAAAAGGGCGGCCAGTTAGTACAAGACCTGAATCGTTTCATAGTAAACCTATCAAATGAACTGATAATTGGCACTGCACTTGGGGCGGGCATCTGCCTTGCACTGTCCTACATAGAGGAAAAAAGCCAGCCCAGGCGTTTCTCCTGGGTGAGGGTCATGGTGCGTACTCTGGCGGGCATCGTTGTTTCTCTTTTGGTTTTCCTGGTCGGTTTTTACTTGCAGTACAATGGCATCATTGACAACAGGATAATGGCAGGCCTGTTGACCTGGGCCTTATTTGGTCTTGCAGTTGGGGCAATCATGTCCGTCGAGTCCAGCATCACCCTTTCACGTGGATTATTGGGGGGGGCTGGCAGCATCCCTGGCCGGTTATGTGGTTTATTTGCTCCTGCTCGAAAATGTTTTTGTGGACGACTACCCTTTGGCTAAGTTGATCAGCCTGATTACGCTCGGTGGCATATTTGGGTTAATATTAGTCACAGTGATCACCTCATTAGAAGACTTTGAACTGGAATATATATCCCCTGAAGCATTTCGGCAAACCAATCCTATCAGCAAATGGCTCAAGAAAAACATCGACGTATTCATAGGCACTGAGCAGGGAAGCTATGTTTACATCAAATGGACCGACGACCAAGTGAAGCCCCGCCATGCCCGCATGCATTTTGAAAAAGGTGTTGTATTCCTCGAAGCCTATGCAGAAACACTGCTGAACGGGCGTCCGATGGCCCTAAAGAAAAGTACCCCCTTGAAGGATGGAGACATTTTACAGTTGGGGCGGGACAGTGTTTCCCGCATGAGGTTCAGGGAGCGCAGGAAGAGCCATTATTCTCCGCCGTCTTCCGATAAAGGAACACCGCGCCAAAAAAGCCAGCCCCAGGATAGTGGAGACAAGATTAGGATCAAGTACAAGGATCAATGAATTTAATACCATATTAGCTAAATCCCCGATCCTTCAACTGCACCACTTGATATTACTTTTTGCAAAAATCATTTTCTAAAATAAACAAGTCAAAAATGAACAGTCTTTGCCCAAAAGAAGCTCAGTTCAGGCTGGCAAACTTGAGGGGAGTGAGTTTAATGTATTTAACCATTCTGTTGTCCCCCATTGTTTCTATCGCACAACCGACCATAGCGACGCAGCCCACCGGCCAAGTAATTAACTGCGAAGGCGGCACCATTACTTATTCCGTGGAGGCGGTGCCTGAGCCTAATCTTGTATTTGTGTGGCGATACCAGGCCGACACTTCCCTCCCCTCGCAAAGCGCCAATTTGTTGGGCAATATCCTCACTATTGACTCTGTCTCCAGTTTTACAATCCCCGTTTTAGGCACTAACCACTCTGGCTGGTATTTTGTGTGCGTAATCGGCAACTTAGGCTCAGTTTGCAGCGATACTTTGCAGCTTGTCGTTTTGCCAAAACCCATGGCCAACGCCGGGAATAATATGGCGCTCAATTGTATAGAAATGGAAGTAGAGCTCAATGGATCCAGTTCCACCCAAGATACGTCCATCACCTATACCTGGCAAGATGAAGCAGGGATGGTCTTGGGCAATGATCTAAATCAGTCGGTGTCAGAGCCAGGCGAATATACCCTGACGGTATCAAACTCTTGCGGGGAAGACGTGGATATGGTGACCGTTACTGCTGAGTCAGAAATACCGTTGAATCTAAACATTACGGCCAACCATCCGGCCTTGTCGTGCCAAACCCCCCAAGTAGTTCTAATCGCCACTACCAGTACTCCCGATGCAACAGGGGTTTGGAATGGCCCCGGCATCAATAATCAACCTGGGTTTGTGACGGCCATATCCATTCCCGGTACTTATGTCTTTACGGCCAAGCATCCGGAAAGCCATTGTACTGATTCAATTTCTTATGTCGTAGAACAGGATCTTAGCGACTATCCTAGTGCTGACATTACCCCTCCGGGAAAACTAACCTGTGTTGTATCGCTGGTAGAACTTATTGCCAGCAACTTCCAGAACGCTTCGATATTTAATTGGTACAACCCCAACAATATGATCATCGGCGGGGCCACAGCGGCTGCCAGCACACCGGGTATTTATCAATTTAAGATGTCAAACAACAATTGCCAACAAATCTATGATGTGGTGGTGGTGCAAGACATCGAACCACCTACCATCGAGTTTGATCCCGAGAATGCTACTATTTGCGAAGGGGAAACCCTGATCTTAACTGCCTCTGGTGGCGATATTTATCAATGGGAAGGCAGCACTGTTAACGGACCAATGATTGAGATAACGGAACCCGATACTTATAAAGTCACAGTTACTAATAGTGGGAACGGGTGCAAAGCGTCGGCCAGTATCAGTGTATCGCAACGGCCAAAACCAGTTTTTCTCAACTCCTTTATGGATGAGTCAATCAAGGACGGGGAGTTATTGGAAATACAGGTGAGTATAAGCCCATCTTCAGCAATTGGTTTTTGGCAAATAGTCGAAACCATAAATCTGAATTTCCAAGGCAGCAGTGAGGGAGAAGGCACCTTTGAAAAAAACTTTTCTTTGGCAGACGATCGGAGTTTAGGAACAGCGGCAATTAGCTTTTATTCCGACAACCTTGGTTGTCCTGGCGATACCTTTCAAATTCACGTCGAGGTGTTACCCGAATCTGAGGACGTATTCATCCCTGATGTTTTTACACCCAATGGCGACGGCACCAACGATTATTGGGCTATCATCCCCGCAGATGGCGTTGAATTGGAAAAAATTACGATTTTCAATTCATTGGGTGGAACAGTTGTCGAAATATCAGCGCCCCAGGAATGGGATGCAGCCGGATGCCCTGATGGCACTTATTACTATGTAGCTATTTTCACTGGCATCCAAAGCAATGGAAAGATTGTCAAAAAAGGAGCGGTTACCATCCTCCGAACTTCCAATTGAGCTACTGTTTCCAGGCAGCAATAAAAAATATTTCTCAAAATACATCGCCTATCAATATGAAGAGATCATTTTTACTCATCACGACGATTTATTTAACTTCAATTGCCACATTTTCTTTTGGCCAGCAGACTTCCTATCTTCAAAGCTTCAGCCTGATGCCATCCATGTACAACCCAGCCGCCCAAGGCGTTGATGGCGGAGGGGTAGGCTTATCCTATCGTAACCAATTCATGGACCTGCCAAAGGAGGCAAGGCCACGGATTTTGGCATTGAATGCCGATATTTCACCCATCTTGAAATATGATAGAATTGGAGTAGGTTTTCTGTTAATGTCCGACAAGGCATCCGTCATCAACAGAAACCAAGCTACCGGTTATTTTGGCTATCATTTGTTTCCTTCAGAAAGCCGTTTCGGGTTGTCACTGGGTGCGATGGCAGGGGTATTAAATCAGCAGTTTGATTTTGAAAACAAGAAAATAAGCGATCCAAACGATTTGGTACTGCTCAGTGGCAATCTGAGCAAAACTGTTTTTGATGGTGGACTGGGCATCCTGACAAATTACCAAGCAGAGGGCGGATCCGAACTTTACTTACACGCTGTTTTGCCTCAGTTATTTACCAGCGACATTAGTTTCAACAATTCAGCCAACAATGAATCAGCTACTTTTGACCTGCTCCCGCATTTGCTGACTGTGGCTGGTTTCCGGTTTAGAAGACAGGCTTTTGCCATCGAACCTAATTTTTGCTTCCGTTACATCATTTCGGATAAAAAACAAAAGGCGGCCAACCTCGATGTTAACCTGATACTACGTTTCTTAGAAAATGACAGACTCATGGCAGGCGCAGGTTGGAGAAGCGACAAAGGGGGGCTACACGTGATGCTGGGTGCCAAAATACTGGAAAACTTAAGTATTATTGGCTCATTTAATAGCCACCAGTCCTTGGGGGCTTCCTTCGAAACCGGCATCCATTATACTTTTGGGAAAGGGGGTTGTGGGAAAAACCTCACCCCTGAGGAAGGTACTATTAGCGCCAAAAGGATTATCGTAGAAAATGCTTACAACAATGCATTTGGCATTGCGACTAATACTTGGGACAAAATATCAATTGCCAATGCAAGTATTAAAGAAGCCGAGGCATCCAATAACTTTGATATAAAAAATGCCAAACTACAAAAGGCAGCCCAGTACCTCCAATCTGCACAAGACGCCTTAAAAAAAATCACAACAGAAGTCCGAAAATCAGAATTGGCCCTCATGGAATCAGAAAAGGCCTATTCAGGGTCAACCGCCTCCCGGAAGAAGCCATGCAATACCGAAGAAATTGATGAGGCACGGCAAAGGCATAATGAGACCAAATCAATTGAATCCAATCTGACAAGTAAGCTTTCCGTAGCCAATATGGCTTTTGACAAAGCAAAACCAATCGTAAATATGGGATTGTGGATTAAGGAAAAGGATTCTGAAAAAATTACAAATTATCTCAATCAATCCTTTTCTGAAGAAAAAAACCTGCCTGATGGACTTACGGCATCTGCTTTTGAAAATAATGGAGGCAAACTGATGCTTTTATATGAGTTTCCCGATGAAACAGAAGAATACTTTCTTGGCAATGCCAAACTAAGCAACACTAAGGCAGTTTTAGACCACTTTTTAAGATTAATAGGCAAATTGACGTCCGATGAAGTGAATATTACAGCCCTCAGGCTCGAAATTGATGTGCAATACAGCCAACAAGGAGCGAAGTTCAGCATCGGTAAAAGTTACGAAGGCGAGTATGGGAACAAATTTAAGATTAACTACAATTTCAATGGATTGCCCCAAGTATCCCAAGTCTTTGAACCCAACAAAACGCTTAGTTTTTGGGATTTGGCGATTTTCAAAAATTATTCTTTAAGCGATTATTTGCTAAAAAATAGTAATCTTGATTCAAATATTTTACAAACAAATATTACAGCTCCAAACCCTGGAATTGAATCTTCATTCAGAATAAAATTTATTGTACAGGTAGAATAAGTCGATCATTCTGCTAAAAAATCTTCCCTCCTATAGAGTATAAATAACAAATTCTGAAGGGGGTAGTATAATATCTAAAGCCTTCCAATCACAGGCTCTTCATGTTTTTTGACAGTATAAATTAAAAACGAAGTTTTGTCCTGAATGAACAATTTCCTGCCCTTATGAGCTTCGGCAGCGCAACTATACAATTGCCCAAAAACAGAAACGGCGCTTAAAAAGCGCCATTTCCTGTTTAACCTCCAAAAATTAGAGACCGCCAAACTACAGGTTCATGTTGTTGAAAACATCAATGACTGTTTTGACGGCAGCAGCGGATTCATGAAGGAGATTCATTTCTTCCATATTGAGGTGGACTTCAATAATCTGTTCGATGCCGTTTTTGCCCAATTTCACTGGCACTCCCAGGAAAATGTCGGAAAGTCCATATTGACCATCCAATTTAGCGCAAACCGGGAATACCCTTTTCTCGTCTTTTACGATGGCCTCTACCATCTGTGCAGCGGCAGCGCCGGGTGCATACCAGGCAGAAGTACCCATTAACTGTACCAATTCGCCGCCGCCGGAACGGGTACGATCAACGATTTTATTAAGGGTTTCAGTATCCATCAATTCCGTTACAGGGATGCCCGAAACGGTCGTATAACGGGGCAGTGGCACCATCGTGTCGCCGTGGCCGCCCATCAGCAGTGCCTGAATGTCCTTCACAGAAACATCAAGTGCGGTAGCCAGGAAGGCACGGTAACGGGCCGTATCCAAAGTACCTGCCATACCAAAAACCCGCTCCGACGGCAGGCCGGAACTGCGCCATGCTGCCAGGGTCATCACGTCCAAAGGATTTGAAACGACGATGATGATCGGATTGGAGGAGTGCTTCATAATGTTCTCCGTCACCGAATTCACGATGCGGGCGTTGGTAGAAATGAGGTCGTCACGGCTCATGCCCGGTTTCCTCGGCACGCCAGCAGTGATTACCACGATGTCGCTGCCTGCTGTCTCGGCATAGTCTTCGCTTCCACGCAGGTAGGTGCTGTAGTAGTCAATAGGGGCCTGCTGCCAACTGTCCAGTGCCTTGCCCCTGGCGAGGTTGCCGACAATGTCAATGACGACTACCTCTTTTACGATGTCTTTGTGGGCCAAAACATTAGCGCAGGTGGCGCCCACATTGCCTGCACCGATAACGGTTACTTTGCTCATTGTAAAATGGATTGTTTCAAAAACGGCCTAAGATAATCGTTTTGCAAAAATTGGGATACTCAGTTTCATTCCAGTTAGGGCAGCAAAGCTGACTGATCTTTGGACATTTTTTATAAATGGGTTAAGCTGTATTTTCAATAACAACCAGTTGGTAAAAGCTGGCAATTAGCCCCCTCAAAGAGGTGCGCAAAAGTATGGATTTTCAAAATTCTGCAAACAGGTATTTGACAGCCCCCTGACAAGGCAAAAAAAAAAATTGGCGTAACTTTGCCAACCTCGCCCGGCGAAGAATGTTACTTATCTATTCACTTTCAACCTTCATTTCTTAACATGAGAAATTTTACCACTTATCTAAACTTCCTGGTGCTGTTACTTGCCCTGCCTTTTCAGGCTAGTGCCCAAAAAAATGCACCCTGCGGCATGACATTGGAAAGCTCAAAGGAAGTAAAACGCCAAATGATGGAGAACCGGGCAGAGATGCGGGATTACGTTTTCGACCGGGCAGGTGTTACTTATGTTCCAATACGGTTTTACCTCGTCGCCAAATCCGATGGAACAGGCAGACCCTCAGAGCGCCTTGCTTTACGTGCTATGTGCAACCTAAACGAGAGCTATGCAGAACAGGATGTTCAGTTTTACTTGAAAGAATTTAAGTATTATAACAACAGCGATGTCTATTCCAATGCCATTAACAATGGCAGCAAGATCAAAACGCAAATGATATATAACGCCCTCAATATTTTTATCGTGGACGACGTCGGCGAGGATTTGGTTTTGGCTTACTATCAACCACCAGCTACTGGGCCCAATAAGTCGGATTGGATTGTTGCTATCCAGTCGGCAGTTGACGATGACCATACACTTGCTCATGAAATGGGGCATTATTTTTCCTTGCCGCACCCATTTTTTGGTTGGGAGGAAACCGTTATTGGATGGGATCCTGCCATTAATGGTAACCCTGTGGGAATTTGGTCACCTGACGGGGACACGAGAAATGAGTTTGTGAACGGTTCAAATTGTGACGACGCAGGCGACAATATTTGTGATACCCCGGCTGACTACATGTTCCCATATCCTGGCTCCGATAATTGCACGTACAACTTGGACGCTAAAGATCCCAGTGGCGCATTGTTGGCACCTGAGATGAAAAATTTTATGAACTACGCCGAATGTGGAGATTATTTTTTTACCCCAAATCAAAAAGAAAACATTCAAAACAGCCTTTTCTCCACTTCCAGAAACTACATCAATCCTGGCATTGTGCCTAATACCAATGAAGTTTCAGGCACACCAACACTGGTTGCACCGGGCAACAACATAAAAATTGACACTTACAATTCCATCCTGTTTGAATGGACGGCAATAAGCGGGGCGGATAGGTATCTTTTAGAAATTTCGCCAGTTGGTTCAGGCAATACACAAAGGTTGATAGTGTTCGGCACCAACCATTTAGCCACCAATCTGGAGGCAAACAGGAATTACTTTTGGCGGGTACTTGGCTTCAATGAATACTACACTTGCGCGGGGTTCAGCTCGCAAAATATCCTGAAAACAGGCGACCTGCTCAATGATGCCACTATTGTCCCAAGCATCAACGATTGGTCAGTAGAGCCTAATCCCGTGCGCAGCAATGCCTCATTTTTTGTCAACGTGACTTCCAATAATGGTGTTAAAGCCAAGGTGAGCATCTATTCCATAACAGGCCAAACCCTCAGCGAAAGCGAGTATTCATTCAATGGAGGATTTTCCACTTTGGAAATCCCTACCAATGGTTTGGCCCCCGGCATGTATATTGTTGCTTTGCAAACAGAAGCCGGCACAAAAACAAAACGCATCGCAATCGTCGAATAATCAAACATTGACGAATAAAAAAGGGGGTAGCCGACAGTCGGCTACCCCCTTTTTTATTCGTCAAAACAGTTTTAAAAATATTTAAAATTGTAGCCCTTTTCCAGGCGCTGCAAGGTTTCGTAAATCAATTTGATAACATTCTCCACGTCTGATTTGTGGGCCATTTCCACCGTGGTATGCATGTAGCGCAAGGGCAGCGAAATCAAGGCAGATGGTACTCCACCATTGCTATAGGCAAAAGCATCAGTATCGGTGCCGGTACTGCGGGAAGAAGCTTCCCGTTGAATGGGAATGTTGTTCTTTTCCGCCGTTTCAATAATCAATTGTAAAAGTTTGTTGTGGACAGCCGGGGCATAGGTCACCGAGGGCCCTTCCCCACATTTTACGTCGCCATTCGTTTTCTTTTCAATCATCGGCGTGTAGGTGTCATGCGTTACATCCGTCACGATTGCCACATTGGGTTTGATGGTATCGGCCACCATTTGCGCACCCCGGAGGCCAATTTCCTCTTGAACCGAGTTCACCACATAAAGCGTATAAGGCAGTTTAATGCCGTTTTCTTTTAGCAACCGGGCTACTTCGGCCACACAGAATCCGCCCATGCGGTTGTCAAGTGCCCGGCCTACATAATACCGATCGTTGAGGCTCATCAACTCGTCTTCGTAAGTTATCACACAGCCTACGTGGATGCCCATTGCCAAAACCTCTTTTTTGTCTTTGGCGCCCACGTCAATGAAGATGTTTTCCAATTTGGGGGTAATCTTGTCCTCGCTGGAACGGGTATGGATGGCTGGCCAGCCAAAGACGCCTTTTACAGTGCCTTTTGCGGTATGGATGTTTACCCTTTTTGAAGGGGCGATCTGATGGTCGCTGCCACCATTGCGGATAACATGGATAAAGCCTTCTTCCGTAATGTAGTTGACAAACCAGGAAATCTCATCCGCATGGCCCTCTATCACCACCCGGTAGTCGGTACCTGGGTTGATGATAGCGTAGGCTGTACCGTAATTGTCCAACTGCCAATCGTCCACAAATGGTTTAATATACTCAAGCCACATCTGTTGGCCTTTCGATTCAAATCCTGTCGGCGAGGCGTTGTTGAGGTATTTTTTTAAAAATTCTTCTGAATGGGCCGTAATTAAAGACATCCTATGTAGTTAGTTTTGAGTTTTGGGAAAATAAGTTAAGTATCTGGTTGTGAAATTTTTATAAAAATCATTTTTTAAATGCCACCGGTTTTACTTCGCCAGGTAGTCAGCATATCCACATCTATCAGGTTGATGTATTTGCTGGAAAGTGCCTCACGGACGAGCACGTCATAGTTTGACAGAGTTTCCAATGGGCAGTTGGCTTTTTTGAAAGCGTGGTTTGCCTTTTCAAAATTATAGCTGAAAATGGCAAGCACACCTACCACCACCGCCCCGGTTTGCCTGACCGCCTCCACCGCCGAGAGGCTGCTGCCGCCCGTTGAAATCAAATCTTCCACGACCAGCACCTTGGCATTTTCGGGCAGTTCTCCTTCAATCAAGTTTTGGCGGCCATGTTCCTTTGCTTTCGAGCGAATGTAGGCAAAGGGCAAATTAAGTGCATCGGCCAGCAACATGCCGTGGGCAATGCCCGCTGTCGCCACACCGGCAACTGCCTCAAAGTTGCCAAATTCTTTGGATTTTTCAACCAGGCATTCCTTCACAAAATCCCTGGCATCTGGATGTGAAAGCACGATACGATTGTCGCAATAAATAGGGGATTGTATCCCGGAAGCCCATGTGAAGGGTTTTTGTGGGCTTAGTTTAATTGCTTTTATTTGCAGCAAACGTTTCGCTACTTCTGATGCGATGTTCATTTTTCCGTAGGCAAGTATGCAAGCAGCCAGTTTGTGGAGCAAACGAACGATGGATCGCCTATTGCCCCTGACAGACTTGCTTGCCTGCTTAAAAAAAGGATGGCAAATGTATAAAATTTACATTAACGAGACCCCACTCTACCTTGTCACAATGGACGGTGCCGAAAAGATTGGTCCGCCCAGCCCGACAGTGCCGATTTTTAGGTATAGCGGAAAGTCCAAGTTTTTTCTGAACATCATTGACCAATTGGAAAAAACAGGGCGCTTTGAACGGGTTGTTGTTTTTTCAAATGATTTGGACAAAATGTGGTCAGATTTCCAATCCTTGTTCCGTTTGATCAGTGCAGCCGGTGGTGCCGTTACAAATCCTGCGGGCAAATACCTCCTCATTTTCCGAAGGGGAAGCTGGGATTTGCCAAAAGGCAAAATTGATAAAGGCGAAACACCGCCTGTCGCCGCCCTTCGGGAAGTAGAGGAAGAAACAGGACTGACCCAGCTCGAACTTGGAACACACCTGCTGGATACCTGGCACACCTACCAGCAAGACGGTAAAAAAGTGCTGAAAACCACCCATTGGTTTTTGATGAAAACTGCCCAGGACAAGCTGACACCGCAGACGGAAGAGGACATCGAGCAAGCTGTTTGGGAGGACTTGGATGAATTTTTGAAAAAACCCAACAAGATCTATGGCAACATCCTGGATGTTTTACAAAAAGCTAAATCATTGAATACAAATGGATAAATACCTGAAAGCTGCGTTGGAACAAGCTAAAATAAGCTACACCGAAGGAGGCATCCCAATCGGCTCCGTATTGGTACACAAAGGAAAGATCATTGGAGAAGGCCACAACCAAAGGGTTCAAAAAGGCAGCCCCATCCTGCACGGAGAAATGGACGCCCTGGAAAATGCAGGCCGTTTGCCAGCCTCCATTTATCGGGAGTGTACGCTTTACACTACCTTGTCGCCCTGCCCAATGTGTTCCGGCACCATTATATTATATGGTATCCCTAAAGTGGTTATAGGCGAAAACCGCAGTTTCATGGGGGAAGAGCGCTGGCTGGAGATGAAAGGAGTGGAGGTCACCGTGGCCAACAGCGAGGAATGCTACCAATTGATGCAGCAATTTATCCAGGAAAAACCAGAAATATGGAACGAGGACGTGGGAAGGTAAATGCTTATGCGTGGCTCATTGCCTGTCATCAATTTTCCCCTGCCGCTTCTTATACGGGCAATGCCTACAGCCACTATCGCAGCAATACCCTCGTTTTAGGTGATATTTTTCTGTAAAAACGAAAAGGCCATTTTCTAAATAATAATCTTCTCCTTCGATTAGCCTGGGATGCTTTTTTCCATCTGATTTCCCTTCCTCCATTGCTGAGGTTTTTAAAACCAAAACGGCCTTCAACTTGCAATTAGTTGAAGGCCGTTTTGTGCAAATAAATACAATCTCTGGCTCTCAGGCTTTTTCAGCCACGAGCGTTGGATACCTCCTTTGTGCCCATTCAAAAGCGCCGAAAAGCACGGTTACATAAATGAGATCGCCGGCTAAGGTGTTCCAGAAAAATGGAATGGCGGCTATGTAACAAGTGAGCAATCCTTCGCTGGTAAGCGGGTACATCACGCCCTCGCCGTAGGCCCAAACGAAGAAATTGGTCACGATGAAAAAAAGCACCGAAGCGGCGAGACTGGCCCCCACAAGGCGTATTGGGTTGATTTTTTTCAACAACAGGGTGCCCAACACCACGATGAGGGCAAATGTCAAATAGACTTCCCAGTTGGCTATCCAAACGAAACCACTATAGTATTGGGAGAAAAAAATATTGTCCAGCAGCAAGTTGCTCAACCACAATGCAAAAAATGGCAACAAAAAGCCAGCGTATTTTTTGCTGAAATAGGCCCCACCAAACAGGGCCAAGGCCCCCACCGGGGAAAAATTGAAAAGGTGGCCTACATTGAAGGTGTGGGGAATAAGCCTACTCAGGGCCGTTATAAAAACGATGGCACCAAGTAGCAACCAACGTGTGTTCAGATGTTTTTCAGTCATTTCTTTTTTCTATTTATTTTTTATGGGTTGGCAAAAATAGGGCAATTTCACAAAAACACACATTGAATGTCAAAGTCAATCTTTGATAAAAAAAGAAAACCCTTGCTTTGTCAGCAAGGGTCTCTAACCCAAACAAATAAACACAAAAACTACTTTTTAAGATGCGCCAAAAATAGCCCTTCTTCGTCCAAAAGGCAAGGGATGGGCATCATTATCTATAAAATTTGTGACATCAAAATGTAGTACAAAAATGTATAAAAAATTGAATGACAAATTTTTACAATCCCAATGTGTGAAACTAAAATGTGAAAAAAAAGTATTTTTTACGCCAGCAATTGTTAAGCATATTAACTAAAAAAGTCTATACCAACTCCGAATCGTCATAATTCTTTCTAAGCTCCTTTAGCTCAAGTTGCTCCTCTTTTTCTGTGCGGTTTTTGCCTGCCATGCGGTTCATTTCTTTTTGCACCTCTTTGTCTTCCCATTCCTTGCTGAGAATACCTGAACCAGGAAATCCAAACACTTTTATATAATGAATGGCGAGGCCAATCCCCCACCCCAATGTGACCACGAACGGCGCAAACGGGCGGCCCCTGAAAAGCGCTACCGTGAAAAAAAATCCGTTGAAGATGAGAAAACTATAGAGGTGTTTATAAAAACCAGCTTTTTTCTGCACTCTCCGCTGGGCTTCCCGGTAGATTGGATCATATTCTTTCATGCTCATACAAATTCTGATTCATCGTAATTTTTCCGAAGCTCTTTGAGTTCCAGTTCTTCTTTTTCCATAGGCTGCTTTGGCCGGGAAGTCTTGATTGGCTCGTTGGAATCGTTGCGCCTAAGCTCTTTGTCCAACTCACGTTCCTCCCACTCCTTGCTCAGGATGTCAAACCCTGGAATTCCAAAAACATCTACGTAGTGGAAGGCAAGGCCAACGCCCCAGCCCAGCAGTGGAAAATGGAACCACCAGGTAAATGGGGAAGTGATCATGTTCAGGGCAAAGAGGAAAAAATTGACGATGACAAAGGACATCAGGTGTTGGTAAAATTCCTTTTTCGATTTTACTTTCTTTTTTGCTTTTCGAATATCTTCCTGTGAGTACATGTAAATATGTGTTTTTGGCGAAATAAGAGGGTTTATTACTAACAACTTCTTTGAGGCGAAGTATGTTTTTAGCCAATGGTTTTTTCAAAGATAACGATAAATCCGTTCAAGCATTTTCATTTTCTACCGCCGATTGACACAAAACCTGCGCTTTTCCTAATTTTCCAGCCGCTTTTGCGCCCATTGTAAATTGAAAGAAAATCTTGAACCAAGAAATTTGAAAAATGACCGATCAAAGCACCGCAAAAATACAACTGCCAGGCGATCCATCACTCCCATCTTCTAAAAAGGAACTGTTTGGCCTCATCAAAAACAACACGGAAAGCTCAAAATATTCCGTGGAAGATTTCTTCCGTTTGCCTAAAAAATCAAGGTACCAGCTCTCCCACGACGGCGAATACTTTTCCTACCTGGGGCCTTATAAACGAAGGCTAAACTTATTTGTCCAAAAAACAAAACAAAAAAAAGCCACCAGGGTCACCTCCGTGACCGACCGTGATATTGCTTGGTATTTTTGGAAAGACGACAAAATTGTGTTTGCCAAAGACGATGGCGGCGACGAAAATTTCCACCTCTATTCCGTGGCGGCAGATGGCAGCAATTTGAAGGAATTGACACCCTTCAAAGGGGTTAGGATTGATCTGATTGACGATTTGGAAGACATTGAAAACCAGATCATTGTGTCCATGAACAAAAACAACCCTGCCCTTTTTGAACCTTACCGATTAAACATTGCCACGGGCGAACTCAAACAACTGGCCGAAAACTCCAACCCGGCAGCGCCAATTGATAGTTGGATGACCGACCACAAGGGCAAGATCAGGATTGCCAACAAAGTAAAAAGCGGTACCAACAACACCTTGCTTTATCGGGCCACCGAAGAGGATCCATTCCAAGAAGTCATCACCACCGATTTTCGGGAAGGTGTCACCCCGCTATTTTTTGATTTTCAAAATGACGACCTCGTTTATGCCACTTCCAATATTGGCCGTGACAAACAAGTGATTTTGAAACTCAACTTGAAAACTGGCCAGGAAGAAGGCGAACCCATTTTTTCCCATCCCGATGTGGACGTTACTTCGTTGGGATACAGCCGCAAGCGAAAAGTGCCGACCGCCATTTCCTATTTGACCGATAAGCGGCATTTGTTTTTTCTTGACAATGAAACAGAGCAGCGCTACCGCCGCCTGGAGCAGGAACTGCAAGGTTATGAAATCGTGGTGACGGCCACCGACAAGGAAGAAAGCAAGTTTATGATCAGGACCTACAGCGACCGATCCCTGGGCGCTTATTATTTATATGACAAGAAAACAGATGAGTTGACGAAGATTGCCGAAGTCAGCCCTTGGCTATCCGAGGAAGATATGTCGCACATGAAGCCCGTGTCCTATACTACAAGGGACGGCCTGACCGTCAACGGTTATTTGACCTTGCCATTGGGCAAAAAACACAAGAACCTGCCCGTCATCGTCAATCCCCACGGGGGGCCTTGGGTGCGTGACACCTGGGGATACAACCCCGAAATACAACTGCTGGCGAGCCGTGGTTACGCTATTTTTCAAATGAACTACCGGGGAAGTACGGGTTATGGACGGCAGTTTTGGGAATCCAGCTTCAAACAATGGGGCAAAAAAATGCAGGACGACATCACCGACGGTGTCAATTGGCTCATCAACGAGGGGATTGCCGATGCAAATCGGATGGCAATTTATGGAGGGAGTTATGGCGGCTATGCAACCCTGGCAGGCGTCACCTTCACGCCCGACCTATTTGCCTGTGCCATAGATTATGTAGGGGTTTCCAACCTTTTCACCTTCATGAACACTATACCTCCCTATTGGAAACCCTATTTGGATATGATGTACGAGATGGTGGGAAACCCAGAAAAAGACAAGGATTATATGCAGGCTTCCTCGCCCGTTTTCCATATTGACAAAATAAAAACGCCGCTTTTTGTGGTGCAGGGCGCCAATGATCCACGAGTCAATATTGACGAAAGCGATCAAATCGTAAAAGCGCTCCGCAAACGTGGGGTCGAGGTGTTGTACATGGTGAAATATGACGAGGGGCATGGCTTCCACAATGAGGAAAACAGGTTTGAATTTTATAAGGCCATGCTTGGTTTTTTGAAAAAGCACTTGCAATAGGCTATTTTTCGACGCTGTTTTTCCAATTTTAAAAACCAAGTAAATCCGTTTCTAACAGCCACTTGCTCAAGCTGGCACAAAATTTTCATTTATCAATTATCCCGCCTTTCAATTCCCCCTTTGTGATTTTTTTTAGGAGCAGCAGTGGTAATCAATCTGCCGAAGTTTAGCCAAATTCTTTACCCTACTGCAACTGCTACTCTGCAGTTTTTTGTACAACTGCAATAGCAACTTTCCTCGGCGCTATTCCCGGCTTCGCACGTCAATCAAATTTTAAAAGAAACTACTGAGTCCGCAATTACCCCCTTCTCATTGAACAATCATGCTACAGCCTGATTTTAGTTGGGCTGCTTAACAAAAAACAACACTAACATGAGAAGAACAGCATTGATCATTTGCTATGGCCTGTGCGCATTTGTAAATTACAACCATTTATTTTCAAGCACTCCTTTTGAAAAATCCTACCCTTTAGAATCCTTTAGCACTCCATTTGAACTGGTGCGGGGCCTCATCATCGTGGAGGCAGAAATAAACGGCGAAAGCGGGAATTTTATCCTCGACACCGGCTCGCCCATGATGATACTGAACGGTGTCCCTTCCGACCAAAGCTCCAAACAAGCCAATACCTTGAACGGCGATTTGATGGGCGAATGGAAAAAAATCAACGTTTTCACTTGGGCCGGCATCAAAAAATTTAACCTGGACGCCCTGAGCATGGACATCGGACACCTGGAATTTTTGGCAGGAAAACCCTTGAAAGGTCTGATAGGTTACGAGTTTTTTGGCAATATGGATTTGCTCCTTGACTTTGAAAACCAGCAACTTAGGCTTGTTCCAACTGGCGGCACCACAAAAATGGATGGCTGGAAACTGCAGGCAGAAATACCTTTTGAAATGGAAGGGCACCTGGCAGTCATAGAAGCGCAAATAGGCGATGCAAAGTTCAGATTTGGGCTGGATACAGGGGCAGGGGTGAATTTGATGGACATTGGGAGAAAACCAGAAATCGCACCTGAACTTTTTGCGCCAGTAAAATCTACCAATGTGATTGGCCTGACCCAAAACAGCGACCGATATCAAGCAGCCGATATTTTGGAAACAACCATTGCCGGGAAGAACTATTGGAACATGCGTTACATCCTCACCGATATATCCCAACTGCACAATTTGGAAAGCAACAATGTGGATGGCCTGCTCGGTTATCCGTTTTTCCAGTCTGGAAAATTTACCATCAATTATGGCAAAAAAGTGATTACAATTTGGCAATAAAAAAAGGGCAGCCTTCGCTGCCCTTTCTTCATTATCTTATTACCTGAAGATTATTCTTTGGCCTTGTCTTTATCCTTGTCCTTTTCCGTGTCTTTGTCATTGTTGACACTGATTTCAGCGCCTTTTTCCAGTTTTCTTGAAACAGCGGTGTAAGGCCCGACCACCACTTCGTCCCCTTCTTTTAGTCCGGTGGTTATTTCAATATACTCGTCGTCCTGGATGCCGGTTTTCACTTCTACCATATCCACGGTGTCGCCCATCACAACAAAGGCTACCTCCAAAATGTCATCATCGTCAACCGGGTTGGCCTGGTTCACTTTTTGGGCTTCTGGCTTGTTTTGGTCTTTATCCCGCTCCCTGCTTCCGATGGCCTGGATGGGCACACTTACCACATTATCAAGGGTTTTTGTATTGATTTCAACTGAAGATGACATGCCAGGGCGGAAAGGATATGGCTTGCCCGGTTTTATCAAATCCGCATAAGAGGCAGGGTCAACGTCAATTGTCACCACGAAGTTGGTTACCTGGTCCGTCGTAAGGTTTACGACACCCGTACCAGTACTGCCCACCAAATTATTGGCCGTGTGTGCTACTTCCACCACTTTGCCCTTGAACTTACGATCCAGGTAAGCGTCAATTTCAATATCGGCATTTTGGCCCAAGGCAATCCTTGGCAAGTCGTTTTCAGTCACCTCTACCTGAACTTCCATTTCGCTCAAATCGGCGATGCGCAGGATTTCAGTACCCGCCATCATGGATGTGCCCACTACCCTCTCGCCTTTTTCGACATTGAGTTTTGAAACAATGCCGCTCATGGAGGCATAAATGGTGGTGCGCTTTAGGCTGGTGCTGATTTCCTTTAACGTAGCCTCTGCACTGCGTACCTGAAATTCCGAAGCACGGGTGCTTTGCTCGGCGGACCGTATATTGGCTTCGGCAGAGCGCAAGTTTGATTCGAGGGAACGCACGTTGGTTTGCGAAGCCTCGTAATCCTGCTCCGACAAAACGCCTTCCTTGAACAGTTTCTCATTGCGCTTGTGGATGTCCCTGGCGTTGGCCAACTGTGCCTCTATCTGCGCTTTCTGGGCCTTGGCCGCCTCTATTTGCGACTGGGCGTTGGCCACCGAAGCCTTTGAACTGTTTACCCCTGCCTGCGCCCGCTCCACCTGGGAATTGTAAGCTTCGGGGTCAACACGGGCCAGCACTTGGCCGGATTTTACACTGTCGCCTTCCTGCACGTACAGTTCCACTATTTCACCAGAAACATCGGAACTGATTTTGACTTCAGTTTTAGGAAAAACTTTGCCGCTTGCCTCCACCGTTTCCCGAATGGTGCGAAGGGCCGCCTTTTCAGTTTGTACTTCCTCGCCTGTTTTCCTGGTTTTCCCTTTGTAAATGGCAACGCCAATCAGCACTACCACCAGTCCAAGAAGCACATAAATAAGGGTATTCTTTCTCTTTTTCGTGGCCATAGTTGGATAAAAGATTGGTGAAATTTTGGTTTGTCAGGATTTGAATGGCAAGCAATATAGCTCTTTTGTACCCCTTGCCATCAATCAAGTTTCAACTCCCTGCCGAGATAAAAATCAATGATTTTAAGGCGGAACAGGTAGTCGTATTTAGCTGAGATCAATTCAGTCTCCGCAATGTCGAGGGTATTCCGGGCCGTGATAAGCTGTAAATTGTTGATGGCCCCCAAGCGGAAACGCTTGTCCGCATTTTCATAGGCCACCTGTGCTGCCTGTTGCGACCTTTCGGCGGCGGCCAACGAAAGCCTGCCTGCACGGGCGTTGGCGATGGCCTGTTGCACATCGTTTTTGAGCTGTTGTTTGGTGAGGTCGCTTTGCAATTTGGCGCTGAGGATGTTGACTTGGGCCCGTTCCACATTGATTTTGTTCCGCCCATTGTTGTAAATAGGAATGCTCAGGTTTAGCCCAAAGTTTTGCCCAAAGTTCTGATCAAGTTGGTCGAAATACGGGTTGTCGCCGATAATTGGATTCTCGCTTGGAAACCCCACTTCTTCCGTTATATTTTCAAAGATCACTGTTTGATAAAATGTATCAATAAAAGAACCTGTCTGGATTTTGCCTGCGCTGGACCAGCTGGTATTTAAACCACCAAATAAATTTAAAGTAGGCATCAATGCCCCCCTGGCTATGTCCACTCCAATCTCAGCACTTTCTTGCCGCAGCTCATTGGCCACTATTTGCGGCTGCGAATTCAAGGCCGTGTTATATACTTCAATAAAAGTAAGGCCCTCTGGATTTGCATCAGCAGGGATGGAATATTGGGGTTTTTCCAACTGCATTTCTGTAGTTGGGTCTATTTGCATCAACTCTTTGAGGTTGAGAAATGTGATGTCAATTAGATTTTGGGATTGAATAATGGTCTGTTCGTCACGGGCTATTTGTGCCAAAACATCCAGCCTATCATTGGCCGGAATGGTGCCTGCCTCAATGAGTTTGTCTGTTTGATCCAATTGTTGTTGCGACAAATTGCGGCGGTTGGTGGCTGCGGTCAATTGTTCATCAGCCATCAAAATTTGCAAATACGCACTGGCGATATTGAGTGCCAAGTTATTAAATGCGGTTAGGGCATCCGCTTGCGAAGCTTCAACGTCAACTTTGCCCTGCTTGATGTTATTATTGATGCGGCCACCCGAAAATAATGTCATCCCGGCATCCACCCCATAGCTGTTAAAAGCGATTTGTTGAGTGTTGAACGAGTTCGTAACAGGGTCAATGGTTCGGCCAAACTGAAAACCACCGTTTACGGCTGCATTCAAACTGGGCCACCTTGCCAGTCGGTTCTGTTTATCATCCAACTTCGCCAAATCCACCCCATACTGCGCCTGTTTGAGCGAGAGGCTGTTGTCCCTGGCATATTCGATGCAGTCCCTCAATGACCAGGTCTTTTGCCCAAAGACGGGGATTGTTAATAAAAAGCCTATAGCTAATGCAACAAGTTTAATGGGCTTACAGTAAAATGTGTTGTTACCAATCTCCATACGTATTGTTTTTAAAATGAAACAATGTTAGAGCAGCACAGGCTAGTGCATGTAAATAATTCTATCAAGTGCCGCTACTTTTGGATAAAAGATGGAAGGAAGGGAATGTAAGGAAGCTCAGGCTAAGCCGGCGCTGGCAAAGTTAAGTTAACACTGCCAATTTTCAAGCTTCAAAGCCAAGGGATGTGGAAAAGCAAAAAAAAGTTCATTAAATATTTTAATTTTTAAGATTTGTAAAATACTTTTGCGTCACGCTTTGCGAAAAAAGCGCATTACAATACCCACCTGAAACGTATTGGTGGGGCAGGGAACGGAAGAACACACAGGGTACAGGGCAAATGTGGCTCCAGCAGCTATTCGACGGCTGGCCCACCGAGGGAATCGCCTGTACTGCCTTTGAAAAAGATTGTGAAAAACATGCATCTCTACCGTATTTTTCGACACTACTGAAACACTGTACTTAAAGATTAACACTTACTAAAAGGAAACACTATTTCCTCCTTTGCGTAACGACAGAAAATTACCCACGCCTGGCGTGGTGCTTGACCGTTAGCGAAAAAACTCCACCGATTATAATCCTCCTCCTGGGAATTTTGTACCAAACAAACCGGTGCAAACACGTTGAACAATCCATCCTATTCCAAATCCAGGTGGAAAGAGCGGACAAGCAAGTTATAATCCTTTCATTGGTCTTCAGAAATCATTAAAAAAGAAAACTGCCCCAGCGGCAGGTGTATGGCTTTGCCCAGCAATTGCGCCATTTTTCAATACATGGCTTTGATGCTCGGCTATTTTCCTGCGCCTGATGCCTGGGATGGACGAGTTTTTTCCAGTACCGTATTTGGCTGAAGACATTTTTATAATCCCTTTTCAACTTTTATAAATCCATGAACTCATGTTTAGCAAGACTACTCCTCACACTTCTTTAAGTCTGGAACACTATCAAAACCCACAAACAGGGCTAACTACTGTAAAAAGCAACTCACCGGGGTCCATGTTCTTTCCAATTTTGATGATCCTGGTCGGCCTGGCTGGCGTGGTGACGATGATGATTCAAAATTCCTGAATCAAAATCAAGCTACAAAGCTGGCCTATGAAAGAAGGCTAATTAAAAAAGCCCCTGCAGAGCAATCTACAGGGGCTTTTTCTTTATTACTGGTCACATTGAAAATTAATGCCAATTTTCCTACAATCAGTTGATCCTCAATGTCTAATGACCTCCAATGACCAATGACTATTTCATTATTGCGGTATTTCCACATTGTTGAAAAGCGGCAGCGGCACGGCGCCAAAGGGCAGCCGGAACCCAAAATAATAATAGGTTTCGTCGGCGCCAAAATTGTAGCCGAGCCCGGCGGCCAGATAGTCACGAATCAGGCTTAGTTCCAATCCTGCCCCGAATTCCGGGATGCCGTCGGTATCAAAATCGGTGGCGGAAAAATTGAAGCCGAGGCCAGGGCTCCAGAAATTGTTGAATGCGTTGCTTTTCCGGCTGCCAACCTTAAACAACATCGAGTAGGAAGGGGCAAACTGAAAATCGCTTTTAAGCTGTACATTCGGACTGTTGTCGTCAAACGGGTTGGCGAGCAAAAGCAAGGGTTTCACCACGGAGAAGACCCCAATCTGCTGTACCGTAAAAATGCGTTCATCAATGGTTAGGGGTTTTTCCTTGCCATCCACTTCCCTCCAAATCACTGCTTTGATGTGCATCCGGTCTCCATTTTCACGAAAACCAGTTTCCGTCAGGTCAATAAATGCCTTTTCAGGTATTTGGTCGAAATCGAGCCGTTTTATTTTTTCAGAAATTTTGTCAACAGCCTCCACGGCCCGACGGGCTTGGTCGAGAAAGGTCGTCACATCCTGGTAAATCGCCACCATCCTGTCACGGTCGGCTTTCAGGCTGGCTTTGCAACCATCATAGGTTTGGCGGATTTGCAGCAAAACGGGGTCGGAAGGCATATCGGCCACCACGGCGGCCAGCCCTCGATCCATGTGGAAAAGTAGGCTGTCCACCTTTTGCTGCGTGGTAACGAGGTCGTCGTTAAAACCTACCAACAATTGGACGTTGTCCACCTCGTCGGCTATGCCCTGGCCCTTGGTATATTTCAGCACTAATTCGCTGGCCTCGAAATAGGGTTTTTGCAAATTGCTCTTCACTTCGTCTGCCTTGCTTGGAAACAGCGTAGAAGCCCGCTCGTTGATATTTTTCAACTGCTCGTGCAGGTTTTCGATGCAAAATTTTGACTGAAAAGACTGGTTGAGCAGTTCATCTATTTTCTTTTCGCCCTTTTCTTTCAGCGCTTTTATGTTTTGGGTAAAATTGGCGATTTGGCGAAGTTCCTTCTTGTCGTCATCGGACAGCGCAAACTCAAACTGCGGCACGGTAAAATACTCTGCCGCCAGGTTGTCGAACTCATTGGACAGCTTGATGGCCCGCCTGCCTTTCCGTGAGCGCAGGTTGCCCACCAGCGAAAATTTCACATCGGAATCGCCCATTGCACTGCTGATGCTACTGGCCAGCTCTTCTGTTTTATTGATAAAATAGGAAAAAATAAACGCATCGGGCGAGCCGGTGACCTGGCCTGTTTCCAGCTTGGCCATGTACTCGTTAAAAGCCTCGGTATAGATGGCCCCCAATACTGAGTCTGCCAGTACCTCATTCGAAAAATCAATCATGTAATTGGCCAGTTCGCCCAATTTTTCAAAATCGGGTTTTGACACATCCTCATTCAGCAGTTCAAGTATTCGCTGCTGGTTTTGAAGCAGTTTTTTCAGTTTCACCAAATCCTGGGAATTGATGGGTGCGCCGCCGGACATTACTTGCGACTTTTCGGCGATGGCTTTTTTATTGAGGATGACCACCAGGGTGGAGTTGATATCTGCGATGCCGCCATCCTTTATTTTGATGGATGGGTTTTCGCCTTTTTTTTGGTACAAATTGAATTCGTACAAATCAAAAACCTGGGCCTGCGCCATTTGTGACAAAACCATCAAAAGGGCAAGCGTTAAGCACGATTTTAAATTATTCATTGAGTTTGGCTTTTGTTGAAATGATTGGCCGCTCAACGACGGCATGTTTTAACATTTGGAAAGAGAAAACTGGCTGGTTTCAAATGACATTCTCTGGCTTGCTGGCCCACCAATAACCCAAGCTGACATGCAGAGGCTGGTAGTTGCTGTCCAGGTTGTAGAGGTATTTGACCTCGTGCTTTTGCGGGCTGAGGGTGAAACCGTTGATGCGTGGGAAGTCAATAGGTTTGTAGTTGGGGCTGGTCAGCAGCAGCGTTTCGAGGTGGGTTTTCAAAATCACATTGTCGGGCGACCAAATGACCTTTCGCTGTACCCCCTGCGCAGCGCCCGTGGCGAAGACGTCGGCAGTTTGCACCAGCCACTTGCTTTTATCGTCGGTGCCAACCACCACAAAAACCACAAACTTATTATTGAAAATGAGGCTTTTGAAATGTAGTTCCCATTCGGTATTGGGGAATTTCCCCAGGTCCAGGGTATTTTTAAGTTCCATAACGAATGATTTAATTTGAATGGATAAAGTTGGTAAATGAAGTGGCAATGTAGAAAAAATTGCACATTCACCGACAAATGTTTCACGCCAATCTTTTCACCCCGCCGCTAAACGGTCTCCAAAATTTTATCAAGCCGACAAATGAAACACCGATGGCATCCCAGGAACCATTAAAGGTTTTTCTGCTTTTTACTAACCAATCAAACGGTTGGTAAAATGAACCATAAACTACTGGCCCGGCTCGAAAAAGAAACTGGCGTCACAGATTTGGTAGGCCTCCTCGCCAAAAAGCTCAGCCCTGCTGATTTGCAGTCGCTGTTGATGGCGGTTTATGCTGAACGTACCGCCGTTTTGTCGCCGGCAGATTTGTTGCACCAGTACCAATACGACAGATTTGTGAAACCTGCCACTACCGATGCGGGCGCTATGCGTATGTTCGACCAATTGGCTATGGAAGTGACGGACGGAAAATTTGAATGGCTGGAACTGTCGCCCGTAGCGCCTTTGGGAACCTGCGCCGCCATGGCCACCGTCCACCAGGACAAGGTGATGGCCACGGCCAGGAATTCGGAGGTGTTGTCTGATTGTACCAATGTGCTGGCCCTGGAATGTGCCTTGCGTAGGCGGGAAATGTTGGTAACAAACCCAAAAAGTGCAGAATCGGTCAGGCTCTGAACCAGCCATCGCCTGATAAGGACACAGGCTTTGCCCGACCCAAAATTTCTGTCGCACTTTCGGCTATTTTGCCTGTGTACGGCAGGCCGTGACGAGGGCAGTTTTTTATTCGAAATCAATTCCCTGAAAGAACATCTGGCGTTTTACCTTCACTTGATGACTTTTCAAAACAGCCCTTTTCACTTCAAACAGATTGCTGTAAAAATAACGCTGTTGGAACCCCGCCTTTCCGAAGGAGTTGAGAATGAGGTATTTAGCAATTTAAGATTAGCTTTTCCGCAAGTCACCTTTTCCTTTTGGCCGGAGCGAAAGAAGGCGATGAACTATTACCAAAAAGTATGTTTTCAAATAGATGCAATCAACGCATCTGGCCTTGAGCTCAACCTGATGGATGGTGGCCTGACGGATTGGACGCAAAAGTTGTTGAGCAACAAAAAAGAAAGGCTCTTTATCAGCGCCATTGGCTCGGAACTGGCCTGCCGCCTATTTTACCAAAAATAAAAAAGCGGCAAGGAATTGACCCTGCCGCTCCGTTTTCAAATATTTTCTTGGGACTAATATCTTAGAAACGGTTTTAAACCCCTGACGAGACAGAAAATGTCAGATTTTGGACTCAGACACAGGAAATTTTTTAAGGAATAGCAGTGCTATTGCTGAAAAAATTGCCGAAGTATGAGTTCAAAAGATGGCGTTTTATGGCCGTTGAGGGGTTTAAAACCGTTTCTTACAACCTGAAAGCCAGGCCAGCGTTCACCAATGAAACGCCATAGCCCACTTCGGCAAAAACGCCCACGTGGTTGACCATATAAAATGTACCACCGACAAATGCCGAATACATCAATTTTCCTTTTGGCGCATTAGGATTATAGGGCGTCGGGCCGCCATTTTGGCGGTCAATGTCCTGGCCGGTGAGCGGGTCAGTTTCTTCGAGATTGCTAACGCTGTAGCCAAACATACCGCCGCCGTACACATCGAAACGTTGTGAAAGTTCCCTGCGGAGTTCGCCACGCAGGCCTATCAGCAGGTGCTTGTTCGTTACGTTGGCCAACTGACCGTCCGAAATCAGATAAGACTGGGAAGTGGCAGAAGAGTAGCCGCCAAAGGCGTTTACGCTGAAGGCTGGGGTTACCTGGTAGCCAATTTTCAATGAAACTGGGGGTGTGTTGATGTTGGCTTCGTCGGCATACATGGTAGGCTCAAAACCTATCCCTGCGTTGAGGGTGAATTTTCCGGTTTGGGCGTTCGCCAGGTTGGCAAATAAAAGGGTACTAACAGCTGTGAGAAGAATAAGGACATTTTTCATGGATCAAAATTTTTGGTTTTTTCAGAACCCTGGGGATGGTTTTTGGGTATCCTCAAGGGTTCCTTCAAAATGAATTGTTTGAAATTTCTGACCGCAAAAGTGTGCGGGTTCTTTCATTAAGTCAAACGATTTTCCAAAATTTAATTTTGAAATGACCTAAAATTTACGCATCAAAAAAGAACATTGTACCAAAATGTTGTTTATTGCAAAACATAATTTCAAATTCAGGTATTTCACAAATTTTAATCCGCACAGCCAAACGGCCAGGCAGAATATCCCTGCAAAAGGAAATTTTTTTTGAAAAGCCGCTTGGGCTTAGTTAAGGTGGGTAAAAGTTAGATGCGTATAGCTGTAGGTTTGATGACTGGGCGAACTGAATTTGGCAATAGGTCAGCCTTCTTTTCACAAAACAAGGTGGGCCATTTTGAATAATAAGGCCCAAACAAGTGTTTTTGCCGCAATCGCTGTAAATTTGCGGCCCTTTAATAATACTTGTAAGCTCTAAAGTTACACCTTGAAAAGTTCAAATAGAAAATTTGTTCAGGTGACATTAATCAACAGGCGACTTTTAAGATGGTAAAAATCGGCAATATAGAACTGGGCGGATTCCCGCTGCTGCTCGCCCCGATGGAGGATGTGAGCGACCCGCCTTTCCGCCGCCTTTGCAAGGAACAAGGGGCCGATTTGATGTACACCGAATTTATCAGCGCAGCGGGTTTGGTACACGAAGCAGAAAAAAGCTTCCGCAAACTCGACATCTACGATTACGAAAGGCCCATCGGCATCCAATATTTTGGCGGTCAACTGGACTTTATGATAGAGGCCGCCCACATCGTCGAAAATGCCAACCCCGACATCATTGACATCAATTTTGGCTGTCCGGTAGCCAAGGTTGCCTGCAAAATGGCCGGTGCCGGCCTCTTGCAGGACATCCCAAAAATGGTAGAACTGACCGCCGCCGTCGTGAAAAGCACCTCAAAACCTGTCACCGTCAAAACCCGCCTCGGCTGGGACGAAAAATCCATCAACATCGTGGAAGTTGCCGAGCGCCTGCAAGATGTGGGCATACAGGCGCTGACCATCCACGGGCGCACCCGCAAGCAGATGTACAAAGGCGAGGCCGACTGGACGCAAATAGCCGCCGTAAAAAACAACCCCCGCATGGCCATCCCCATCTTCGGCAACGGCGATGTGGACAACCCTCAAAAAGCGCTGGAATACCGCAAGCGCTTCGGCGTGGACGGCATCATGATTGGCCGGGCGAGCATCGGCTACCCCTGGGTGTTTCGGGAAATAAAGCATTATTTTGAAACGGGCGAACTGCTGCCTCCACCGACCACCGAGGAGCGTGTAGAAGCTGCCCGGCAGCACCTCAGCCACGCCATCGAATGGAAAGGCCCAAAGCTCGGCGTTTTGGAAACGAGAAGGCACTATACCAATTATTTCAGGGGTTTTCCCAATATCAAAACCCATCGGAGCGCCTTAGTGACAGAGGATGAGCCGGAGGCACTTTATGGCATTTTGGATAAAATAATGGAGGAATATGGGGAAATGGAGTTTGTTTGAAGCCCTGGAGTTCCGTTCATCATTTATAGTTCATCATTTATAGTTCCAACCCATTGGTATTCAACATACAACCGCACGAAAGAGAGATTTTCACCATTGTTTCAAAAGCTGCCAAACAATGCAAGGTGCCAGCCTACGTGGTCGGCGGCTACGTCCGTGACAGGCTGCTGGCACGGCCCACCAAGGACATAGACTTTGTCTGCGTGGGCGACGGCATCCAATTGGCGCACCGGGTGGCCAGTATGATGTCGCCCCGGCCGAGGGTGGTCGTTTACAGCCGTTTTGGCACGGCCATGTTGCGGCACAACGACATGGAACTCGAATTCGTGGGCGCACGAAAGGAGAGCTACCGGGCTGACAGCCGCAAGCCCGACGTGGAAGAAGGTACGCTCGAAGACGACCAACTTCGCCGTGATTTAACCATCAACGCCCTGGCCGTCAGCCTCAACGACGAAGACTTCGGCAATATCATTGACCCCTTCGGGGGGCTGGAACATTTGGAGCAAAAGCTATTGAAAACGCCGATTGACCCTGGACAAACCTTCGCCGACGACCCCTTGCGCATGATGCGGGCCATCCGTTTTTCCACCCAACTGGATTTTAAAATAGAAGACGAAACGCTAAAGGCCATTTCCAAATACCGCAACCGCATCCACATCGTGTCGCAGGAGCGCATTACGGCGGAAATGGAAAAGATATTGGCGGCTGAGAAACCGTCTATTGGCTTCAAACTGTTGTTCAACTCGGGCTTGTTGAAGATAATTTTCCCAGAATTTGTAGCCTTGCACGGCGTTGAAGTTCGGAATGGAATCGGCCATAAGGACAATTTTTACCACACCCTGCAAGTAGTGGACAACCTTTCCCACAAATCGAAAGACATCTGGTTGCGCTGGGCCGCCATGCTGCACGACATCGCCAAGCCGCCCACCAAACGCTTCCACCCCGAAGAAGGATGGACTTTCCACGGCCACGAAAACCTGGGTGCTGCGATGGTGCCCCGCATCTTCAAAAAACTGCGCCTGCCCATGAACGAACACATGAAATTCGTGCAGAAAATGGTGCAACTGCACCTGCGCCCCATTGCCCTATCGCAGGAAGAAATCACCGACAGCGCTGTGCGCCGACTGCTCTTCGAGGCCGGCGACGACATTGACTCCCTCATGATGCTGGCCGAGGCCGACATCACCTCGAAGAACGACGCCAAGGTGAAAAAATACCTGCGCAACTACGAGTTCCTCCGGCAACGCCTGATCGTAGTGGAAGAAAGCGACCGGATGCGCAACTGGCAGCCGCCCGTCTCCGGCATTGACATTATGAACACTTTCGAAATTCCGCCCAGCCGGGAAGTGGGCATCATCAAAAATGCCATCCGGGAGGCGATATTGGAAGGGGAGGTACAGAATAGTTTTGAGTCGGCCTACCAGTTTATGCTGGAGAAAGGAAAGGAGTTGGGGTTGGAGGCAAAAAACATCCTTAGCGAAAGTACGATTGACACCATTGAAGAAAAAACCTAAACAATTGTTTTTGAGTAATTTAGCGGCCTTATCCAAATTTTTATGCTGACAAAAATCGAAATAGAAAACTTCAAGTCCATCTACAAAGAGTCCATCGAACTGGGCCGGGTGAACGTGTTCATCGGGGAGAATGGCTGCGGGAAGACGAATATTTTGGAGGCGGTGGGGATGTTTGCTGCCCATCAGGAATGGAAAATGAGTAACGATGAACTATTTCTGAGGGGAATTAGAGTTACAAAACCATCATTGACATTCAGTTCTTTTTCGGGAAAAGAGCAACAAAAGGAAGTCAAAATAGCTACTACATTTAGATTTACCGATGGGGCAGAAAAAAGATATGAGAACGTCTTAACCGTCTCAAACCCAGATGATATTTTTTCCCAATGGCTAGATAAACGTTACGATTTAAATAATGAACAAGAATTTATCTCTGCCCGACCTAATGGAGGAAATGATCCTTTAGCAACAAGTTATAAAATATTCCATCTTTCAACTGATATACTACGAGGAATAGGGAGTATAAGCCATTCAATTCCAGGAATAAATGGTGAAAATTTGGATTATCTAATTGCAAGTCTATCTGAAGATGAATTTCAAGAAGTTTTTGATCATGCGCATCTCGTTGTTCCTTGGTTAGAAGAAATAATTATTGACCGAGAAGGCGCTCTCCACCTCCAAGGCCACAACCTCAACCTAAGCCAATCCAAGCTCTATTTCCGGGACAAATTCATGGCGAAGAAAAACAACATCTTCTCCGCCGAAAACGCCAACGAGGGGATCCTTCACATCCTGTTTTACCTGGCGCTTTTCATCAGCAAACGGACGCCGAAGTTTTTTGCCATTGACAATATCGAGACGGCGCTGAACCCGCATTTGTGTCGGACTTTGATGGTGGAATTGGTGAAATTGGCCAAGAAAAAAGAGAATGGCAAGCAAGTTTTGATTACCACACATAACCCAGCTATATTGGATGGTTTAAACCTACATGACGATGAGCAGCGCCTTTTCATTGTGGAAAGAGATTTCAAAGGCCACACCCGGGTAGAACGTTTGAAAATTAAACCCGACGCTGAAGTGGACGGCCAGCGCCTCAAATTGTCCGAACTCTGGATGCGGGGGCTTTTGGGTGCCGTACCTCAACACTTTTGAAAAATATGAAATTTGGAATCATTGCAGAAGGTTGGAGCGATGTGGCCGTAGTGGAAAACATCCTCTATGGAGTGGGGTTGATTGAAAAACCTTCCGATGTGTTGCCATTGAGGCCTGAAAGGGCGATTGACGAAACGGATTTAAATGGAAAAAAACCTGACGAGTTCAGCAACTGGAGTTTGGTAAAACAGGAATGCCGAGAAAGGAAAAAAATCAGCTATTTTTTGGGCGCAAGGAACATAGTGGAAAATGACAGAAAACTCATTATCCAAATTGATACTGCTGAATGCGGGGAAAATGGTTACGAGGTAGAAAGGCCAGCTAAAGGCATAGATTATTGTTTAACACTCCGGGAAAAAACCATTGAAAAAATCTGCGAATGGCTTGATAATCAATTTATTGACGACACCTACTTTGCTATTGCCATTGAAGAAACAGAAGCTTGGATTCACGCCTTGTACGAAAATAAGGACACTTCAAAATCAATCAACCCGAAAGAAGCCTTCCATAAGTTTTTAACAAAAAACAGAATCAGAACCCCAACCAAGGACGCCTATCAACGGGCAAAAATATTGTCCGACAATTTTACCAAATTAAGCAAAAGAAAAATAAAAGCCTGCCTGGACAACAACCCGTCCCTCAAGCTGTTCGTGGAATCACTTCCGCAAGTTATTTGAATATGAAGACAAAAAAACTATACAAAGACAAAGTCAACGTCATCACCCTCGGCTGCTCCAAAAACCTGGTGGACAGCGAGAACCTCATCACGCAATTGCGGGCGAACGAATATGAGGTGGTACACGACAGCAACGACGAGGACGCCAACATTGTCATCGTGAACACCTGCGGCTTCATTGACGTGGCCAAACAGGAAAGCATTGATACTATTTTGGAATATGCTGGGGTGAAAAGCGGGGGCGGCATTGAAAAACTGTACGTCACCGGCTGCCTTTCGCAGCGCTACAAAGACGATTTGGAGCGGGAAATACCAGAGGTGGATGCCTGGTTCGGCACATTGGAACTGCCCGGCCTGCTCGCCAAACTGAACGCCAATTACCAGCACGAACTTATCGGCGAGCGCCTCATCACTACCCCACCCCATTATGCCTACCTGAAAATTTCGGAGGGTTGCAACCGCACCTGCTCTTTTTGCGCCATCCCGCTCATGCGAGGCAAGCACGTTTCAAGGCCCATCGAACAATTGGTGAAAGAGGCCCAAAGCCTTGCCCGCCGGGGCGTGAAAGAACTCATGCTCATCGCCCAGGAGCTGACTTACTACGGCTTAGATATTTACAGAAAAAGGGAATTGGGCCAACTGCTCGACGCACTTTGCGAAGTGGAAGGCATCGAATGGATCAGGTTGCATTATGCCTATCCGAGCAAATTCCCGGTGGAAATTTTTGACGTAATGGCCAGACAACCAAAGGTTTGCAATTACCTTGACATGCCGTTGCAACATGCCGCCAATGGCGTCTTGGAGCGGATGCGCCGCCAAATCACCCGTGAGGAAACCACCGAATTGGTCAGGCTGGCCAGGGAAAAAGTGCCCGGCATTGCCATTCGTACAACAATGCTGATTGGTTTTCCTGGTGAAACGGAGGCGGAATTTCAGGAACTATGTGATTTTGTGAAGGAAATGGAATTTGAACGGCTCGGCGTTTTTCAATATTCACATGAAGAAAATACCTCTGCCCACGAACTGGAAGACGACATTCCTGCCGAGGTAAAGGCCGAACGTGCCAGCCGGCTGATGGAAATCCAGCAGGAGATTTCTTTTAGGAAAAACCTGGAAAAGGTCAACCATTGCTACAAAGTCCTGTTCGACAGAAAGGAAGGCGGCTACTTTGTGGGCCGCACCGAATTTGACTCCCCTGAAGTGGACAACGAGGTGCTGGTGGATGCCAAATCCCAATTTGTTAGAATTGGTGATTTTGCCGATGTAAAAATTACCGATGCGGCTGAGTTTGATCTATTCGGGGAAGTGGCTTCTTGAAAATGTGTTTGCGTGTTTAGGTATTTAGGTGTTTAGGTTGTTTTTGCCTTTTCATTTTTCCAAAATAGAATTACATGGAACAGACCTCCGCCAACTTTCTGGTTAAAATACAGAACCCCATCCTTCAAGCTGCGATTGTGCTGGGAGCCATCCTACTGGTGGATGTGGCGGCCAAATTCCTACAATTAACGGGCATAGATATCGAGCAACGTTTTCCTTGGACGGTCACGGCTTCTTTTATCCTCTTTTTTGCGGTTTTCAACAGCGTCATCAGCCTCTTGTCAGCAAACCTCGACAACTACTGGACCCGTTCCATTTTGAGCTATGTAGGGCTGGCCGGTATCGCTGGGCTGGCTGCTTACCTTTTTTCATCTCTGGGCATCAACGAAGCTGGATCGTACCGGTGGCTCTACATTGTCCTCACATTTGGCTACCTGTTTTTTTTGACCATCATCGGCCTGATGCGCAAGATTGTTGAGTTTGCACAGCGGGAAGAGTGGAGCCAGCCACGTTTGAGAAAAAGAAAAAGGTGAAGCATTTCCCGGGTTAAAACAGCAGAATTTGGACCTACCACAGCAATGTCTATTTGCTAAAAATCACTTTCCGATAACGTTGCCTAAAACGTCGTCGAGGTTTGAAACCTCGACGACGTTGTGTCGGATTTATTTTTTGAAATGTACTAAACCGTCTGTTTAAAGCATTTAGCCTGAAATTATTTAGGCTGTTTGTTGGATAAAAATTACATTTGTAATACTAATGTGATCCTCCCTGCTTTTTATCTCAACGATCGGTTGCTACACCATTTTGAAAACAAACACCAGCACCCTATGCAGGCCGAAGATTTGAACAAACTAAAAAAGGATTTGAAGCAACTGCTTCCCGAAGAAGGAATGGGAACCGTGATTAAAGCCCTTAAAAGCCACTTCCCGCCCGACGTTCCCAAATTCAATTCCCTTTTACAAATAGAATCCCGCCTCAACGAGGCCAACCTAAAACGGGTGAAAGGCATCCTTTCCGAGGATCAACTGCAACTCCAGTACAACCAGTTGCGGGAGGATTTGCTCAATTTTATGGACAGCCTGCAAGTGGAGGATTTTTCAAAAGAAGGCGCAAAAAAGAACAAAACAGGCAGTGTCCTTTACAAGATACCCCATGAAATGCAGTTGCAGCAACGCTCCAAGTGCATTGTCAGGCTTGCCTACGAGGAGTCTGTTATCATCCAAAATATTGAACTGACCAGCGACACGGTGATGCAGTCCATCCGCATTTCCGAGGCAATGGAGGTGGCGCTGATTGACCCGGAAGGCGGCAAAAATTTCAACATCGCTTCTATTTCATCGCCCGAACAATTCCTGGAAGAAGACGACTATTCCGAGTGGGTATTTTACGTTACTCCTTTGTCAGTGGGGAAATTGCCCTTGGTGTTGAAAGTTTCTGTGATAGAGCTGATTGCAGGAAAAGAGCGCAAGAAAGAAATCGTCCTCGAAGAATTTATCCAAATCGTGACGCAGCCAGTGCCAGAGGAAGAAGCAGGAAATGATTTTCAAAACGCAGGTTATTCCTTTGCGTTTTCATCGGCTTCGGTGCTGGACAGCCCAGAGAAAACGCCTAACCAAAAAGCTGGAGGGTCTTTTACCGTTGCCGCTACTTTGAAAAAATACAGCATGGTGATGGCCGCTTTTGCCATGTTATTAGTGGTGTCGTGGGCTTTGGGTTTGTTCGAGTTCATCTCTTGGCAGGAAGCCCAATGGAAGGATACGCAGGAGGCTTATGATACTTTTTTGTTGAAATATCCTGACGGCAAATTCAATGGTCTGGCCCGCCAACACCGGGATTTACGGGTGGCCATTAACGAAAAATCAGATTCATTGATAGTGGAATTTTTGGCGGAATACCCGGATAGCAGGCTGAAGGAAAAGGCTGAATCTTATTATAAAATTATTTCAAAAGGCAAAGACTATCTGGACGAGCGGGTCAAAAAACGCAAGGCTGAGAAGGAGAAACAAAGAGGAGACAATGAAAAAAACAAAACAAAGGGGAATAAAGACGTTTCAAACCATTCAAAAAAGCCGGAGAAACTGGGCCAAGCTTCAACGGATTCTTCTTCCGTATCAAAGCTAAATGCTGGCAGCACAGGACAAGAACCCGCCAATGCTGAACCCAAGGCCGAGGTGGTCAGCAACGCAAATTCGGACATTGGCCAAATTATCCACATCAAAAATGCCAACAATACCAGCAATGATCCTTTTTCTGACGACCCGCTGCCCTTCATGCTTGATGGCGTACCGATGAACACTTTTCCGACCCGTGAAAGAATATTGAAAGAATTGAGTTGGTTGGAGGCCAATATGGTGGACATCGAAGGCGGTAAATTTAAAATGGGCTGCGATGAATCGAAAGGTGGCTGCAACACAGCCAATGTGCCGCAACGGGAAGTGAAAGTCTCGTCGTATAGGCTGTGCCGCTACGAGGTCACTCAAATTTTATGGCAATCCGTCATGGGCTACAACCCCAGTTTTTTGGATGGTGGCCGCAAATGCGACATGTGCCCGGTCGAGTACATCAGCTACATGGAAATCCAGGAATTTGTAAAAAGGCTCAAAAAAAGGACCGGCAAACAATACCGCCTACCCACTGAAGCAGAATGGGAATATGCTGCCAGAGGCGGGGCCGCTGTGGAAACCACCATCTACGCTGGCAGCAACAATGTAAACGAGGTAGCCTGGATTTTAAGCGAAAGAAACAAACACCCCCAGCCCGTCGGCAAGAAAAAACCGAACAGCCTTACGCTTTATGATATGACCGGGAATGTATGGGAATGGTGCGAAGACAATTGGCATGCAAACTACGAGGACGCCCCTTCCAAAGGCAACGCCTGGACTAAAAAAGGTTTTGAAAACTACCGGGTCTATCGGGGCGGTTCCTGGCTGGATGATCCTGACCATGTGCGGCTCGACTTTAGGGACATGGATGATGTGAAGACACGGAACCACATCTTGGGATTTCGTTTGGCAGAGGATCTTTAAAGAACTATGAACTATGAACTATGAACTATGAACTATGAACTATGAACTATGAACTATGAACTATGAACTATGAACTATGAACTATGAACTATGAACTATGAACTATGAACTATGAACTATGAACTATGAACTATGTACT